>DATLZU010000021.1:0-347759 GCA_035573855.1 Nitrospiraceae bacterium
AGTCTTCAGCTTCGCCAACGCCGCGGCAACCTGCGACCCGTCGAACGGCGTTTCCTTGACGAGGAAGTCCCAGGCCCCCGCTTTAATGGCCTCGACGGCGGCTCGAATTTCGCCATGTCCGGTCAGCACGATCACATCCACGTCCGGTTGATGTTCGCGCACCCATTCCAACACGGCGCGCCCGTCCATGCCGGGCATGCGGAGGTCGGTGATGACACAGTCGTACAACGAGGCCTGCAGAGCGTCCAGGCCGGCCTGACCTCGGTCGACGACGGTGACGGCGCACCCCTCCTGACGCAACGTCTCTTCCAGCGTCAGCCGGACGAATTCTTCATCATCGATGACGAGCACCTTCATGGCTCTTCCTTCATGGGAAACGCCAGATAGAACACGCTCCCCTTGCCGGGCGAGGATTCCGCCCACACCCGCCCTCCGTGTTTCTCCATGACCAGTTTCACGATTGCCAAGCCGACTCCCGTTCCTTCAAATTCCGACGGGGCGTGCAGGCGCTCGAACAAGCCGAAGATGCGTTCGGCCTCTTTCGGGTCGAACCCGATGCCGTTGTCCATGAACCAGAGCACGTAGTCCCGATCCGTCACCGTGCCGCCGATGCGGATCTCCGGCGATGCGACGCCGCGCGAGAACTTCAGCGCATTGTCCAAAAGGTTCACGACGGCCTGCCTGATCGCTGCCGGATCTCCCTGAATTGCGGCGGCCGGTAGATCGACGGTGACGGCCGGCGCCGGGAATGGCACGGATTGCAGGCGATCCGACACCACGGCGTGAACCAGCGCATGGAGATCGACGCGGACTCTGGGCATGGTTTGTTGTTCGAGCCGGGAATAGCGAAGCAGAGCGTCGATCAGCGCGGTCATCTGCAGCGCGGATGCGTGGATCTTCGCGGCATAGCCCAAGGCCGTCGGATCCACCGTCCCGCCGAACTTGCGTTCGAGCAGCGAGGAGAACCCTTCGATCTCGCGCAGCGGCGCCTTGAGGTCGTGCGCAACGGAGTACGTGAAGGCTTCCAATTCCTTGGTCTTGCGTTCCAGCGCGCGGGTGCGTTCCCGCAAGGCGGCCAGCATGGCGACGAGCGAGGCGGAGAGCATGCCGACTTCATCCTTGGAATGCCAGGGATCGAATGAAGCCGACAGGTCTTCACGAGCGACCCGATCCGCCGTCGTGGCAAGACGTTTGAGCGGCTGGGCGATGTGCTTGTTGAAGAGGACGTACGTCGCTGTAATGACCAAGGCCAGCAGTGCGACCAAGGCCAGAGCCACCGCGCGAGCCCGGCTGACCAGCAAATCCCCTTCGCGCTTCATCTCCACGTCGATGCGAACGTGTGCGTCCATGAGTTGATCGAGGCCGTTGGTAAGTTCCCCGATCAAGCGATCCGCCTCAGGCAAGGGCGAGGAGGAGGCCGGTCCGGCCGCGCGCGCCGCGGCCAGATAGATGTTCCAGTTCGCCGTCAGCGTCTGGACGGCCAAGTCGATCCGCCGTATGGCGGCGTCTTCCTGGTCGGCCAAAGCAGTTTGATGATGCTCGGTCAACATCCGATAGAGGATAGGATGGGTGCGAGCCGCATGCGTGGAGCGGTACAGGTCGAGCGCTTTCTTGATCGCGGCTGCACGCACGTTCAGCCGCTCCACAGCCTCTTCGAGACCGCGAGGAGGTTTCCGTTCCAGGAATAAATGGTAGGCCAGGTTCATCTCCGACGTTTCCCGCTGCATGGCTGCGGCGGTGATGATCGCCGGAACGGTGATCCGCTGATGCCGATCGACGTAGCTGTTGACGCGGACGAGATAGACCAGGATAGCGGCCAGGCTGAACGCCAGCACGACCAGCATGACGCTGAAAGAGAAGACGAGCTTCTGGCCGATCGTGAGATGGCGAAACCAACTCGTCAGCGCTCCGCGCATGGCCTAAACGTATCATAGCGGCGGAAGCGGTGCCAGCTATCGCATCATGACCTTGCCGGTCTTGCTCCAGTACCAGAAAACCGAAATGTTGGGATACACCGCATTGATGGCGTTTTGGCCGGCCACGGTAAACAGACAGCCGGCTGCGGCGACCCACTGCTCGCCCATCCGCCACTGTAAAGCCGGCTCCACCCCGATAATCGTGAACCCGTTGCGCTGGCCGCGGTTGATGACATGGCCGTCCGCCCGCCAGGTCAGCCCATGCAACGTGCTGACTTCGACGTTGTAGCCGAAGCCCCGCTTGTCGTCGAGGATGTGCTCGAAGATCAGCCGCGTGTTGATGACGTCCCCGGTATAGGTCGTCATGCCGGAATCGCTGCCGGGGGCAGAGTAGGTGTAAAACACGGCGGCATTCAATCGAAATGGTTGAATGTTCTTCCGCGCCATAATTCCTTGCGTGATCCCAAGTTCGCCGAACCGGGTGTTGGGGAGACGGCCCAGCGGTGAGAACCCGCCGGGGGGCCGCTCCGTGCCCGTAATCCAACGACTGGTTGGAAGGACAACTTGACTGAAGTGCGTGAACGACGGGCGCCATCCGTCAGGGTCTTGAATCATCGGACGGTATTTGACGATCACTGAGGTATCGCCCAGCCCGGTGTCGGTGGTCATCTGGCTGTTCTGTCTAGCCCAGAAAGAATTCATCGAGATGGCGGCACCCAGCTCGATATGGTTGGTGAGTCCGTAGGCGGCGTTGACGGATGGTGAGAGCGAATAGAGATGAACCGGGCCATGCTTGCTGTGAGAGGCGAAGCCGAGTTGGTTGCCGAAGCTGTTCTCGCCGATTTGGGAAAACAAAAACTCGCGGACCGACAACTGGCCCTTCGGCTGAATGTCGACGGCTTGAAGGAGGACGGGGCCGTGGGAAAACGGGTTCCAACTCTTACGGTATGTGGCAATTTCCTCGTCGGAAGGTGTCCATTCCAGAGCCTGAGTCAGTGAAGGAGCCAGGAAAAGGGCGACGAGGACGATGGCCTTTAGGTGTCCAATGTCGAAAAGAAATAAAGACATTGTTGTCATCCTTCCTTATTATCCGTAGTATTCGGATGGGTTTTGTAGAATTTAAATTAAAGTAACATTAGTTATTTTATCAACAATTAATTTCACATAAACCACGGCTTTCTACGCAGAGATTTTGCTCTCGAATCCGATATTCATTATAGTTGACAAAAATCAGCTATAGATGATATGAGGTCCTCTGCTATGAGTCAAAAAGGTCGGGCCGAGCCACCGGAAAATATCGACAATCGGTTGCGTGCTCTTCGAACCGCGAAGGGCTTGTCGCAGGCGGAGCTTGCCGACATGAGCGGGATTACCCGGCAGGCGGTCTGCGCGATCGAGGCGAATCAGTATTTGCCAACAACGGCTGTCGCGCTTCGCCTTGCCGGGGCGCTCGGCTGCCGCGTTGAAGACCTCTTCAGCCTCGTTGCGACCGGGGATCTGATCGAAGGTGATTTGATTGCCGGTACTCCGTTAAATGCGTCCACCCAGGGTCCAACCCGTGTGAAGGTGGCCCGTGTCGGGAGCCGGTTCGTCGTCCGTCCTGTCGCGGCGCTGGGCGAGATTTTGAACTTCACCGTGCCGGCGGATGGATTACTCATCGGCTCGGCGGGTAGTGGGCAACAAACGGCCAAGCGGGGCAATCTGGTCAAAGTACGGTTGCTCCGGGATCGTCGTGCGGTGGAGCAGGAAGTCGCTGTCGCCGGCTGCGACCCCGCCATTGTGCTGGCCGGTGAATACCTGCGGCGTCATCACCACGCGGCGACCGTCGTCGGCTGGACGATGGGCAGCGCGGCCGCGCTGGAAGCGCTCAAGCGGGGAGAAGTCCACATGGCCGGGCTTCACATCGTCGATGCGAAGTCGGGCGAATCGAATCTGCCGTATTTGCGGCGGCACCTCGAGGACGAAGATGTCATGGTGGTGACCTTCGCCATTTGGGAAGAAGGGTTGCTGGTGCGAAGCGGGAATCCAAAAGGCATCCGGGGTGTCGGCGACCTCGCGCGCCAGGATGTCACGTTGATGAATCGGGAAGAGGGGTCGGGAGCGCGGTTGTTGCTCGATCAGAAACTGGGGGCGACTGGAATTGATCCGGTGCTGGTGAACGGATATCGCCATGTGGCGTGGTCACATTTTGAAGTGGCGAGAGCCGTGGCCGAAGGGCGCGCGGATGTGGGCATCGGTATCCGTGCCGCGGCTCGCTATTACGGACTGGACTTTCTCCCGCTTCAAGAGGCGCGGTACGACTTGGTTGTGCCCAAGGCGGTTCTTGCTTCGCATCCAAGTCTCTCGGTCCTGTTGGATACGATCGTCAGCCGGCCGTTTCGCACCGAGATGGAGGCGTTGGGCGGGTACGATACGAGGGAGACGGGAACCGTCAGAAGCCTGCGCGGATCGCCTGTCGCAACGTGAAAGATGAAAGATAAAGATAGAAAGGAGGGAGACTAAATGATCGTTTCGATCAGGGTCGCAATGTCTGCACTGGTAATTTTGTGCGTCGGACTTTTCATCCGGTCGGAGATCGCGGGGGCGGAATTGTTGGTGATCGCCGCTTCCCCGAGCGTCAAGGCGCCGCTTGAAGCACTCGGCCATGCGTTCGAAGCGCAGTTCCCCGGTACACAGGTGCGGCTACATGTAGAGCCCGGACTGGATCTGCGCCGCACAATCGCCAGTATGCAAAACCACTTGAAGGTCGATCTCCACCGCGGGCGAGGGCTGATTCATCTCATTGCGCCGGGCGGTGATGAATTACTCACCCGTTTGGATTCTAAAAACTATATTCGCCCGGAATCGCGTCGGCCGTATGCGGTGGAGCCGCTGGTGCTGGTAGTGCCGGAGTCGGTGGTCGAGGCGCCGACGACGTTCGAGGCGCTGGCACAGGATGAGCGCTTGCGGATCGTCATCGCCGATCCGGCCGTGACGACGCTAGGGCAGAAAAGTCGCGCCCTGCTGCAATCGCTCGGACTCTGGGAAGCCGTGAATAGACGCTTGGAAATCGCCGCCGATGCCCGCGGCGTCATCGACCATCTGATGCGAGGAGAGGCCGATGTGGGCATCCTGTTCGGACCTGAGGCGGTACGAGAGCAGCGACGCATCCGTATTGCAGCGGTCGCGAATCACGGACAAGCGGAGGCGGTAGTCCATTCGTTGGCCATGGACTATGAATGTCCAGACCGGGCGCTCGCCCAGCGATTTATCGAATTCACGCAGGGGAGGGAAGCGCAAGCTGTGTTGCGATCGCTCGGGTATTTATCGCCGATCGAAGCGGTGAATGGAAAGGCACCGGAAGCGATGGTCGCTGGCCGATAGAGACGACAGGGATTTTTTTGTGAATAGGCGTCAAGTATAGTTAACATTATATCAGTCATTCTGAATCAAGAGGAGACTGGCATGGCCAATAACAATGAGGACGTGATGAGTCGTCGCCGGCCGCTGAAGCAGCGGGGCCAGCAGATCCTGACGCGAGTTCTGCTGGGAATCGTCCTGGCCGCAGCCGGATGCGCAAGGCTGCCGTACACCACGCAGGTGGTGCAGGAAGATCAACGGGTGCTGGTCGTCATTCAGCGGGAGGTTGAGCCGGTGGGCTACACCCATCCAGTCAAACTGAGTGCGCAGGAGATTCGAAGCATTCTGAAAGGCTTTTCAATCCGGGAGAAAAAGGCGCTGCCATTGCGCTGGTTCGCGGAAGAAAAACCGCCCCAGCCGCTGTTTCGAGAGGATGAACTGAACGTGCTGGTCCCGCATCTTTCGGTCGCGCTGGAAAAGGTCGGGCCGAGCGACCGGGTCGCGTTTTCCGTGTTCGCTCCCGGGTTCAATCCGGCGGCGGCGCGCGATACGACGTCGGGTTGGATCGCCGTGCGCGATCCCTACTGGCATCTGACGATTGATCATTTTCACGTTCAACTCCCCACCCGGAAGTCCGATCCGTACGATCCCAACTATCCGCTCGTGCCGGCATCGCCTGGCGACTACCTCCTCACGTTCGAGCCGGGCCGGTTTTGGATCATTGATCCCGCAACGAAAGCTCGGGCAGTGGACTATCGAGAATTTTTGAAGTCGGCGGAGTCGTTGCCGGCTCGGTGATGCTCGTCCAAAGGGCATCGCGCAGGGGTTCTTGTGTCATTCGAATTCGCAGGGAGGACGGTCTATGGAATGTCAGGTCGTGGAGGGGCGAGCGGCCGGTGGCCACGCTGCTCGTTTCTATCGATGGGGCACGTGGGTGCTGGTAGTGGCCGGATTCCTTGCCTGGAATGTTCCGGCCAACGCCGTGGAAGGCGGAAAGCTCATCGAAAAAGACGGCAAGTACGTCTTTGTGGAAGATCAGGATCCAGCGCTCAAGCTGCTGTTGGAACGGGCGGTCAAACAGGGATGGATCACCGAGGAAGAGTACGAACAGGTCAAAAAAGAATCGGAGGAGCGGGCCTATCTCCTCTCGCCGAGCTTCAAAGCCTGGTACGACCGCGGCTTTAACTTCTCCATGAACGACAATGCGTTCCTCTTAAAGATCAGATTTCGCGCGCAAATGCGCTACACCCAGCGGTATCGAAACGAAGCCTGGCGCAATCCGGGGGATGCCAAGAATTTTCCCGAATTGCTGGGAGTCTTCGGCGATTACCGCGCGGTTCGTTCAGAGCCGAACTATTCTCAATTCAACTTGCGCCGAGCGCGATTGTACTTCATGGGCCACCTCTTCGACCCCGACTTCAAGTACTATGTCCAGTTCCGAGCGGAGACGGCGGAAAACGCTCAGGCGCCGGGATCGCTTGCCCTGTTCGATCTAAATTTCACCTCGACCCATTTTTCCTGGCTCAATGTCATGTTCGGTCAGTACAAGGTGTTTTTCAATCGCGCGCAAATCAATTCCACCGCGTCGATGCAGTTCGCCGAGCGGGCACTGGTGATGGATGCGTTCACCGCCAGCGGGCTGGACCGGCGCGATATCGGCATCACCGTCATGAACGACGAGGAACTCTACCCCGTCAATTATTACCTTGGAGTCTTCAACGGGGCTGGTCCGGCCTTCAACCGATTCGGTTCATTCCTCAGCGAAGAGATCACGCCGAACTGTCCCGGCGGCGCCGCCGGCGGCAATCCCTTTCCATCGCCAGCTGGTTGCCCGACGAATCAGCGGAATCTCAATGCCAATCCCCGTTTCGATATTGACCGGCTGATGCTCACTGGACGGGTGCAATGGAATATCCTGGGCCGTCCGGGCTACGGCGAGGGTGACCTCTTCTATTCCGAGACGCCGCAACTGGCGGTCGGCGGGGGCTATTCTTATAATCCTGCCATTAACACGGCCTCGAACGCCTCGTTCGTCGGGATCGATCTTGCGAACCTCAATTTCCGTCGCCAATTGGCGGCGTTCGGCAACGGCCGGCAACTGGGGTGGGGTCTGATCGATTACAGTACGTGGGCGGTGGATGGAATCTTCAAGTACCGGGGATTCTCGCTCCAGTCTGAGTTCTATTTCAAGACGATCACGCTCCATGAGAAGGGATTGCCCTGCATGAATACCACCTGTACCGTCACGGCTCCGGGAAGGATTGGCAATGCGCTAGGCTGGTACGTGCAGAGCGGGTACTATCTCATCCCGCGCAAACTGGAGCTCGCGGCGCGTTTTGCCTACTGGGATCCGGACACGAATGCCGCTGACGACCTGATCCACCAGACGGATGTGTCGCTCAACTGGTTTCTGAACGGAACCTACGATCACCAGATCATGGTGACCTACAGCAATGTCCAGATGGGCACGGGCGGCTATGCGATCGGCCGGAGCGCGCCGCTTCCCCCCGGCTCCGGCACCGTGCCGGTTGATCTGGTCGGCGGTCGTTTGATTGAGAATGCGATTCGGGTGCAGTACCAAATTTTCTTCTGACCTCGGAGGGGCGGATGGGGAAGCAGCCACGTCCGCTGCTCAACGTTCAGGGAGGGGTCTATGCGTGCAACAGAGCGGAGTCACTCGTTCTGTCCTTCCGACGATAGCAATGTGATCGAGGGAACCGTGACGCGGGTTGCGCAAGGGTTGGCGTGCACCGTCGTGCGGATGCGTGTAGGGGAACGGACGGATCTCATGGCTCGATGGCCCTGCTCGAACGGAGAGCGAACCGATTTTCGAGTCGGAGAGCGCATCAGGGCGCTGATTCCTGTCGAATCCGTTCGATTGGAGGCCGGATGGTTCCGTCGGGGACAAGCCCGGTGGAATCGCTGGATCGGACGGATCGTCCTGGTCCAAGGCAAGCCGCCTGATCTGCTCGTGTCGGTCAAAGTGTACGGCGAGGCTTGGACCTTGCGTGGGCAAGGACCTGTGGTCGGAGCGGCGGCGTGTCCGCAAACCTGGGACACGGTGAACATCATAGTGGACCCTCAAGCCGTCCGGCTGATACATACGATCCGCAGGGCTAAAGTCACGCCCTGGGAAAGCCTTGATGCGCCTGTTGGAAAAGAGGAAGACTGGCAGGTGAAATTGCACGGTCGCATCGAAGGTGTTCGTTCTTATCATGGCAACGTCCTGTTGTCTCTGGGAATTGGACATGTGAAGGTGTCGGCCCTTGTGAGCGATCCAGAGACTGGCGCAGTGTGGTGGCGGCCGGGAATGCCGGTCGAGATTCACATGGGCCGATTCGAAGCCCGTGTCAATCCCGAGGGAGCGCCGGACCGGGCGGTCGAGTGTCGGCTCGCCTATCACTGGTGATGGAGGGACAGACCTGGCAAGCGGTCGTGTTGACATTCAGATCCGTAGTCCGTTGCAGAGAGGGCGTTCGGATGCGTTCGTCCAGGCTTCCTGGGGGCAGGAAGGGGACTCTCGGTGCCGATGTCTCTTCCCGCTGATTCGAACAGTGCATGATCAAGGATGCACAACGACCGGGAAACCAGGGATCAGGAGGAGACACTGAAATGATGGACAAAGCCATACGACGATGGGTGCGGTCAGCACCGATCATGACCGTTCTCTGCGGCCTGGCGATGATGGCGTGGCTGTGCTGGGCGTCGTCGGTTGACGCCGGCGAGTTGACGGTGGCGGCGGCGGCGGATTTGAACTATGCCTTCAAGGATTTGGTGACGGAGTTCGAACATCAAACCGGGGAGCGCGTGAAACTCTCGCTCGGTTCGTCCGGCAATTTTTATTCGCAGATTGCCAACGGCGCACCGTTCGATCTGTATTTTTCCGCCGACATCGGGTACCCAAAGAAACTGATCCAAGAGGGGCTTGCCGTCCCGAATTCCTTGTATCAATATGCAACGGGACGTATCGTGCTGTGGGTGCCGAAGGGCTCGAAGCTGGATGTGGCGAAGGGGATGGATGTCCTGCTCGATCCGTCGATCAAAAAAATTGCCATCGCCAATCCTAAACATGCTCCCTACGGGCGGGCGGCGGTGGCGGCCATGGAATACTTCAAGGTCTATGACCGGGTAAAGGACAAGCTCGCGCTGGGCGAGAATGTCTCGCAGGCGGCGCAATTTGCACAATCCGGGGCCGCCGATATCGGGATTATCGCGCTTTCCTTGGCGTCCGCACCGCCGGTCCAAGCCGTCGGAACGTATTGGCTGATTCCTCAAGAGGCTCATCCGAGAATCGACCAGGGAGCAGCCATCGTCAGGTCATCGAAGAATCAAGAGGCAGCCAGAAAGTTTCTCGATTTTCTTCAGACCCCGGCTGCGAGGGCCGTGATGAAACGGTATGGGTTTCTCCTGCCGGGAGAAGATGGAGCCTCACCATGATCGGGATGTGCTTCGCCTCGGAGGACGGATCCGGCCGGCGGTGGTTGCTGCCGGTGGCGCTCGTCGCCGCATGGATAAGCCATGGCTGCTCGATCGGCGCAACGCTCGTCAAGGAAACGCCGAACGGCGGCATCGTGACCTATTCGTTCAAGAACGAACGGGGAGGGCCTCTGCTCTCGCCCTATCGAAAGCGAGCGTTTGAATTGATGGAGAAGAGATGTCCGCAAGGCTATCGCTTGCTTCGGGAGGGAGAAGCGCGAGGGTACGGCAGCGGACCAGGACTTCAGGAAGGAACGGAAGACGAACCGATCGGCCGGCGGTGGGGCATACAGTTCGAGTGCAAGTGAGGTGCGCGGTCGAATCCGACTTAACCCTGGGAGGGCAATATGAAACTCAGTGCGCGCAACCAGTTTCAGGGAACCGTGACAAAGATCACCGAGGGGCAGGCCATGGCGGAGGTGACTGTGAAGGTGAACAACCTCGAATTCGTCGCGGCGATTACGGAGGGGTCGGTGAAGCAGATGGGATTGAAGGTGAACGACACGGTCCTGGTCGCTGTGAAAGCCACCGACGTGATGATTGGAAAATAGCGCACGGTGGTGTCCCGGGCGGTGGGTTTCTGTCCGGCCGGGCGGTTTCGGTTGGAATTACGTGTGGTGGCCGGCGGATTTTAAACGGCGGACCCCGATGAACTGGACGGCGATCTGGCTGACGCTCAAGCTTGCTTCGCTCACGTCAGCGGTGCTGCTGGTGATCGGTCTGCCCATCGCTTATTGGGTGAGCTTCTCGCGATGGCGGTGGAAATTCCTAGTCGAATCGGTCGTGGCATTGCCGCTGGTGTTGCCTCCCACGGTCTTGGGATTCTACATCCTCGTCGCGATCGGACCGCACAGCCCGATCGGGCGACTGTACGCGGATCTGGTCGGCCATCCATTACCTTTCACCTTTGAAGGGCTGCTCTTGGCTTCGGTGCTGTATAGTCTTCCCTTCGCCGTACAACCCTTTGCGTCCGCGTTTGATCAGGTGGATCGGCGCTTGATCGAAGCATCCTGGACGTTAGGTGTCTCCAAGCTCCGCACCTTTTTCAAGCTGATCGTCCCGCTGTCCGCAGCCGGCGTGATCACCGGCGCCGTGCTGAGTTTTGCCCATACGTTGGGCGAATTCGGGGTTGTGTTAATGGTGGGCGGCAACATCGAGGGCGTGACGCGCACGGTGTCCATCGACATTTACGACGAGGTGCAGGCGTTGAACTATGGCGGCGCCGCGAAGACCGCCGCATTCCTTCTGGTCGTCTCTTACGCGGTGCTGCTCGTCGTCTACGCCATGAATCGAAAGGTGTGGGCCGCATGGCCGCAGAAATGATCGTCGACATCACGAAGTCGTTTCCGGGAAGGCCGCCGATCACGGCGAACCTGCGGTATCAGGTCAGCGGGGCCACCGTGCTGGTCTTGTTCGGTCCATCCGGATCCGGGAAGACGACGATTCTTCGCTGCATCGCGGGATTGGAATGGCCCGAACACGGGCGAATTCAGTTCATTTCCCGGACATGGCTCGACACAACTGACGGGACACGGGTGGCCCCCCAGGAACGCCAGATCGGGTACATGTCTCAAGACTATGCGTTGTTTCCCCCGTACTCGGTGGCAGGCAACATCGCCTATGGCTTACACGATCTGCCGCAGAAAGAACGCAAGAAGCGGGTGGCCGAAGTCATCGATCTGCTTCAGCTCCGGGGGCTGGAAGAGCGAAAACCGCATCAGCTCTCCGGAGGACAACAGCAGCGGGTGGCATTGGCCCGAGCGATCGCGCGCCGGCCGCAACTTCTACTGCTCGATGAGCCGCTCTCTGCGCTCGATGCCCCGACCCGCGCGAATCTCCGAGAAGAGTTGCGCGCGTTACTGAAGCAACTGGCATTGCCGTCGATCGTGGTGACGCACGATTGGACCGAAGCACTGACGCTGGGCGACCTGATGGCGGTGATCAGCGGGGGCCGCGTTCTTCAGGTAGGGGCGCCCCAGGAGGTGTTCAGTCGTCCGCAGGATGCCGAGGTTGCTCGGGTCGTTGGAGTGGAAACAGTGGTGCGAGGCAGAGTGATCGACAATGCCCGGGGACTCGCCACGGTGGAAGTCGATGGCATTAAGCTTCAGGCGCTCTGCGCGGAGGGAATCGGACCGGAGGTATTCGTCTGTATCAGGGCTGAGGATGTTATTCTTGAACCGGTCGGAATCGGCGCGACCAGTGCACGCAATCATTTGCGCGGGGTCGTGTGTGAGATTGATTCAGCAGGCGTCCTGGCGAGAGTGCGTCTGAATTGCGGATTTAGTCTGACCGCCATGGTCACCCGTTCAGCGTTGGAACAGCTTGACCTGGCCCCGGGGGTGCCGATCGCTGCCGCGATCAAGGCGGGAGCCGTTCATTTGATTCCTCGCCGCGATGAGCAGGTTGGATAAGCTTACATTTTTTTCTCCCCAAATTCTGGGGATAAACTTGTGGATAAGTCGACTCCAGGACGCTCGGACGCGGCAAATGATCAAAGATCTAACGACCTGCCTAATTTTTGAGCATTGATCATAACTAAATTTGAACCACAACTAATTGAGTAGGAAAAAAGAAATGTAGGCATTAGCATTCATGATCACATTAAAACACTTGTATTTTTTGATCTGTTGACAATAGTCAAATAATAAGCATACCAGACGGACTGTGCTTAGAAGAAAACAGACTGGACAAACCCGCAGTTGGGGATAACCATTTCCGCACGTCTCAATTCTTTGCTGACCAATGGGCCCTAGGCGGCCAGGGCTCTTCCATCTCGTCGCCTGATCTTCTTCGTCTGGTATACGGAGTGTTGGGCGCAAAATAGGGGCTTGACAGGCACTTGACTCATGATGTAACCATTGGTTACATCATGAGTCCACAGGAATTGAAGCAGCTCCGACGCTCGTTGGGATGGACCCAAGAACAGCTTGCCAAAGCGCTCCACACCACCCGCATAACTATCACCCGCTATGAGAACGGAACGCGTCGTATCCCCGGCGTGGTGGAAGTGGCTCTCAAACACATGAGGTTACCCGCACAGATTCCGATGGTCGGAATTGTAGCCGCCGGGGCGCCGATCGAACCCGTTCCCCAGTCCGAGTTGGTGGAGGTGCCTCCGGGGATGTTGCGGGGCGGGGAGTATTTCGCCCTACGGGTGAAAGGGGAGTCCATGCTGGATGCGGGCATTCTACCCGGTGATCTGGTCATCGTTCGTAGGCAGACCACAGCGCGGAGTGGCCAGACCGTGATCGCGCTCGTGAAACAAGAAGCCACGATCAAGACGTTCTATCAGAAAGCGGATCGAATCGAGTTGCACCCCGCGAATCCGTCGATGACCCCCATCGTGGTGACGCCTACGGATGATTTTCGCATCGAGGGAATCCTCGTCGGTGTTGTCAGGTATTGCCGCTAATCGACGTTGTTAGCAGTGAGGAGGTGACGTATGGCTGGCCGGATATCGCACCCATTGGCCGAGCGTCTGATCGGACTTGAACGCACGGTCGAGCAATTGAATGCCCGTGTGAATCAACTCCACCGTCGGCTGAGCGAACCGACTTGTGTCGCGGAATCGAGACGGCCGTGGACCGGTTCGTGGTTCACTCGTCTGCTGAACCGTCCTCTCAGGCTGGCTCCCCGGCGGACTGTTCGAGAGAATCGAAAGAAGGTGTTCCATGAGACCATATCGCGGAACTGATCCCAATACAGAAGGGGCTTGCGCAGATTGCGGAATGATGGTACCGCAACGGACTCGTTGTCTCGATCGGCAGACCCACTCGGCGCTGGACTTATGCGGGCGGTGTCTCGCTGCGTTCATGCAACGCCAGCAATTTCTCGCCGGTTGCTGCGAGTAAGGTGCCGATGTCAGTTCTCCGGCGAACCGGCGTCAGTGATGCAGAAAAGCGACAGCAAGCGGCGAAACGTCGGCCTTCCCTCTTCCGCGGGGAAGAAACGTGCTCTCGGATTCGATAAGTGCGGGAGTGGCGCTCCGGTGCCACGAATTCACCACACCAATAGCTTGGTATCGGCTCGCGCGAAGTACGGGGTGAGGATAGCAGGTAGCGGGGATTCCCTCCGTTGCCGGATCGGCTCCGAAGAGTAAAGAGTCTTACTCTCGCGTCCGGATCATTGACACGGCACACGACCTCCCCCGCGCCGGATGGTGGCGGTGGAGGGTATCGAACCCCCGACCCGCGGCTTATGAGTCCGCTGCTCTACCAACTGAGCTACACCGCCACGGGGAGTGGTTGTACCAATGTGGGTTTGACGGCGTCAAGGGGCGTACACCACACCATCAGCACGAGTTAACGTGCCGAACGTAGAGGTGTGGAGATCCATACGTATCAGCGCGGTGAGGAGGAACTTATCCGATCAAGTCCGGATTCAGTCGGCTCATCGGCATGATCGCGGTGGCTTTGATCTCGTTATACACGATGGCACGTCCAGCCTGGCGCAGGCGACTGAAGATGCCCTCCACGATCACCAGGTCGCCCTCTCGCACCTCCGCCTTGCCGAGTCCGATCACTTTCAACGTACCGGCATGGTCCTGGAGCAGGAAACCGTAGGCTGGCTGCCCCTGCCGGTTCGTCGCGAGTTGAACGTTGGTCACCTTGCCGGCGACGGTGACCACCTGATGGTCATATTGATCGGGATGGGAGAGGAGTTCAGCGATGTCCAAGACGTTCGCCGCACACAGCGCGGCGGGTTGGAATACAGAAACGCAAACGAGAAGCCAAACCGCAGCGGGAACGAACAACCAAAGAGTTCCATCTATTGTTCGAACCATCCACCCAGCCCGCTGCATGCGCCGCATTATACAGGAATGAGTCGCCAGATTTCAAAAGGAGACTACGCGGCTTATCCCCGTCGTATTTCTTCGGAAACTGCCGGGGGCCGACCGGCTTTAGCTCCGATCTTCTCCCATGAGACTTTTCAAGACGTGTTGCCCCATTTCTCCCAATTCGAAGGGCGCCTGCTCCGGCGGAGCTTCAAGCTGCTCGATGGCGACCTTGGGCTTCGGCGCGGTTCGCGTGAGCAATTCTTGGTCAAGCGCTTCCGGAGAGGCGTCGATATCCGAAAGGATCGCCGCCAGGCGTTGCAATCCGAAAAGCGAACGGGTCGGTTCCGAGTGAACAGCGTTGGAGCTGGCTCCATGCACCAGGGAAAGCCAAAACCTTCCCTCTATTTCTTCAGGCAGGGTTCCCCAGGCGAAGGCCGTCAGTTTTTCCAGCAGGGCCGACTCCGTTCTCTCCAAGCCATCATACACGGCCACCGAGCGTTCGACCGGGCGTTGGGACAACGCCGTCAACGTCTCTTTCCAAAGATCCAGCGGAGGAGATCCCGCCTGCTGAAGCGGCGATACAGAGGTTTGCAACCGAGTCTGGAGGGCCTGCAAATACTGATGCAAGTACTTGACCTTTCGACCGGCCAGGCTGCTGGCCGGAATGCCCCAGATGTGGGCGATTTCGTGATCCTGCAGCGGAGTATGATTGGTGGCGACGTGTTCGCGTTGCGACAGATCCAGTCGTTTGCGATGTCGTTCCGCCAGTCTCGCCTGGGTCTGACATTCGATGATCAGCCGTTCTTTCTGATAATCTGCTTCCGAGATTTCGTCGTTTTCCCATTTCTGCTCGAGCGCTCGGATTGCTGGCTTGGGAAGCGCTACACGAGCCTGCTGGCGGATCTCCTTCACTGCCGTCTGACTGAGACCGAACTTCGTCGTCAGCAGATGCTCGGCCCGATCAGCCTGGGACTCGCAGAGCGCACACAGTTTGCGGAGACACTCGACTTGCAGCCATGTCCGTTCCCGCCGCAATCGAACCTGGCGGCGATATTGGGCGACACGGTCCGCGACCGACGCGATCGCCTCACGGGACATCAGGACATGCGGAGGAGCCTTAGTGCCGGTCTGGCGGCGGGGATCCGGACGATCTGCCGCCATGTATTCGATATCTTCCTGCGTGACGTCGAAATACTGCAGAAGAAGCAGACGCATCATGATGCGTCCCTGGATCGGCAGGGCGTCGATGACGGTTTGGACATCGTCGGCAGTAATCACGGGTGCCATGAAGGAAGACATCTCCGGGCGGCCGCGCTGATCTCAGGCGGAGCCGCTCTGATGCGATTCCAGATAGAGGGCGACGTACTCTCGGATCTGCTGGACCGTTCCGCTGATATACAATTCTCTGGGAATCTCTACACGAACCAGTTTGGCGGGATCGACTCCCCGTTCAATGGCGTATTCCTCATCCACGTACAGGCTGACCGATCCGTCAGGATAGCGGATCGCGTACAACGCTGTGTTGTCGGCCATGTGTCGTCATCCGGAAACGGGTCGCCAGGAGCCAAAGACCGCAGATCATAGTTTCCAATAACATACGGCAGGTCCGAGTGTCAAAGTGCCTGGCGCTTGACCGGCGAGCCCGGCGGGAAGAAACAGGCTCTTCGCCAGATCACGTAGGCGGTGAAGGCCGCGAGGGTGATCAAGAACACGAACCGGACCCGCCCGTACCCGAAACAAGCGAAGTTGGCGGTCGCATTCAGAAGCCCAAACCCCGCGTAGACCAGATAAAGGAAGAGCGACCAACTGCGGAGGCGCAGGAAGCCATAACCGATCAGGAGATGCAGGGTGGGAGATTGGGCTTTGGCGAGGAGACCGAGCAGTCCGTCTGGTTTGGCGCAAAAGACGGTCAAGGCATAGGTCGGGTTCGCGATAATGATGTAGAAGTCCGTCAGGGCCGTGAGCAGAAAGAGACCGCCCAGGTAGCGAATATCGTGGGCCCGACCCCAGGCGATCCGAAGCGTTCGCCATATCCCGGGCGGATCTGACGTACGCGACAGGTAAGCGTGGTAACTCTGGATAGCCCACCAGGGGAGGGCGAATAGCATGAAGAAGAACACTCCAGCACCGGGTCCGCCCAGGCGTCCACCCAACCAAGCGCAGGCGACAAGCATGAGGCCGGTCAGAAAAACGGTCAAGGCCTGTTTGGGTTTCCCTTGGAGGGCCTGGCCGAGGCCGGGGATCAAAAACGAGAGGATGGCGGCAAGGGGCGGTGAAATGATGGATGCGGGGGCAGAAGGAAACCGGTGTTCAAGCTGAGGTAACTCCGGCACGGGGAACTTGCGGTCTGTTTATGAGTGTGGGGTTGGGCGTCGCGGCGAAAGCAGCCGGCCTTCGGCTGGAAAGACCGACGGCCGCTCACCGAGACCCGACAAACTCACCGGTTAGCCTCCAAGGGTGTCCAGCGTTTCCTTGAGACTCTTGCGAATGCACGTAAAGATCGGCGTATCGCGCAAGGTGTACCGGCTGCCTTCGGTCTCCCGAAGAGCCATCACCAAATCCAGAAAATCCTCGGGCTTGTCGCTTTCGAACGCAACCACCCATTCTTGGTCGTCAAGCCCGAAGGAATAGGTGGTGTTGAGTTTCACCGAGGGGAAGCGATGGCCGACCTCGATATGCTCGTCCATCATGCCTTGGCGGGCCGCTTTCGTGAGGAGAAACCACTCGCGGGTTTTCACGAATGGATACACGAAGATGTACTTGCTTTTGCCAGGGATGATCGTGAGCCGTTTGCTTTCTTGATTCTCATGCGTGTGATGATCGACGTAGATCGACCGTTTGGTCATCGACAAATAGGAATACGGCGTCGCCAAGTACTTGCCCAATCCGCTGGCCAGGATCTTGGTGCTCATCTCCTGGAACAATTCCAACTCATAGCTGATGCGCCACAACATGAAATCGCAGTCGCCGCGGATGCCGACCGTGGTGTAGGCCAGCACCATGACCTTTCCGGTGTACTCTTCGACGGCGCGGATAAACTCTTGTTTGCCTCTGGACCGCTCGTCTTCGGGCAGTCTCCTCCAGGCAGGATCGACCTTATAGAAGGCAAAGTTCACGTACTGGCGCTTTGCGGATTGATCGGGGCTGGCCATTACGGTCCTCCATGAAATTTCTGGAATATTTCAAGCGGATAAGGGACCCTGTCTTTAACACTTCGTCCTTTTGTTTGTCAACATGGCCCCGCCAGCGAGGGCTCGTTGACAGGGATTCGGCCAATCTGCTAGTGCCTCCGGCCATGCCCCTGCGGTTTGCCTGGCTTCGGAATGGGCGGAAGTGTTGTGGGCTCGAATGGCCAGCGTTCGTCCTGGGACTTGTGCTCCCGTTCGGGGCATGGGCCATCGAAGTACAACCGACTCGCGTCCAGATTGAGGCCGCCCTGCAACAAGGCAAGGCCGCTGCGGAGAAGCGCATCCCTCCGGATCGGCTCTATGCGTGGTTCGGAGCAAGCGATGACCTGCATCCCAAGGGGTTCCTGATGACCAAGCTCAACGGGTTGGTCGTGATGGGTGCGCACTTCGCGCTCCGATCCGCAACGCCGTCCGAACAGGAAATCGCTCAGATGCTGAATGCCAAGACCCTGCTGGTCAGCGTCATCCTCTTCGGCGACCGGCCGGACTTCGCTGTGGACAGCTACATGGTGCTGGAGCAAAATGGAAAGACGATCAAGCCGCAGAATGTCCGGTTCGACGGGCGGGCGGCTCGGACCGCAATGTGGCCGGGCTCACCGGCGTATCGCGCCAAGGTTGTCGCGTCCTTTGCCTATGCGGACCTGGATCCTCGCGCCAAGACCAAGCTGGTCGTGTTTCCTGCTGAGGGCGGGGAAGTCACATTTGATCTCGACTTCGCCCAAATTGATTGAACCGCCTCTCCGGAGATCTTTATGTGGAATGCGGAAATTCTTGCCATCGGTTTCGAATTGCTCGTCGGGAGACAGGCGGAGACCAATTCGCTGTTTCTGACGGATCAACTGGCGTCGCTGGGCATCGAAGTCCGGTTCAAGTCCGTAGTCGGCGACGATGAGGCCGATATCGCCGACGCGATTCGGACGGCCGCCCGCCGCGCGGACGTGGTTGTGATGACCGGCGGGTTGGGACCGACTGTGGATGACGTGACACGGGAAGCGGTAGCGCGGATAACCGGGTGCCCGTTGCGCCGACGCGCTCGCGCGCTGGAAAGCATCAAACGGCGACTGGCTGCGTGGGGCCGGATACCCACTCCCGTGCAGTTACGGCAGGCGTTGATCCCAGCCGGAGCGGAGGTGTTGAGCAATCCGGTGGGAAGCGCGCCCGGTTTCTGCCTGGAGTGGAAAGGCACGTTCCTGGTGGCTCTCCCTGGCGTACCTGCCGAAGCCCGGGCGATGGCGGCTGCCGAGGTACTGCCCAGGCTGCAAAAGCGAATTGCGCACAGAGGTGGGCAGAAACCGCCGGTTCCCATCGGCCGGCGGGTGCTCCACACCTTTGGCTTGTCGGAATCGGAAGTTGATCTCAGGCTTAAAGGCGTCGTCCCGGAAGACAGCAGCCTACGGCTCGGGCTTCAAGCCTCGCCGTTGGGGGTGCTGGTGTCGTTGACCGCCTCTTCATCAGCAACAGGAGCGAAGCGGCGGCAGTCGAGCTGTCCCGGACACGATGTCGATGTTCTTGCTTCCGTGTTTCACGAAGTCCGACGGCGCCTCGGCGAATTCGCGTTCGCCGAGGGCGAAGACACGATGGAAGCCGTCGTCGGCCGCCTGCTCGCCGACAAGCAACTCACTCTGGCGGTCGCGGAATCCTGCACAGGGGGCCTGATCGGGCATCGGCTCACGCAGGTGCCGGGGGCATCGAGCTATCTGGACCGCGTCGTGGTCAGCTACAGCAATCGGGCCAAAGTGGAATTGTTGGGCGTGCCGGCGAAGGTGATCGCCAAGCATGGAGCGGTAAGCGCGCCCGTCGTGGCTGCCATGGCGAAGGGAGTGCGCGAACGAAGTCGCACGGCGGTGGGGCTGAGCGTGACGGGGATCGCCGGTCCGGGCGGCGGCACGGCAACGAAACCGGTCGGGTTGATCTATACCGGGCTCGATTGGGGAGAGGAAGCCTGTCTCACCAGAGAGTTCCGATTTCACGGAGACCGTGAGGCGATCAAGCTCCGTTCTTCGCAGGCCGCGCTGGATCTCCTGCGCCGTTGGCTGCTGGGCCTGGAAGCCGTTCATCGATGATCCGCGCATTCCTTGCGGTAGAGTTGGACGAGAGTCTGCGGGCCGCGATCGAGCAGGTTCAACGCGAACTTCGCGATCGGATCGACCGAGAGCTCGGGCGCGACGCGCGCATTCACTGGGTCCGTCCGGAATCCATTCATGTGACGGTCAAATTTCTAGGAGGCATCGAGGAGACGTTGGTGGATCGGATCAGACAGGCATTGGGTCCCGCGCTGGCCGAGACGCCGCGTTTTACCGTCCCGGTTGGCGGGGTTGGGGTTTTCACCAATAGAAATGGACCGCGAGTGCTTTGGATCGGGTGCGCCGGCGGGACCGGGCAATCTGATGAAGGGAGCCGCTGGCGCCAAGTGCATCAGGCGGTCGAACGGGCGCTTGAGCCATTGGGGTTTGCGGCTGAGCCCAAGCCGTTCAGCCCGCACTTGACGCTGGCGAGGGTGAAGGATGGGGAGAGGCAGGTCGGCAAGGTCCTGGCCCAGAGCGGGGTGTTCGACCGTCCGCTGCCGTGCGGAATCTTGGACGTCGACGCGATCAGCCTTATGAGGAGCGAACTCAAACTCTCCGGCGCGGAATACAACCGGATCTGGCAAGTCAAATTGCGGCAAGCAACCAACGCGTAGCGCACCGTGCGCCGCGCGCAGGCTAGGTTTACTCAGGGAAGTTCGGTATAATCCACCGATTCCCGCCAACCTAAAGGAGCATCGCGATGGCCGAACGAGACGAGAAGAAGCGGGCGTTGGATCTGGCTTTGTCCCAGATTGAAAAACAGTATGGGAAGGGTGCGATCATGAAACTGGGGACGGCGGAAGCGCCAGCCGATGTTCCGGCTATCTCGACCGGTTCGTTGGGGCTCGATATCGCCCTGGGCGTCGGCGGCTTCCCGCGCGGACGGGTCGTCGAAATTTTCGGACCTGAAGCGTCGGGCAAAACCACTCTGACCCTGCACGCTATCGCGGAGGCGCAACGCGCCGGAGGGATCGCGGCCTTTATCGACGCCGAACATGCGCTCGATTTAGGGTATGCGAGAAAGCTGGGGGTGCAGACCGACGATTTGTTGGTATCCCAACCGGATACCGGCGAGCAGGCGCTGGAGATCGCCGAGACGCTGGTCCGGAGCGGGGCTATCGATCTCATCGTCGTGGACTCGGTCGCGGCGCTGGTCCCTCGCGCCGAGATTGAGGGGGAGATGGGCGACGCCCATATGGGCTTACAAGCCAGGCTTATGTCGCAAGCCTTGCGCAAGCTGACGGCCGCCATCTCCAAGTCGCAAACGACGGTGATCTTCATCAATCAAATCCGGATGAAGCTGGGCGTGATGTTCGGCAATCCGGAGACCACCACCGGCGGCAATGCGCTCAAGTTTTACTCTTCCGTGCGGTTGGATATCAGACGGATCGAATCGATCAAAGAAGGGCAGGACGTCACAGGCAGCCGGGTGCGGGTGAAGGTCGTCAAGAACAAGCTGGCTCCGCCGTTCAAGCAGGCCGAATTCGACGTGATGTTCGCGGAGGGCATTTCCAAGGCTGGTGAGTTGGTGGATCTCGGTGTGGAGAAAAAAGTCCTGGAGAAATCCGGCGCCTGGTACTCCTACAAAGGAGAACGATTGGGGCAGGGACGGGAGGCCGTTCGGGATTATTTGAAAACGAATCAGGCGGTGGCTCGGGAAATCGAAGGCCGGTTGCGGGAGTTGGCGGGCATTCCGGGCCACGGCGGAGAGAAGAAAGCCGAGATGAAAGATGAGAAGCGCCTGGAGGGGCGAAGCGAGGACCGCAGGAGCCATAGCGCCCGCGCCGGGGCTTGAATGACCCGGACCGGCTGATACGCGGCATCGGCAGCGGTGCCCCATCCAGGCTGACAAGATGCCTCGCGCCGCCATCTCCACTGAGCAGGTCGAGCAGGCCGCACTCCGTTATCTGGCCCAACGAGATCGCACCAGCGCTCAGGTCGCACGGCATCTCGACCGCAAGGGTGCCTCCCAGGCGCAAGTGCGCTCAGTCCTACGCCGGTTGACCAAAGCGGGTTACTTGAACGATCGTGCGTTCGCCGCGCGGTGGGCGGAGGCTCGGTTAGCCCGGCGTCCGATGGGGCGCGAAGCGCTCAAAGCGGAGTTGTTACGACAGGGGCTGTCGGAGGGACTTGTCGTCCGGACGCTTGATACATTCTATCAACGGGGCCGGGAGCGGGAACTGGCCGAACAGGTGATCCGACAGGCAGCCCGGCGCACGCCGGTCTCTTCAAGCCGAGCCGCACGGTTGCTCAGGCAGCGCGGATTCGACGAAGAGACGATCGACGAGGTCGTGCCAAGCGAAGACCGAAATGGAGTCTAGTCACCGATGAATTGCAGTGCTCAGGATCTACGCCAGGCTTTTGTCCGCTACTTCGAAAGGCAGGGGCATCAGGGCGTGCCGAGCTCGTCGCTGATTCCGCAGGCGGATCCCACCTTGCTGTTCACCAACGCGGGGATGAACCAGTTCAAGCGGGTGTTCCTCGGCGAGGAAACCAGGCCGTATCGCCGTGCGGTGAGCGTGCAGAAGTGCCTCCGGGCTGGCGGGAAGCACAACGATCTGGAAAATGTCGGCTATACGCGCCGGCACCACACCTTCTTTGAGATGCTCGGCAACTTTTCGTTCGGCGATTACTTCAAAGAAGAGGCGATCCGGTTCGCGTGGGAGTTCCTCACTCAAACCATAGGACTGCCGAAAGACCGCCTCTGGGTCACGATCTTCCGGGAAGACGACGAGGCCTATCGGCTGTGGGAAAAAATCGGGATGCCGGCGTCGCGGATCGTGCGCTTCGGCGAAAAGGATAACTTCTGGCAGATGGCCGACACCGGTCCTTGCGGTCCGTGCTCCGAGATCCATTACGACCAGGGGCCGGCGGTACCGGGCGAGGAGCTGCCCAACGGCGCAGGCGACCGGGTCATCGAGATCTGGAACCTGGTTTTCATGCAGTACAACCGCGACGCCGACGGAACGTTGCACCTGCTGCCCAAGCCCAGCATCGATACCGGCATGGGCTTGGAGCGGCTGGCCGCGGTGGCCCAGGGGCGGTACAGCAATTATGACAGCGATCTGTTTCGACCGCTGCTCGATGCGATCGGAGTACAGGCCGGCCGCACATACGGCGGCGACGAGATCGCCGACCGCTCCATGCGCGTCGTGGCCGACCATTTGCGCGCGATCACCTTCCTTATCGCCGACGGTGTGCTGCCGTCCAACGAGGGCCGCGGTTATGTGCTGCGGCGCATTCTGCGTCGGGCGGCGCGCCATGGTCGACTGCTGGGACTGAGAGAGCCATTTCTCTACAAGCTGACCGGAGCCGTCGTCGAGGTGATGGGCGCTGCCTATCCGGAACTCCGCGCTGCGGCGGGGACGGTTGCGGAAGTGACGCAGGGCGAGGAGGAACGGTTCATCGCCACGCTCGATCAGGGCTTGCCGATCCTGACGGACATGATCGCCAAGGCGAAGCGCGCTGGCCGGTCCGTCCTGCCGGGAACCGACGTCTTCAAGCTATATGACACGTATGGATTCCCGCTGGACCTGATTGCCGAGGCCTGCCGGGAACAGGGGATGACCCTGGACGAAGCCGGCTTCGACCGCGCCATCGAGGAGCAGCGAACCCGCGCCAGGAAGACGGCTGGCTTCGAGGAGGCGGCGACTAGGCCGGTCTTGGTGGAATTGGCGGGAAAGTTGGGTGCGACGCGTTTTGTCGGTTATGAACGGTTGGAGTCGGAGAGCGTCATTCAGGCGATCCTGAAAGGGGACCGGGTGGTCAAAGAAGCGGTCGAAGGCGACGAAGTCGAGTTGGTGTTGAGCGAGACGCCGTTCTACGCCGAGGGCGGCGGGCAGGTGGGGGATCGCGGGGTGCTGACCGGGCCGGAGGGGCGCGTGGAGGTGGTGGATACGACCAGGCCGGTTGCGAGCTTGATCGTCCATAAAGGCACCGTGCGGGTGGGTCGGATCCGTGAAGGAGAGCCGGTCCGGACGATGGTCAACCCGATGACCCGGCAGGATGCGGCGCGTAACCATACCGCAACCCATCTGGTCCATGCGGCGCTGCGGGAATTGTTGGGGCCGCATGTCAAACAATACGGTTCGCTGGTGGCGCCCAATCGGCTGCGCTTCGACTTCGCCCATTTCAAGCCCCTGTCTTCGCGCGACATCGACGAGATTGAATCAATGGTGAACGAGCACGTGCGCCGCAACGAACAGGTGCGCACCGAAGTGATGGGAGTGCAGGACGCGGTGGCGTCGGGGGCCTTGGCCTTTTTCGGCGACAAGTACGGCGACTTGGTGCGGGTGGTGAGCATCGAGTCGTTCAGCAAGGAACTGTGCGGTGGCACCCATTGCCGGCAGACCGGGGAAATCGGCGTGTTTCGCATCGTGTCGGAAACCGGGGTGGCGGCCGGCGTGCGTCGGATCGAAGCTCTGACGGGCAGCGGGGCGCTCGCCCATATGAAGCGGTTGGAGGCGGAGATCCGGGAGTTGTCCGAGTTGCTGAAAGCTGGCCCTGCCGAGTTGGTCGCAAAGACTCGTAAGCTGACGGCGCAATTGAAAGAAAAAGAGCGCGAACTGGAAGAATTGAAACTCAAGATGGCCGATGGGTTGGGGGTCGACGCGCAGGTCAGAACCGTGCACGGCGTCCAGGTGCATGCCCAGCGGGCCGACGGCCTGGATGCCTCCGGCATGCGCGCGTTGGCCGATCGGTTGCGGGAGAAACTGCGGAGCGGTGTGATCGCGCTGGGCGCGGTCAACGACGGCAAGGTGTCGTTGCTGGTGGTGGTCACGAAGGATTTGACCTCACGGCTCAAGGCCGGCGACTTGATCCGTGAAATGGCAGCCGAGGTGGGGGGGACCGGCGGCGGACGGCCCGAGATGGCACAGGCGGGTGGCAAGCATCCTGAGCGGCTCGGCGCGGCGCTGGAAAAAGTCTTTCGACTGGTCGAACAAGCTCTGGAGCGGTAAGCTGATGGCTGGAACGCGTATTTTGGCTCTGGATCACGGCACCAAGCGCATCGGCGTGGCTGTGAGCGATGAGCTGCGGTGGATCGCGCAACCGCTCGAAACGTTCGAACGGCGCAGCCTGGATGCGGACATTGCCCACATTCAACATCTGGTGCGGACCTACGAGGTCGGCACAGTGGTGATGGGGGTGCCGCTGCGGCTGGACGGCAAGGTTGGGACGGCGGCTCAGGCGATCAACCGGTTCGTTGAGCGCTTGGCGCAGGCCCTCGACGTGCCGGTGGTCACCTGGGATGAACGGCTGACCACCAGGTCCGCCGAACAGCTCCTGGTCGCCGCCGACGTCAGCCGGAAGAAGCGAAAGGGGGCGGTGGACCGCGTCGCCGCCGCGCTCCTGCTTCAAAGTTACCTAGAAAACTTGGCCTCAGCGGTTCGCGGTGACGAAGCGGGACGGGGAGAGGAAGCGGCGGACGGTCCCGGCAGATGACGAGTCCATACGGCTGAGATCGAGATGATGACCACTCGACTGGTTCTCTGGCTGATCGTCGCCTCGCTCGGCCTGGGCGGCGTAGCCGGGTATCAGGTCATGCAATGGGCGGCCGCTCCGGTTGTTTCTCATCCCGATACGCCTCCCACCAAACTCATCGTCATCCCCGAAGGTGCGTCGTTCCAACATGTGGCGGCGTTATTAGAACGGGAGCAGCTCATCAAAAGCCGCTCGGCATTTCTTCTCCTCGGCAAAGCGACTGACGCCGACCGTAGGATTCATCCGGGGGAATATGAATTCAACGCCGGCATGCCGCCAGCCGAGATTCTGGCCAAGCTCGTCTCGGGACGTGTCGTCCTGCATCAGGTCACGATTCCGGAAGGGTTTACCATGGTCCAGATCGCGGAGACGCTCGGAGCACGCGGGTTGGTCGATCGGGCCGAGTTTCTTCGTCTGGCGCAGGACCGCGGGTTCATTCGGACGCTGGGCATCGAGGCGGACAGCTTGGAAGGCTACCTCTTCCCCGACACCTACCGATTCGCCCGTCTCACCAAGACCAAAGACGTCATCCGCGTCTTGGTGGATAATTTGTGGCAGGCGTTCACGCCGGAATTGCGCGAACGGGCGAAACAGGTCAATCTGAGCATTCACGAAGTCCTGACCCTGGCTTCCGTAATCGAAAAGGAAACCAGCGTGGACGAGGAACGCCCGCTCATTTCGGCGGTCTTCCACAATCGCTTGCGGAAAAATATCCCGCTTCAGAGCGACCCCACCGTGATTTATGGGTTGGCGGCGGCCTTCGACGGCAATCTGCGGAAGCAGGACTTGGATAGCAAGAGCCCCTACAACACCTATCGCGTCAAAGGGCTGCCGCCGGGGCCGATCGCCAATCCGGGGGCGCGTGCGATTCGAGCGGCGCTGTATCCGGCGCCGGCGCCATATCTCTATTTTGTCTCGCGCAACGACGGAACGCATCAGTTCTCTTCCACGCTGGAGGAACATAATCAGGCGGTCGAGAAATATCAGCGTCGACCTTGGCGCAGGATGTCGTGACACATGCTGATCGCCGACCTTCCGACCCTTATCGAGCACACCATCCTGCGGCCCGAGGCCACCAAAGCCGACGTGCTCCGTGTGTGCGCAGAAGCGGTCAAATACGGATTTGGCGCTGTCTTTGTGCCGCCGTGCTATGTTGACGAGGCTGTCGCCGCGATCAAAGGCACGGCAATCCGGGTCGGCGTGCCTGTCGGGTTCCCGTTGGGCGGCCAGACGACAAAGGTGAAGGTTGCTGAGGCAGCGGAGGCAGCCGGTCGCGGAGCCCGGGAAGTGGACATGGTGATCAACATCAGTCGTCTGAAATCCGGCGAGTACAGCCTCGTCCGACTAGACATCGAAGAGGTCGTCAAGGCCACGCCGGGAGTCGGTCACAAGGTGATTCTCGAAACCAGCTATCTGACGCAGGATGAGAAAGCCACAGCTTGTCGGCTGGCGGTCGATGCCGGCGCCGAATATGTGAAGACCTCGACAGGGTTCGCCGCCGGAGGCGCGACGGTGGAGGATGTGCGGTTCCTGAAAGCCTCGGTCGCCGGGCGGGCTAGGGTGAAGGCCTCGGGCGGGATCAGAGATTGGCGGACGACGCAGGCCCTGTTAGAGGCGGGAGCCGATCGGATCGGCACCAGCGCGAGCGTGAAGATCGTAGAAGAGTGGTTGGCGGCCGCGAAGCGCGCGGTAACGCGGTGAAGTCATGATGCTCTCCGACCGACGGTGGCGCGTCGCGTGGATTCCCGGAACTTGGTGCACGGGTGAGGCGAAAGGGGGCCGGATGTTTCGTTGCCGCGCAACGACCTGACGGTCGTAAGGCTCGCCGCCTTTTTCACAATTGCTCAACTCGTCCTGCGAACTTCCATCCTCGATCGGTCACTGTTCCATCGTTCGGAGCGCATAGGCTTCCGCCGGAGCTTCTGCTATAGTGCGCGAACTATGGTCGACCGCGTCATCCTTATGGTTCTAGACGGACTCGGCGTCGGTGCCTTACCAGACGCGGCGGAATACGGGGATGCCGACTGCAACACATTGGCGCACGTTGCGGAGGAAGTCGGCGGGCTGGCCGCGCCCAACCTGGAAGCCTTGGGTCTGGGACATCTTGGTTGCTTCAAAGGCGTGCGGCCGATTGGCCAACCGCACGGATGTTTCGGCCGGCTCGGATTTCTCTCCAAAGGCAAGGATTCCCTCACCGGGCTTTGGGAACTGGCCGGGGTATCGCTGGACGAGCCGTTGCCCGCCTATCCAGGCGGGATTCCCCAGGAAGTCGTGGACATCGTCCAAGGCGTGAGCGGGCGGAAGATCTTGGGGAGCCGTATCGCCCGGGCGACGGATATCGTTGATGAATTGGGGCCGGAGCATCTCCGCGACGGCGCACTGATCCTGTTCACCAGCGGAGGCAGCGACCTGCAGGTTGCTGCCCATGAGACGGTCGTGGAGCCGGAGGCCCTTTACGCGTTGTGTCGAAAGACCAGGAGGGCGTTGAAATCCTTGTATCGGGTGCCCCGGATCGTTGCGCGCCCATTTTCCGGAGAGGTCGGCGCGTTCGTCCTCACGGACAAGCGTCGTGATTTTGTTCCGGAGCCGACCGGGCAGACGCTGCTCGATGTGCTCAGCCGGTCGGGGCAGTTGGTGATGGGCATCGGCAAGATCGATGACTTGTTCGCCGGCCGCGGGTTGACCCGATCTACGCGCGGGGGATCGATCATCCGTGTGTTTGAGGAGATGGGCAAGGTGTTGAGCCAGGTGCCCCGCGGCTTGATCTTCGCGAGTGTCGATCTGGCTGGCAGGAGCGCTCCCGCCTGTGCGGCGGCGTTGCAGGAGTTCGATCGGCTGTTGCCGCGACTGCAGGAACAGCTCCGTCCCGGAGACCTCCTGTGTTTGACCGCCGATCACGGGGCCGATCCGATCGGAAACGGGCAGATCCATTCGCGCGAGTACGCGCCGTTGTTGATCAGCGGACCGAAGCTTGCGCACGGGGTGGATTTGGGAACGCGTCCCACTGCCGCTGATCTGGGACAAACGATTGCGGAGGCCTTGGGGGTCCCGAGGTTGGCCTGCGGCGAGAGTTTTTTAGACGCGTTGCGGCCGGGATAATCGGGAGAAGAGGAGATGACGCGTCGAACGCGAGCGCGAATCGTCCGAAAAGACAAGCTTCCGCGAAAGACGACAGAGTGATCCGTGTGACGCATGTTGACGCTTGCAGGAGTCAGTGATGTCGTTTGAAGCGCGGTTGAGGGAACTCGGCATCGAGCTTCCGTCTCCGCCCAAGCCGGTTGCGACCTATGTGCCGGCGGTTCAAGCGGGCGATCTGTTGTTTTTAAGCGGCGTCATCCCCTTCCGCGACGGGGAAGTGGCCTTACCCGGTAAACTGGGCCGGGAATTGACGGTCGAGCGGGGAGTCGAAGCGGCCCGGATTGCGCTGCTGAACGCCCTGGCGATCATCCGGAACGAGTTGGGAACGCTGGATCGAGTGAAACGCATCGTGCGCCTGGTCGGGCACGTGGCGTCGGCCGAAGGATTCGTGCAACATCCTACAGTGCTCAACGGCGCGTCCGATCTGCTGGTGGACTTGTTCGGGGACGCCGGACGCCACGCGCGTGTCGCGCTGGGCGCCGCCGAATTGCCGCTTCATGCGCCGGTCGAGCTGGAGCTCATCGTGCAAGTGGTGAGTAAGCCGGGAGGTGCTTGACTCCGGAAGGCGCCGTGAGGTTAAGTGTCTCGAGCCACATGGGATGCGAAACGCGACGGATGGCTTGGAGCGCACTGCTGGCGGCGGCCGTATGGGCGCTGGGCGTGGTCGAACACGCCGACGCGGCTGATGCGAACGAACGAGTCCTGACGGATGCCGAATACGCGCGGGTTGCAGAAGCCAAGGCCGTCTATATCGATCTGACTTTTTCCACGTGGCATCCGCGAGGGCGCACCCTTTCGCAGATCGGTCCCGCGCTGAAGATCAAGCTGTCGAATGCGGGCTTCACGGTCGTTCCCAAAGAGAGCGATCCGCACGATTTGACGCTCAAGGTGCGCTATCGTGAGGAACGGGGGCAGCAGTACAAGTTCGATACCTACGGAACTGAGATCACGTGCGACATCAAGTTGGAGCACGTTTCGGCGGGATTGTTGCTGGACCTGACGATTCGGGAGACGTCCGGAGCGTATGATTCCGGGACGCCGCCGTATCTCGAAGTCTTGGAACGGTTTGACACGAATCCGTATTTTTACTTTCTCGGAGAAATCGTGTCCGCCAGAACTAGGTCGCGCTCGGACGTGACCCAGGCGCTGATTCAAAGTCTGCAGCGAATGCTCCAGGCCGAAACGCCCAAGACCGAGCAGTTGCAGGATGCGCACGGATTCCTGCCGGGAGAATCGTTGTACCCGACGCTGGTTCGGGAAAACACGATCCGCGAACTCGGCCGGTTGCGGGACGACCGGGCGGCGCCGGTGTTGATAGCGTTGCTGGGTCATACGAGCAGACAGACCAGGCTGGACTCCATCGAAGCTTTGCGACCGCTGCGGAATTCGGCCGAAGTGCGATCCGCTCTGGAACGGATGGCGACGGGCGACCGAGATCCGGAGATCCGAAAAGCGGCCGCATCGGCACTGGGTGCCTCGACTCCTGCATCTCCGATGAATTGATCGTCCTGCGTCTTACCCTTGCTTGACATGGAAAAAAGGCGGTTGTTATAGTCCGCGTTGTCCCTTCGCTTCACGGTGAGGCTCCCCGTCTCGGCCTCATGCCTCGGTTGCGCGGGGTTTCAGAGCCGCGCGCAGGGTCAAAAATTTTGAATCAGGACGACACATGAACGGTTCGCAAAACATGCGCTTCCTTGGTTCGCAGTCGATCGGCAACAAGCCCCGCCGCGGTTCAGGTCCCGTCGGTATGTTTCATTTGACGGTCGCGTTGCGGTTTCTCGGTTTGTTCGTGACCGTGTTGCTCATGACAGCGACGGATTTCCGCGCCTTCGCCGCGGGGCGGGTCACGATCGCGCCGGAGTCCGCGACGCCAGGTGCCACGGTCTCCATCACCGGAACGGGGTTCGGCACCTTCAAATCCGCGCAGACCAATCGGGTGCTGTTCAACGGTGTTCCGGCCTTGATTCAGCGATGGGAGCCTGATCTGATCGAAGTCAAGGTGCCGTTCAAGGCCGCCGATGGACCGGTCGATGTGATCGCGGGCAAGAAGAAAATCAAGGCGGGGACGTTCAAGGTCGTGCGGCCGACGATCCATTCGGTGACACCGTCCGAAGCGGAACCGGGGACGTTGCTCCGACTTCATGGGGCGCATTTCGGCAACACCGCGGGGTCCCGCGATCGCAATACGATGTTCGGCGTCAATGATGTGTTGATCGGTGGCGTGCCTGTGCGAGCGCTCCGGTGGCGCGATGACACCATCGAGGTTGAGGTTCCGGCCAATGCGACCTCGGGGGATGTAGTGGTGCGGCTTGCTTCTTCGGATCCGTTGCCTGACGGCTCCTGCTGCGCCCCGGTTGAATACACGATGAGCAACGCCGTGCCCATCACGCTCATCCCGTCCGTGCGCGTTGATCCGCTCAGCGGACCGGTCGGGACGAAAGTGGTGCTGTTCGGGAAAGGGTTCGGTCAGACCAAGGCGCCGGAAGACGGCGTGTTCTTTAACGGACGACCGGCGACGGTGGCGAAATGGGCCGATGATTTGATCGTCGTCCATGTCCCGCTCGATGCGTCCAGCGGGCCGCTCGTCCTCAAACGCGGCGGCGCCGAACGGACGGTTGGCAACTTCACGGTCCATGTGCCCAAGGCGTCGTCAGTCACGCCTACGAGCGCGCCAATCGGGACGCTCATCAAGATCACGGGCGAACATTTCGGACTGTACTCGGAGAGCGGGTCGACGCCGTTCGCCTTCGCCGATTTCGACAAAGGCGAAAATAGCGTCGAAATTGGCGGGGTGCCGGCCGTCATCTATCGCTGGCATGACGACCGCATCGAGGCCTGGGTGCCGTTCAGCGCCAAGAGCGGTCCGGTGGTTGTGAAGCGAGGAGGCACCAGGCCGAACCCGGATGGATCCTGCTGCGCCGAACGCGGGATCGTGGCTACGGAAGCCGGGACGTTCACGGTGATCACGCCGAAGATCGAGTCCTATTCTCCGACATCGGCCGGCGTTGATGAGATCGTGACTATCAGGGGATCGGGATTTGGCACGTTTTTGAAGACGACCGAAGCGACGCAGCCCGGGCTGAACGAAGGAGGGCACGACAACGCTCCTATCGATCTCGGCGAGAATGTGTCCAGGACCGAGGTTCTATTCAACAATATCGCTGCCCTGGTGGTGTCGTGGAGCGATACCGAGATCAAAGTCCGGGTTCCTCGCCGGAACGTGTTCGGCGTTGGCAAGAAAGGGGAATTCAATCCCGATCTGACGACCGGTCCGTTGGTCGTGCGTCGGGGATCTTGGGATCTCCTGCCGGACGGAAGTTGTTGTACGCCGAAGAAATGGCTGACCTTGGAGGCCGGACCGTTCACAATCAAAGCGCAAGGATTGCCGGATCAGCGTTACTTCACCGATACGAGTCCGGAAGCGAGCACGACCCAATAAACACAATTCATCTTTCATGAACCCCGCCGTCTTTCCGTCCCGAACGGTCGCCGCGGTCGTTCTCTTGAGCTTGTGGCTCGTGTACCCGCCTGGTATGCTTCCGGCGGCCGAACTTCCGCGCGTGCTGGTGGCGCAGCAGAAGAGCGGCACCGGGGTCACGTTGATGGGTGTCTATTTTCACGACATTCGGCTCGGTTGGGCAGTAGGGGACGGCGGCGCGATTCTTAAGACCGTCGACGGCGGAAAGCGATGGAAAAAAGTCGCCAGTGGGACGACAGCGCGGTTGACCGGCGTGTTCTTCGTGGATTCCCGGCGCGGATGGGTCGTCGGGGCCAATGGAACGATTCGCCACTCGAACGACGGAGGCGAAAGTTGGGCTCCTCAGTCGTCCGGAGTGCAGGTCCCCTTGTACGGGCTCTATTTCGTGTCGCCCACGCATGGGTGGGTGGTGGGCGGATCAGGCACGATCCTGTACACGGAGGACGGTGGTATCCACTGGTCGGACCAGATCAGTGGAACCAACGCGGCACTCTACGCGGTGCATTTCGTGGATTCGCGGCGGGGAACGACGGTCGGGGCGCTGGGCACCATTCTCTCGACTGCGGACGGCGGTGCGACGTGGACTCCCCAGGAAGCGCCGAGCTCAGTGACGCTCTTCGACGTGTTTTTCAACGATCCGTTGAACGGCTGGGCCGTGGGCAATGCCGGTGCGATGTTTCAGACAACGGATGCGGGGCATCGCTGGATCGACCGGACCTTGCCCTGCACGAGGTCCTGCACGAGGGTGACTGATCTCATCCGTATTCGGTTCACCAGTCCTCAGGCGGGCTGGATCGTGGGTGAACGCGGCAGCGTTTTCCGCACCACCGATGCGGGTTTCACATGGGTGGAGGAAAAGAACGAGGCCAAGGTGTCCCTGTTCGGACTCTCCTTTCCCGACCCTTCCCACGGCTGGGCCAGTGGCGAGCGGGGTACCATCGTGCATATTGCCGCACCCGTCGAAGCCGTAAAACAGTAGGCGTGAGGTATAAGGACGTCCGATCCCTCGCGTCATTTCACCCCAGTTCTCCCAGTCGGCTTTGCAGGATGCTCAGTCCAGCCAGGGCGGCAGTCTCGGCTCTGAGAATTCGGTTTCCCAGCGTGACGAAGCTGAAGCCGCAAGCGCGGGCTAGTCCGAGTTCTTCAGGCGTCCACCCTCCTTCGGGTCCCACGACGAGGACGATCGGCCTTGTGGCATCTTCAGGCAGGGGAACGGCGAGCAGGCCGTAGCCACTCGCGCGTTCCGTTAGGATAAGCCCGCTGTGTGTGGCAGATTGTCGCGGTACAAACTCGTCGAAGTCGCAGGGATTCTCAAGGATCGGGATGTCCCAGCGTTCGGATTGCTGGGCCGCTTCCAGGGCGATCCGCTCCCAGCGAAGTCGCTGGTGAGGAATGCGCGTCGCCCGCGGTCGGACCACCGAGTAGCGCGTAATCAGCGGGACGATCGAGGAGACGCCGAGTTCGGTGGCCTTTTGGACCAGCCAATCCATCCGGTCGCCCTTGAGCAGGGCCGGAGCGAGAATGAGCGGGGGACTTCGGCGGCCCGGTGCGTGTTCCTCTTGCGTGATCCGGCCGATCAATTCATGCCGGCCTATTCGCGTGATGGTCATCCGATAGCGGCGGTGCTGGTCGTCGCTTACCCGGAGTTCTTCACCCACGTGCACCCGTAAGCTGCGTAGGTGATCGAGGAGCGGGCCAGTGATGGTGACGGTCCCGTTGTGGACCTGAGCGGCGGTGATGAAAAAAACCGGCATCGGCGACTGGATCGATCGTGGATCTGGAGTGAGGGAGGAGCGGAGAACGGGCGAAGGGGTCACTCGAAGAAGGTCTTCATCCTGTCGAAGAAACCATCCCCTTCGTTGTCCAGCGTCATCCCGCTTTCTTTGGCGAATTCGGTCAACAATTCCTTCTGCCTCGGCGTCAGCTTGGTCGGAATGTGCACTTTGATCGTGCACAACTGATCGCCAGTCTGGTGCCCTTTCAGGCTGGGCACTCCCAGACCCTTCAGCCGCAGCACCTTGTCGTGTTGCGTGCCAGGAGGAATCTTGATGACCGTTTTCCCCTTCAACGTGGGGACTTCGACTTTGCCGCCCAGCGCCGCCGTCACGAAGCTGACCGGGACGTCACACAAGATGTCGTTGCCTTTCCGCGTAAAGACCGGATGCGGCTTGACGGTCACGGCGACATACAGGTCGCCGGGCGGTCCGCCGTTGATGCCGTGCTCGCCTTCGTTGGCCAGTCGCAACCGCATGCCCGATTCGATTCCAGCGGGAATGTGCACGGACAGAGTCCGTTCCCGGTAGACACGTTGGCGGCCTTGACAGGTGCCGCAGGGCTCCGTGATGACGTGGCCGCTGCCCTCGCACTGACCGCATGGCCGGCTGACGCTGAAGAAGCCCTGCTGGAACCGGAGCTGTCCAGATCCCTTGCAACTGGGACAGGGTTTAATCGAGGACGCCGACCGCGCGCCGCTGCCTTTGCAGTCCGGACAGACTTCCCACCGCGGAATCTTGAGCTTGGCTTCCTTCCCGTAAACCGCTTCTTCGAAGGACAGTTCCAGGTTGTATTGGAGATCCGATCCGCGTTCGGCTCGAGATCGTCCGCGCGGGCTGCCGAAGAAGTCTTCGAAGATGTCGTTGAAGATGTCGCTGAACCCGCCGCGGCCGAAATCGAAGCCCTCGAACCCGCCGGACCCCTGCTGCGCGCCGGCATGACCGAACATGTCGTAACGTCGGCGTTTCTCTTGATCGCTGAGCACTTCGTAGGCTTCGTTGATCTCTTTGAATCGTTCTTCGGCGGCTTTTTTCTGCTGGTCGGTGCTTTGGAGATCGGGATGGTATTGGCGCGCCAGCCGGCGGTAGGCTTTCTTGATGTCTTCCTCGGAGGCGTTACGGTCGACCCCGAGCACCTCGTAATAGTCGCGCTTAGCCACGGAAGCCATAGCTTTCTATGTCGAACAAAAACCGAGTCCCGCGCGAACGGAACTCGGTCTTGTTGAGGGATTATTGTACTCTACTTTTTGTCCTTGTCCACTTCTTCGAATTCGGCGTCCACGACCTTGTCGTCCGTCTTGCCCTGGGCGCCGCCGTTTCCCTGTGTACCGCTCGGGCCCGCGCCCGCGGATGCCTTCTTGTACATCTCCTCGGCCAGTTTGTGCGAGGCGCTGGTCAAGGCCTGCGTCGCCGACTCGATGGCCGCGATGTCGTTGCCTTCCATCGCCTTGCGGACAGCCGCGATCGCGTCCTTGATCCTGTTTTTGTCGTCTTCGCTGATCTTGTCGCCGTGCTCGGTCAGATTTTTCTCGGTGCTGTAAATCAGTGAGTCGGCTTGGTTACGTGCTTCTGCGAGCTTGCGTCGCTTCTTGTCTTCTTCGGTGTGAGCCTGGGCTTCCTTCACCAGCCGTTCGACCTCTTCCTTGCTGAGTCCGCTGGAGGCGGTGATCTTGATTGACTGTTCTTTGCCGGTCCCCAAATCCTTCGCAGACACGTGCACGATGCCGTTGGCGTCGATGTCGAAGGTGACTTCGATCTGGGGCACGCCGCGCGGCGCCGGGGGGATACCGACCAGGTCGAACTGCCCTAACAGTTTGTTGTCGGCGGCCATCTCGCGCTCGCCTTGGAAGACCCGGATCGTCACCGCGGTCTGGTTGTCGGCCGCGGTGGAAAAGATCTGGCTCTTCTTAGTCGGGATGGTCGTGTTGCGCTCGATTAAGTGCGTGAAGATGCCGCCGAGGGTTTCAATGCCAAGGGTAAGCGGCGTCACGTCCAGAAGCAGGACGTCCTTGACCTCGCCTTTCAACACGCCGCCCTGGATGGCCGCGCCAACGGCCACAACCTCGTCGGGATTGACGCCGCGATGCGGTTCTTTGCCGAAGAATTCGCGGACGACCTGGATGACCTTGGGCATCCGGGTCATGCCGCCCACCAGCACCACTTCGTTGATGTCCCGGGCTGTCACGCCCGCATCGGCCAGCGCCTTCTTGCACGGTTCGATGGTCCGCTGGATCAGATCATCCACAAGCTGCTCCAGTTTGGCCCGCGTGAGCTTAGTCACCAGGTGCTTCGGTCCGCTGGCATCCGCGGTGATGAAGGGCAGGTTGATTTCAGTCTCCTGCGAAGATGACAACTCAATCTTCGCCCGCTCGGCCGCTTCCTTGAGCCGCTGGAGAGCCATGCGATCCTTGCGCAAATCGATCCCTTGGTCTTTTTTGAACTCTTCCACCAGCCAATCCATGATCCGGAGGTCGAAGTCATCGCCGCCGAGGTAAGTGTCCCCGTTGGTGGACTTGACTTCGAAGACGCCATCGCCGATTTCCAGGATGGAGATATCAAACGTCCCGCCACCGAGGTCGTAGACCGCGATGCGCTCGTCCTTTTTCTTGTCAAGGCCGTAGGCCAGCGAAGCGGCCGTCGGTTCATTGATGATGCGAAGCACGTTGAGACCGGCGATCTGCCCTGCATCTTTAGTGGCTTGGCGCTGGCTGTCGTCGAAGTATGCCGGCACGGTAATGACCGCCTCGGTGACCTTCTCACCGAGATAATCCTCCGCCGTCTGTTTCATTTTTTGGAGGATCATCGCCGAGATCTCGGGCGGGCTATACCGTTTTCCACGCAGCTCGACGTGCGCGTCACCGTTGTCCGCCTCGACAATTTTGTAGGGGAGTCTTTTGATAGCTTCCTGCACTTCGCGCGAGCGGTACTTGCGTCCCATCAGCCGTTTGACGGAAAAAATGGTGTTTTCCGGGTTGGTAATGGCCTGACGTTTTGCGATTTGGCCGACCAACCGTTCGCCTTTATCCGTGATGGCGACGACCGAAGGAGTCGTTCGGCTGCCTTCCGCGTTGGCGATGACGACTGGGTCTCCGCCGCTCATGACCGCGACGCAGGAATTGGTGGTTCCGAGATCGATACCGATGACCTTACCCATGTGCGTCTCCTTCCTTCATGAAGCATTCACCGCATCAATCGGCGTCGTCCTTTGATGTGGGCTTCTCGGGTTTATCTGATGTTCCCATGGATACGCTGACCATGGCGGCCCGCAACAATCGGTCATGCAGGAGATAACCTTTTTGAAATTCTTCGACCACCATGTTAGCCGCGACCTCCGCCGACTCGACTTGCGCCACGGCCTGATGGCGGGTCGGGTCGAACGGCTCTCCGACGCTTGCAATCGGACGGACTCCAAACTTTGCCAACGCTTCCGTCAGTTGCTTCAAGGTCAGTTCGACACCTTGAACAAGGGCTTCGCCTTCGCCATTCTCTTTGGCTGAGCGAATCGCCCGTTCCAAGTTGTCGAGAACCGGCAGCAGTTCGCGTAAAATCTGCTCGTTCCCAAATCGGATCTGCTCCCGTTGCTCCCGCTGCGTCACGCGCTTGTAGTTCTCGAACTCTGCTGCTAACCGGAGATACTTGTCCTGCAGCACTTGACATTCTGCGGTTTTGGAAGCGAGCGCCCGCCTCAGTTCCGCGACCGGTCCCGTTTCTTCCTGCGATTCATCCGAAGGAGAAGGGAGTTCCTGGGTCTTGGCTTCTAACTCTTCGATTGTATTCGTGTTTTTGTCGTTCTGGTCCACCAGCGTACCTATTACTGTACTGGCTGCGAGATAGCCACCAAGCCCTTAAAGTCAACGGGTCTCGGGAGATTTGTTTCCTGATCGGGACATGCATGTCAGTATGGATAGAGCCGGCGTCATGACCGCAAGGCGGCGATCCTGCAGAAAATGAACATGCGGATGGCGCCGATCCGGCATTCATCCCCTGTTGCGTCCACAGAGCAAGAGGTCACATGGCAACGGGGGCCGGGGCTAACGACCGGCTTTGCATGTTCTCTCGTCATGGGCTTTCAGCCCACCCTGCCACACGAACCCTTTTGAGAAAGGGAAGGCGGTGGGCGAAGCTCCCGGTTGTTTGCCCTCGCGGCGGTTGGCTGTTTTCCAAAGCAAGCCGCGCGGGGCGTTTGGCGGAAGAGCCTTCACGCCTCGCCTTGACTTCGTCGGTAGAGCAGTTCCAAGCCTTCCAGGGTCAGCAAGGGGCGTACTTCGCGAATCGTTCGAGATTCGGGAGCGATAATCGCGGCTAGCCCACCGGTCGCGACTACGAAAGTGGAATGACCCAACTCCTGTTCCATACGGCGGACGATTTCGTCCACTAACCCCGCGTAGCCGTAGACCAAGCCGGATTGGATGCTGCTCGCCGTGTCTCGACCGATCACGGACTTGGGACGGACCAGTTCCACCTTGGGCAATTTGGCTGTGCGTGAAAACAGCGCGTCTGCGGAGATGCTCAGGCCCGGCGCAATGACCCCCCCGAGGTATTCGCCGGTCCCAGTTACGGCGCAGAAGGTGGTCGCGGTGCCGAAATCGACGATGATGAGTTCGGTTCGATAGCGGTGGTAGGCGGCCGCCGCGTTGACGAGCCGGTCGCTGCCGATCTCTTTCGGGTTGGCGTAACGTAGCGTGAGGCCGGTGTCCGTCTCACAAGAGATCACCAACGGAACCTGGCCAAAACAGGTCTGGGTCATTGCCTCGAACGGCTGGGTCAGGGAGGGAACGACGCTGGAAATGGCCGCGCCGGAGATGTGGTCCGGCTTCACCCCTGCCGCCGCTAGGAGGTTCAAGAACAGAATCCCGTATTCATCGATGGTTTTGCGGGGATCGGTCGCCAGACGCCAATGGCCCTTCAAGATCCGGCCGTCGAACAGTCCCCAGACAATGTTGGAATTTCCGATATCGATGGCCAATAGCATGACTTTAAATTAATTCTACTCCGCCTTCGCTCGGATTTGCCATCATCTCAGGTGGAAAACATCGCCGGCATGAATCTCCAACAGTTCCGGATGGGAGCTGGCGGACGGCGTGCCGCTGCGAATGATCCGCAGGCCGCCGCTCTCGGCGATCGAGTCGGCCATGCCCTCGACCTGATCGCCCTGCGCCAGGGCGACCAGGACTCTGCGTCCCAGGGTCGAGCAACGGTCGCTGTACTCCTGTCTCAGCCGCTCGATCGGCTCCGACGCGAGCATTTCCAAGCGACGCTCGACCTGCGCCAAAAGCCCCGCCAGCAACCGCGCGCGATCGACGGGACGGCCGATCTCCGCCAGCAGCGAGGTGGCGCTCGCGCGAAGATCGTCCGGGAATCGATCGCGATCGAGATTGACGTTGAGGCCGATGCCGATGATCACAAAGGGGATGCCATCCTGCCTGCACGCGCTTTCGCAGAGCAAGCCCCCCATTTTCCGGTCGTTCACCAACAGGTCGTTGGGCCATTTGAGCGACGGGATCAGGGAAGTCTCCTGTTGAATCGCGTCGGCGCAGGCCAGGGCCGAGGCCAGCGGTATCCACGGCAACCAGTGCGCCTTTCGTTCCGGCGAGGGTTGACGCAACACGATCACCGAGCAGTAGAGATTTACTCCGGGCGGCGAGAACCACGACCGGCCGCGGCGCCCTCGACCGGCGGTCTGCTGGTCCGCGACCACCGTCGTACCGTCTTCCGCCCCTTGCAGAGCCAGGGCCGTCGCGACCGTGTTGGTGGAATCCGTTTCCTCCAGAAGACAGAGGGACTGGCCGAGGATCCGGGTCGAGAGATGCCGTTGGATCGAATCGACCGTGAGCGGGAGTGAGAGCGGTGAGTCAAGCACTGGTTACGCGGTCCGGCGCCGGTTCCCGAGCGGCAGAATATCCATGCTGATCTCGGCGGCGGGAGCCGAATGGGTGAGCGCACCGACCGAGATGAAGTTCGCCCCGGCTGCGGCCATTTCGCGGACGTTTTCCAGCGTGATGCCGCCCGAAACTTCGACCAGGGCGCGCCCTTTGATCAGGTTGACGGCCCGACGCACGGTCGACGGGGACATGTTATCGAGCAGGATGACATCGGCCGCTCCGTCCAACGCCTCGCGGATCTGCTTCAGAGATTCCACTTCGACGATGATTCGCAAGCCATGAGGGCTGCGTTCCCTGGCCAGGCGGCAGGCGTCGGCGATGTTCAGTCCGCGCGTTCTCAAGAGAGCCAGGTGGTTGTCCTTGATCAGGATGCCGTCGCCCAGGCTGCGGCGATGATTCCATCCGCCACCCAGCCGGACCGCCCACTTTTCCAGCGCGCGCAACCCGGGTACGGTCTTTCTCGTGTCCACGATCTTGACCGGATAACCTCGAACAGCGTGGCGGAATTGCGCGGCGAGGGTCGCGATGCCGGACAGGTGTTGCAGAAAATTGAGCGCGACCCGCTCGCCCATCAAGAGCGAACGGCCGTCGCCTTCAATGGTCAGCAAGACGTTGCCCGGCGCGAGCTTCGTTCCCTCTTTCACCGCGCGGACGATCCTCAGCGACGAATCGACCGCACGGAAAGTCTCCTGCGCCGCCGCGATGCCGGCCGCGACCAGCGTCTGCCGGGCTACCACCACTCCGCGAGCAGGGCAAGGACCGGAAAAAAGCGCCGAGGTCGTTGCATCGCCGAGTGCAAGGTCTTCACGCAGTGCTAAGCGAACGGCCTGGCGGATGTCCGCGGTCGGTAGGGGGATCATGGCGCGCGTCGCCGCATGATCGCGCAAAGCTGCTCTTCGCTGCTGAGCAGAACAGCCTGATCTCGTTGCAGAACCTTGAGCCGCCCTTGGTGCTCGGCGACTACGTCTGGGGGGGCGTTGGACGTGAACTCGACATTCTTGAGCTTGGCTTCCAATCGCTGGACTTCTGCTGCCCCTTCCGCTCGTTGCCTGCTGATCCGGGCCAGGGCCTTCTGTAAGTCCACGTCTCCTTCCACGACCATCCCGACGGTGAGGCCTTCCGCGGCGAGCCTCAACACATTGGATGAGGGCCACTGGTCGAACGGAAGAACCTGTACGACTCCGCGGCCAAGATGTGCCACGAGCCCCTGAAGAGTTTCCAGGATCTGGCCTTCACGCTCATAACTTCCCCATGCGAAAAAGGCCACCGGCTTTCCCGGCGGGTAATTCAGCAGCGCTCGGGCGGTTCGGGTGGTCGTGACGCATTGTTCGAGGATGCCGAATGCGTGTTCCGTGTCCTTGGAGTCCCAATCGGGCCGTTCCTCGGGATAGGGTTGAATGACGAGGCTTTCGCCTTCGTGCGGCAGCGTCTGCCAAATCTCTTCGGTGATGAACGGCATGAATGGGTGCAACAGGCGTTGTACGGTCTCGAAGGTCTCGACCAGCGTGTGTCTGGTCCGTCGCGCGTCCACCGAATCGTTGTGCTGTAGGAACGGCTTGACCATTTCCAGGTACCAGTCGCAGTATTCATGCCAGATGAAGTGATACAGGCGGCTGGCGGCTCGGTCGAAGCGATAGTGTTCCAGTTCCTGGGTCACGCTTCTGATGGCGAAGTTCAGCCGACTCAGAATCCACCGGTCGGGAAACGAGCGCGCCGCGGCCGAAATGTCCTCCCGCGGGCCGTCGAGGTGCATGAGGATGAACCGGGCCGCGTTCCAAAGCTTATTGGCGAAGTTCCGATAGCCTTCGATCCGCTCTTCCGACAACTTGATGTCGCGACCGGGAGAGGCCATCGACGCCAGCGTGAAGCGCAGCGCGTCGGTGCCGTACCGCTCCATCATGTGGAGGGGATCAATGACGTTCCCCTTTGACTTGCTCATCTTCTGACCCTCGGCGTCCCGAACCAACGCATGGATGTATACGTCGCGGAACGGCACGTCACCCGTGAACTTGAGCCCCATCATGATCATCCGGGCGACCCAGAAGAACAGAATGTCGAGACCTGTGACCAGAGTCGAGGTCGGATAGTAGGTCTTCAATTCAGGCGTCTCATCCGGCCAGCCGAGCGTGGAGAAGGGCCAGAGCCCGGACGAAAACCACGTGTCGAGCACGTCGGGATCTTGCACAAATTCCTGGCCGCCGCAATCGGGGCACCGGGTGGGCACCGATTTTGCCACCACAGGCTGAGCTCCTTGCGCGAGGGTGTAGTTCCACTTCGTTATTTCCGGCAGTCGTCCTCCTTCTGCAGTGGTCCCAACGGCACGTCCGCTCCTCACGATGTGCTCTCGATTACAGCTTGTGCAATACCAGGCCGGAATCTGATGGCCCCACCAGATTTGACGGGAAATGCACCAATCTTTGATGTCCCGCATCCAGCCCAGATAGTTGTTGACCCAAGCTTCCGGGATCAGACGGATCCGCCCGTCCTCCACTACCTTGATCGCCGGCTCGGCAAGCGGCTTGATCTTGACGAACCACTGCGGCGAGAGAAAAGGCTCCACGACCGTCTTGCAGCGGTAGCATTTCCCGATCGCCATCTTGTGGTCTTCGACCTTCGTCAGAAAGCCGCGTTCGCGCAGAGCCTCAACGACGATCGTCCGAGCCTGGTGGACAGATTTCAGAGCCAGGTTTAACGACGGGTCCGCCTGGGCTTCCTGAAGTCCGATGTCGTCCATCTGGGCTCGCGCCGTCAAGAGAGAAATCCGAGGGAGTCCATGCCGTTCGCTTGCCTCAAAGTCGTTGAAGTCATGAGCTGGCGTGATCTTGACCGCACCGGTGCCAAATTCCAGGTCCACGAGGATGGTATCGCCGACAATCGGAATGTCGCGGGTTGTCAACGGCAGGCGAACAGCCTTGCCGATTAAATGGCGATAACGCGGGTCTTCGGGATGGACGGCGACGGCTGTGTCGCCCAGCATCGTCTCGGGCCGCGTGGTGGCGACGGTCAGGGCGGTGCCTGGGTCATCTGCCAACGGATAACGGATGTAGTACATCTTGCCCCTGATGTCTTCGTGCTCCACTTCGATGTCCGACAGCGCGGTGAGGCAGCGGGGACACCAGTTGATCAATCGTTCCCCCCGGTAGATGAGGCCGTCCTCGTAAAGGCGGACGAAGACCTCGCGGACTGCTTTGGAGAGTCCCTCGTCCATGGTGAATCGCAAACGGTCCCAGTCGCAGGAAGCCCCGAGACGCTTCAGTTGCTGAATGATGGTGTCGCCCGCTTTCGCTTTCCATTCCCAGACCCGTTGGAGGAATCGCTCCCGCCCCAAGGCTTCGCGCGAAGTGCCTTCGGCGAGCAGTTGTCGTTCCACCACGTTCTGCGTCGCGATGCCGGCGTGGTCGGTGCCAGGCATCCAGAGCACGTTGCGCCCCTGCATGCGGCGCCAGCGGATCAGGATATCCTGCAGGGAGTTGTTCAACGCGTGTCCGACATGGAGCGACCCGGTGACATTCGGCGGAGGGATGACGATGCAGTATGGTCGGCCGGGGTGGGTCACAGATGCGCGAAAATAGCCGCGGTCGATCCACACCTGATACCAGCGTTCTTCGACCTGCTTCGGGTCGTAGGTCTTGTCAAGCTGCCGTTCCGACATAAGCCTTGCGGCTGCGCGATTGAGCAGGCATCTTAACATGCCCGATCCACCCTCACAAGGCACGGAGCGCGCTTCTGTAGAGCCTCGCACGGACCGCGCTTGTCGGCGCGTCGCTCGCCGTGCTATAGATGCGCGCCGCCTGGGGGCGGAGTGGCATCTGAACCGAGAAGAATGGAGAGATCATGGCCAGAGGACGAGAGAAGGACAGAAAGACGAGAAGGAAGCATCGCAAGAACGTGCAGCGGTTGAAAGCCCTGGCGAAGGCGCGGCGCAGCAAGAAGGCCAAAAAGACGTGAAAGTGAAAGATCGCCGAGCGAGGAGGAGGGCTGAAAATTAAGCTGTCAGTCTCTTGATCTCGTCTTTGACATGAGGCTCCGCGAGGTCCGGGACCATCTGTTGAACTGCCAGCGCGATGCTCCTCTCGGCGATGTCGCGCACCACGGCCTCCGCGAGTTCGCGGGCCTGTTTCGCTGCCGCTTCCTGTACGGCCTCCTTCACGACTTGATCGATCGATCCCCATTGTTCGCGGACGATTGCCGGCAGTTGCCTGCGGATGGCCGAGTCGACCAGTTCGCCGGTTGTCTGTTCGATCGTGTTCCGTATGAGCGAAGCAGCCGATTCTCGGACATGCTTGGCGACCATCGCTTCGATATCCGTGCTCTGCCGAGCCATGGCTTTCGGCAACTCATCCGCAATGCCGTCGCGGACTGCCTGACTGATCCGTTCAGCCGACAAGCCGAGCGCGAGGTGCTTCTCGATTTCGCCTTTGACGGCTTGCGACACCTGGGCTTCGACCTGTTGGCCGAGGATTTGCGGCAGGAGTTCCTCCACCTTACGCTCTGCCCGCTCGGTCATGGTTTGCACCAAATGGCCGAGCAAGCCGCGCATGGCTTCTTCCGCAATGCCTGCCGTCTGCCGATGTGAGTCCGCCTGAAGCGAAGGCGGTGCCTGCTCATCCGGAGCCGAGGACACAGTTGAAGAGGACGGTTCGATGACCGAAGCCTCCCGTTCTTCGGCAGCGGGTTCCCCGTTCGAAGGATCGGACAATTCGACGGCCTCGTCGGTGTCGGTGACCTGAGATGCAGGCGGCCATGTCTTCCGTTTGGACTTCGAGCCCGTGGCGGCAATCTGAGTCCGCTTGTCCTCCTGTTGCAGGCCTTTGATCACCTCCAGCAGGTGTTCGGATTGGAAGGGTTTTTTGAGGAAAGCCCTGACGCCCAGCGATCGCAAGTGGTGTTCATCCGGCCGGTCCGCCAGGGTGATCAGCGAGACGATGGATGTGTCGGACAGATTGGAGTGCTGATTCAGTTCTTTGCAAAACCCGGAGAAGGTCATCTTATCCAGGTGGTAATCCGCGATAATCAGATCCGGGCTCAGACGCTTGGCCGCTTCAAGCGCGGTCGGGCCGTCTTGAAACCCGACGACCTCGAATCCTTCGGGAGCGGAGATTTGTTCCACCATCCGCCGAACAGCCGGACTGCTATCCACGACGAAGATACGAGCGGTCACGTAACTCTCCAATTTTATTGAACTATTGTGAAAACTAGCAGAGGGTCTGGGTTCTGTCAAGGAACGCGAAGTCATTGGGCGGGTGTTTTGACTTCCACATCGCGGGCTGACTAGAATCGCGCACGCAATGCAAGTCCAATGTCACCCAACGCGCCAAGCGGCGCCTTGCGTTGGGCGACTTACCGATCAGGGTTGTGGGGCAGGGGTTCATGTCCGTCCGGAGTCTCGGTCGGAGGGCGTCGACTTGGTGACGAATCGGACTCAGGTCATCTTCTTCGATGCGGCCGGGACGTTGTTTCATGTCAAGGGCTCGGTGGCCGAGATCTATCTCCGGTACGCGGAACGATACGGAGTGAAACGGACGGACGAGACGCTTGCCGCTGTGAAGGCTGCTTTCGCGCGGGCGTTTCAGGAGGCGCCGCCGCCTGTGTTTGCCGCTGCCGATCCCGCGGCGATCAAACAATGCGAGCGGATGTGGTGGTTCGATATCGTCCACAACGTGTTTTACCGGGTGGGGATGTTCGAAGGATTCGATGACTACTTTGATGAGGTCTTTCAGGCCTTCGATGGTCCGGAGTGTTGGACCCTCTACCCGGAGACGCTCGGCGTGCTCAAAGCCTTGAAAGGGCTCGGGTACGAATTAGGGATCGTGTCCAATTGTGATTCGCGTCTGTTCAATGTGTTGAGAGGGTTGGGGATCGCCGATTTGTTCGATACGGTGACGATTTCGAGCCTTGCCCGTGCAGCCAAGCCCGCGCCGGAAATTTTCCGCGTCGCGCTGGACAAGCATGCGGCTGATCCGGAGGAGGCGCTGCATGTCGGGGACAGTTTGCGGGACGATGTCGAAGGAGCTAGGCGAGCAGGTATGACCGGCGTGCTGCTCGAGCGGGAATCAGGATCGACCGCGCACCAGGTGCCTACGATTCGGAGCCTCGACGAACTGCTTGCGCTCGTAGAAAATTAGAGCAATTCGGGAACAACTTCGCTTGCTCGCCCTCGCAGACTGACGTCCACCAGGCTCGAATTCGGTGTGGCATCCAAGTTGATTTCGACGATGAACGCGCCTGCTTGCTTTGCGACCGGCGCAAAGGAGGCAGCCGGGTAGACGATTCCCGAGGTTCCAATAATCAAGAGAACCTCGCACTGCTGAAGCGCCGCGAAGCTTCTCGCCAAGTCTTCGGCCGCCAGAGTTTCGCCGAACCAGACGATATGCGGACGCAGTAAGCCGCCACAGCCAGCGCAAGAAGGAAGAATCGGGATGGGTACATCCCGGTTTTCCGTGACAGCGCCGCACCGTGTGCATCGGACTTTCCAGATATCGCCGTGGATTTCAGACAGCTTGCGGGAGCCAGCTGCGCGATGCAAACCGTCCACGTTCTGAGTGATGAGCCAGAACCGCGGGAATCGCCGTTCCATCTCGGCCAATGTGTAATGGGCAGGGTTAGGATGCTTGGTCGCGATCAGTTCCCGCCGCCAGTTGTACCACTCCCAGACCAGACGGGGGTCGCGCGCGAAGGCTTCCGGGGTGGCAAGATCTTCTGCCTTGAAGTTCCGCCAGAGACCGTCGGCGCCGCGGAATGTGGGCACGCCGCTGTCCGCGGAGATGCCGGCACCGGTGAGCACGGTGACCGAACCCGTCGTAGCCAGGCGAGCTTTCACTTCGCAGATCTTCGAAGCACAGGACGCCATGCGGCGTATTATACGTCACTTTTTCGCATGGAATCGGACATGTTATAGTGGCCGTGGCGATCGGCCGTCGGTACTCAGCCAGGATTGCTCAGCGGGTTTCCCGCACGCGTGCCGCCGATGGGTGAGTGCGGGCGGCCGTATGCGGAGGGGGACAGGGAGACATGGAACAGATCATGATGGTGGGAGCCGGAGCGGTCGGCGGATTTTTCGGCGCTCATCTGGCGAAAACTCATTCGAGCGTGTCCTTTCTCTTGCGGCCGAGGACGCTGGAAGCCGTGAAGGCGCGCGGCCTGACGATTCGAAGCGCCGCCGGGACCTTCACGGTCAACCCCGTGGCCGCGTCGGATCCCCGAGTGCTACCGAGACCTGATCTGGTGATCCTTGCTGTGAAGGCTTACGACCTGGACGAAGCGATGAATCAACTCGCGCCTGTCCTCGCAGAGCGAACGGTGCTGCTCACCCTCCAGAACGGGGTCGAGGCGGAAGATCGGATCCTCCGGCGCCTGGGACGGGACTGTGTCGTGGGCGGGGTCGCTTTCATTTATGCGAAGATCGCCGAGCCGGGTGTTATCGAACACTACAAGAAAGGCGCCCTCGCGATCGGGGAGCTGATGGGGCACAGGAGCCAGCGGGTCCTTCGGATTGCGGAGTTGTTCACCCAGGCCGGCATTCCCTGCCGGATCGTGGAGGACATTCGGCGGAGCAAATGGGAAAAGATGTGCTGGAACTGCGTCTTCAATCCGTTGACCGTTGTCCTCAATGATCGCGTGGCGAAGGCACTGGACCATCCGGAAATGCTCAACGTGATCCGTCAGATCGTGGGAGAAGTCGCCGCGGTCTCAGCAGGCTGCAAGGTGCCGTTGGCTCCGGATATAGCGGAGCAGGTGGTGAAATGGACGCAGGAGCTACGGGACATCCATACGTCCATGTACGACGATTGGAAAGCTGGCCGGCGGACGGAGATCGAATATTTGAACGGATACGTGGCGCGTCGAGGTCGGGAGTTGGGCATCCCCACCCCGCTCAACGAAGCTTTGACGGCAATGATCAAGACCATCACGGAAGAGGAAAGGATTGGGCCGGACGTGTTGCGGATCGACGGCGCGGTTCTTCAACCTGTGACGCTGGACCGGGCGGCGTTGACGGCGTTGCCGGCCGAGCATCAGGTCTGCGATCTCAGCACGCTGTTGCCGGGGGTCAAAGGGAAGGGGATCAGGGTGAAAGGTCTCCTCGAGGTGCCGGCGCTGGACGTGGATGCCGATCACGTGACGTTCCATGCTCAAGACGGTCAGTTCGCCGTGAGCCTAACACTCGCACAAGCGAGCGAGCACGGGGTGCTCGTGTATGAGATGGATGGAGCCCCACTCCCGGCGTCGAAAGGAGGGCCTTTCCGCCTTCTGGCGCCGGGGTTGGGCGATCTCTGCGCCAATGTAAAAGGGGTGGTCCGTATCGAAGTGACCCGGGGCCCGGGAAAAGATACGCGGCCGTTGGTGAAGCGGCATTGCTAATTCTTCCTCAACTTTCTCCCCTAACAACGACCGGATCGTTCCGATTGTCCAAATCACGGTTTCTTTCTGGCCTCCAGTGCCACAAACGACTGTATTTGGAAATTTACTCGCCTGAACTGGCGACCGAGCCGGATGAGGCGACCCGGGCGATCCTCGACAGAGGTCAAGAACTCGGCATCTTGGCACGACGTCGTTTCCTGGGCGGAGTCCTTATTGCAGCAGACCATCGCCATATGGGAGAGGCTCTTTCGCGGACCGCCAAATGGCTAGGCGATCCGGCCGTTCCGGCGATTTTCGAGGCCGCCGTCCAGTTCGAGGACGTGCTTATTCGCGCGGATGTTTTGGAACGGCTGGCCGGCGATCCATCCGGTCCTGCCGCCTGGCGGCTGATCGAAGTCAAATCTTCCTCCAGGGTGAAGGATGTCCATGTCGATGATCTGGCCATTCAAGCGTTCGTATTAAGAGGGGCAGGTATTCGCCTGCTGGAGACCTGCCTGATGCATGTGAATACTCGCTATCTCTACGAAGGGGGCGAGATCGATCTCGCCCAACTGTTTCTCGTGCAAGATCTCACGGAACAGGTCGAGAGCCGGCTCGGCGCCGTCCCCGATCGGTTGGCCGAAATGCGCGCCATGCTGCGTTCATCCGTTGCCCCGGCGATCGAGCCGGACGGGCATTGCCATACGCCGTACGAGTGTCCGTTCTGGCGGCACTGCACGCAGAGCAAGCCCGCCCGCTGGATCTTTTACTTGCCTGGCGGAGAACGGACGGTTCACACACTCGCCCGGAAAAGGATTGAGACCATCGACGACATTCCGGAAGAATTCACGCTGTCATCGTTGCAGCGCCGCGTGAAGGACAACGTGGAGTGGGTGAGCCCGGCTCTCAAGACGGCGCTCGAGACCGTGCGGTATCCGGTGCATCATTTGGACTTCGAGACATTCATGCCGGCTGTCCCGAAATATCCCCGGACGAGACCCTATCAGGCCATCCCGGTCCAATGGTCCGATCACATCGAGACCGAAGATGGGCATGTTCTACATCATGAGTTTCTCAGCCTGGAGCCGAACGATCCTCGCGAAGAACTGGCTGTTACGCTCCTGGATTCGTTGGGACGAGAGGGCAGTATCTGCGTGTATTCCGGTTATGAGCGGGCGGTGTTGGAGCAACTGGCGGAGGCAGTTCCGGCCTTGCGACCAGACATCGAACGCGTGATCGCTCGTCTGTGGGATCTGCTCGATGTCATCAAAAACCACTACTATCATCCGGGGTTCCAAGGCTCCTTTTCCATCAAGACCGTGTTGCCCGCGGTTGTACCGGCGTTTGGCTACGAGGATTTGGAGGTGCGGGACGGGCAGATGGCGGCCCAGGCGTATGAACGGATGGTTTTTGTGGAGACCGATTGGGTGGAAAAGATGCGTCTACGGGATGCCTTGCTGCGCTACTGCGCTCGAGATACCTTGGCCATGCTGGAATTGAGAAAAGCGTTGCGGCGTAAGGAGCCGACGGGTGAGCCGTAACTGGCCTAGAAAGAGAATTCTCAAACTTAGCAGGCGAACCGACTGACCGGTCGGCCGCAGGAACGAGGCCTTCGGATCAAGCCCTTCGGGGCGAGCCCCGTCAGGAAGGAACAGCCCAACGGCGTTGTTGAATGCATAAAGTGCGGTTTGGCGGAGAGGGTGGGATTCGAACCCACGGTCCCTTGCGGGACAACGGTTTTCGAGACCGCCCGATTCGGCCACTCTCGCACCTCTCCACCTGTTTTTGTCGCGTCAACCGCTGGGCGATGCTTCCAGGCGGCCGGTGAGAACCTCGAAGGTATCGGAGCTTATCGTGAGCGTGAAACTTTTGCAATCGGATTGAACGCATGGAACGTGGGGCGCATTTCTCAGGCCGATGCGCGGACCGCCTCCTTTCCTGAACTTCTGACGTCGTGCAGACCGAAACCTGGCTGGTCCCTTCCGATCTACCCGCATTGCAGCCGCAAGCCATCCATGTGTGGCGTGCCTCGTTGACATGTTTGACGGACACCAGCGCTCAGTTTGGGCGGCTCTTGTCGGCTGAGGAGCGGGCTAAAGCGGAGCGGCTTGTCTCCGCAGATCGGCGCGCTCAGTTCGTTGCCGCCCATGGGATTCTGAGAGTGCTGCTGGGCCGGTATTTGGGACAGGATCCGAGCACGCTGGCCTTCGGGGCTGGGCCGCAGGGCAAACCGTTCCTGCTCCTCGACGAAAGGCTTGTCGGCGATCTGCGATTCAACCTGTCGCACTCGCACGGCTCTGTGCTGTATGCCTTTGCCCGGGGTAGGGAAGTGGGAGTTGATGTGGAACGCGTTCGAGCGTGCGTTGATGTGCTCAAGCTCGCCGAACGGTTTTTCGCACCGCACGAAGCATTCACGCTCCGCGAGTGCGCTCCTGAAGAGCGGCGGCGGGTGTTCTTTACTTTGTGGGTGTGTCGAGAGGCTTGCCTGAAGACCTGGGGAGTCGGGTTAACTGTTCCGCTCAATCAGTTGGAGGTCGAACTGATTTCGAAGCAAGCAGCCGCGCGCGTCACGATCAAGAGGTCCGGTGGAGAGCAGCGGAGTTGCCAGGTGCGTTTGTTGCCGTTGGGGCAGGACTACGTGGGAGCCGTCGCAGCGGAAGGCGAGGTCTCGCCGGTTCAGTGCTGGGAGTGGATGGAGACGGAACGTCCGAGCTTCTGAGCGACAAAGACGCAGGACGGTTGTCGCTTTGGGCTAGTGAGCCGGAAGACCGGCTCGCTCGCCGAGGTCGCGTAATCGCCGGAAGAAACTCTGCATTAATTCTTGGCTTTCCCGTTCCAGGACGCCTCCAACGACCTGCACCCGGTGGTTGAGCCGGCGTTCGGCCGGAATGTTGAAGACCGACCCACAGGCTCCGGCCTTGGGATCCTTCGCGCCGAACACCAAACGGGTGATCCGCGACTGCACGATCGCTCCGGCACACATCGAGCAGGGTTCGACGGTCGCGTACAGCGTGGCGCCGGTCAGGCGCCATGTTCCCAGCCGCGTTGCGGCTTCACGGATCGCGACGATTTCGGCATGCGCGGTGGGGTCCTGCCACGCCTCCCGATAGTTGTGCACCTGTGCGACGACCTGGCCATTCAGAACCAAAACCGCGGCGATCGGCACCTCGCCCAGTGCAGGGGCCAACCTGGCCTGCTCCAGCGCCAATCGCATGAACTCGACGTCTTTCTCCGTGAATTCCGACATGCGCTCGCCCTCGATTGTCCGTTCCTGCAACCTGCCGACAAAACGCGCGGTATCTTAACACAGCCTCCTGATCAGGAGAAGCCGGCGCCTAGTTCCGATTCAACGGATGAGTGCAGGCGACCAGCGCTCCGATTCATTGAAGAAGTTCGTATCGCTCAAGCGAGCACCGCACTTTTTGGTCATGCTGAGCTGGAGCGGACAATCTTCTGCCGTTGGCGAGCCGTGCTCGGATATTATCGCTTGTCAGCGAACGGGTTTAGGTTGTGCGCGACGCTTTTCGGCACGTCAAAAGCTACGCGAAGCTGCACCGCAACATATTTTTGGACCAAGCCGCTTCGGTCCAGAGGGCGATCCTCTTCTCGATAGAAGCTTAATTCGAATTCCTGCCATCGCAGCGCCACCCCGACGATCCAGTCGATTTCCGTCGGCGCAATCTTGTTGCCCTTCTCACGGTCGGTGAACATGTTGACATCCCCGTACACGACAACCCGGTTCCTGTACAAATCGAGATCGGCGTGCGCGATGTACCGGAACAAGGCACGCCCGGTGTTGTCCGGTCGCGCGAAGTAGTTGCTGTTATGAAACAGCCAACCTGGTCCGGCATAGGCCGTGAGATTCTGATCTGGAAACATTTTTTTCCACCACGCGGATTCCTGGCCGGCCTGGTACCGAGCGGTGATGAGCGCGTCCGCATAGATTTGCTTGATGCCGCTCCGATCCAACGGCGCATCCCGCTCGTACTGGATACGCCAGCCAAATCGGTCCACCAACCCGGTCACGGCGTACGTCCCGTCCCACTCGGTCAGATTGATCCAGCCGCCTTTGCGATCGGAAAAGAAATTCTGATCGGTATAGAAGATCAGGTACTGCTTGTACAGATCGGTCTCCAGATGAAGCATGTGGCGTAAGCCCACCAACCCGGTGTTGTCCGGCCGCGCCGCAAAGCTGGGGTTCGAGACGAAGGCGGCGGTGAGAAAATATCCGCCGAACAGCGTCTCCTCCGCTTCTCGTTCCACTTCGTCCAGTTGCTCCAAAGAGGGGAGCGGTCGGCCGTATTTCTCGAGCGTCCAGCCGGGGGCGGGCTGAAGCAGGAGGAGGAAGATCGCCAGAGCGGTCAGACAGGCGGGTGCGCGCAAGGGAGATCGCGGACGGTCATGGGACACAGGCGACGAAGATCTCCTGGCACTCGTGGGTGTCGGCATCAGGATCGGGCACCGGCCGGAATTCGACACCGGTCACGCGGCCGTTCTCCACCAGGAGGGTTGCCCAGCAACCGTGATGGTAGCCCGGTTTGCTGCCCTTGCCTCCGAAGAACGACTCCTCGAACATGGCTGCCTCGCGATAATAGACCAACATGGTCGAGGCCGGCCGAGACACCTCGCGAAGCGGGTTCCCCGCGCAAGCACGAACTTGCTCCACCGGCAGGCCTACCAGCGCCTGTCCGGGCAGGTTGGCCGGAGTGCTGATCGAGTAAATGCACCCGGCTGCTAGTCCGCACAGGCCGATCAGTCCCAAGAGTCTTGGGTACCTTGCCGATATTCCGAGAGCATCCATGGGCGGAGGGCACCTATAGCAGACTCAACAGACTCTTCACAAGTAGGCAAGCGGATGATTCCGATAGCGACACATGGAGGACCTGTGCGGAGATGAAGAAGGTTCACCGCTTGAGATCGGTCTTGAAGGGCTGTCCGGGCCCATTCAGGTTGTCTCGAGTCACTTCGCGCTGTCATCGGCTGACTGAATGCCGCTTGACGCCGCAAGCTTGCTCTGTCTATAAGACCGGTATGTAACGAGTCCGGCCGTCGTGACGATGACACCGACGGCCTGAGAAAATCTTGGTGGAGGTAGCCCATGGACCCTGGCGGTAGTTGCGTTCACAGGGGCACAGTCCATTCATGGTCCGCCTCCACGTGCGAGGGCTCTCGCTTTCCTGCTTACCTTTCCTGATTCCTGGATGGCATGACGGCTCCCGCCCGGTCCGCGAAGGCGGACAGAAAGGAGTCGTCATGACGCACGCGCGCTTTTTTATCCAAGTCACGGGCTTTCGCCGAATCGTCTGCCCGGCTCTCGTGGTGGCCAGGAGACGGAATCCCGCGGGCCGGAGAATCAGGCTGATTGTCTCTGTTCTCGCTGTTGCCGGTCTGGTGTTGTATGGACAAGATGCGTCGGCCGTCCGACCTTTTGTGACGGATGATGCCCGAGTCGTCTATCCAGGACAGCTGGAGGTCGAAAACTTCGGCGGTATGACTATGGGCCGGGATCGGAAACCGGGTTTCGAGATCCGTTCATTGCAGGGCACCTCCGTCACTGATCGCTTGGAGATCATTGCGGGAGGTTTCGGGTTCCAGTATGAGAACAACACAATGACCCCGCAGGACCTCGTCTTTCAGCCCAAGTATGTCTTGTACCGTTCATTCGGCCTGGTTCCATCGGTGTCCGCCGCTGCGGCCGTCTTGGCGCCGCTCAGTGGAAACCGGCAGCTTTGGAACTCCTATCACATGATGCATGTCAGTTGGTTTCTCTTCACCCCCCAAGACAGCACTGATCCCTACGACAATGATCTGGCCATTCATGTGAACCTGGGGGCCAAAGGGCAGTATCATGCCGGGCTTGGAGGACGGTGGACGAACAAGCTTTACTGGGCCACCGGCTTTGAGGTGATGACCCCGATCAGCCGAGAACTGCGGGTGCTAGGAGAGATCTTCAACGGCGATCCGTTCAGCTTCGAAGAGGAATTCCCCGCTTATCAGGTGGGGTTCCGCTGGTACAAGACGCCGAACCTCCAGTGGGATTTTGTTGTCCGAGGAGTTCGCGATGGAGGGATTGGCTCGGGCATCGGAGCGGGCATTGAGACCGGACCGGGGTGGAACTACACGGTGCAGATCGGTCTACGGTTTTTGGTGGACGACGTCTTTCCTTTTCGCTGATGCGAGCAAACGGGATGAAGTTGAAATTGACTGTAACAGGGTTCGCCGCCGTCAAATTCCTAGGGACGACGGTGCTCAGTCTCGCCTTCGCGGGGTGCGGTCTTGATGGGGTTCGAGGAACGGTCGTCTCTGTCGAGGAAAACCGATATGTGATCCGAGATGGCAGAGGTCGGGAGTGGCACGTCCATGCGGACGAACGTTCTCACCGCGATCATGTGCAAGCGGGGGAGGAGGTTCGGGTCTACGTCACGAAAGAGGGATATGCAGCCTTTATCCAGAGGCTTCAGTAATGGAAATCAGATCGTGACGTGCTCCTGGATTAGAGTCTCACCAGCGGCCAGCCCGTTCACTCCCAACGAGATCGGGGTGTCGGGTCTTATGCAGCGAGCCGGCTTGCGGGGCGAGAAAGGGCGCACCAAGCTTACAGCCGTCCGCTGAGATAGATGGCGCCGGTCGGCTGAGGACGGCCGCCTGCCGGTTCCAAGCTGACGGCAAATTGGTTGATGCGGGAGAAGTCGGGGAGGTGCTTGATCAGCAACCGACCTTTTTGGCCTGTGTCCGGGGTGAAAGTGCCGGCGCTGACGGGCTTCTGCTCAATGGCCCAAAGTTGGTAGGTTTTACCGCCCGGGAGCGGAGGCAGGTTGAAGGCGTACAACCACGCTTTCTTTGTATCGGGATCGTATAGCAGCAGCCCGCCGGCTCCTTTCGCCAAATCGGAACCGGACAACGAGACAACCTTGACGGTCGGCATCCGTAACAGCGCGGCGATCTCGTCCTGTTGCGCCCGGACGCGGCGGAACGCGGCGCCGTGTTTCTCGAGCTGGGCCAGTTGCGCCTGTGCGTCGTCGAGTTCGGCTTCGCGGCGGATGAGGGTGTCCCGCAACTCGCCGATCTCGGCGTCCCGCCGTTCGAGTTCTTGTCGCAACTGCGCAAGGGCGGCCTCTTTCTCCTTGATCTCGCGTTGGAGCGACGCCATCTTGGCGCTTTCCCGCTGGAGTGCCGTTTCAAGCTGTTGGAGCCTCTCCGTTTCCGCCGGCGCCTGGAGGTAGAGTGTCCAGCCGACATAGCCGGCCCCGGCGACAACCAGCAGCCCGGCGAATGCCAGCACAAACCGCGCGGCGTTGGAAGGAAACGATCGCGTGGACGAGAGCGGCGGAAACAGGTGGTTCATCCATTCGCCCGGTTCGAGACTGGGCTGACTCGACCGTTTGGCTGCCTCCGGGTTGGCCGGACTTCGAGCGGCCATAATTTTCGCCTTGAGCCCGCGAGGCGGAGGCGTGGGAGCCAGTCCGTACGGCAGGAGAGCCGCCACGGCCTGGTACTCCTTCAACGCCGCGTGGCACGACGGGCAGCCGGACAGCAAATGCGCCTCGAACGCCTGCCGGTCCGTGCGTTCCAGCGCGCCGACCGCGTATAACGGGACCGCTTCTTCGAATTCTTCGTGGATCATCGAGCCTCACCTTGAGAAGAGCATCCTCTCAAGGCCGCGCGCAACTTGTTCATACCGAGCTTGATCCTGGTCTTGATCGTTCCCACGGGTTGATTCAATCGGGCGGCGATGTCGGTATGGGACAATCCCTCGTAATAGGCCAACTCCAGCGCCTGCCGTTGGGCTTCGGGCAACTCAGCCAACGCCTTGCCGACGGCATTCCGCAACTCATGGTCCGCTTGGATTTCGAACGGGTTCGGCGACTGATCCGGCAGATGGTCCAGAGACGGCTCCGTCGAGTCGACCCCGGGAGGGGTCTTTGAGGCTCGTGCGCGCAACCGGTCGATCGCGCGGCTCCTGGTGAGCGTGACCAGCCAGGCCATCGGCGTTCCCCGCCCAACATCATACCGAGCGACCTTCCTCCAGATCTCCAGGTAGATGTCCTGAAGCAGTTCGGCCGCTTCGTCCCGGTTCCCCAGAATGCGAAGGGCCAGCGTGAACAACAGCGCGCTGGATTGATCATACAGTTGGCTGAACGCCTGGTGATCTCCCTTGACCACCTGGGCCATGAGCTTCGGGTCGATCACCGATGAGGCGTGTCGGGATGAGGTGTCCATGAAGACCGGTGGTGAGCGGGAACAAACCGTCCTAAATAATACAAGGGACACGCCTCAATCATAACATTCTACGTTCGAAACCGACAAAAAGATGCGTGGGGAACATCGGGTGAAGCAACAGAAAATTTTCAACCGAACGAACGACCCCTGGCGGATCTTGGGTAAACGCCGGGTTGGAGGCCGGGCTCTCTCTCAATCGGCTGTTCCTCGGGAAGCAGGCCGGCTTCCAGGCGCCGGGTTAACTTGTAAAGGATCTGCTCCAAACCGAGGTCCTTGACGAGCGGCTGGATACATATCTTGCCGGCGGCCGGATCGCACGCGCCGAACACATAGGAGCCGAGGCGGACTTCCAACCGTACGCCTTCCCCGGCGGGCGTTGGGCGAAGAAGCAGCGTCCTCTCGATTCCAGCGAGACGGAATGTCTCACGGTGGACGGCGGGGATAGCCAGAAGGGAGTGAAGCCGGGACCGGGTGATGAGATGCACACGCGTCGCGTGTCGGACCAACCAAGACTGCAGGGCGCAGCCGCAAGGGCTGTGATGCAATCGCTGCCACACGGCTACGGCCCATCGGCGCCGGGCTGTCTTCCAAGCCGTGAAAAACCGGTCCAGCCACAGCCGTAGCCGCGCGGCCACGGTCGGTGTGGCCGGTCGGCCGAGTGCTACCCGTTTCCCCCGCCTGTTGATGGCACGGACCTTCGCCAGGACATCGGACAACGGGACGGCTTCACCGAATCCTCCCGACCGTTCTCCCGCCGTGAAAATTTCGCCCGGTCCGCCATAACCCGTTACGCGATGACAGACGAGGACATTGTCGCGGCGAAAGACGACGATATCTCCCGGACGGACCTCGCGCGCCTCCTCAACTTCGAGCACATCGCCTTTGTGAATGGTCGGAAACATGCTCCAGCTTGCGACCCTGAGCTGGATCAGCGGGATTCCGAGCGGGGAAGCCAGAAGAGACCGGAGATCGGCCGGCGATCGGAACGCCGCTGTGTGGTCGAGGATGAGACGCCGGATCATGGTGATGCAGGGGTCAACTCAGGCGCGTCATCAAACGCGCCAGGATGCGGCCGGTCAATACCCCGGCTTGACGGATTAAATGGAACGCACGGAAGATGCGGATCATCGTGGGCCGCGAGGCCGCCGGGTCGCCGTAACGGGAGGCAAGAAATGCCGGCGACGGCCAAAAAGCGCGGCGAAGCCATGCGGCCTTCCGACCCGGAGGTCTCGTGAGGAACAGCAACAAATGGCCGAGTCCCTCGATGGGCTGCGTTCCCACCAATCGGTGTAGGAACCAGGCCAACAGGTGTTCCCTAGCGCTGGACGGAGCCAACCGCCTGAGCACCCGTTCCGGCACGAGGACGTGCGGGTTCTTCCGACAGGCGAAGGACAGACCGTGATACAGGGGAATCTTCAAGTGGTGACGGATCGCCTCCGCAACCACAGTTTCCCAATTGACCCGCTCTTTTTGGGTCAGGAGGGCCAGATCCGTGCAGAACGAGGGAAGGAAAAAGCCTCGATGGACGACGCTATAGGCCGTCAGGTACAGGAGCAAATCCTGCGCATCCAAGCACAGCATCGGAAGCCCGTGCAGCGTCCGGCGCACGGCCCGTTCCCAGAAGCCGGTTTGATTGTCCGCGTACCATACCGCGGTCGTGATGTCCAAGATGAGTCCGCCCTCCGGTGACACATAGGCGGGATTGCCGTCGATAAGGCGGTGAAAACCCGAGGCTCTCAGAAGGCCATCGATCGTGCGCAGATCCTGTTCATGGACCAAGAGATCGACGTCGGTGATCGGCCTGAGGCCGCGGACGCCATAGAGACGGGAGAGTAGGTCGGCGCCTTTCAGGACAATGAAGTCGATCCCGCCGTCGTGGAAGAGCCGCCCGACCTGGACAAACCGGTCGAGTACGCATTTGTTGACGAGGCTGACCCGGGAGTAGGCCTCAGCCAAGTCGTCGAGGGTCGAGAGGCGCATGGGCTTGTTTCTCCAAACGGGCCCACTCCTTGAAGTGGGGAAGGCACACGCTCATCTCGCCGGTCTCCAGCCACGCGTCGCTCCGGCCTTGGCGGCAGTACGACCGCACGTCGCAGGTCGGACATTGGTACTGCGCACTTGGCTCAGCCCGGTCCACGGTCTGCTTGAGGACCTCCCATCCCTCCCGGACGGTCCCCCTGCGCAGATCGTAGTTCGGTATCGGGAACGCCGTACAGAGATTCATGCCGCCGTAGGGGGTGATGGCGAATCGACTACGCCCGCAGGCGCAGTCGATGAACCGGTCATTCGACGGGCGGGGATCCTCGATTCGCGAGCCGAGATGGCGGAGTAACCTGGTCCGATCGATCGCGATCTTGTCTTCGGCACCGAGACGGTACTGGAGAGGAGTCCTGTCGCCGTCGGTCCTGGGCATGATGTCCAAGGAATATTGGAATGTCCAGCCATAGGGCTCGATCAGCTTCCGGCAGGCCTCAACCTCCGCAGCATTCACCGTCGTCACCGGCATGCGGACGAAGACCGGCAGGGGGAGGGCGGCCAGGTGATGGAGTCCGTTTCGAAAGGCGGCATACGATCCTGCGACGCCGGTCATCCACTCGTACGTCGTCTCCGTCGCGCCGTAGATCGATACGATGATCCGGTCCACGCCGTATTCTTCCAAGACATCGATGATCCTCGGCGTCACGCGCGTGGCGTTGGTCAGGATGTGCACGACGAATCCCAGTCGACGGGCAGACCGCAGGATGTCCGCGAAGTCCGGCCGGGTCAACGGTTCTCCGCCGCTGAACGTCAGATGCAGCACGCCGAGTTCCGCCGTTTGCTCGAGGATCATGCTGACCTCTTGCGTGGTCAGCTCGTGCGGCAGCGCCCGGTGGGTCGGGTTGTAACAGTGCAGGCAGCGGAGATTGCACCCGTACGTCAGCTCAAAGGTGACGGCTTCGGGCCGTCTGGCCTCGACGGATCGGTGCGAGAGTGACGTGAAGAAGTCCTCAGCCGTCAGGGTCTTCATCGTGCGACCCCCGACGATGGGATACCGTCGGTCTCCAGGTAGTCGACGACATCGGGGGTGTTGAGAAACGCCAGGTCGGCGCCTCCCACCCGTTCGGCCAGTTCCGACAAAAACGACAGGGCTCCCTCCAATCCCTCCCGATCCCACAGCGGGAGCACGCACTGGCCGAGCAGGAATCGAAAGAGAGCCGGTGCACTGAGTGGCGTCATGCTGTGGCGGTCTTGCCCGTGCCGGACACAGTACACCCTCGACAAGGGGCCCGAGTTGTGGGCGGCGAACCGGCCCGATCCCACCCACGGCGTGCCGTGCAGCATGACGCCGTGCCCGTGCCGGCGGAGGATCGTCCGTTCGTCGCTCAACACCGTGGCTCCACGGGCAGCGTACCAGCCCGAGAGGGTCGACTTGCCGGCTCCCGATGGGCCGGTGAACGTGACGCCGCCCGCCGACGTCAGGACTCCCGCAGCATGGAGGAGCACGCCGCCGTCGCGGGCGAGCCTCGTGACCAGACAGACTTCCACGAGCGGGTTCAGGATCTGGACGGGAGACCAGCCGGAGGTGCCTTCGACGGTCTGCTCGGTGATCCAGGTGTGGACACGGGAGAACGACGCGTCGATCCACGAGCGGCTTCGGGGTGCAAAGGTTTGGGTGTCCAGGGCTTCCAGCATGTAGCCTGACTGGCTCTCATACAAGGCCCAGAGCCCGTGGCAGGCGTCAAAGCGCAGGCTTCTCTCGGGGAAATCCGGGAGGGCGCGGACCAGCGTGACGGTCACGTGAAGATCGACGTGACGGTCCAAGGGTTCAGCGGCCTGAATGACGAATGCGGCGAACGGGTTCGCAGGCCAACTGATCAGAGGACAGTCGTCTCGCTCCTCCAGCCGGACCCTGTAGCCTCCGATGTCGAACTCAATGATCATCGTCGAACAGCCGCCGCAAACCATTAAGGCCGCGACATCAGGCGGAACGAGTGTCTGCTCACCATTGAGCTATGGCTCAGGACGGTCGCAGCCCGCTGTCAGACCCGCCCGCCGTTGCGTTTCGCTTGCACCCGCCCATTCGACAGAACACGTCGAGCCCTCCGGCCATCGGATTGCTGGACATCAGGCTGCACTGGCTCAAGATGGCCTGTTCCTGGTTCAGCTCGATCCGATAGAGTTCGGGCGTACTGTACGGTTTTTTTTCGTTCATCGGGTGACCGGGCTCCTTTCTCTCCGTTCTTCCCGGCGCAGCGGCTGGATCAACGTCCGGCCCAGGGTCCGTTCGGCGCGCGCCAAGGCCACGTCGCAGTCATAGGGGATCGGGGCCTCGGCGCGTCCACATTCGCGGCGGGCTTCCGAGGGTTTCTTCTCGCAGAAGGCAAACACCTGACAGGTGAAGCAGGGGGAGGACTCATGATATCGGCTGGCGTGGATGGCCGCGAAGACCTTGTCGATGGCGTCGCGCAGCGGGTATTCCCGGAGAGAGACCCGGTGCTCGTACTCCATCGTACAGGCGCCCAACTCGCCCCAGGCGTTGATGTGAATGGCGTCTGTGCCGCACCCGCAGCGGTACAACCGGTCCGTGGGCGGGGCTGATAAGTCGGCGGAGGTCGAACAAAGTTCGTCACCGTCGCAGGTACGGTCATCAGCGTGCTCCAAGGCGGCGACATCCTCGGGGGCCAGCCTGAATTCGAGCGGCGACAGGTCGCCGTTCAGGCGTGGCGAGAGGGCGGTGGTGAACACGAACCTCAGGCCCAAGGATTCGACGAATTGCCGGATCACGGGGAGTTCGTCTTTGTTCCACGTCATGGCCTTAGTTCTGAGGGTGAACGGCAGGCCGCTGTCTTTGAGCAGGGCGATCCCCTTCATGAAGGCCCGGAACGATCCCGGCACTTGGGTGAAGCGATCGAAGGCGAATTCATTCACTGAATGGCAGGAGATGTCGATCGAAAACGGCGGTCTTTGTCGCAGCCGTTCGATAGTCGCTGGGGTGAACAGCGTGCCGTTCGTATAGAGCTGCAAGAGGAATCCCTTGTGGTAGGCGTCCTCGTAGATGTCCCAAAAGCGAGGGTGCGTGAAAATCTCGCCGCCGGTGAGGTTCAGCCACAGGATGCCCAGGGTTGCCATTTCCTCCAACAGGCGTTCGATCTCCAGCAGGGTCAGCTCGCGGGGGAACCAGTCGCGATGGTTATAGGGATCGGTGTAACAGTGACGGCAGTGGAGATTGCAGCGATAGGTCAGCTCCAGTTGCGCTTTGATCACCCGGCGGGTACGGGCGGCGCGTTCGTGGACGCGGCGGCTGAAGTCCTTGTATTCCTGCGATGGAAGCGCTTGGGGGTCACGCATGGCTGGCGGTCGGTTGAAGAAGGTGAGCGGACGGTTGAGCCTTCCAGGGACAAGCGAAGGTCGGCAGATGCCGATAGAAGCCTTCTTTGAATGAGCCCTGGCGGAGATCGTAGCTCTGGGCGCGGTTCCCCGAACACAGTTGCAGTCCGCCGTAGGCGTCGATGTGAAAGGTGCGCATCCCGCTCCGACACGGCGTCGGAGGCGCAGCCTGCTGCCGGCAAGCTTCCTGCCAAAGATCCGGATCCCCGCGGTTCAACTCGTCCCGTTCGACCGGTGAAAGCGCATACCGAAACGGCCCTTCCCCGCCGTCGAGTGCAGGTCGCAGGTCCTCGCCGAGCGCGTATCCCACGCCGAGGTCCTGCGCGTACCGTTTGATGTCCATGATCTCGTGCTGATTGACGGTCATGGCCGTCGTCTTGAGGAGCAGCGGGAGTCCTCGTTCGCGCAGCAGCTGGATCGCGGTCAGACACTTCCCGTGCGAGCCTCGACCCTGGGTGACCTGTTCAAACGTCGCTTCAGTGAGTCCGTGCAGGCTGATTTCGATGCGATGCGGGGGCAGCGCGGCGAGGCGGTCGGCCACGTCTTCTGTCACCAACGTGCCGTTGGTGAACAGGGTGACAAGGAATCCCGACGCCACGGCATGGTCGTAGAGCGTAAAGAAATCCGGACGCGCAAGCGGCTCCCCGCCGGTGAGGCACAATTCCAAACAGCCCGCCTCGGCCAATTCGTCCATGATGCGGAGGATTTCCGGCGTCGTCAGTTCGTGCCGAATAGCGTCCGGCCGGTTGCAACAATCCGTGTAACACATGACGCACCGCAGGTTGCACCGGCAGGTGATCTCCCATTGGCAGGAATAGGGGTAGCGTTCGGGCAGCGTGTTCAGCGTTCTGACATCACGCATCGGCAGCGACAGAGCGCTCCTGAAGGGCGTTGATCGACAGCAGATCATCCACCAACGTCGCGAAGTCCTTCACGACTTGATCGGGTGCCGCAGCATACTCTTCGCAGAAGTCCGCAACGATGTCCTGCACGGTTCGCACGCCGTCGATTCGTCGCCACAACGCGGCGCCTGTTTCGTTCAGGACATAGATGCATGGGGGGTCGCTCAGTTTGCGACGGATGGGGACCAGGATGCATTCGCCCGCGACATCGCGTTGCACGAAGTCCGGGCTCTTGATGTAGACCTTTTTCATGAGGGGAAGGCGCGCTAAAGATAGCAAATCCGCTCAAAGCCCGCCAGTGCTATTTCTTCGCCACGACCGCAAACCCCCGTTTCCAGTCCAGCTCGCGGATGAGTACTCCGGTTTCTTCCAGTTCCTGCCGGACTTCCTGTTCCGTCTGAAACGCATGGAGGAAATGGCCATGGGGGCACGTGTCGCCCGGTTGGTAGGCGGGATTCGCTCCGGGCAGTCGGGCAAGCCGGCGGGCCAGGGCTTCGCGGAGACGGGTCATCCGCGCCTGCGGCTTCTGTTCGGTCAGGAAACTCAGCACCGCCAATCCCTCGGGCGCCAGCACACGGAACAGGTCGTGAAGCCACATCTGCCGCTGGGCCTTGCCCGGGATGGCGCTGTACATGGCGCTCGCCAGCAGCGCAGCGTCAAAGCTCGTGGGACGAAAGGGGAGCGCGCGCAGGTCAGCCCGGACGAACTGAATGCTGTGCCCGAGGATCCGGGCCGCATAGGCCGCCGCGGCGAGCGCGGTCGCGTCGGTATCGATCCCGACCACGGATAGCCCCCGCCGGGCCATGGCGAAGGCCTCGCGGCCGAGCCCGGCTCCCAGCGCCAGCAGGCGACCGTGGGCAAGGGAGTGGCGATCTGCGACTTCTCGTTCCCAGGGCTCCAGTTCACAAAAATGGGGCTCGTCGACCGGGGCGGTGACGGTGGATGAATAGGACCGTTGGTAATGTCGCTGGGTCAGGCGGGCTAACTCGTCAGGCGTCAGCAAGGCCGGCAGCAGTCCGTGGAGCAACAGGGCCAGCCGTTGTACCAATCCGCCGGTCCGTTCGAGGATGTGCGCGGCGAGCTGTATCAGAAGACCGAAAAGAGGCAAGGCATGCCTCACAGGTATTGGGTGAGGATCTCCGCCGCGTCGGCCGCTCCCATCGGTTGTGGCGCCGGTGCTGGCGGTTCGGGGGCTGCGCACGCCGCGTCCAGGGCTTTTTCCCACCGGCCGGCCGAGAAGTCGTCCATGGGCAGTTCGGCCCCGCGCCCGTAGCGGTGCAGAAAATCCACCAACGGCCCTTCGTCGGGGAAATTGTAGCGCCGTACGTAGACCAGCGGCTTGCGATGCGTGACAGCTTCGACGACCGTGCTGTAGCCCGGCTTGCTCACCACCAGATCGGTCGAAGCCAGAAGAATGTTGAACCGGAAAGGAAGTGGCGCGGCGGCATGAATTCGTGAGACGGAGGCAGGCACGGATCCATCGAAAATAAAGCGATAGCCGGCCATCGCTTCCAACCGCTGAAATGGCAGCGAACTCAGCGGGACTCCGCCGAATCCCACCAGCACCAGCCGTTCCTCTGAAGAGGCTCCAACGGCTTGCCGGAGTGCCGCCGGCTTCGGCTCCGAAGCCTGGGCGATCGGACCGATGTCCACGATCCGACGGAAGGCATCCATAGGCAAGCCAGGCATGGCGCGCAGCAGCACATCAGCCGCTGCATACGCACGGCGGATCCGGTCGATGAGGGTTTGATGTTCCTCGCTGTTCCGGTCCGCGAATTTGGCCAGCACCAGGTCCCAACTCAGAGAGCCGAGCGCCACGGTCGGCACTCCGGCCTGTGCGCCAGCTGCAGTGGCCAGGTAAGAGATATCGGAAAGGACCAGGTGCGGCCTGGCGGCGCGGATTGCGCGGACTTCCGCGTCGAGCTTCGCGTCCCATGAGCGGTGAAACCGGCCATGCTCGCTCCACGTAGCGGCCGCGTCGATTTTGAGGGGACCGTGTTGCACGCACCCGATGTCCTGTTCAGCCGGGCGCAACTCCCAGTCGAGATGGAGGCGGCCTTCGAAAAACGATGCGGGAACCGTCGTGCGGAGGATAGCGGATAGGCGTGGGACTCGTCGGGCCAGTTCATTGAGAACGGGAAGCACCTGGGCGGCGTGCCCATAGCCATGTCCGGAGATCGAACACCAGATGAGCGGCATGAATTCCCGCCTGAAACGCGAAAGGTTTGCCTGACGCCTAGCGGATTAGTCGCCTGATCCGAGATGCTCGATCGGCGCGATGTTGTACTGCAGTTCCAAATCGAACTCCTCGATCAACGCGTTGGCGGCTTCGCGGCCAAGGTCTCCGCGGACCTCTTTGATCACCAGGTCGATCGCCATGCCGGCGTGCGGGCCGAACTGGCTGATCGCCGCCTCGATGCGTTGACGCGCCTCTTCCTGGGTCATGGCGGAGTCTCCGTTCGCCTGTGACTTGAGTCCATCGCCGGCAACAGGTTGTGTGCCTCGCGGTTGGACCGCCCGAACCGCGCGGCATCATACCACTGGCGGGGAGGAGAGGAAAGTTCATCTCGGCTCAACCGGTGACAGAGCTGCGACCACCGTGTTTTAATCGAGCGATCAGTCCCGCCAGCCGTTCCGAGTCGGCTGTCAACTGCGGGAAGGCGAGGCGGGTGTCGAGCACGATGACGCGTTCCAGGCAGCGGATCGCAGAGACTTGATCGCCGGTGGCTTCGTACAGGTCGGCCAGTTGTCGGAGGGCCGCGGCTTCGCCATGGGGATTGCCCAGCTTCACGAAGTGCTCCGCCGCGTTGTTGAAGCATGTTTCCGCCTGCGGAAACCGCTCAGCTTCCAGATAGGTCTTGCCGAGTTGGCTGTAGGTGACGGCCAGTCCTTCTTCGTTGCCGATCAGGCGGTGGAACTCCAGCGCCTGCTTAAACGCTTCGATGGCGTCGTCGATTCGCCCTTCCGCGGCCTCCAGCAGCGCCACGTTGGACAACAGGATTCCCAGCGCGCGGTGGTCCCCAAGTGGACGGAGCACGTCGAGCGCTTCGAGGTAGTAGGGACGGGCGCGCTCCGGATGTCCCGAGTCCATCTGAAGATTGCCGAGGTTGACCAACGTCTGGCCGATGGCGTTCCAATCTTGTTGACGACGCTGGATGGCCAGCACTTCCCGGTAGCACTGCTCCGCGGCGGCAAAGTCTTTCAACATGGCGCAGACATTGCCGAGGTTGCCCAGCGAATCGGAAAGTTCGCGTTCCGTGCCTAGTCGGCGATCGTCCTGGACGGCCTGTTCATAGCAGCGGCGAGCCTGGGCGAGGTCGCCGCGGTGAAGGAAGATGCGCGCCCGGTGTTTATCGGCTTCCGCCATGGTGGCTGGCACTTGAGTCGCCCGTGGCAGGCTGGTATCTTGAGCGCCCAGCGCCGGGGATGCAAGGTCCTCGTGTGGGAATTGGATCGCGGAGGTCGTCATGGTCATCAAACACTACGCGGACGTCAAACCGAACGCCTATGCCGACGTGCCTGAGGGAGTCGAGATGCGCGAGATGATCACGGAGCGGGATGGAGCCCCGCGTTTTGCCATGCGGGTGTTCGACGTGAAACCGGGCGCCGGTACTCCGCTCCACACGCATGAATGGGAACACGAGGTCTATATCCTGAAGGGAACGGGGAAGGTCCGCACGGAAAACGGGGATACGCCGTTCGCTCCCGGGGATTCGGTCTACATTGCCCCCAACGAGAAACACTGTTTCATCGCCGACCCCACTGCTCCGGTGCAGTTCATTTGCGTGATTCCGGCGAAGAACCAGTGCCGACTCTAGCAGGATGCTGAAAAAGTCCGCCAGCTTTGTTCTCGCATCGCTCAGAGGCTCAACGTACGGCAACGAGTATGCCTCGCCTCTTCGCTCGCTGCGGCCGCGCTGGACGGCCTTTTTGAGCATCCTGCGCGGCATCTTCTCCTTGTCTGAGACCTGTGTGCCTGTGACACCTCCAGGGGGCGAAACGAGTTTTTCCGCAGCCTGCTAAAGGGGGTCAATAGTCAATCGTCAACCGTCAATCGCATGAACGACCGAGCCGTTGACCTCACGGTTGACACATGACGTTTGACGGGTGACGGTATTTGAGGAATGGCTCAGACAACGTGTCAGCGCTGCGGCGGTCAGTATGTCTATCATTGCTGCGACGGGCCCGTGAGCATGCCCTGTCCCCATTGCGGCTTTGATGAAGCGCACGAGGATTGTGCACCGACGACCGATCAGTCCCCGCCTTTCAATATGTCCTCGTCGTCATCGTGACCGTCCTCCTCGTCTTCCGCCTTCAGTCCGAGTCCGCGCCGAAACGCGGCGCGAAGTTCCAGGATCTGCTCCAGGTCGAGCAGGTCCTCGGCGGAGCGGCACTCCGCGTTCTGGATGAATCGCTCGCAGAGGTCAAGGCCGGTTTTGAAGTGCAAGGGAATGGTTTCTTCCGTTACCTGCTGCCAGGTGATGTAGATGCAGAACGCTTGAAAGGCTTTCGCCTCCGGATGGCGGGTCCCGATGCGCTGCAACGTCCAGTAGGCCTCCGTAGCGGCTACGCCGGTGGTGGAGGAGAACCGCGCCTCGGCCCGCTTGGCCTCCTCCCGATCGCTCTCCAGTTCACCGGCTACTTTGGCCCGCGTAAAGGCGCGTTGCGCGGCAATCGCTGGATCGAATCGCATAAGCCCCCTGCCCGGTGACGGCGGAAGCATACTGGGCCATTTCGTGCGACGTCAATCGTGGCGCGACTTGCGCGTTTACTTTCCGCGAGTGACCTGGTTAGACTGAAGTGATTTTGGAACGTCGGACGCTATTTCGCACGATGGAAGCCTCCAAGCTGGGATCGGTTGCTGTCGATCCGATCGAACATGTTATTCACTACCATCAGGCGACCAAGCATCATTTTTCCCGCTATGCCCGCTCGTTGGGCTACCTGGACTGGGCCAACCAGCCCGATCCCTTCCGACGCTTTCAGGGCGCGCCACTGATGCCGCTGCCCATTCTGCAACCGGAGGAAGAACCGCTGAGTCCTCCTTACGAGGCGCTTTACCGTCACGGCGCCGTGGAGAGCTGGCCATTGTCGATCCGCACGCTCTCACGGTTTTTAGAGTATGCGCTGGCGCTCTCGGCGTGGAAGCAGGCGGGGGACGTGCGCTGGGCGCTGCGCAGCAATCCTTCGAGCGGCAACCTGCATCCGACGGAGGGCTACCTCCTCTTACCTGCCGTATCGGGCTTGGCGGCGATGCCGGCTCTCTACCACTATGCGCCGAAAGAACACGGACTGGAGCTGCGGGCGGTCTGTCCGGACGGGACGTTCGAGCGGCTGATGGCACCGTTTCCGCCTCATGCCTTCCTGTTCGGCCTGACCTCGGTCTTCTGGCGGGAGGCATGGAAATACGGGGAACGGGCTTTTCGCTACTGCCAGCACGATGCGGGGCATGCGATCGGCACGGCGCGCCTCGCCGCGGCGTCGCTGGGCTGGCGGATGGCACTGTTGGACGGCCTGTCGAGCGATCTGCTGGCGGAGCTGTTCGGCGTCAATCGAGCGGAGGACTTTCGCGACGCGGAGCGCGAACATCCGGAATGCGCGGCGGTGGTCTGGTCCGATCATGCGGTCAGGGGTCAGGAATCGGGAGCAGGAGAGAACCGAATCGAGATTCCGATGTTCCTTGATGCGGCGGCGGTGAAAGCCTTGGCTGCCGGGCAGTGGTATGGGAAAGCCAACCGATTGAGCCGGGAGCATGCGGTCCATTGGGACATCATCGACGAGGTGGCCGAAGCGTCGTGGAAAACGCAGACGGATCAATGTACCGTTCCGTTACGCAATTCATCTGTGCCGGCAACCCCTGACCCCTTATCCTCCACCGCTCGCAGTCCCTCTGCGGGCCAATTGATTCGGCGGCGACGCAGCGCCGTCGCGTTCGACGGCAAGACCTCCATCTCGGCCGCCGCGTTCTTCAACATGCTGCGCCGCGTCATGCCGCATGCCGACCTTCCACAACCGGATCGTCCCGTGCCTTGGGATGTGTGGCCGTGGGCGCCGGCCGTGCATTTGGCTCTGTTCGTTCATCGGGTCGATGGGCTGGAGCCGGGACTGTATGTGCTGGTGCGCGATCCGCAACAACTGCCGGCGTTGCAGCGCGCGATGAATCCGGAATTCGGCTGGGCGCCGGCGCCGGGGAGTCCTGCCGACCTGCCGTTCTTTTGGTTACTGGAAGGCGACGCGCGGCGCGTGGCGACGCAAGTGAGTTGTCATCAGGATATCGCGGGAGACAGTGCGTTTTCGCTCGGCATGATCGCCGAGTTCGAGAGCAACCTCCGCCGGCACGGCTCTTGGTTCTATCCGCGGTTGTTCTGGGAATGCGGTCTGCTGGGACAGGTGCTTTATCTGGAAGCGGAAGCGGCCGGCGTGCGGGCGACCGGCATCGGATGTTTCTTCGACGATCCCATGCATGAGCTCCTGGGTATCAACGACTTAAGTTTTCAATCGTTGTATCACTTCACCGTCGGTGGGCCGGTGGATGATCCGCGACTACTGACGTTGCCGCCGTACGGGGAGAGACGATAGGCGCTGGGCAATTGCCCAGCGCCTATCGCCGGACTGAAAGCGCATGTTCAAGATCAAGAAAAAAGCTCCGTCCCAATCGAAAAAGCAGCCGATTCTGTACAACATCATCGAAGACTATACGGAATTCGATGCGCCGGGGAACGTGACTCTCTGTGCCATGACCGAGCCGGAGGATCTCGCTGCCCACGCCCGCGTCCTGGCCGAGAGTTATGACATCCCGCTGGATGTGATGACGCGGTTGCTGACGGAAGGCGGCGTGTATGCCTATCCCCAGACAGGCCCGCTCGTCACGCGAGGCCTGTTCGTCTGCCGGATCGATCCGGCGGGCGTCGCGCCCAAGCAAACCTGGGTGCTGGATCTGGTGCAGTACGCCGAGGCGGAGCAACTCGTCCGGTCCTACGGGCTGCCGCTTGAGGAAGCCGCGACTCGTGTCTTCTATCGCACGTTGCCGCCCGAGTTGCGAGAGCGGTTGGAACAGAAGAATCTGGGGCTTGCGGACAGCGAGTTGGATCGCGCCGTGGCGCGGGGCGGCCGCATCACCTACATCGACTTTCGCAAGGATTGGTCTCCGCATTTCAAGCGCTTGTGCATCATGCCGGACGGGCGGCTGGTGGAAACCGGCGGCCTCGGCGAGTTTGCCGCGCTGCACGGCGTCACGGTGGAGCAGGCCAGGACCCTTGTCGAGCAGGGTGGGATCTTGGAGGTGAACGGGGAGGTGCTGGCCTGCCAGATCGTCAACGGGCAACCGGCTGTGGCTCGGTTCAATCGGGCGCAATATGCCAAGGCCAAGGAGTTGGTGTTGAACAAAGGGCTGCATATCATGGATGCCCTGAGCGAGGTCGGCCTGAGCGATCCGGCGATGATGCGGGCTCTCAAGCGGCTCGAGCAGAAGATATAGTCGGATGATGGTGAGTCACCAGGCTGAGCGAAGTCCGCGGCGCTTCGCGCTGCACGGGTTGCGCATCACGGCCGTCGCATGCTGTTGCGCGATGGCAGGCTGTTCGAGCCCCAAGCCCATCTTGTACCCCAACGCGCATTATCGCGAAGTGGGGCCGGTAGCGGCTGAGCGAGACATCGAAGCCTGTCAGGAGTTGGCCAAGGAGGCCGGCGCCACGCCGAGTCGGGGCAAGGCCGGCCAGGTGGCGGGGAGCACGGTCGCTGGGGCTGGCATCGGCGCCGCGAGCGGCGCGGTGGGCGGCGCGGTGGTGGGGGCGGCCGGACGGGGATCGGCGATCGGCGCGGCCGGCGGCGCGACCGCCGGGTTGTTGCGAGGACTGTTCAGGCGATCGCCGCCCAGCCAAGCGTATATCGGATTTGTCAACCGTTGTTTGAAGGAACGCGGCTACGATCCAGTGGGATGGGAGTAGCGATGGCCGGCTGCAGCGGGTGATCGGCGCGGCTATTCGGGCGAAGCCGGCGTGAAGCCAGAGACGCGCCGATCGCCGCCCCGAGCGCATTGCCGCAGACGTCGGTGACCGACGGGAAGTGGTTGTGACTGAAGACCTGATAGCACTCGATTCCCAGGGAAAGCCCGAGGGCCACGAGCACGGTTGTCACGAACCGGCTCCGTGTCGCGCCGTTCATCGCTTCGCTTGCCAGATAGCCGAACGGGATGAACAAAACGATATTGGCGCCGATGTCAAACAGGACACCGGGAGAAGGTCGGCTCAACTCGGAGAAAGGAATCCACCGCACCGTACTCCAATGCGCGTGGCCCTTGAAGTCCGACCATGGAAACGTCGTGACCACAAGGATGGTCACCAGCCACCCTGCCAACAGCATCCACCACATCATTCCGGTCTTCCGCACAACTTTCTTCCCAGCAAGGGTGTTAGCAGGATCCGTTCGAGGCTGAAAGCCGGCGCGGCGAAGCAAGTCAGCTCTCCAGCATTTCTTTCACCGCCGCCATTATTTCGTTGAGATCGAAGGGCTTCTCGAAGGTCCGGCGCGCGCCGAAGAGCTTGGCGACGTCCAGAAAATTCCGGTCGCCCTGTGCCCCGGTGATGGCGATAACCTTGGCGTCCACATATTCGCGGGTGAGTTGCAGGGTGGCCTCCAGGCCGTCCGTATCCGGCATTAGGATATCCATAATGACCAAATCGACCGGCGTGCGCTGATAGACCGCTAACCCTTCCCGTCCGTCTCGGGCTTCCAGCACCTGATGACCGGCCTTTTCCAGGACTCCGCGCAACAGGGTCCGGATCGATTCTTCGTCATCGATGACTAGGATGGTGGCCATCGGTCCCTCGCTCTACCGACTTGCCCGGGACGTGGCGCGCCCGGAGGGACTTGAACCCCCAACCCTCAGATCCGTAGTCTGATGCTCTATCCATTGAGCTACGGGCGCGAGCTTCGTGCAACAATTCTGAATGCTGAGTGATGAGTTCATGGGTCGCCGACCGGCGGGTTCGAATGCGCCCGATCGGTGGTTCGGGCTTCAGCGGCCCTTATACAGGTCCCTGCGTAGATCGGTCAAGTCGGCGCCACGAGAAATTCTGGTCCGCGGAATCAGAGCGGAATAGGGTAGCCCGTGGTACCAGGGTTGTCCAAGGTTGGAAAATAGCGGGCAGGGCTTGCGAATGTGGCCACCCGCCCTTGGCGTCTGCGTTTCATTGACCCGTTGGCGGATGGCGATCGAAATCGGAAAAGCGGAGACTGCCTGCTCCGGTCTAGTAGATGCTCTTGCTGACCTCGTTGGAGTAGAGACTTTCATTGCCGGCGGTATCATACGCCGTTACCGCGAAGTAGTAAGTGGTGCCGATCTCTAGTCCGGTCGCCACGTAACTGGTGATGTTTCCCTGAAGCGTGGCGATCGGCGCTCCGTACGTTTCCGGCGAAGTTCCACGGTAGACCTTGTATCCCGCCAGATCGCCCTCTGTGTTAGCGTTCCATGTCAACGTGGCCGATGATGTCGCGGAAGAAGTGGAGGTTGGGGAGGCGACAGTGAGCGTCACAGGGATGAGCTGCGGCGTGTTCGTCGCGCCCGCGGCAGCGACCGAGACGGTCGCGGTATAGGTCCCGGCGGTCAGGCCGGCGAGATTGACCGCGGCGGTGGTCAACCCGCTGTTGATGCCGGAGGTTGGGCTGAGGCTCAGCCAGGCGGCGTTGTCGCTCACGCTCCAACTGAGGGTGCCGCCGCCGGTGTTTGCAATGCTCAGGGTCTTGGCGGTGGGGTTCACGCCGCCGGCTGTACCGGAGAATGAGAGGCTGATAGGGTTAACCCCGATCGTCGGGCTTGCGCCCCCGGAGGTCACCGTCAACGCCACGGACACATGGTTCGTGGAAATGCGCCCATCGCGTTGGGTCACGGCGATGGTGACTCGTCCGGCGTAAGAACCGGCGGTCAACCCGGTTGTGTTGACGCTGACGAGCAGGGTATCGGTTTCCGTCGCCAGCGTGCCCGAGGACGGAGCCGCACTGAGCCACGCTGCCGATGTGCTGATGCTCCAGCTCTTTTCTCGTCTGTTCTTTTTGTAAAAGGTCACGGACTGCGGAGCCGGGTTCGCCCCTCCCTGGATGCCGCTGAAGCTGAGGCTGGTTGGGTTAACGACCAGGGCGAAGGTTTCGGTCGAAATCAGTCCGAACGCGGCGTTCATCAGGCAGAGCGCTCCAAAGAACCTCGCGTTCCGCTTCAAGAATCCGGTCCTTGAGAACCACTTCAAGTTCAAGGATAGGAAAGATACGGCAAGCATAAAGATCCTCCCTGCAGGTCGTGGGCGTATCCGGACTCCGCACGGCCTTTGCGACGACGAGACAGCGCGACACGGTCCGGCGGCGTCTTCTTTGGATCAAAGATGCAAAACCTAAGCGCGTGAATGGCAGGTCAAGAATTGTGGATGCGGACCGGACGGCCAGGGTTCATAAGCGGTTGACTGACCGATTGAAATCAAATTCCGGCGTTTTCGTGAAGATGGAGCGGCCTTCGGGGGGACTCGGCTTGTCGGATGAAGCCTGCAGTGACCGGTGAAGGGAGTGCGGGTTGATGAGTTTTGACGTTCCAGCCTTGTTCTAGATGGTTCTGGAGCGACGACCGGGACCACCCGGTTTTGTTGTCTGCGCGAGTGTAGGGAATGGCCGACTGTACGTTCCGGCGCATGGGTGCATGCCCGGGGAGACAGTCTGTGCAATCCGCTAAATCTGTACGCAGAATGGACCACCTGGTGTACCATCTTCATGGTCCTGCGCATCGGTGGGGGGCGGCTATGACGAATGACGAAGCGGGAAACGGAGCGGTCGTGGCTGAGCGTGAGGTGACGGAGCCGCTGTCATTCGCGGCCAAGACCGGTTTCAGGAATGCGAGGCATACGCATGCGGCAGGTCTGATGCTTCTGATTGCGGGAGCCCTCTTGGCGGCTTTGGTCGGCACCTGGCTTGTCTGGTTCTCTGCCTATATGCAGCGGACCATGGCGGAAGAGGAGATTCGGGGGGCCTGTCGGCGGGTCATGCCGGAGACCGCGGACCGCTGCTTCGACACGGTAATCATTCAGCGGGGCGGCGCGCGCCGATGAGCCGAAAAGAAGAGATTTGCCACCGGCCGGCCTGCGTTCAATTCTGCCGAGTTCTGGCGTGGGGCGCTGTGGGGTTGACTGTTTGGGCGGTAGGATCCGCTGAAGCCGCCGAGGTCTTTCAACGCTCCACGGTCAGCGTCGAGGTGGGGCTTGCCGGTTGGCTGACGCAGGGCGAGACCACCTGGAGCCACAACGCGTCGAGACCGGGTTCGCCCTTGGGGAATCCGACCTCAAGGCTCGAGTACAAAGATGTCGGCACGAACGTGATTGAACTGTCCGGCAAGGTGAAATTTGCCCAGCGGTGGTTCGTGCGGGCAAACTATGGGACCGCTGCGATCGGAGGCGGACGTCTCACCGACGACGATTTCCTGGCGGCGGACGGGGGGACCCCTTCGCTGCGGACGTTCAGCGATCTAAAGGGAGACAACATCTGGTATGTGAATGGGGATCTCGGATTCACGGTGCTGAATTATCCTGGCCATCGCGGAATGCTCGATCTGGTCATCGGCTATCAGTATCGGAGGGAGAAGCACATCGCGAGCGGGGTGACACAGGTCATATGTACCCCGGCAGGCGCGACAACAGATTTGGATCCTACACCGGGATTGCAACCCCTCTGTAATCCCGGGGCCGCTGCCGTCAGCGGAATGACCGTCATCACCAACACCCAGACCTGGAGTTCGCTCAAGCTTGGCGTGGAGACCGAATATCGGATTACAAGACGGTTGAGCGTGGAAGGCAAAGCAGCCTTCCTTCCGTTTACCTCGCTGAGCAATAAGGACATCCATCACCTCAGGACCGATCTTCAACAGAACCCCAGCTTTGAAATGACCGGCACCGGCATCGGCGCCAACTTGGAAGGCGATGTGTGCTACATGGTGCTAAAGGGACTCTTTCTCAAAGTCGGCTATCGCTATTGGTGGAATCGGATGAGTGACGGCACCTGGAAAAATTTTCCGGTCGGCGCTCCTTCCGAGACATTCAACCTGAACGAGTTCGAAAATATCCGCCAGGGCCTGACGTTCGGCGCGACCTATGTGTTTTAGCGACCGTGTTAGCGGGACCGCGGAGGGAGGGTTTCGTCTTCGTAGTGGACGAAGAGCCGTTTGGCTTCCGGGTGCAGTGCACCAGGATGACCGTAGGGAATGCTGACGGTCCGAAACAGCGGGACCAGCTTCCCGTTCGGGTGGAGATACCCGGCGCGCAGCGGCACGGACCGTTTCGCGTGCTTGACCAAGTGGCAGGGGGTCGGCCGGATCGAGGTCAGCCAATCGGCGATGTCCTGCGGATTGCCGATGGAGGCTGAAAGCAGCAGCAACCGGGCCTGCGAGGGGCAGAAAATGATCGTTTCTTCCCACACCACCCCGCGTTCCGGATCGGCCAGGTATTGCGATTCGTCCATGATGACCAAGCCCAACGTATCCAGCCGCACGTCGATTTCGCCGCCTGCCGCATCGTAGAGCAGATTCCGCAAAATCTCCGTCGTCATGATCAACAGCGGGGCCTGGGCGTTGTCCCGCCGGTCTCCGGTCAGAATGCCGACCTTGTCCGCGCCGAAGAGGCGCGAGAATTCCGTGAATTTGGTGTTCGACAGGGCTTTCAGCGGAGAGGTATAGATCACCGTTCGATTGTCCTCCATCGCCCGCCGCGCCGCCTCGATCGCCACATACGTTTTGCCGCTTCCGGTCGGCACGCTCACGATCACGTCCGTTTCGGCCAGGCGAGCCAACGCTTCTTCCTGCCAGGCGTCAGGGACGAACGGCTTCGGCTCGGGCACGCCGAGCCCTTCCAGCCACGCACCAAGACTGCAGGCCGGCTCCGATGATTCCAGTTCGGGCGGTCTGAGACGGCCTTTCCCGGATTGCGCTGGCGGACGATCGGGCTGGCGACCAGGTTTTGCAATGCGCGGGTGCTCCGCGCGCCGCGCCTCGGACAGCGCCCGACGGCCAGCCCGTTCCTGGATCAAGGTCTGAAGGTCCGACTCGAGTCCCGCTCGGTTTTCAGTAGAGTGCCGCAGGAGCAGCTCGACCAGGCGCCGTTTGCCCAGCCGGAAGTGGCGATGGACTCGTCCCCGCGCCAGGCGGTGCAACAGGGCGACAGGCTGCGCGGCCAACAATTGTTCCAGTTCGTCGGTAGTCATCTCCGCCTTTATCCCGTGATCCGTGTGTTCTGCCCCTTCCCTCTCCAGCTCACGGCAGCTCCTCCAGCACGCCGCGGCGCAACACCGCGATTGCCCGGTCGGCGGTCTCGGCTAGACCGGGGTGCGTGGTCTTTAACGCGTGGAGTTGCGACAGATATTCCAGCGTGCGCGCCAACAGGCGGTAGATATCTCCCTCCGCCATCGTCGTCAGTTTGCAGAGGCCGATCCAGGTGAGGGTCGGATCGCCGACCCATTTTTCCGTCAACGCCGCCACGTCGGCTCGGAGCAGCGGCGGGTCTTCGTGCGGAGCCAGCGCCTCCGCGAGCCTCCGGACTTGCCACAGCAACGACGAGAGGCCGGGGCTCGGGCGCGGGAATGCACCTGGGCGGTCGTCGTCGTGCGCGATACTGGCCATAACTCCGGCCAGGAGCTGCGGCTCGATCCCCGAAAACGCTTCGGCGCGGATCAATTCGGTGATCAGAAGCGAGTGGTCGATGCGGATCAATCTGGCCCATTCGCCGTCTTCGGTGAGATGCGCGGTCGAGGTGAGATATCCGAACTGCTGGAGCACTTCGACTTTGGCCTGGAACCGGTGCCATAGGCTGGTGCGCAGCGCCTGGATGGCTTTCGTGTGACGCTGGATCTCCTGCCGGAGCTTGAGCGCCGTCGCGTGGTCCTTTTGACAGGCTGGACGCGACGGACAGGTCGGACAAGGGAAATCGTCGAGGGTCTGGGCTATGGCGCTTTCCGGGATCGATTCCTGTTCGTCCTGGACAAGGATGGGTAGGACTGGAATGCGGGCCGGCAGTTCCGCCAATTCCCGAGACAGGTCGTCGAGGCTCTTCGGGGTGCACCAGGGGTACATTGGCGCCTCCTCGAACTCGAACACCCGATCGAGGATTTGGGTGATGATGCCGACCGGACATTCCGTGATGGCCCCGCCTGGCCGCAGCACGGTGACCATCGGGCTGCGCTGGCCGCGGCTGCGATATTGGCGTAGCACGACGCCCCGTCCCTTTGGCAATCCGACGACCCGACCCGGCGTAAGAAAGTGCAGGCGGGCGGTCACTTCCGGCGGTTCCTTGCGACGGATGTGGGCGCGGTGCGCTTTCTGCTTGCGGGCGTGATCAAAGATCTGCCATTGAGTGATCCAGTCAGTGCAGACGCGGGGACCGTAAGGCTTCATCTGTTCATGGAGGAGGTCCAGCTTCCGTTCCAAGGTCTCGGCACGCTGGTTGAGCTGAAACTGGGCAAAACTCTTGGCCAGGATGGGTTGGATCTGTTCCAGCGGGTGCGCTTTCAACAGGTTCAGGACCATTGGATAAGTGATCACGAACTGGCTGTCGATCGGTTCGGGTTGCCCGGTCAAGCCCTTCGTGATGACGCTCAGGTCGATGTACGGCGATGGGGTGACAATGGCGAAGCCGACCAAGTCTTTTCCGCGCCGGCCGGCCCGCCCGGCCAGTTGCTGCACCTCGCTGATGGTGAGGTCGGTGAAGTCCTTGGTCTTGCGGACGCTCGATTGGGTGAGCACGACGGTCCGTGCCGGAAAGTCCACCCCGGCCGCGAGCGTCGTCGTCGCGAACACCGCGTCCAGGCAGCCCTGCCGCATCAGCTCTTCCACGGCAATCTTCCAGGAGGGCAGATGTCCGGCATGGTGGGCGGCGACGCCGATCCGTTTGACCGTCTCCAACAACGGATGGTCCGCGATGCTGGGGAATTGGGCGATGACTTGATCGAGCACCGTCGCGATGGCTTGCTGTCGCGCCGGCGGAAGAATGGCCTGGTCTTGCTCGAACGCCTGCATGGCTTCGTCGCACGCGCGGCGGGAGGTCAGAAACACGATGGCGGGCGTCAGGCGCTTCTGGCGCAGAGCGGTGACGAGGTCAACCGGATGAATCGAAGGAGGCATGCAGTTTCATTCCTTTGGAGATGACTACGAGGCCGGATTCCGTGACGGTGAAACGGCGACGATCGGAGTCCAGATCGTAACCGATCTCGGTTTTCGGCGGGATGATCACATCCTTGTCGATGATGGCCCGCCGGATGCGGGCGTGCTCGCCAATCACCACGTTCTCCATGACGACCGATTCCCGGACGTCGGCGTGGTCCTGTACCCGCACGTTGGGAGAGAGGACGGAGTTCTGCACCCGTCCCCCTGAAATGATGCACCCGCCGCAGACAATCGAATCGAGCGCGACGCCCATTCGCCCGCCCTGGTAGTCCTGCGCGAAGACGAACTTGGCCGGCGGGTATTGACCCTGATAGGTCCGGATCGGCCATTCCTGGTCGTACAGGTTAAACAACGGGTCGACCGCGACCAGATCCATATTGGCTTCCCAATAGGCGTCCAGGGTGCCGATGTCGCGCCAATATTTCACGGCCTTCTTGTTCTCGTCCTGGAACTTGAAGGCGTAGACCCGGTTTTCCCGGATCATGCGGGGGATGATGTCCTTGCCGAAATCGTGCGCGCTGTTCTCCTTGGCGTCCTCGATCAACCGTTCGCGGATGATCGGCGCGCGAAAAAGATAGATGCCCATCGAGACGAAGGCGTGGGTCGGATCGTTGGGAATCGGCGCGGGGTTTTGGGGTTTCTCGTCGAAACGCAGAATCCGGTAGTTCTCATCCACCCCGATCACGCCGAAGCGGCTGGCCTCGGCGAGCGGAATCTCGATCGCCCCGACCACGGCGTCGGCCTGTTTGGCCAACAGGAAATTGTACATGTCTGCATAGTTCATCTTGTACACATGGTCGCCGGCCAGCACGAGGAGGAACTCCGGCTGTTCGTTGTCCAACAGGAAGAGATTCTGATAGACGGCGTCCGCCGTGCCCCTGTACCAGTCTTCGCTGATCCGCTGCTGCGGCGGGACCGAGGCGAGGTATTCGCCCAACTCGGCGTTGAGAATGTTCCAGCCGATGCGGATATGGCGGTCCAGCGAATGCGACTTGTATTGGATCAGCACCGCGATCCGCCGGAGGCCGGAGTTCAGGCAGTTGCTGAGCGTAAAGTCGATGATGCGATATTTTCCGCCGAAGGGAACCGCCGGTTTGGCTCGGTGCTCGGTCAGGGGATAGAGTCGCTCGCCTTTGCCCCCGGCGAGCACCATGGTCAGGATCTTCCGCATGGTGCTGGCATTGTAACAGGAGGGTGGCCAAATAGAAAGGAAGGCAGCATTGACATCGGCGGCCGCCGAGACGATACTACGCGGCAGTTGCCGGCGAGGAGCTGACGATGCGAAAGACGGCGGTTACCAGGCGGGTGAACAACGCAGCGCCTGCAGCCAAGCTGCTCGGATCCGATCCGACGATCAAGGGTGTGTTGTGGCGTCTGGATCGACTGGAACGCCAGTTGCGGAAATTGTCGGAATTGGTCCGGGATCACGCCGAGGATGCGGACCGGCTGGTGAGGATCGTCGCCGAGGACCGGGATGTCATCCGCCGGGAGTTGTTGCGAAAGCATCAGGAAACCGTCCGGGTCCGCAAACACCTGCGCGAGGTCAGCGCGAAAGTCGGCCTCGATCGCTGAACGCGGCGCTGTCCCGCGTTGTCGATCTGAAGAACGAGGGGTCCGACGATCTCTCCAAGCAAGACGGTGTCACAACCTATCCGTGAGCCTCGCTCGAAGTCGAATTTCCCCATGAACAGCCGAGGGGTCGGCGGCGGTGGCCGACTGTAGCGTCGAGACCCGCAACCTAGTGAAACGGCACGGCGCGGCGACGGCCGTCGATCGCGTGTCGTTGCAGATCGGACGGGGCGAGTTTTTCTCCATCCTCGGCCCGAGCGGAGCCGGCAAAACGTCGGTGCTGCGCCTGCTCGCCGGGTTCGAGCGGCCGGACGAGGGCGAAGTGCTCATCGAGGGCTGCCCGATGACCGGCGTGCCGCCCCATCGCCGGCCCGTCAACCTGGTGTTTCAGTCCTACGCGCTGTTTCCCCACCTCACCGTATTCCAGAACGTCGCCTTCGGATTGGAGATGCGCCGGCTGCCCGGGGCGGAGATCGAGTCACGGGTCCGGGCCGCGCTGGAAATGGTCAAGCTGGAGAAACAGCGAACGCGCCTCCCGTCTCAGCTCTCGGGCGGAGAGCAGCAGCGCGTCGCCTTGGCCCGGGCGCTGGTGAACCGGCCGGCGGTGGTGCTGTTGGATGAACCGCTGGCGGCGCTGGATCAGCAACTGCGTCAGGAGATGCAGGTCGAGCTGAAGGCCATCCAGGAGCAGGTCGGAGTCACCATGGTCTGCGTCACTCATCATCAGGAAGAGGCGTTGATTATGTCCGATCGGGTGGCGGTGATGGACCGCGGCCGGGTGTTGCAAGTGGGGCGTCCCCGCGACATCTATGAAACCCCGGCCTCGCTGTTCGTCGCGCGCTTCGTCGGGCTGTCCAATGAACTCACCGGTTCGGTGGTCAAGCTGGAACAGGGACTGTGCGGCGTGGATCCCTCCGGTCTCGCTTCATTCAGGCCGATCATGGTTCGCTGCCTGCAGGATCTGGCTATCGGTGACCGTGTCACCGTGGTGCTGAGGCCGGAACGGGTCCGTCTCTCAACCGATTTGCCTCCGCCCGGGTGCGAGAACGTCCTCGCCGCCAGAGTCGAGAAGACGATCTACAGCGGTCATGAACTGCACTATCTCCTGCGGCTGTCGGATCAGGTGCTCTGGAAGGCCCGCGTCGCCAACGGCGCGGGCGACCTCAAGCGGTTTGCTGCCGGAGAGCAGGTGTTTGTCCGCTGGAATGCCGACGAAGGAATCGTATTGAGAGCGTGAGTACACCTGCTGCATCCGGTTCGACCGCGACAGGGAGTGATGGGAACGGTTCCCTCGCCCGCTATCCCGGATGGATCCTGGCGCCGGGGCTGTGCTGGGCCGTTCTGTTTTTCTTCGTCCCCCTCCTGATCGTCTTGGCGGTCAGCTTCGCGTCGCGCGGCACCTACGGCGGCGTCCTTTGGACCTTCAGTCTGACGAACTATGTCAATCTGCTCCATCCACTCTATTTCCGGATCTTCGGACGATCGATTTTCTTTGCGGCCGTAACAACGGCGCTCTGCCTCGTCCTCGGCTTCCCTCTGGCCTATTACATCGCGCGTCTCCCTCGACGCCGGCAGGGCCTCTGGCTCGTCCTGGTGCTGATCCCGTTCTGGACGAATTTTCTTGTCAGGACCTATGCCTGGATGTTCATCTTGCGGACTGAGGGGGTGATAAACAAGTTGCTCATGGGAGCCGGACTCATCGACGCGCCGATCGAGCTGCTCTATTCCGATGCCGCCGTCTTGCTCGGGCTGGTCTACGGTTATCTGCCGTTCATGGTGCTGCCGCTGTACGCGGCCGTCGAGCGACTGGACCCCGCGCTGGTGGAAGCGGCCTGTGATCTCTACGCCTCGCGGTGGTCGGTGTTCCGCCGAGTCGTGTTGCCGCTCACGAAACCGGGCGTGATCGCCGGATGCCTTCTGGTCTTCATGCCCTCTCTGGGGGCGTTCATCACCCCGGATTTGCTGGGCGGCGCCAGGAGTATGATGGTGGGCAACCTCATTCAACACGAGTATTTGGTCGTGCGCGACTGGCCGCTGGGATCGGCGCTTTCCTTCGTGCTGATGGGGGTTCTGATCGCCGCGATGGCCGTTTATTATCGGATTGATGCCGGCATGAACCAAGAGGGGAGCCGACGGTGACCGGGCGACGTGTTTGGTTGCAGGTGATGAGTCTCGGCAATCTGCTCTTCCTCTATCTCCCGGTCGCCGTCTTGGTCTTGTTTTCGTTCAATGCCTCCCGTCTCTCGGCGACCTGGCAGGGGTTCACGCTGAAATGGTATACGGCGCTTGCCGAGGACCGGGCGCTGCTGGCCGCGACCTGGAACAGTCTGCTGGTCGCGGGTGTGTCCACGGTCTTGGCAACCGGGCTGGGGGTGGCCGCTGTCCTGGGTTTGGAGCGACTGGGATCCCGCTCTCGGCGGGTGATCGAAGGCGCCATGCTGCTGCCGTTAGTGGTTCCGGAAATCATGATGGGCGTGGCCTTGATGTTGTTCTTCGTGTTGATCAAGCTGCCGCTCGGCTTGCCGACGGTCATCATCGCCCATACCGCCTTCAATCTGCCCCTGGTCATGGTGATCGTGCGGGCGAGGCATCGAAAGCTGGATCCTCGTCTGGAAGAGGCCGCGTCCGACCTCGGCGCGACGCCCTGGCAGGTGTTTCGCCGCGTGACCTTTCCCTTGCTGCGACCGGCGGTCGTCGGGGCCGCGCTCATGGCCTTCACGGTTTCGTTGGACGATTTCATCGTCACCTTCTTCACGGCCGGCCCCGGCTCGACCACCCTGCCGCTGAAAGTGTATTCGATGATTAAGTCCGGCGTGTCGCCCGAGATCAATGCGTTGTCGGCCCTTCTGGTGTTGGTCTCGATGGGATTGGTGGGCCTGTCGCTGGCCATCCAAGGACGCGGGATTTTTATTCGTTGAGTGGTCTGGATCATTTGGATCGTCGGCAATGGAGCAATGACAAAATCGTCAACAACGCGGTTCTCGATCGGCGTGTTCCTCTGTGCGGTGGTCCTGGCTTGTCAACCGACGCCCGAGGACGGCCCGAAGAAGAGCCCGCGAGCCGACGGCGATGACCGGGCGGGCCCAACGCTCCATTACTTCACCTGGTCCGATTACGTGAGCCTCGAGCTGTTGCGGGAATTCGAACAGCAAACCGGGGCGAAAGTAGTCGTCGACACCTTCGGCAGCAACGAAGAACTGCTGGCCAAACTGCAAAGCGGGGCAGACGGCTACGACGTGACGGTGCCGTCGGATTTCATGGTGTCGATCATGATCCGGCTGGGGCTGTTGGCCGAACTGGATCTGTCGAAGATCCCCAACGCCGCCTTGCTGGTGGAACATTTGCAGCGGTTGCCGTTTGATCCGGACCACCAGTACTCCGTGCCCTATTTGTGGGGAACGGTCGGAATCGGCTACGACGCCAGCGTTCTGCCGGAACCGCCCGACAGTTGGTCGGTGCTCTGGGATGCCCGGTACAAGGGCAAGATCAGCATGCTGAACGATCAACGCGAGGTCTTCGGCGTCGTGTTGCGCTCGATGGGCTATTCGCTTAACACGCGGGATCCGGCCGTTATCGAGCGGGCGAAGGAGAAACTGATCCGACAGAAGCCGCTCGTGAAGACCTATACCAGCGAACACTACGACCAGCTTCTGGCCTCGGGCGAGGTCGTGCTCGCCCACGGATGGGGAGGTCCGGTGGCCCGGGCCATGGCCGAGCGGCCTTCGATCCGCTATGTCGTGCCGAAGGAAGGAGGAACCATCTGGTCCGATTGTCTGGTTGTGCTTAAGACCTCCCGCCATAAGGATCTGGCGATGCAATTTGTTAATTTTCTCCTCGATCCCCGGATCGCCGCGCTGACGTCGGATCGGTTGCTGTTTGCCTCCGCCAACCGAGAGGCCAAGAAGCTGGTGTCACCCCGGGTCAGAAACAATCCGGCCGTCTATCCGCCGGAGTCGTTGTTGGACCGGCTGGAGTGGATGAGCGACGTCGGGGATGCGATCCGGGTGTATGATCGCGCATGGACGGAACTGAAAATGCATTGACTTCCCGGTGCTTTGTGTTTCCCCCCGAGCGCGGAAGTCGGTATAATACCCGCGCATGTACGGTGCGTGACCTGCCGCGCCGAGGCTCGTCTTCGGGGATGTCCCGGGGACGATCGTCATGGTAAAACACCCGAGGTGGAGTTGTCTGCAACCCTGACCCGGCGGACCGGAATTCGATTTTCGTTTCTTCCGGGTTTGATCTTCTTCAGCGCCGTCATTCTGTTGTCTCCGGATGCGCCGCTCGCCGCCGATGAAGCGGCGAAGTCCGCCGTCTCACCCGGCCAGACGATACGGCTGAGCCTTGACGAGGCGCTGGCCTTGTTCCTCAAACAGAACCTTGACCTTCTCATCGCGAAATTCGGCGTGGATTACGCCAGGGGGCAGCAGATCACGGCAGCCCTGTTTCCGAACCCCGTGTTGTCCGTTTCGACGGCAGGCTCGTTCGCGAAGCATCAGTTCGGCGAGCGTTCCAGCCTGACCCGCAGCGGCCAGATCTATCCGCAGATCCAGCAACTCTTCGAGATGGCCGGCAAGCGGGGCTATCGGATCGAGAGCGCCGGGTTCGGGACGCAATCGGCGGAAGCGAATTTCGAAGACGCGATCCGCCAATTGGGATTTACGGTGAAGGACACCTATTACCGGGTGCAATTGGCTCAGCGGCGGCTGGCCCTAGCGGAAGAGAACCGCGATCGCTTTTCGCGCATTCTCGAAATCAATACCATACGGTTCAAGAAGGGGTACATCGCGGAAGTCGACTTGATCCGCATCCGCCTCCAATTCATCGACTTTCAATCGCAGGTCATCCAGTTTACCCAGGAGGCGGATGCGGCCCGCGCCGATTTACGCCAATTGCTCAGGCTGTCGCCGGCTGTCCGGCTCGAACTGACGACCGAGCTGGAGTTTCATCGCATCGATCCGGACATCGACAAATTGCGGATGTTGGCTCTGGAGGCGAGACCCGATCTCAGGGCGAAGCGGCATGTGCAGGCTCAGCGCCTGGCAGATTTGAAATTGGCCAAGGCGTATCGCTATCCCGACGTGACCCTCGGCGGCGGATATGCGGTGCAGGGACCGACCGGCCCGGATTTGCAGCAGCAGGCGATGGTGAGTGTGGGCGTGCCGCTGCCGCTGTTCAACCGCAACCAGGGGGGCATTCTCCAGGCCGAGGTGGCGGTGCAGGCGGCGGAGGCGGATCTCAACAAAACGATCAATCAGGTGGAGAATCAAGTGGACGTTGCCTATCGGAATCTGGTGCAAAGCCGGCGCCTCGTCGAAGCGTATCTGGGCGGCATCTTGGAAGATGCGCGCGCCACCTTCACGATCGTTGAACGGGCGTATGAACGGGGTGGTGCCACGATCATTGATCTGCTGGATGCGGCCCGGACGTCGCGGACCATTCAGCAGAACTACATCGAGGCGCTGTTCAATTATCAGCGCAACCTCTTCCAGCTCGAGAGCGCAGTCGGCCAGGAGATCACCTCGTGATACGCGAGGCGGGAGCCAAGAAGCGAGGGGTGGCGGCGCTCGCCGTCCTGTGCGCGGCGTTAATCTCCTGCGGGCGCGCCGAGGAACCCCCGCATTCCAGCGCCGCGACTCCTCCGGCGTCATCGCCGCCTGCACCGGTCACCGAGGCGCAGCCGCGCATCGAAACTGCGGTGGTGGATTACAGCCCGGTCAAGCCGGCGTTAGTGCTGGCTGGCAAGGTGGCGTACGGAGAAGATCGCTACTCGAAGATCTCGTCGCCGTTGCAGGGACGGGTCGTGGAAGTGCGCGTCCATCTGGGCGATCACGTGAAAGCCGGCGACACGCTGCTCGTGATCGACAGTCCGGACATCACGGCCGCCTACTCCGACTTCATCAAGGAAGCCTCGGAACTGGAGTATGCGACCCGAGCCTATGAACTGGCCAAGGATCTGTACGAGACTAAAGCCCTGCCCCAGAAGGACCTCAAGCAGGCGGAGAACGATTTGATCAAGGCCCGGGCGGAGTTTCGCCGGGCCAAGGAACGGCTTCTGTCGCTCCGCGTGCCGGCGGCCGAGCTGGAGAAACCCCTTGCCCAGCAACGCATCACCTCGCGCTTTGAAATGAAGAGCCCGTTAGCCGGCACCGTGGTGGAGCGCTTTGTTACGCCGGGTCAGTCCGTGGGCGGCGATCCGTCGCAGGTGCTGTTCACGATCGCCGATCTGGACACCTTACAGGTGGTGGCGGATGTCTACGAGCGCGACCTCGCCTTGGTCAAGGTCGGACAGGTCGCGCGCGTGACGGTCGAGGCGTATCCGGGCGTGATGTTTCCGGCCGTGATCGCCTCTATCGGCGACGTGGTCGATCCGACCACGCGGACGATCAAGGTCCGCGCATGGGTCAACAACGAAGACCGCAAGTTGAAGCCCGAGATGTTCGCCCGGCTGAACATCGATGTCGGCGATACCACCCCGTTTCTGGCGATTCCGAAGGAGGCGGTGTTGGAAGCCGACGGGAAGCATTTCGTCTACGTGGTAGAAGGGCCGGACCGGTACGTCAAGCGGGAGGTCAAAGTCGCCAGCGTGTCCCCCGAGCAGTTTCGGGTTCTGGAAGGGCTTTCTCCGGGCCAGCGCATCGTGGTGAAAGGCGCAGTGCTGATTAAAGGCCAGGAAGTGAAGGGGTAGCGTGCAGCAGCCTCACGCGGTCGCCTCGGTTGCGGATGATGGACCGAGACGATGATCGCCCGAATCGTTGAGATTTCTCTCGTCCAGCGGTTTCTCCTCTGCGCCACCGGCCTCGCGCTGTTTTTCGGCGGGCTCTACGCGTTTCACCTCCTCGACATCGTCGCCTACCCCGATCCATCCCCGCCGATGGTGGAGTTGATCACCCAGTATCCGGGGTGGTCGGCCGAGGAGATCGAGCGGCAGATCACGATCCCCATCGAGGTGGCGCTCAACGGTACCCCAGGGCTCACCGACATCCGCTCCCTGTCTATTTTCGGTCTCAGCGACATCAAAGTCTATTTCGACTTCGGGACCGACTATTTTTTCGACCGGCAGGAAGTGTTGAACCGCCTCGCGATGGTGAGCTTGCCGCCGGGCGCCCAACCGATGCTTTCCCCCTGGTGGGCGATTGCCGAGATCTATCGGTATGAACTGACCGGGGACCATGTCAGTTTGACCGATCTGAAAACCATTCAAGACTGGGAGTTGCGAAGAGAATTCCGCCGTGTACCGGGAGTCATCGATGTGACGGCCTTCGGCGGGACCACCAAGGAATATCACGTCGACATCGACCCGGGAAAGCTGATCAGTTACGGCGTGAATCTGCCGCAGGTGATGACGGCGCTCGCCAACAGCAACGCCAATGTCGGAGGCAATTATCTGACGGTCGGGGCGCAGAATTTCAACATCCGGGGACTGGGGCTCATCAACAATCTGGCGGACATCGAAAACGTGGTGGTGGCGGAAAAGGAGGGAACCCCGATTTTCGTCAAAACCTTGGGTCAGGTGTCCGTCGGCCATCGGGTGCGTCTGGGGAAGGTCGGGATCGACGATCGCGACGACGTCGTCGAGGGTGTGGTGCTGCTCCAACGCGGCTACAAAGCGCTGTCCGTGCTCGAGAAGGTCAGGGCCAAAGTCCAGGAGCTGAATACCTGGAAACTGCCCGAGGGGGTGAAGATCAAGACGTTTTACGACCGCACGGTCCTGATCAACACCACGGTGGAGACGGTCACGGACATCCTCATCAGCGGCATGGTCCTGGTGTTCGTCATCCTGTTCGTATTTCTCGGCCATTTTCGCGCGGCTCTGATCGTCGCGTTGACCATTCCCCTCTCGCTGCTTTTCACGTTCACTATGATGGTGCTGATCGGACAATCCGCCAACCTCATCTCGCTCGGCGCCATCGACTTCGGCATCATCGTGGACGCGACGTTGATCATGGTGGAGAGCATCTTCTACCATCTGGCCCATCACCGCGGACCCGGATTGACTCCCCCGCAGCAGATCGTCCGGGCAGCCCGCCAAGTGGGGCGCCCCATCTTTTTTTCGACGGCGATCATCGTCGTCGCGTTCATCCCCCTGTTTACGATGACCGGAGTGCCGGGCAAAATCTTCGCGCCCATGTCCATCACGTACGGCTTCGCGCTCCTGGGCGCGTTGCTCATGGCCTTTACGCTGGCGCCGGTGCTCTGCTCGCTGCTGTTGACCGGCCCGATCAGCGAGGAGGACACCGCCGTCGTCCGTGTGGTCCGTCGTCTGTACGCAGGGATGTTGCGTTGGGCCCTGTCGCACAAGATGATCGTCGTGGGGTTTGTGCTGGCGCTGCTCGCGACGGCGCTCGTGGCGCTCAAGTTTTTGGGCGGCGAATTCATGCCAGCGCTGGAGGAGGGAAATCTGTGGGTGCGGGCGACTATGCCGGTGGATATCTCCTTCGACCAGGCGGCTCGGCTGACGACCGAGATTCGACAGCTCTTCTGGCAATCCCCCGAAGTGACGACGGTCGCCTCGCAGCTTGGGCGCCCCGACGACGGGACCGACCCCACCAGTTTTTTCAACGCGGAGTTTTTGGCCAACCTCAAGCCGCAGAAAGAATGGCGACCCGGCCTGACGAAGGAGAAACTCGTCGAAGAAATCGAAACGCGGCTCAAAGCGATCCCCGGGGTCATCTTCAATTTCTCGCAGGTGATTCAGGACAACGTCGAGGAGGCCATGTCGGGCGTTAAGGGCGAGAACTCCATTAAATTGTTCGGAACCGACTTGAGGGTGATGGAGGCGAAGGCGGTGGAGATCGAGCGGGTGATGCGCCGGGTGCCGGGCGTCAAGGATTTAGGCATCTTCCGTCTGATGGGACAACCCAACCTGCTCATCGAGGTGGATCGGGAGGCCAGCGCCCGGTACGGGCTTCAGGTCTCGGATGTCAACGCGGTAGTGCAGGCGGCCGTCGGTGGACAGGCCGTCACACAGGTGTATGAAGGCGAACGGTTGTTCGATCTCGTCGTGCGGTTTCTTCCAGAGTTTCGGCAGGATCCCGAGGCGATCGGAAACATACTGGTCAGCACCCCGAACGGCGCGCGCATTCCGCTCAAGCAACTGGCCAACATCACCACCCAGACCGGCGCGTTCATCATCTACCGGGAAAACAACCGCCGCTACATCCCAATCAAGTTCAGCGTGCGCGATCGGGACTTGGCCAGCACGGTGCAGGAGGCGCAGGCCCGGCTGGCCAAGGAGGTGCAGCTTCCCGAGCGGTACACCATGGAGTGGGCGGGTCAGTACGACCAGTTGAAAGACGAGCAAAAACGGCTGACCAAGGTCGTGCCGCTCAGCCTGGTCATCATTCTGTTCCTCCTCTACACGGCCTTCAATTCGGTCAAGAACGCGTTGCTGGTCCTCGTCACCGTGCCTTTCGCGCTCATCGGCGGCGTACTGTCCCTGGTCGCGACGAACACGCATTTCAGCATCTCGGCGGCGGTCGGCGTGATTTCGACTCTCGGGGTGGCAATCCTGGGAGGTGTGTTGTTAATCTCTCGTATCGAGGACTTCCGCCGCTCCGGGATGCCGCTGACAGAATCGATCATGAAGGGGGCGGATGTTCAGATGCGGCCGATCCTGATGGCGACGCTAGCGGCGGCGATTGGGCTTTTGCCGGCGGCCGTGGCGACGGGCATCGGGTCGCAGGCGCAGAAGCCGCTCGCGAGGGTCGTGGTGGGCGGGATGCTGACGGCCGCGGTGCTGATTCTCCTTGTGCTGCCGGTGTTGTATGATATCGTCCACCGGCGCCGCGACGGGCGAGAGATCTCACCCGGCGGATAGACGAGGGAACGGAGACGGCGTCGATGAATCGAGGCGAGGTCGAGGAGGGGAGCGTGCCATGAGTGCGAGCGCGAGACTGTTGACGGCGATATTGATCAGCGCGGTGCCGATATGGGGCGATGCGCGCGCGGCGTCGGCCGGAGCGGGAGTTCCAATGATTGTTCCCGTTCAGATTCCGTACGAGGCTCCGCCCAGACCGGAGGCCGTTCCGGATACGTCGGTTCCGCAGAACACCAAACCGCTGAGCCAAGAGGAATTGCAGCGCGCGGAGGCGCTGCTTCCTCTGCTGGAAGGTAAACAGGAATTCTGGGCGATGGGAGAGTTCGTGCATCTGGGGGAGCCGGTGGTGCCAGTTCTGGTCAAGGCCTTGACCATGCCGGGTCCGCGGCTCCGCTACAACGCGATCGAGACGCTGTCCATGTTGAAGGCGACAGCGGCTGTGCCCGCGTTGCTGGAGACCGCCAAGCAGCCGAACGAAATGCCCAGAATCCGTGAGCACGCCTTGCGGGTGGCAGTGAGGTTGGATCCTTTGCAGGCGCCCGCCGCTATCGAGCTGATGGCCAAAGACCAAAATCCGACCATCCGGAAAACCGCCGCGTTCGAATCGCGCTATGTCCGTCACAAGGCAGTGATTCCTGTGCTGATTTCGCTGTTGTCCGACGAGGAGCGCTTCGTAGCGATCTCCGCAATCCATTCGCTCTGGTTGTTGACGCGGCATGAAAGCGAAATGCACAACTGGGAAGCTTCGACGCAGCAGGAGCGACAAGAGTGGGCGCAGGAATGGATCGATTGGTGGAACGCGAGCAAAGAAACCTTCGAACTGCCGGAACCGAGGAAGTCGAAGGGGGTTGCTCCGCAAGGGTAAGGCGTGCGGAGCGGATGACTCTGCGTCTTGTCGCCGTCGATAGGGCTATGTTATAAACACAACTGGCGTTCCGCCTGATTTTCTTATTGAAAAGAGTTCCGTATGGCAGTGTTGAAGATCGCTAAGCTCGGCAATCCGGTTCTCAGAAAAATCGCGGCCCCGGTCGATCCCGCCGACATTCGGACACCGCCGTTCCAGCGATTCATCGACGACATGTTCGACACGATGTACGATGCGGAAGGCATCGGGCTGGCGGCCCCACAAGTGTCGCGGTCGCAGCAAGTGGTGGTCATGGAATGCCCGGGCGAAAGCGGATTCCCCAAGACTGTGCTGATCAACCCGACCATTCTCTATTATGGGCCCAATCAGGTCGAGAGCTGGGAGGGCTGCTTGAGCATTGACGGACTGAGGGGCAAAGTGACCAGGCCGTCGATGGTGCGGGTGAAAGGATTGGACCGCTACGGGGCTCCCGTCGACTTCGAGGCAACCGGTCTGTACGCGGTCTGCATTCAGCATGAGCTCGATCACCTGATTGGCAAGCTCTTCCTCGATCGGATGACCGATCTGTCGACGCTGACCCAGTTGGAAGAGTTCGACCATTACTGGAGAAAAGAAACCGCGGCCGTCATCTAGTAGCCGAAGGGGATGCTGAATCAGGCATACCGTTGAATCGTCATTCATCCAGAATTCACGATCAGAATTCACAATTCATAATTTTCGAGTGCACTCCCTCCTCCGCGTCCTCGCGTATCTAAAACCGTACCGCCTCCTCGCGTTCATCACGCTGAGTTTCGCTGCGCTCGCCACGGCGATGGAATTGGTGCCGCCCTGGCTCGTCAAGGTCGTCATTGACGACGTGATCACGGCCCGCCGGCCGGAATTGCTGCCGTGGGCCCTGGGCGGACTGCTGCTGGCCTACGGACTCAAAAACCTGTGCGCCTCCCTACGCATCCGGTTCAACAATACACTCGAGCAGCGGGTCGTGCACGATCTGCGGGCGCAGGTCTTCGCGGCGCTGCAACGCCTCTCGCTTAGCTATTTTGAGAACCGCTCGACTGGCGAAATCATGTCCAGGGTCAATAACGATACGGAACATGTCGAACGCATCTTCATCGACGGCCTGGAGGGCATGCTGACCGCGTCGCTGACGTTGGTGGGCATTACGATCATGCTCTTTACGCTGAATTGGAAACTCGCGCTGCTGTCTCTGCTGCCGATTCCCATTCTGATCGTGTCCGCGCTGAAGTTCACGGCGCGGGTACATACCTATTACCACCGCATCCGGAAGAGCGCCGCGGAGCTGAACGCCTATTTGCAAGATGCGTTGTCCGGTATCAGGGAAACGATGGGGTTCAACCGGCAGGCCTATGAGCAGCAGCGGTTCAACCGGCTCAGTCAGGAATACAGCCGGAGCAATCTTCAGGCGATGCGTCTCTGGTCGATCTACTCACCGGGAATGATCTTCACGGGCAGCATGGGCACATTGCTGATCCTGTGGTACGGGACCGGTGAGGTGTTGGCCGGAGCGCTCACGGTCGGCGAGTTGGTCATGTTTTTGTCTTATCTGGCGCTGTTTTATGTTCCGATCAATCAAATCCATTCCGTCAACCATATGCTGCAACATGCGCTCGCGGCCAGCGAGCGTGTGTTCGACGTGCTGGACACCGTGCCAGAAGTCCGGGATCGGCCCGGAACGATCTGGCCGGCGGTGCGTTTGCGGGGCGAAGTCCGCTTCGATCGGGTCTCGTTTCACTATCGTCCGGACGCACCAGTGCTGACGGATGTCATGCTGACGGTGAAACCTGGCGAACGGGTGGCGTTGGTCGGTCCGAGCGGTGCGGGCAAGAGCACGATGCTCAAACTCCTCCTGCGATTCTACGACGTCCGGTCCGGCTCGATCACGATCGACGGCTACGATCTGCGGGATTTGCCGCTTGCCTTTCTTCGGAGCCAGATCGGGCTGGTGCAGCAGGAGCCGTTTTTGTTCAACGGCACCGTTCGCGAGAATATCGCGTACGGCGATCTGTCCGCGGATCAAGAAAAACTCGAAGCCGCGGCGCGGGCGGCCCGCGCCCACGAGTTCATCATGGATCTGCCGGAGGGGTACGATACCTGGATTGGGGAGCGAGGGGTCAAGCTCTCGGTGGGGCAGAAGCAACGGGTCTCCATCGCGCGCGTCCTCCTGAAAGACCCGCCCATCGTCATCTTCGATGAGGCGACGTCCAATATCGACACGGAAACCGAGGTGAAAATCCGCGAAGCTTTGAACCATTTGACCCGCGGGCGGACGACGTTCATCATCGCCCACCGATTGTCAACGCTCCACGACGTCGACCGCATTGTCGTAATGGAGCGTGGCCGGATTGTCGAGGAGGGCGCACACGTGGAGTTGCTGAATCGGGGCGGGGTGTATGCTGGGCTGTATGAGGCCCAGTTTCAAATCTAGCGCCCGCCGGACCGCCGATTGCGGACTCCACCGCCACGTGACGATACTCTGGATCGGTCGATGAAGGGCTGACCATGGTGTTGGTGTACGAGAGCGATCCGTTGGACAGCGAGCATGCGCGAGGACATTTTTACCACGTCTGTCTGGGGCGTCTTGACCGCAATGAGCTGACGGTGCCTCCGCCGGACAAGCCGTACGAATGCCCTCGCTGCGGCGTGGAGTTGGAGGCGGAAGACTTCAGGGTCGCTCAATACAGGGGATCGGTGTAAGTGGACATGAACCGTTGCGCGTTACCCGTGAATCGGGGCTCCGGCCGAATCTCGTCGGTTCGCAGATAACGGTTCACAGACGCCGGAAGATCCATGCCGGGAAGCACGGGACGAAAGACGGTGTCGGTGATGCGAGGCCTCATGATGTTGTGCGAGGCCTGTTACGACGAAGTCGTCAAGGACCAGCTCGTGGACGCCAGGAATTACGTGGCCGATCACGAAGCGTTGTTCGCTACGATCTGTCCGGGATGCAGCGACATCAATCGCCCGCTGATCGACGACATGCTGGGCAGCTCGGAGTGAGCATCACTTGCTGTCTTGCGAGCGCCACCTCCCGGGACTCGTCTTTCATTGCTTTTCTCGGGTGTTCTGCCGCGCGCCTCTCGTCCGTTCAATGGCATGTCTTGCCGTCGAAGAATTTGCAGGCAGATTCCCCGCCCGTGACTTTCCAGGTCTTAAGCAACGGCGGCTTGTCGGGACGTAACTCCACGACGATGTCGACCAGTGTCATCAGCGGCAGTTTGTCCATGTGCGGCTTCGCCTCCTCCGGCAGCTCGACCCAGAAGACCGCGCCGCTATCGGAGATCACAATACGGCCGTTCTGTTTGTCGATCTGAATGATCGGGCTGTAGAAGCTTTTCTCCACGGCGGAACCGATGGTGGACCAGCCGAGAAGAAAAGCCAGGACCATGAAGACGATGAATCCGATCAGGATTGTGCGTGGCATGACGAAACCCTCCGCTCAAGTGATGAATAAAAGGTGCGGGGTGGATAACGGCCCCATAGTACATGAAACTGCTCCGGACGAAAAGGAGTGAAATGCGCGGGAAGGGTTGTCAGATCGTTTGAACGTCCGCCGGTATCACCCGGCCCTTCCGGATCCAGTACGTCCGGATGTCCGGCCTGGCCTTGTCTTGAAGCGAAATGAGCAGATAGGCGGGGACGGACAGGTTGATCTTCCCCCAGTAGTCTTCATAGTCGGTTGCGATTTTGATATCCGTGACCGACGGGCGGGCTGGATCGTTCGGGTGGGAGTGGTACACGACCTGCAGATCCAGGCCCTGCTTCCTCATGTCCTTCTGAGCGAGCGCCAGGTCATGGGAGTCCATGACGAAGGCGATCTCTGCCCGTTCCCGGGGCGAGAGTCGCTGCAAATGGGCTGCCTTGGCTTCGTCGAAACCTGCCAGCTTCTCCGCGTCGTCGAGCGCGACCACGTTCCTGATCCGGTAGATGTGCGTGACGGTCCGATCTTTTCCGGCCAACAGCCCGCAACACTCGTAAGGAGCGAGCTCCCGCGCATGCGCGACCATTTCGTCCAGAATGTGCCGGGGGATCGATAAGTCAGGCACGGTCAGACGCTGCAGGTCACAGTGTAGTTCCCGCCCAGATCGGTGATGGTTGGGTGTGTCCCGCAGAGCGGGCAACCGGGGTCTTTCGGTCGGGACACCTTCCGGAACTTCATTTCCAGCGCGTCATAGATCAGTAGTCGATCGGCCAACGTTTCGCCGATGCCGAGGATTTCCTTGATCGCTTCAGATGCCTGCAACACCCCGATGGTGCCAGCGAGCACGCCCAAGACCCCGGCTTCCTGGCAATTCGGCACCAGCCCGGCCGGAGGCGGTTCCGGGTAGAGGCAACGATAACAGGGGTAGCCTTCGTGCGGCTTGACGGTGGTCAACTGGCCTTCGAATCGGAAAATGCTGCCCGAGATCAGGGTCTTCTTGGCGAAGAAGCATGCGTCGTTGACCAGGAAGCGGGTCGAGAAATTGTCGGAGCCGTCCAGGATGAGGTCATAGTCGTGCAGCAGGCCCATGATGTTGTCGGCGTCGACGTGGAATTGATACGTCTTGACCGTCACGTCCGGGTTCAGCGCCGCCAGGGTCTTGAGACCAGACTCCACCTTGGGCTTTCCGACCGAAGCGGTGGTGTGCAGGATCTGGCGCTGGAGGTTCGACAGGTCGACGACGTCGCCGTCCACCAGCCCGATCGTGCCGACACCGGCGGCGGCAAGATACAGCGCGGCGGGGGAACCCAACCCGCCGGCGCCGATCACCAGCACCTTGGCCCGCGCCAGCTTCTTCTGTCCCTTCCCGCCGACTTCCTGTAGGATGATATGCCGGCTGTACCGCTGAATCTGTTCGTCGGTGAAGTCCATCTCGCGCGTCGTGCGTTGCTCGTGAGACGTGATGCGCCGCCCTGCACGGAATCCGCCTCATGAGGACGCTTCATGGGATCATTATTCCACCACGTTCAACTCGATCGGATCGACGATGCAGCCTTTCTCCCGTAGCCCCTGGACGGCCCGCTCGATTTCCGCGGTCTCCCCAGTCAATTCCACGTCCATCCATCCCGTGGTTTCCCGTACATCGGCCCGCCGGACGTTCGTCACGACCTTATATTCATGGCCGATCTGATAAATGATTGGTTCCTTGATCTTTTCTTCGGGGAACCGAATGTGGAACCGAAGGCTCGGCATCATCACCCTCCCGCAATGGCGGGAACGATCGACACTTCGTCGCCGTCTTTGAGCAAAGTGTCTTTGCCGTTCAGAAAGCGGATGTCCTCTTCGTTGACGTAGATATTGACGAACCGGCGTAACTCGCCCTTTTCGTCGCAGAGCCGATCTTTCAAGCCGGGGTGCGCCGTGTTCAGATTGTCAATCATTTCCGCGATCGTCGCGGCCTTGGCTTCAACCTCGCCCTGACCCTTGGTCAGCGGGCGGAGGGGAGTGGGAATCCGGACCTTGATCATACGTCACCGCCGCCGTTCTTGCCCATCTTGAATGTCTTCTCGAAACTCACCAGACTTGGTTGAATGCGGACCGGACGGTCAACCGCGTCGATAACTGCCTCCTGGGTTTTCAAGCCGTTGCCCGTTACGTAGGCCACCGTCACGTCGCTCCGTTTGATCACGCCTTGCTTCACCAGCTTGCGGAGCACCCCGATGGTCACGCCCCCGGCTGTCTCCGCGAAGATCCCTTCGGTCTGGGCCAGCAACTTGATTCCGTCCACGATTTCTTCGTCGGTCACCGTTTCCATGGCGCCTTTGCTCTCAGCGGTCGCCTTCAGCGCGTAATACCCGTCGGCGGGATTGCCGATGGCAAGCGACTTGGCGATCGTCTTGGGTTTCACCGGCTTGAAAAAGTCCCGGCCGGCCTTGTACGCGGTCGCGATGGGCGAGCAGCCTTCCGCCTGAGCGCCGTTGATCTTAGTGCGCACGGCATCGATCAACCCTAGGGCATGCAGTTCATTGAGGCCCTTCCAGATCTTGGTCAACAACGAACCGGATGCCATCGGGATGACGACTTGATCGGGCGTCCGCCAGCCTAATTGTTCCACCGTCTCGAAGGCCAAGGTCTTGGAGCCTTCGGCATAGTAGGGCCGCACGTTGATGTTGACGAAAGCCCAGCCGTGCTCGGCGGCGATTTCGCTGCACAGCCGGTTCACGTCGTCGTAAGTGCCTTCAACCTCGACGACATTGGGTCGGTAGATCAGGTTGCCCAGCACCTTCGCCGCTTCCAGGTCGCCGGGGATGAACACGTAACAGGTCATGCCAGCGGCGGCGGCGTGGGCGGCGACCGAGTTGGCCAGATTGCCGGTCGAAGCGCAGGCGACCGTCTCGAAGCCGAGTTCTCGGGCGCGGGTTAACGCGACGGCGACAACCCGGTCTTTAAAGGACAGGGTCGGATGGTTGACCGTGTCGTTCTTGATGTACAGCTCGTCCAGCCCCAAATAGGCGCCCAGATTTCTCGCGCGCACCATCGGCGTGAAGCCGGCGTGCGGGCCGACTAGCGCCAACCCTTCGACCGGCAGCAGATCGATGTAACGCCACATGCTTCGCGGGCCTTCCTCGATCTTCTTGCGCGAGACGGCGCGCTTGATCTCCTCGTAGTTGTATTTCACTTCGAGCGGACCGAAGCACATCTCGCAGACATGGATGGCCTTGGTGGGATACTCCTTGCCGCACTCGCGGCAAGCGAGCGCTTTCATCTTACTCATGGGGCACCTGCGCTTTCGGCTCTCAGCATAACACGTCAATGTTTGCTGGCGACCGGCCGATGATCGCCGACGGCTGTCGTTCTCAGCTCACAGGTTTCCGGTTCATGATCGAAGAGTCCGGTGATCGTCGGATGCTCTCCGCAAAGCGGGCAGTTCGGGTTCCGCCTTATTCTGATTTCGCGGAACGCGGTCCGGCGCGCATCGAAATCCAGCATCCGATCGGTCAGGGAACGCCCGATGCCCAGGACCAGCTTCAGAGCTTCTGTCGCCTGGAGCGTACCAATGATCCCGGCCAGGACCCCGATCACACCGGCTTCCTGGCAACTGGCCACCAAGCCGGGCGGCGGAGGATTCTTGAACACGCACCGATAGCAGGCCGATTTTCCGGGAATGATGGTCATCACGCGCCCGTCGAAGCGCAGGATGCCGCCGTGGACCAACGGTTTGCCTGCGAAAAAGCAGGTGTCGTTGATGAGAAACTTCGCGGGAAAGTTGTCCACCCCGTCGATGATGACATCGTATCCTTTGACCACATCCAGGGCGTTCTTGGAGGTCAGACGGTCCTCGTAGGTCTCCACCGAGACGTCAGGATTGAGCGCCTGAATCTTTTCTCTGGCGGAAACGACCTTGGGACGGCCAACGTCCGGCGTATGATGGATGACTTGGCGTTGGAGGTTTGAGAGATCCACCACGTCGCTGTCGATCAACCCGATGGTGCCCACGCCGGCGGCGGCCAGGTACAACGCGGCTGGCGAGCCGAGTCCGCCCGCGCCGACCAGCAGGATCTTGGCTTGCGCGATTTTTTTCTGGCCTTTCCCGCCCACCTCCGGCAACAGGATGTGGCGGCTGTAGCGGGTGATTTGCTCGTCGGTGAAATTCATGTGTCGATCGTATCTCGTGAAGCGGAGAAGCCGATGACTCGATCACACGATACGCTTCATGAACGACGCTTCACGTCGTCCTAAATGTTGAAATACTTCTCGATACTGATGTACCGCTCGCCCGTGTCGGGCAGAATCGTGACCACGTTCTTGCCAGGTCCAAGTTCGTCCGCCACTTTCTGGGCTGCAAAGACATTGGCGCCGGCGGAAATGCCGACGAGCAACCCTTCCTTCTTGGCCAGCAGCTTCGCCGTCTGGTAGGCTTCGTCGTCCGTCACCGTCATGACGCGGTCCAGAATCTTTCGGTTAAGCACTTTCGGAATGAAGCCGGCGCCGATGCCTTGAATTTTGTGCGGACCCGGATCCCCGCCTGAAAGAACCGGCGATCCGGCTGGCTCGACGGCGATCACTTTGACATCCGGATTGCGCTCTTTGAAGACCTCGCCGCAGCCGGTGATCGTGCCGCCCGTGCCGACTGCGGCGACGAAGGCGTCGATTCGGCCTTCCAGCGCCTCCCAGATTTCCGGTCCGGTGGTCATCCGGTGGACAGCCGGATTGGCCGGGTTGGAAAACTGATCCGGCATAAAATAGGACGGGTTCTGGGCCACGATGCTTTCCGCTTCCTTGATCGAGCCTTTCATCCCCTCCCAGGCGGCGGTCAACACCAGTTGCGCGCCGTAGGACGACAACAGGCTGGCCCGTTCCATGCTCATACTTTCCGGCATCACCAGAATCAACTTGTAGCCGCGCACCGCCGAGATGAGCGCGAGGCCGATGCCGGTGTTGCCGCTGGTGGGTTCGACGATCGTGCCGCCGGGCTTGAGCCTGCCCTGCCGCTCCGCCTCGTTGAGCATGTTGAGGCAGATCCGATCTTTGACGCTCCCGCCGGGATTGAAGGATTCAACCTTGGCGTAAATGGTTGCCGACCCAGGCTTCGAAAGGCGGTTTAGACGAACAAGCGGAGTTCGCCCGATCAGTTCGGTGATCTCTTTGTGAGCCGTCATGGTCACCGGCCGCCGCCCATATAAAACAGGAATTCGACTTGGTCTCCTTCTTTGATGGGGGTCGTCGCCAAATGTTCCCGGTCCAGCATGGTGTTGTTCAGTTCGACGGCGACCATCTGAGGCTCGATGTTCTTCGCCTTGAGCAAATCCAGAACCGTTCCGCCGTGCACCTCTTCGGCTTTTCCGTTGATCGTAATTTGCATGAACGCTCCCAACTTGGCCTGGAAACTGGAGAATTCCTGCAAGCTAGCAAATGACCCATCGGATTGTCAAGGTAAGCGAACCCTGATCGTTCGACGTGGCGGACGCGTCCGCATCTGCGGTTCGCATCTTGACTTTCAGAAAGCGTCACTCCACTATGCCTTCTCTCCGGAGGAACAATCGATGTGGAAGCGCAATTTCATGTTTCGGGCGCAGGAATCGACTCCGCTTAAAGAGTCGGAGAACGAGCTGTTTCATGATGCGGAACCGGCGCTAGACAGTGCGGGGTTGAACCTCGAGAAGTTTCTCTCGGTCTGGGTGCAGGGAGACGGGGACGACGACAGGCCCACCGCCTATACGAACCTCTATGTCCGGACCGCCACGCTGGATTTTGACAAGCGGTGCGGGTTTCTTCACCCGCTTCAGGGCCGCGCCCATCAGATCAAGCAACTGCTAACTCCTGGCCAGAAGGTATTCCTACGGGATTGGCTCAGCCGATATTCGCCGCAAGCATGGGATGCCGCCGACGAGCAATTCCGATCTCTGTTCGAACTGGAGTAAGGAGAGATCCGTCCGTCGGCGATGCTCGTTTCGGCGGATGACCGAGCGACGCATGTCTGCAAAGCGCTACATCATCGTGGGGGCCGGCCCGGCCGGCGTGCATGCGGCGATCGCGATCCGGAACAGGGACGGCGCCGGCGAGATCGTCGTCATCGATCGCGATCACGACCCGCCGTATTACCGGACGGAATTGGATACCTACGTCAGCGGCTCGACGTCCGACGCCGAGATGTCGCTCTATCCGGAGGAGTTTTATCGCGCGCAGCGCATTCGGCTCAGGCTTCGGACCGCGGTCGCAAAGGTTCACCCGCCTGGGCGCACGGTCGAGCTGGCTGACGGCGAACAGGTGGCGTATGACGCGCTCCTGCTTGCCCCGGGATCTTCTCCGCTGACGATCTCTTGTCCGGGGGCGTCGAATCCCCGGGTCATGACGGTGAGGACTTGGGAGGATGCCCGGAAGCTAATCCGGTTGGTGACGGAGACGGACCGGCCGGTGGTGGTCGTCGGTGGCGGGGTTTTGGGGCTGATCCTCGCGGACGGCATCCGGCAGCGCGGGCGTCCTGTGACGTTGTTGGAACGAGAACCGCGCCTGTGGGCGCCGGTGTTGGATGAGACCGCTTCCCAGCTTGTCCAACAAGGGGTCCGGCAACGCGGCATCGACGTTCTTTTGCAAGAGGAAATCGCGGAGGTCGTCGGCGCGGACGGGCGAATCCAGCGGGTCGCGACTTCGGCCGGCCGAACCTTGGAGGCGTCGACCGTGGTCGTGGCGATTGGCGTCCGTCCGGACGTGGCGTTTCTGGATGGCAGCACGGTCCGGACTGACCGCGGAATCCTGATTGATCATGAATTCCGCACGAACGTTCCGGACGTGTTTGCGGCCGGCGATGCGGCACAAGGGTACGATCCGATCTCCGAACGGTTTCTGGTCGTGACGAACTGGAACAACGCCGTCGAGCAGGGCAAGCTGGCCGGGGCCTTCATGGCAGGCGACGGGAGTCCGTACCGCGGCGTGATCTTGTCCAATTCGGAGACGTTATGCGGCGTGCACGTGACGGTGTTGGGACTGGCCCAGGCGACAGGCGAGGGGTTTGTAACGTTGAAGGGGCACGACCGGGGCAAGGGAACCTATCGCAAGCTCACGCTAAGGGACGATAAACTGGTTGGCGCGCTGTTGGTCGGGAATACCTCAGGTGAAGGCATGATGAAAAAAATGATCCTCGAGCGCAAGCCGACCTCGATTGCCGAAGTCAAGTCCAAGTTCCTGACAGGGCTCGTCCTTGAAGAAATGGACACGTGAGGGGGCAGGAAGGCGGTTGGAATCGAAGTGTGCGGCGATCGCCGGGGAGGGGAATCCTGGCGGCCTGCTGCCTCATCCTGGCGCTGCGGTCACCGACTGTCGGAACCGCGGCGTCGATCGAGATCTATTACGCGCCGGAAGACGCCCCTGTCGATCGGCTCGTCAAGCTCTACGACGGCGCCCGGCGGTACATCTATGTCGCGGTCTACGGCTTGACGTACCCACCGGCCGTCAAGGCGCTGATCGCGGCCAAAAAGCGCGGCGTGGACGTGCGGATCATGACCGATCGGGAGAAACTCAACGATCCGAAACAACGGGCAGCGTTGGAGGCCCTGCGGCTGGCCGGGATCCCGATCCGGGTCAATCGGCATGACGGACTCATGCACCTCAAGCAGGTCGTGGTGGATGACGAACTCAATACGTCCGGGTCCGTTAATCAGACTAGCAGCGGCAATCGTTACAATGACGAACGGCTGGACGTGATCACCGATCGTGCGACCAGCCTCAAGGCGCGCGAGAAGTTTCTCGGCATGTGGAAAGATCAAAGTCGCTACCAACACTGGCAGGAATAACGGGCGGCGTTCGATGGCAGTACGAGTCGAACAGACGGATGTGGCCATCGTCGGGGCCGGTGGGGGCGGGGCCGTCTTGGCTCTGGCCTTGGCCCAAAAGGGAATCAAGACGCTGGTGCTGGAGCGGGCTTCCGGCCCGCCTCGGGGGCTGCGCGGCGAAATTCTGCAACCGAACGGCCAGCGCATCTTGGATCGGCTGGGGTTGTTGGGCAAACTTCCCAGCGAGGTGACGCGGCCTGTCCGATATTTTCATTTTTACCGGACCGGCGGGGAGCGCCTCTGCACGATCGACTACGGAGTCCTTCCGCCGCCGTTCAATCTGGCCCTCGTAACGCTTCCCAACGTGGCGCACCAGGCCATCCTGAACGAGTTGGAGGATGTGAATCCCGGTCGCCTGTGGTACGGCACCTCGTTTTCATCCCTCCTTTTCGAGCAGGGTCGGGTCGTCGGGCTGGTCGCGGAGCGCGGCGGAACGCCGGTGAAGGTTTCGGCCAAATTGGTGGTCGGCGCCGACGGAGCCTTTTCCAAGGTTCGGGAGGCGTTGAAGATCCCCGCACGCCTGCACCTCTATCCGGACGGCTATTTGATTGCGATTCTGGACGCGCCGCAGGAGTTGACGGACGCGCGCTATTTTGTGGGACGCAGGACCATTCTCGGCGTCTTTCCTGCGGCGGGCCGCAAGGTCTATCTCTTTTACATGATTCCGGCCGGCACCATGGAGCAGGTGAAGGCCCAGGGACTGTCGACGCTCCAAGAGCGATGGATCCGGATCGATCCGAGCCTGGAGGCGACCTTCCGTAGTCTCAGGGACTGGGAGCAAACCGCCTATATGCCGACCGGCCGTGTCCGCGCCTCCCGGTGGGTCGCCGACGGTGCCGCGCTGATCGGTGACGCGGCGCATGCGATGAACCCCCACGCCTCGCAGGGGCGGATGCAGGCGATGATGGATGCGATGGCGCTCGCCGATCTTATTCCAGCCTGTTTGGATTCCGGCGACTGCTCGGCGGACAACCTGCGGGTCTATGAGCGCCGTCGCCGCCCACAGGTGGACATGCTCCAACGGCTGGCTGATGAACAGGTCGTCTTCTGGAATACCGGCAACCCGTTGCTGGAATTCCTGCGCGACCGCGTGTTCCGGACGTTGGATGAGAATCCCAGACTCCGCTATCAAGTGCTGGCGGTTACGGCTGGGTTGCGCAGCAGACCTCCCTTTGGACTGCTGGATCGGCTGATGGCCGTTGGGTTTCTGCCCGACCCTCGGGCGCACCTCGTCTCGCCGGAACCGGCTGGTTGACCTGGCTCACACCAGGAGAACAGGCGCGATGCGACCTCCCGATCGTTCGCTTGACGGTCTGCCCGCCGAGGTGAAGGAGCCGTTGCGGGCGTACATGCCGGAGGTGCTCGAGCTATTCGGGTCAACGTTGGAAGGACTTGTACTCTATGGCAGCGCAGCCCGCGGCGAATATCTTCCAGGGCGGTCCAATCTTAACCTGTTGTTCCTGCTCGCGACCGGCGATGCGGAGACGTTGAGGCGGTACGGCAAGATCCACCGCCGATGGAGCAAGGAGCAGATTGTCGTTCCGCTGTTCATGACCAGATCGGAGTTCGAAGCATCGGCCGCGCTGTTTCCACTGGAATTTCTGGAGATGAAGGAGCACCACCGTCTGTTGGCCGGTTGGGATCCGTTTCCCGGCCTCTCCGTCGACCTTCGCCTGTTGCCGTTCCAGGTTGAGCAGGGCTTGAGGAGCCATCTACTTCGTTTGCGTCAACGCTTTGTGGAGGGATCGGGAACGGTCGAAGCCGTTACGATCCTGCTTCCCCTCTCCCTGACGACCCTCTTCCCTTGTCTACGTGGGTTGTTGCGCGTTATGGGCTGCCAGGCGCCGACCGCCTCGGAAGCCGCCCTGAAAGAGGTGCAATCGAGTCTGCAATGTGATACGGCCGCCTTCGTTGAGGTCTTCAACCTTAAACGCGGCCTCATTTCGCCGGGGCCGGCGGAGGTGCCGCGGATGTTCGTCCGCTATGTTGCCTGCCTGGAAGCGCTGGTTCGACGGGTGGACGAATGGAAAGCCAAAGGGGTGTTTCCCAAGGCGAATGAGAAATGAGGAAGGTGAAGAGGAATGTGGGGGGCAAGGCAGGGTCGGACTGCGGAGAGAGTGAAGACGCGCTTTCGACGCAAATCTGTTGCGGTACTGGTGGCGCTGTGGCTGTCGCTTGCCGCGTCCGGAGTGAGCGCCGTTCCTGTCGGCAAGCCGGCGATGCCCGAACCGCTCGGGTACGTGAGCGACCATGCCAAAGTGCTCGATGAGGACTGGAAGGCGCGCATCCGGTCCGTCTGTCAGGACTTGGAGCGGAAGACCGGCGTCGAAATGGTGGTGGTGACCGTCAGCTCGCTGCGTCCCTACGCGACCGCTCACGAATATGCGTCGGCGTTGTACGACAGGTGGGGGATCGGGACGGCGCAGCAGGAACACGGTGTGCTGGTCTTGCTGGCGGTGCAGGAGCGGCAGGCGGCCCTCACGGTCGGAAAGCGGATGATGCCGGTCATTACGCAAGAGGTGGTCAGAAGGGTCGGGCGCGACTACCTCGATCTGTCCTTGAAGACCGGTCATTATGGGGAGGGGCTCTATCGCACAGCGGTCGCGCTCGCGGCCGTATCGCAGGACATCCGCGTCGGAACGATGTCGCGCGCCCACGTTAAAGGGCTCGGAATATGGATGACAGTCCTCACCAGTCTCGGTTCACTGTTCTTTCTGTGGTGGATTAGCCGGCCGGACCTGCGCCATCCGTACGGCCGTATCAGGCGCGGAGAATACTGGGGCACAGGCCAGGGCGGCTTCGGCGGCAACTTCGGCGGCTTCGGCGGAGCGACAAGCGGGGAGGGATGGAAATAAGCGTCAGCGGTCGTCCGTCCATGATCAATCGGGAAAGGCACTGATCCTTCCTGTCCGCCCACGCCTCAGCAACATCTCGTTCCGACTTTCAACCTCGGGCGGCGAATGCTGGGCTGCGTGCTTGATGATCCCTTGGTCGGGCGTTCCGGCACAAAGCATCCCGGTGAACTGTGGGCCGCGCGCGATGCATGGACCGACCATTCCGTTTCACAGCATCTTGTGATTCGAGAACGTCAAGCTGCGCACCACTACCTCGCCGTTTTCGAATGAAATGACGCGTCGGCTGGCCGGCAGGTCGGACGAGGCGACACGTGCGTGCGTATCCGAGAAGCTCTCGACGTTGGAGAGCTTCCCGTCCTGGGGGGAGTAGTAATAGACGGTGTATCGCGTGGTGATGTACTTGTAGTCCTGCGTGAGTGCGCTGTCTTCGACGTTGATCGTAAAGGCGAAAGGCGGCATGCCGGGATGGGCCATCTTTCTGTTGATCTGGGTGATCCGGTCGTCTTTGATCCGGTAAAACGAATGCATGCCGTCGCCGTGGATCAGCAGCTTAGGGCCCAACGGGTGACCGTCCTGTTCGAGCGTCAACGTATACTTGCCGTCCGATTCTTCGAAGGTTCGAGGACCGCGGTGGACGGCGATCATCCCGATCTGCCCCTCGGCCCATTTTTGCATCTCGGCGTCCGGTATGTTCACTGTCACCTCTCGCGGCCCTTTGACGGTGACACTTCCTTTCAACTCCTTCCCATTGACGTTGACGATCAGGTCGGCTGTAAAACCTTTAAAGTCTGACTGCCAGCGGGCCGTCTTCTCGAAGGCCGTGCGGAGTAAGGCGCGGGCTTGAGGATCGTCGGCCACGGCGGGTTGCTCTTGTTCACGCCGGTACGTTTCCATAGCTTTCTCCTTCCTGGTTCGGCCTCCGGATGCTCCGGCAGCCGGGCTCTGATGAGCGATGAAGGGGAATCATTATAGTCGGCACGGGAACTGGCTACAACCCGCCACCTTGACCGGTTCTCATCACTTGATCCAAGGTTGAGAGCGAAGAGTAGACAGTAGACAATATTTCAACCACTTAGCAGCCCCTTTGTCGAAGCAGAAGCGGTCAAACTTTCAAGGTTTTCCATCACTTCTTCGGAGGCGCGGGGCATCATAGGGACTGGTAAAAACAGTTGTTCCTATTTATAATAAATATTTATTGGTTGAGAAAAACGCCATTTCCCGAGCACGCGGGATGGAGAAAGGGTTGCGCATGGAGCGACGGGCTGCCTCTCACACTGAAGAAGAGGAAATGAATCAACGGCGACGCCTCCTCAATCTAGCGAGAAAAGGAGACGTAAAAGCCATCAACAAACTGTTTGAGCTGTATCAGGTTCGGGTCTACAGTGGAGAAATGCTGAACAAAATCGGTCGGGTGCCGTTTGGTCCCGTGATGCACGAGAAGTCGGTGTCGCGACGGGCTGCCAAGGTTGTCAGAGGAACCACCCGCAGAAAACAGACCGGCCTCCGACCAAAAGTGACAAGAAAGATAACCCGAAAAGCAGCTCGCCGGAAGATTGCCAGTCGCTGAGACCGGTCCTTCCCGGGTGAAAGACCGAAGAAGAAGGATGCCCGCCTCATCCGCCGATGCTTCTGCCCGGAGTCGAGGCAGGCTGCTTTATTGCACCGCAACCTTCAGCCCGCCGGCCGAAAGTCGTTGCGCGATACCTTCCGAAGTCTTCCACTCGCCGCTGTACACTACCGCTTGTCCTTGCGTATGGATGCGATAGGCGAGCTCGAACGCTCGGTCTTCATTCATTCCCGGAATGACTTCGCAAAACAGCCTGATGACCTGTTTGAAGGTATGGCAGTCGCAATTGTACACCACCACCCGGGCTTCCAGGTCGTCGCCGGTTCCTGTTTCGATGTCTTCGATGGTTTCGGGCGTTGCGACGGGAGTTGGAACAGCAACCATATCGTATAATTTTAACAAAGCGATCGGAAAGGAGTAAAACTTCCGCTAAACGTCCAGGCGGGGAAGCCATTCGTTCCGGAGCGGCCATTCTTCTCGCTCACAGGTTCTGGTCAGCAAGCGGTAATGCGGTTCGGAGTCCGTCACGGCGACGAGTCCATGTTGACCCGCCAGCCGAACCGTATCAATCAGGGATGCCGAGGTCTGAAGCAGGGCGATTCCGTATTCATACCGGTATCCGTCGCTGAGTGAAGAAAGGGACTTCCCGCTGAGCGCCCGCAAGCAGTCGACGGTATAAGATTCGCTTTTCCACGCCTCATCGATAAGCCGCAGCAACGCGGCGGGGCCAGGAACGCTCTTGTTGCCGATGCGCGTCCCGTGTGACAGGTCGAAAAGGCCCGTTTGAAACCGCCGGTCGGTCGCAAGGGCGTGATGGAAGAGTGAACGCCATATCGGATCGGCCAAGTCGCGATCCACCGCGTCGGCGGTTTCCCGGTCCAATGGGCCGCCGATGGAAATGGATGGTGCCTGGACGATCCGTCCATTTTTCACCAGTTCCGGGAATATCGCCGCCATTTGGTCGTGGCAGGACGTCGCGACGCTCAACGGCGTGAGTTGCAGCGCCGTATCGTTCCGAAAGTAAACGGACCGATAGCGTTCGAGCAATCGTTCCAACGTCCGCGCGTGGCACAGATGGAACGGATAATACAGCGCCCGCGTGTCATCCACGGCGTTCATCGACAAATGCGGAGGGCCGTGCTAGGGTTGGCCCGATGCGTCTTCCGCTTGGCTCCCGGCTCGACCTGCTTCTGGTCTTTGTGCCTCTTTCCATCGCGCTCGAAATGCTCCATGCCGATCCTGTCCTCGTCTTCGCGTCCTCCGCGCTCGCCATTGTGCCTCTTGCCGGACTCATGGGCAAGGCCACCGAACACCTAGCCGGGCACGCCGGCGCCGGGGTAGGCGGTCTATTGAACGCTTCGCTGGGCAACGCAGCCGAGCTGATCATCGCTCTGGTGGCGTTGCGGGAGGGATTGCACGACGTCGTCAAAGCCTCGCTCACCGGCTCGATCCTCGGCAACATTCTGTTGGTTCTGGGGCTGGCGATGGTCGCCGGCGGCCTGCGTCATGAACGGCAACGATTCAACCAGACGGCCGCCGGCATGGGAGCCAGTCTCCTGTTGCTCGCCGCGATCGGGCTTGTGGTGCCGGCCCTGTTTCACTGGACGGCTTCAGAACAAGGACTGTCAATCGAACGGGAACTGAGTCTCGAAATCGCCGTCGTGCTGTTCGCGATCTACGTTTGAGTCTGTTGTTTTCGCTGAAAACACATCGCCATTTGTTTGCTGGGGAAGGCTCCGATGTGCATCAGCCGGACGAGCGGCCCTGGAGTCTGCGCCGGTCGATCGGTGTGTTGGCCGTCGTGACCGTTCTGATCGCCGTGCTCAGCGAGTTTCTTGTCGGCACCATTGATCCTGCCGCCGCGCGTCTGGGCATGACTCAGATCTTCGTGGGTGTCATCTTGGTTGCGTTGGTCGGTAACGCGGCGGAACACTCGACGGCGGTTCTGGTTGCTCTGAAGAACAAGATGGATCTGGCCTTGGGAATCGCGGTCGGCTCCAGTCTCCAAATCGCCTTACTGGTCGCACCCGTACTGGTGTTTGCCAGTTACCTGTTCGGGACGCCGCTCGATCTGATTTTCACTCCGTTCGAAGTCGCGGCAGTGGCGATCTCGGTCCTTGTCGTCGGCTTCGTGGCCATGGACGGGGAATCGCACTGGATGGAGGGTGTGATGCTGGTCGGAGTCTATCTGATCCTCGCGATCGCGTTCTATTTCCTGCCAGCGTGACCGTAGACTTTGAATTCAGAACTCAGCATTCAGAATTTTCTAGGTCACCACTTGTCCATGTCGATGACCTCGGTCGCATCCCAGAGATTTTTCCATTCCGCGTCGGCCAGGGCTTTTTGCCGATCCTCTTCGGTCTCTTCCCCGAACGCTTTCTTGTCGGCTTTTCTCACGTCCGGGGGCGCTGCGGCCTTGGGAGCATCGGGTACGGACTGGACTCTTGGTCGGCGATTTTTGGGGTCCATGTTGACCGGCATGACCAATCCCTCCCGCGTGGCGTGTCAACATTGTTCCTACATGTCGTTTGCAGGCCTTGTCAAGCCGAGGCGAGGCCTTCTGTCGTGCATTGACTGGCCTTGGCCGGATTGTTACAGTCGTGCCCGTTTATACGGGGTTGAACAGAGGCGCAGGCGCCGGCTATTAGAGGTGAATGTATGGAACTGAGCGCCAAAGTGCTGTGGCCGTTGTTCCCGCTCTTGCTCCTGATCGTCGTGGTGTGTCTCACCTGGGCCTTAGTCGCCGCGGTGCGGCGCTCACGCGGTGCCAGAGCCGTGTGGCTGCAGGCCGGCGCGCTGATCTGCTACCTGCTGGCCGCCGTGTCCGCCATTGCCAGCGAGCGTGGGGGCATGTCGGCCAATGTTCATCGACCGTTTTCTCTGCTGACGCAGATCCTTATCGCAGTGGCGCTCTATCATCTCTGGAAACGCGGCGATCGTTCTCTGCTGTGGCTCAACGGCGGGGCCTGGGCGGCGATTCTGGCCGATACGGCGCTGCACTACCTGTTGGCCAGATAGCGGCGTTGTTAGATCAGCTCGACGGCGATCGAATCGGCTACCCGCCGTCCCCGCTCGGTGAGGCGGATTCTCCCCGCCCGCGATTCGAGCAAGGCCTCTTCGAGAAGACGTCCTACGGCCTCGGTTACGGACGGGTGGTCGGCGTCTTGCTTCAGCAAGTCCTGGTCGATTCCTTCGATCAGGCGCAGCCCGAACACAATCGCCTCTCGTAGGCGTTGGCGAGGGCTGAGCCGTTCAATCGCTTCGACTGGTATCCGTCCTGCCTCCAACAGGCGATGATAAGTGTTCAAGTTCTCCACGTTCCCGAAGCGGTAGTCGTTCAAATACGATTGCGCGCTCGGGCCAAGCCCTAGGTACTCGCCGTCGGTCCAATAGAGTAGATTGTGGCGGCACGCAAAGCCCGGCCGGGCGTAATTGGAAAGTTCGTAGCGGACGTAGCCGGCGCCCGCCAGGACCTCCTGGGCGGCATCCTCCATCCGGTTTTGCCGCTCTTCATCCGGCTCGACGACTTCGCCGCGGTGGCGAGCTACGTTCAGGCTTGTGCCTTCTTCGATCGTCAACGCATAGCATGAGATGTGAGTCGGCAAGAGCGACAGCGTTTCGAGCAGCGTGGCGAGCCAACTTTCGACAGTCTGACCGGGCAAGCCGTACATGAGATCGAGATTGATATTGGTGAATCCCGCCAGACGGGCGGCTTCAACCGCGCGCCTGGCCGTGCCGAGAGACGACCGGCGCCCGACGCGAATCAATTCGTGCTCGTCCATGGACTGGATCCCGAAACTGATCCGATTGAAACCCGCTCGGACGAGGAGACCGAGACCTTCCGCGGTCACCGTTTCAGGATGGGCTTCGAGAGTGATTTCTGCGTCCCGTCGGACGGGGAAGGCGTTGCGGATATGGGCGAAGATGTCGGCCAGGCGGTCGGGGCGCAGCGTCGTCGGCGTTCCACCGCCGAAATAGACGGAAGTCAACGGGCGGCCGCCGAACGGATTTTGTTCCGCATAGAGAGCAATCTCGCGCTGCAGCGAGGCGAGGTACGCGGCCGCCCGGTCGTCGCGGTATATCTGGAGGGTAAAAGCACAGAAGTGACAACGGGACCGGCAAAACGGAACATGGATGTAGAGGCCGACCTCTCGCACCGTAGGTATCATGCTGGCTTGCTGAAGTCTTTTACCATCACTACTTCGATCTCGTCACTTGGCGACTTTCCCCGATTCCGCACGTGCACGGTCCAGGACGGATAACGCCGAAGCGACTCGAAAATGGTTTTCAACAACTCGGGCTTGACCCGGACCTCCCAATCTCGCAACCACACATAATCGTCTTCATCGCCTTCATAGTCTTCCGGAAACACGGCCTCAAGGTTGAAACGGAACGTAAATGTTTTTTCTTCCTGAAACATGAGCGGTGACCCTTTGTCCGGCTGGCGATTGCGGATCGCCACGCTGGTTTTTTATAATTATTATAATGTGTGCCACCAAATATAGGAGTGAAGGCTATGCCCATCTTTGAATATGTCTGCCAGGAATGCAACCACCGATTTGAACTATTGGTTCAAGGTTCGACTGTCCCCGCCTGCCCATCCTGCAAGGCCACGAAACTTCAAAAACAATTCTCGCCCTTCGGGGTCGGTGCGACGGCCGATTGGGCTACGTCAAGCGGACCGGCGCCTTGCGGCGCGTGTGGGGACCCTCGCGGGCCCGGCGCCTGTTCGATGAACTAGCCAGGAACGGTGTCCGTGCAGGGGCGCTCGTAAGAGCGGAAAAAGTCGCGACGTTGTCGCGCATCACGACTGTGCATGACCGTCGAAGAGGCCATCAACACCCTCTCCCAATCGGATCCCATTGTCAAGCTCCTGCAACAGGTGAAGCTCGGACGGATGAAGCCGACCGATGCCGGGCTGCGCGCCGTCACCGAGGCGTGGCTCGGGATGTATCGCAAGGTGCTTGAAGCCGCTGAACCGGATCGAGGCTCGTTGGCTCGCATTGATCCATCGCCTCGACTAGCTGTCTTGGTCGAAGCGGAGGTGTTGCCCGAGGATCATCCGGCGGTGCGCGACCTTCGCGATCTCTTCAACAAGCGACTGGCCGAAGCCAACTCTGCTTCCTGATGGTTTCATCCATGCGGCTGATCGCGTTCGCCGGCGGCCTGGGCCTGTTCGCCATCTGTTCCATGGTATTGGCCGAGGAGCCAACGGGCGTGCGCCCGCTGTTGGTGCCGACAGGTGCGGCGATCGCGGCCGCGATTCCCCAAGACACCCGGACGCTGATCCGTGCCGACGCCATCGAGAGGTTTCTGGACGAACTGGACGGGGCGCCGCCGGATTGGAAGGCGGTGTACGGGCTTGGCCACCGCGACCCTGGACACGACGAACGGTTATTCGAGTTAAATCGGGAACGCGATCGACGGAGAGATGGCAACCCAGCGCTTGGACAGCGGGTAACCTTCATCTGGGTTGGCGAGTTGTCCGGCTATGATTCGGAAAGCGGCGGCTTTCGGATCGCCATCGGCCCGAGAGTCAATCCGACCCGATGGGGGTTGGTCCGGTTCAAGGCCGATGGCTTGCCGTCGAATTTGGTGGCGATCCCTTCAGCGGACCAGCGGGAACCGTTGCGGAGAAGGGTCGCGAACGGCGAGAAAATCGAAATCCAGGTGGCAATGACTGGCTGCCTCATTCCCGAAGAAGCGATCGTGTACGATTTTGCCCATGAAGAGGAGGGCCGCGGTCTTATCATGCCGGTGGTGCGCATCGAACGGGTCGACTACCTTTTGGCTGAGTAAACCGCGTCGCGGGTTACGGACAGGATGCCGGCTGAACGAGTTCGCAGAAACTGAGGCCTCGCAGGTCGAGGCTGAAGGAATGGCGGGTGCCTTGCCAAGTGCCCGGGCGGACGATCTGGGTCGTCTTGAAGCTGGCCGCCGCCGCGGCGTCCAGCTCCGGTTCGGCATCAGAGAGAAAGAGGATGGCGTCCGGAAGGAGCGTCAGTCTGCTGGCGATGCGTTCGTATGAGACAGCGTCGGTTTTGGCGCCGATGCGGGTGTCGAAGAAATGGGAGAACAACGGCGTGAGATCACCATTAGTCGTATTGGCGAGGAGCAGCCGTTGGGCTTGCTCAGAACCGGAAGAATAGGTGGCCAAGCGAATTCCGTTGTTCCGCCACCGAATGAGCGTGGGAGCAACATCTGTGTAGAGTTCGGGGGTAAAGGCACGGGAACGGTACCCTTCTTCCCAGATCATCCCTTGCAGGGCCTTCAGCCCCATGTGTTTGCGGTCTTCGTCGATCCAGCGGACGAGGAATTCGTGAAGGTCGGCGTAGGCCGGGCGCAATCCTTCCTCCCGTTCCACGGTGTCTTGGCACAGCGCGGCCCAGGTGAGGACCGCGGGGTCCTCACGATGCTCCCGTAGGAAGGCGGCCAGCCGCCGTCGCGCGTAAGGAAACAGCACCTCGCGCACAAAGTCCACCGGGATGATGGTGCCTTCGAGGTCCAAGAGCACGCAGTGAATGGTCATAAAGGCCACCGATAGCGGTGTTCGATCCCTGAATGCGTGTAGCGGGGCACCCAGCCGGCCTGGTCGGTAAAGATGCGAATCGCGCAGACCATCGGCCGTATGCCGAGATCGAACCAGTGTTTGGTGTTGGCTGGCACGGAGAGCAGGTCCCCTTCCCGACAGAGCACGGCGAACACTTCTTCCTCCGGTCGCTCTGTGTGAAACCAGAACAACCCGGATCCTTCCACGAAGAAGCGCACTTCGTCTTCGGAATGGGTGTGTTCGCGCGAGAACTTATCGCGAATCGCATCGAGATTCGGCGTATCCGGCGTCACACGCACGACGCCAGCGGAGCGGTATCCGCCTTTCTCCATGAACGGCTCGAGCCAGAGATCGTAGGCGGCCAGGACTTGATCGTCCGTGGCGTCCGCAGGCAGGCCGACGTCCGTCGACCAGCGTTCGTAGAAGATCCCGCGCTCATCGAGGAAACGCCGGATTTCATGCTCGTCCGCGAGGGACGCATTCTTGTCAGGAACTCGAAGCACGGCCATAGGTTCTCGCCTCCCGCTCGCATTGCAACACAAATTCCAACACCTCCACATGGCGCTTGGCTTCCGCCACGTTTTTGCCCCAGACATACAGGCCGTGCCCGGCCAGCAGAAACCCGTAGCTTGGTCGTTCCCGTCTGAGATGAGGCTCGATGTGAGCGACCAGCGCGCGCATATCTTGCGAGTTCGGGTAGACCGGCAGCACGACTTCGCAGTCATGATCCTCCACCCCGTCCAGGCCTTTTAAGAGTTCCCAGCCCGACAGCGTCAGATGCCCGAACGGGCCGACCAACCGGGACAGCAACGCGGCGGCGATCGAATGGGTATGGAACACGGCTCCGGCCCCGGCAACGCGGTAGACCATCAGGTGCAACAAGGTTTCGGTGGAAGGCCTGAGGTTGAACCCGTTCACCGGCTGGCCATGTTGATCCACGGCGAGGATTTGCTCGGGCCCGATCGTTTCTTTGTCTACGCCTGAGCTCGTGATGGCGTAGAAGGCGGGGGCGGCGTATTCGGGAAGTCGGACGCTGTAGTTGGTACTCGTCCCCGGCGCCCAGCCATTTCGATAGGCCCACCGCGCAATACCGGCCAATTGGTCGGCATAACGAGTAAAGTCGGACAAGAGTTCCATCTGGAGAATGGTGCTTTCTCAGTACCGGATCCTTGTAACATTGGTTGCGTTGGAATACACCTGGCGACTCCGCCAGGTGCCGGGAGAGGGGTGAACAGGGGGAAGGGTGGCCCCTCCCCATCAAGGAACGGTTAAAGATGGCTTGTAAAAGGGCAGCCAGTACGCTGACAAGGCAACGACTTCCGGCTGGTCGAGAGCCCATTTCGTCGCTGAAGCGAGGTGTGCGCTTTTTCAACGTTTGCGGGAAAGGCAACGGTTCCACCTGGAAGCAAGAAGCGGCTGAAAGTTTGATTTTTTGACCTGGACAAGCCTGGTTTCGCGCTCTCTTGAAACTGGGATGGTGGATTTGATTAATTTGTTGACGAATCGAAACCCAGCCCGACTGTGTACGGCCGGGGAGGGGCATCGAATCGTTTTCCAAGGAGGATGACCGATGAAGCGTTTGTTATTGTGCAGCTTGCTGATGCTGACGTTGGCCGGCTGCTCGCAGTCATCAACCTCGGAGCCTCCCAAGGTGCAAGAGAAGGCGGCTGCTTCTCAGGCTGAGACGCAGAAAGACACGCAGAAGACTGAACCCGCTGCATCCGCGTCCGCAACAGCTTCTGCGCCGTCCGGGGATGCGGCTTCAGCCCCTGCCGCGCAAGGACAGCAGCAATCTGCGAGTGCATCCGGGACGACCGCGGCTTCGCCGGAATCGTCCACCAGCAAGTAAACAAGACAAGGGGGGGCCCGGTGCGTTGCCGTCGTAACGCCCGGGCTCTTCTCTTTGAGGCCCCCTCTTTTTTGACTCCCTGAAAACCCCCGTGTTATAGTCCACCTCCCCGGAGCCTCCTACACAAAGGGTGAGGGTGATAAGTGAGAAGCAACGAGTCGCTTGTCTGCTTTCGACCTGTCGCACGCCGGGCATGATGCATTGCGGTCTTAAACATGGTTGAAGTTCCCGTTAAGATTTACCTGACAAATTTGTTGAAAAAGGCCCGCGAGGCGCAGCGTCCACTGGCTGTGCTCCCGACCGCTGTGAAGGACCGGGCGTTGCTCGCGATGGCGGATCGGCTGGCGGCGGATGAAGAGGCCATCCTCGAAGCGAACCTCCAGGATGTGGAGAATGTCGGCAAGACGCTGGAGGGAGAGACGAACAAAGATCGTGTGAAGGAAGCAGTCGAACGAGTCCGCCTCGCACCTGATGCGGTCAAGGAAATGGTCGACCGTTTGAGGAAGGTTGCGGAGTTGGCCGATCCGGTTGGCGAAGTGACAAAACGCTGGGAACAGCCGAACGGGATGCAGGTAAGTCGGGTGCGGGTGCCGATCGGCGTGATCGGCGTCATTTCGGAATATGGACCGACCGTGACGACCGAGACGATGGCGCTCTGCCTTAAATCGGGTAATGTTTGCGTGTTTCGTGCGGCGCCTGAATGGGGACGCACACACCAGGTCATCGTGACCAGTCTGCGTGAGGCGGCGGAGGGAGCCGGGGTGCCGGCCGGTGCGCTGTCCTTTGTTGAGCGGCCGGACAAAGAGGCGGCACTGGAATTGATGCGAGCGACGAAGATGCTGGACGCGATCATCCCGCGCGGCGGCGCCGGTCTGCGGAAAGCGGTCATGGAACATTCCCGCCTGCCGGTTCTCTGTCATGACGGCGGGGTCTGCCATATCTATATCGACGAAGAGGTGGACCTGCCGATGGCACAAAACATCGTCATCAATTCGAAGCTCCAGCAGCCATCCGCGCCGAATTCGGCCGATACCTTGCTTGTCCATCAGATGGTGGCCCGCCCTTTGTTGCCGGCGTTGATTCGTCGCTTGCTCGATGAATTCAAAGTGGACGTGCTGGGCTGCCCCAAGACGTACTCGTTGATGGGCACGATGGAGATCAGCGGCCACAAGTCGGTCAGACCTGTCGCGGATGACGATTGGGGGAAGCAGTTCCTGTCCAAGACCATCGCGGTGAAGATGGTGAAGGATATGGACGAAGCCCTGGAGCACATTGCCCGGTACGGTCCGGGCCATACGGATGCGATCGTCACCAAGAACTATGACCATGCCTTGCGCTTCGCGCGCGAAGTCGATTCCAGCGCCGTGCTCGTCAATGCCTCTACGAGGCTGCACGCAGGCGATGCCTTCGGCCTGGGCGGCGAAGCCGGAATCAGTACCTCGCGACTGCACGCCCGCGGCCCCATTGGGTTAAACGAACTGACCTGCCAGAAATATGTCGTCTTTGGAGGCGGGCAGCTCCGCCATCCTCATCCGGTGCCGGTGACCTACGAAGACGCCATCATGCTCAAGCGTTTCTGAGCGTTGCTGACCGGACTCCACAACGCGCTTCTCGCTCATCTTGCCCGGTGGGGACTCCGGCGCTTTGACTCCGACGCGGCCTATTTCCGATGGCAACGCGAGCGCCTCAGCCCAGCCGATTTGAGCCTGCTCAACGAGCGCATTGAACGGAAACGGGCGCTCGGCGCCGGTGCCGAGGAAGAAAAGTCGTTCTACGACCTTACCGCTTGTCCGCACATTGTCCCCGTGCTCTACAGTCAGCGGTACGACTACTATGTCGAAATCGGACCACGGGTGGCATCGCGAATTGGCGACGCGCGGTCCGTGTTGGATTTCGGCTGCGGGGTCGGAATCCTGACCACATTTTACGCAGGGCAGTTTCCCGACCGCGCGTTTCTGGGGATCGACCGGTCACCGGCCTCCATCCAGATGGCGCGCCGCCAGGCGGCCGCGCTCGGTCTCGCCAATGTCCGGTTCGAGTGCGCGGACGTTGAGGAAAGCCAGCCGGCCGGCCCGTTCGATCTGATCGTCGCGACCCATGCGTTGGTGCAGGCGGAGCGGGACCCCGGCCTTCCCAGTCAAAGCTGGCGCACGTTCGAGCGCCCGCACGATTCTCGACTCCAGCAGGAGTTTGAACGGAGAACCGGCGTGGGCAGAAGGCTGGATCGGCTCGTCGCCGCGTTGGCTTCGAATGGGCGGATGATTGTGTTTGAGAAAACCAGAACCTTGGCGCGGCGGATTCCGTTTCAGCGCGCGCTGGCGGCGCGTGGCCTGAGTCTTTTGGAACCGCCCGAACCGATCCGGTATCGGCTGGTCGAAGAAATCGCCGATGATGGGCCGTTCTATGTCTTGGGGCGAGGCCTGTCCCGGAACGCTGGATTGACAGCGGTCGCCTGGGATGAATTGCCGGAACCGGACGAGGCCCCCGTATTTGATATCACCGGCCGAAGCGGGATCGTGCGGCCGGCGGATGAACCACTCTACGAAAACCATTGGCCGTCGGCTCAGCGAGTCTGGAACCAGCTTCAGGAGCGGCAGATCCTGAAGGAGCGCACGACACGGGAGCCGGACGGGCGCGAGTTCCATGTCGAGCTGGGACGGGCAGGATCGATAGCGTACGTGTACTGCGCCAATACCTTCGATCAGCGGCAGATCGTGATTGTCGAATCCCAACGTGCCGAGCTGGTAGAAGCCTACTACGACGAAATTGTCGGAGGGATGGGCACCAACCAAGCATGACGTACGGGGCAAGACCGCGTTGACTCACCCTTGACCCGGCAGTTGGACGGCGCATAGAATTGGCGTGATTTTCGCTAAGTTCTGGAACTCCCGGTGAATTTCGATTCCTTCTGGGGGTGTTGAGGAGGAACGGCCAGCCATGAGAATCGAATATTCCAAAGGCCAACGGGCGAGCACGGAACTGATCCAGCTTCACCGGCGCTCGTCGGCCGTGGCAGGTGGGCGAAAGATGAAGGTCCTGCTGATTTTCCCCCCGGACTGGTACCCTTCCGAACCCTATCTGAGCCTGCCCACTCTGACCGCCGTCCTTCGTGCCGCTGGACACACGGTGATCCAAAAAGATGTAAATCTCGAGATGTACGACTGGTACTTCAGCGAGGATTTTCTCAAGCGCGTGCTTCGCAAGGTACCCCAACAGCTCGATCGGCTGAGGAAACTGGCGAAGAAGCGCGAGTTGGAGGAATGGGAAGCGGACCTCCAGCTTGCGTTGTGCGATCTGACCCGTCAGCGGATCGCCGAGCTGACTGACAAGGCGGAGCGGGCCAAGCGGATCGTGCGCGGTGAGGATTTTTATGACATCGACAAGCTGGAATGGGCTATCAACACGTTTCGGGAAATCACTGCGGCGATCTCGCTGGTCTATGCCCCGGCACGGATTTGCATGCCCCCGATGGAGACCGATCTTTCCTATAAGGTTTTCATGTCCTCCGAGGTGATGGATGCGGTGCGCGACACGCAGGTGAACGTCTATCGAGATGTGTTTGATCACCTGGTCAAGCCGACCATCGAAGCCGAACGACCCGACGTGGTCGGAGTCTCAATTGTGCTCCAACAGCAGCTTTTCTCGTCGATGACGTTCTGCGCCCTGATCAAGGAACAGTTTCCGCAGATCCACGTCACGATCGGCGGCAATACGGTGACGCGGCTGCGCGATGTCCTGCCCGGTTCGCCGCTGTTCGCGTTTTTCGACAGCGCGGTGATCTACGAAGGGGAGACGGCGTTTCTGCAATTGATCGAGGCGGTGGGCGCCGGACGAGATCTGGGCGGCATCCCGAACCTGATCTATCGTGATGCGGCCGGGGTGCACACTTCGCCGCTGACATACGCGGAAGACATGGGCTCGCTTCCTCCGCCCGATTTCGACGGGCTGCCGCTGGAGAAGTATTTCGTGCCGGACCGCATTCTGCCGTATCTGGCTACGCGCGGTTGTTACTGGGGCCGCTGCGAGTTCTGCGATCACGGCGAAGGCTACACCGCTGGCTATCGGACGAAGAAGATTGAGCAGATCATCGAGGATATTCGGTTCCTCAAGACGAAATATCACACCCGCCACTTCCACTTTACCGACGAATCCTATCCGCCGGCGCTCTTCCGAAAACTGGCCCGCCGGCTGGTCGAGACCAAGATGGACATTCTCTGGACGACCCACATGCGGTTTGAGAAAAGCTTGCTTGACGAAGCGGTGTGGCGAGACGCGAGGGATTCCGGGTGCCGGTATCTCCACTTCGGCTATGAATCGGGGAGTGAACGGGTGCTCAAATTGATGGACAAGGCCACGACGACGGACGTGATCAAGCGGCATTTGGAACTGTCCGCCGGGGTAGGAATCTGGAACCATGTGATGGGGTTCTTCGGATTTCCGGGGGAGACGCGGGAGGAGGCCTGGCAGTCGGTTCGATTCCTGGAGGACAACAGGGCACATGTCCATTCGCTCGGTTTCGGAACCTTCGACCTGAGCAAACACACCCCTGTCGCGAAGCACCCGGAAAAGTGGGGTGTGACTCCTTACAAGAATCCGGACTGGGACTTGGCGCTGGATTATTATTACACTGTGCGCGAAGGGCTCAGCGTTGAAGAGGCAGAGCGGGTGTTCGAAGAGTTTGAGCGCAATCATTATCCGGGGTGGGACCTGCGCATCTTCATCCGGGAGTACGTCTTTCTCTATATCGCCCGGTTTGGGCTGAGCAAACTGCAGGACCTCCAGTTCAATCCTGATCGCATTCCTGCCGGGACGGCATCGAGTTAGAGTTAAGGCGATGAGCCACCTGATTCAGATCGAAGGAGCGGGCGCCAGGCGGAGGAGCGGCCGCAAGCTCAAGACTATGCTTTTGTTCCCGCCGGAATGGGTGCCGACCGCGCCCTACCTGGCCTTGCCCTGCCTGGCCGCCGTCCTTCGCGAGCACGGGCACGAGGTCATCCAGAAAGACGTCAATATCGAGATGTACAATCACTTCTTCAGCGATATGTTCCTCATCTGGATCAAAGCCAGGATGGGCATGCAGTTGAAGGAGTTGGAAGCCAAGGAGCAGGCAGGATGGTTGACCGACCAGGAGGCGGATCAGAAGGCCTGCTTGGAGGCCAAGGCCTCGATCGATGTGTTTGAACTGGCGGAACGGGCCGAGCGGGCGAAGCGCATCGTCCATAGCGAGGAGTTTTACGATGCCGACAAGTTGGAGTGGGCGCTGAACACGTTCCGTGAGGTGATGCAGTACATTTCCGCCGCGTACTACCCGGCGTCGCTGGTGTTCTACCCGATGGAGAGCAACCTGGGTTACCGGCCCGGCGTGTCCAAGGAGGTCTTTGCTTGTCTCGACGACGACCAGGTGAATGTCTATCGTGATGTTTGTCGGCAACTGGTCTTGCCGGTCGTCGGCAGGGAGTCGCCGGAGGTGGTGGGCGTCTCGATTGGGACGCAAATGCAGCTGCTGGCCGGTCTGACCATTTGCAAAATGATCAAAGAAGCGTTCCCGCAAATCCACGTCGTGGTGGGCGGCAACGTCATTACGAGATTACAGGAAGAATTGCCGAAGCACGAGCGGTTTTTCACCGAAGTGTTCGATTCGGCGATTCTGTACGAGGGCGAGCACGCTTTGCTGTGGCTACTCGAAGCGCTGAGCGGAGAACGAGATCTGGCTTCGGTACCGAACCTCATGTATCGCGACGGTCAGGGGATTCGGACGAGCCAAGAGATCTATACGGAGAAGACGACGGCGCTGCCCTTGCCGGACTTCGACGGCTTGCCTTTGGACAGCTATTTTGTGCCGGTGCGTATCCTGCCCTATCTCGCGACCAGAGGCTGCTATTGGGGGCGGTGCACGTTCTGCGATCACGGGCAGGGTTATTTCGACCAATATCGAGGGATGCCGGCGCACCTGGTTGTACAGCAGCTCAAGGCGTTGAAGGACAAATATCGCTGCGAACATTTTCTGTTCTCCGACGAATCCTATCCGCCCGCGCTCTTTAAGAAGGTCACGCAACTCCTGGTTGAGCAGAACGTCGGCATCAAGTGGACGACGCTGATCCGCTTCGAGGAAACGCTGCAGGACCCGGAGATCTGGAAGCTGGCCGCAAAATCCGGATGCTGCACGCTCTATTATGGGATGGAATCGGCTAATGAGCGTGTGCTGAACTTGATGGACAAGCACGTCAAAAAGAGCGTCATCGAGCACAATCTGAAAGAAGCGGCCAAGGCGGGTATCTGGAACCACGTGATGGCTTTTTATGGGTTTCCCGGCGAGACCCGCGAGGAGGCGCTGGAGACCAGGCAATTTATTCTCGACAATCAGCCGTACATTCATTCGGTCGAGCTCTTCTATTTTGTTGCCTATCGCCATACGCCGATGGTCCGGAACCCCGAGAAATTCGGCATCACTATTCACAAACAGGAGGAGTACGACCTTCCGCTGGATTACTATTACACCTTGAATGAGCCGGGTGGACTTTCTTGCCTCGACGCGATGCAGCTCTGCGAGGAGTTTTATCGAAACGATTTCCAGCCCTGGGCTGTTCGGGTGAACGCCCGCGAGCATGTCTTTCTTTATATCTCCAAGTACGGCACCAACCGGTTGCCGCAGATCTACGCGCAGCGAAAAGAGGGCGCCGCGGACAGCGTCTCCGGGCTAGTAACCTGGCCGGTTGCATTGGGCGAGGGCGAAGGGAAGGCTGGCGAGCCGTCGATGACCCGGGTGGTCAGCCACGCGGTGTCATGAGCAAGGCGCCGATAGCAAATAGCTGGCAACGAATGATTGCCAGTGGAAGGAAACCAGGGAAACAGATCCTCTTTGGTCTCGGCACTCCGTTACCCGCTTTCCGCGGTCAGCGTTGGGATGACAGCCAATTGCTCAGCAGTTGGTAGGCTGCCTCGATCTGTTTTGTCATCGCTTCGGCTTTTTTGTACATCTGCATATACTTGCGCGGATTGTTGGTCAGGTTGGCATACCGATGGGGATGCCAGAGGTGCAGCAGTTCCCGACGTCTCCGATCGAGCAGCTCACGCGTGACCGGCAACGAGAGGCCGAACATTTCCAACGCGCGATCGAGGTCCGATTGCTCCATGGCGTGACGGATTCAAGCGTCCGGCGGCCATCGTCGCGCCGCCCGTCGGTGAGTGTGACAAAGAGCCGGAAACCCTGTCAATCATGCGTCTAACCACTCCACTGCCCATCCTGCAGGCCCCGCCGGTCCTCAAGGGCAAAGACTACCGAGAGATCCTGAAGCGGGAAATGGACGGGGGGAAGATCCCGCTCAGCCTCGGCAAGAGCTGTCCTGTCAAGTGTGAATTTTGCTACGAGATCGACCACTCGTATCGAGAGACAGCCGACCCGCCGCGAACGACCCAAGAGGACTGGGAGTTCATTCTCGACTACATCAACAAGAAGCCGACCGATCCCCAGCAATTCTGGTGTCTAGGCGGGAACGAATACATGGAATGGACTGATCTGTTCCTGCACCCCAAGGCCATGGAATGGCTGGAGGATTTTCTGAAGTACACCGACAAGAACGTCACGTTCTTCACCGTTGGATTCGTGCATGTGCCGAAGATCCACCAGTTGGCTGCGCAGTACCCCGGACGGATCAATTTTGAATTGTCGGTCATCACGCTGAGCGACTATCGGGAACGGCTCATGCCGCACGCTCCAGCGGTGAAGCACCTGATGAAGGTCCTAGATGGGCCGGCCGTCTCTTCAGCCAATTTTTATGCGTTCGACGACTATACGATGTCCAAGGACGCCGTCACGATCTCCGGCGTCAACCAGAAGTGCGTGTTGTGGATGGGGTGTCTGACGCCGGTGCGGGGGCTTAAGGAAGAGACGGTCGCACTGATGCGGCAAGGGCGGAAATATCTGCCGCGCGAGGCCGAGCGCGTCTACGATGCGGGCTTGCCGAATCTGCAGACCATCCACACGGAAGCTCCGATCACGGCTTTTCTGAACCGTCGTCGGATCGTGAGCCTGTTCGATTCGCTGGAGTTGGAAAAGCATGATACGGTGGTGATGGCCAAGAGCGTCTACAAGATCCTCACAATGTACCGGAAGAATCGAGCCCGATTCCTTATGGTGCCCAATGCGACTTTGGGTGGAGACTCGGACTGCACGGTCCTGTTGACTTTCGACGACATCGCCAGACGGTTGAGCGGTCAGAAGATGATCCATGTCCCCAAGTGCATGATGCAGTCAGGGCGCGGGCCGTATACGGATATTGCCGGCGTGACGCTCGACCAGTTCATCAAGAAGACCGGTGTGAAGGTCAGGGTGTTGCATCGGATTGATACCAGGTTCGCCAACAAACTGCTGTACCGCAACGGCCACCTGCGCAACTACGTCGAGGACTACGTCCGCAATCCTCTCACTCAGTCATACGAAGCTCTGCCCATTTCCGCTTAGCGCATATAGGCCGCTCAAGCACCGGCTGTTTTTCCGCCCTACTTTGTTTTGGAATTTGTAAGAAAGGCGGGGAAGGCAGTGGAGGGACAGCTATTTTGCAGTGAGGACCGGATCGAGATTGAAGGCCACGCTGATGCGCGGAGCCGTGCCTGTGTAGGTGGCCACGGCATGGAAGAGCCAACCGGGGAACATCACACACTGGCCGGCTGTGGGGGAAAACGAAATATTGCGCCCGGCATCGTGCAGTTCGGGCATGGCGTAGCGGAGGTAGGGGGCGAGCATCCTGGGCAGACAGCCCCGCGGATCAAAGAGCTGCAACTCGCCGCCGCATTTGCTATCGGGCGAGATGTCGCCGACATCCACATAATACACGCCAGACCAAAAGCTGCCGGGATGCGGATGGGCGGCGTTGCTGCCCCCCTTGCGCTGCACGTTGGACCAGACCTCGACGACCTGCCAGCCGGGACGCCGTCCGGCCGTCCCCGGCGCCCGTTCGGAGAACTCTGTCACCTGCGTGGCCACCTCAATGACAGGTTCGAACAACCGCTTCAAAGGCTCGCCGGCCCAATCCAGCATGGAGAGATCGTGTGGAGAGGACCAGCCGACGACCTCGTAATCCGAATAAGCAGGCGTGGAGGCTTCGCGCTCGAGAATCGCACGACGCAACTGAGCATTGATCTGTTCGTGGTCCGGAACCGTGAAGACGAGAAGGGGAGTCGAGAAAATCGGGCGGACGTTGATTTCCATTTCCCGTGCCATAAAAGCCAACATAGCGTTGCGTTCCCTGGCAAGTCAAGGTCAGTGCCGTGGCGACCGGCCGGGCCATGGCTACGATGGGTTTGACAAGGACTTCGGCGCTGACCTACAGTAGCGTCGGCGATGGATGACGAGGTCCGAACTCTCAAGTTTTATCAGGCCGACGTCTTCACCGACCAACCGTTCGGTGGGAATCCCGTCGCCGTCGTGCCGGATGCCCAAGGCTTGACCGATCGCGAGCTGCAACAGATCGCTCGTGAAATGAACCTCTCTGAAACCGTCTTTGTCTTCCCTCCAACTGATCAGGCTGCCGTCGCCAAGATCCGCATTTTCACTCCGACGCAGGAAATTCCCTTTGCTGGCCACCCCGTTCTCGGAACCTTTTACGTACTGGGCGAACTGAAAAAGCTGGCGGTCCGGGAGCCGGTGACACGCGCCGTGTATGAGTGCAATCTCGGTCTGTTTCCCGTCGAACTTCACGCGCATCGCGGGGAGATCCTGCGGGTAGCCATGTCGCAACCCAAACCGCAGTTTTTGAACCAGGTGGAAGGCGTCCAGGACGTCTTTGATGTCGCCAAGGCGTTGGGGGTGTCGAAAAATGCGATCACCGAGGCGAAATGGCCGATTCAGGTCGTCTCAACCGGCTTACCCGTCATAATTGTGCCGGTGCGCACGCTGACGGCCGTGCGGTCCATCATGCCGGATGTGTCGGCCGTGAACCGGCTCTGCGAACGCTACGGAGCGAGTGGGATGATGGTGTTCACGACGATGACGGTTGATGAGTCGGCGACCGTCCACACGCGCATGTTCGCGCCGCCTGTCGGTGTGCTTGAAGATCCGGCCACCGGCAGCGCCAGCGGGGCATTGGGCGCGTATTTGGTCCATCACGGCGTGGTGGAGGTGGCTCCGATGACCGAGATCGTCGCCGAACAGGGCTACGAAATCGAGCGCCCCTCGCGCATTCTTATCCAGGTTGAATCGGACGACGATGCGATCCAGGAAGTCAAAGTCGGCGGCCAAGTGGTGATGGTGGCGGAAGGAGTTCTAAGATTCTGAATTAGGAGATGAATGAGGAATGGAACCAGAAAAGGTCTAACAATTCCTCATTCCACATTCAGCGTTCGTGACTATGAGGGAGTGATGAAGGCGGTAGTCTTTCGCGAGCACGGCGGGCCGGAGAAATTGACCTTCGAAGAGGTGCCCACGCCGAGGACGGGGCCGGAAGAGGTATTGGTTCGCGTCAAAGCCTGCGCGTTGAATCATCTGGACATCTGGATCCGCCAAGGCATTCCGGCGTACCAGATTCCGCTCCCCCATATTTCTGGGTCGGATGTGGCCGGGGTTGTGGAAGCGGTGGGGGAGCGGGTCGAGGGCATCGCCGTCGGAAGTCGGGTTTTCGTCTCGCCCGGTTTGAGTTGTTGGCGATGCGAGCAATGTCTCGCGGGACGGGATAATCTGTGCCCGACATACGGCATCCTCGGTGCGAAGGTGGACGGGGGTTATGCGGAGTTCGTCGCCGTGCCTGCTCGGAATGTCTTGCCCATCCCCGACGGGTTGACCTTCGAACAGGCCGCTGCCTTTCCGCTTGTGTCCGTGACGGCGTGGCATATGTTGTTCACCTTGGCCGATCTCAAACCGGGCGAGACGGTTCTGGTCATGGGGGCGGGAAGCGGGGTCGGCAGCATGGCCGTCCAAATGGCCAAACTCGTCGGCGCGCGCGTCATCACGACCGTAGGGTCCGAGGACAAAATCGTCAAGGCGAAGGAACTCGGCGCGGACGAGGTGATTCAGCACTCCAAAGAGGAGGTCGCGGCGCGGGTGAAGGCGCTCACCGGAGGGCGCGGCGTGGATGTGGTGTTCGAGCATATCGGGCCCGAAGTCTGGGAAGCCTGCCTGCACGCGATGACTAGAGGCGGTCGGCTGGTTACTTGTGGCGCGACGACCGGCGGCGAAGTGAAACTGGATCTCCGCTATCTGTTTTCGCGGCAACTGACGCTGAAAGGTTCGTACATGGGCACGCGGGCCGAGTTGCTCGCCGTCGCCGCGCTGATCGGGCGGGGCAAACTCCGTCCGATCATCGACCGGATCTATCCGCTTCGGGATGCCCGCGCGGCGCAGGAACAACTCCTGAGCCGGCGGGTCTTTGGTAAAATCGTGTTGAAGGTGGAATAGGCGTTGCGAATTCGAGCGGACACATTCTGATAAAGGAGGACCTCATCCATGTCGACTGTCGGGCAGATCATGCGAAAAGATCCCAAGCGGATTCCCTACACTACGTCGGTGCGGGAGGCGGCCAAGAAGATGCGGGACGAACGCATCGGCTCGCTGCTGGTGGAGAAAAACGGCGATCTCGTGGGCATTGTCACCGATACCGACGTGGTGCGGCGGGCGGTCGCGGGAGGAGCCGATCTCAACACACTGACGGTGCAGGACATCATGACCAGCCCAATCGCCACGATCGAGGTGATGCGGACCGTGCAGGACGCCCACGACATGATGGGCGATCTGGGCGTGCGGCATTTGGGTGTGACCGAACAGGGCAAGTTGGTGGGTTTGATCTCCGTGCGAGACCTGCTGGTGTTTTATAAGCGGGTGTCTGAGCCGAAGATTATGCAGGACTAATGGAGAACAAGAGTCGGTGCGTTATTTCGGGTGATGTGGCCGTCACTTGTTGAGCTCTTTGATCAGATGCCCCAACTCCGGCAGGATTAATTTTTCCATCGCGAGCCGTACGGCATTCACTGAGCCGGGCGTGGAGAACAGGACCCGGCCGCGCACGATGCCCGCGGTGGCCCGGCTGAGCATGGCGGGTGAGCCGATTTCCTGATAGGTTAGGTAGCGGAACAGTTCGCCGAATCCATCCAATCGCTTTTCCAATATTTTTTCGACTGCTTCGAATGTTGAATCGCGCCGTGAAATCCCAGTCCCGCCGTTGATGATGATCGCCTGAACCTCCTCGTTCATCACGCCACTTTCGATGCTCGCCCTGATTTGTACCGGCTCGTCTTTGACGAGCTGATAGGCGACGACTTCGTGTCCTTGGTCTTTCAAGAGGCGCATGATGAGTTGACCACTCTCGTCGGTCTCCGGCGTGCGTGTGTCACTACAGGTAATGACCAAACACCCGACTCGGCGAGGAGCGTGAATCTTGTGTTCCTGGTAGGAAGGCGTGCTCACAAGACAAATCCAGCGGGAGGCACTCAGCGCCAAACAGCGTCGGGATTGAGCTTCTGGACGGGCGTGCCTTTGCCGATATGTTCGTCGAGAATGGCCGGCACGTCGGCCTCCGTTACTTTGGAGTACCAGATGCCGTCAGGATAGACCACGACGGTGGGGCCGTGTTCGCAGGGACCCAAACAGGCGGAACCGGTGACCAAAATCTGGCCGGGTTGATAGCCACGCTCCATCAGTCCCATGTTGAGGGCCATAAGGATATTGGCCGATCCCGCCGTTCCGCAGGATGGTTTCGGATGCCCGGGCGGACGGGAATTGGTGCAGACCACGATGTGATATTTGGGCTTCGGCATAGGGTCTCCTCTTCTCGGAAGTCAATCGTTGGAAGCTCACAAATCATAATCATAGCCGGTTGTTATCGCGGCATGTAGGATTTCCATTGTTCGACGCATTCATCGGGCAGCTTCCAGTGTTTAATGCCTTTCATCACCCAGTCCAAGTAATGTTCCTTGGGCTTGAATTTCCCGATCGGCGTCGCCGCGTGCGTGGTGACGAGCACTTTCTCGCCTTCTTCTGTAATCACGGTGACCGGAAGGTGCCGAAACGCACCGGGTGGAACGTCGCCTTCGAATTCGTCCATAAGCTTCAAGTCTTCATCTGTGACCTCCACCACGATGCCCCAGACTTTTTCTCCGGGAGAGGGGACTGCACTGGCGAGACCGCAGCGCCATTGGGAAGACCACCGGCAAAACTGAATGGTGTGATCGGGCAGATAGGCTTTAAAAAGAAACTGATGCTCCGGCGCGCGCCGTTTTAGTTGAGTGGGGTTCAGGTTGTCAGCATAGACGAAGAGTTTCATGCGCGCTCACGTCCGTGACGATTTCCTGAAACAAGCCTGGTACTTGTAGCATATCCGCTCGTTGGATTGTCAAGTCGAGGGTCGCTCTCGTCACTGCGGATTCCAGCGCTCTGTGGGTTGCCGGGCGAGAAAGAGCTGCAAGGAGCCAGCATTGACTTCCGGCTTCGTCAGGCCCTATGCTGTGTACGACAAATTTATGGCCCGGCGCCGGGCAGGGAGCTCTGGAGGAAAATGACATCTACCGGTCGGGCGTTGGTCGGGGGGAGCCGGTACCCGGAACCTTGGCTTCCTCATCCGGCAAACCGGTTTCCGACCGAATCCGGCGAGAGCGGCAAGCCTTAATCGAGCGCAACCGTTTGCTCCGCAAGGCGGTCCGACAAGAAATCGCCCGCGTGAACCCATCCTGCTGCGGAACCGTGACGCCGAAAAGGCTCTATTCTTTTCTTTCACTCCGTCGAAACGCTAACTGGCTTTGACTGTCCAGTCTTCTTCCGCTCCTTCTTCAGAATCCTCTTGGTCGTGGATCAGAACGATCCACTACATCGGGTACGGTCTGCTGGTCGCCGGGGGCTTGGCCTATTGGTGGCTCAAGCCGGCTTCCTTGAACCCCATGGCCGATCCGCGCGCGGCGGAAGCCATCGCGTTGGTGCAGACGCATCGGGCGCAAGGGGCGCCGACAATCCTGCAGGCCTTGACCGAGCACGTGCGCGCTAAGAAGGCGCGGGGCGAAGGCGTGTATTTGGGGGAGTGGCGGGTGCAGCGGCTGGAGGGCGATCTCTATGAAGTGCGAGTCACGATGCGGGAACAAGGACAGAATCAGTGGTTCGAACGAGAATTGATTTGGCATGCCAACCTGGCAACCAAGCGTGTCAACGCGGCGTCCCTGCCGGCAGATGGGTACATGCCTGCCGATGCCACACCCGGGGCTCCAATGCGGTCGCCGTTCTCACCAGGAGATGGGCAGTGACACTTTGATTACGTTTTCTTCTACCTGCACCTCGTAGCAGGCAACTCTGAAATCGGGATTGTCCACCCGCACGCCAGTCCGCACATTGAACCGCCAGCCGTGCCAGGGACATTTCACGATCTCACCGGCCAGGGCTCCTTCGCCCAACGGTCCCCCTGCGTGGGGACAGGAATTGTCGAGCGCGTAGACGATCCCGTCCACGTTGAACAGGGCCACCAGCATTCCGCCTTCCGCTTCGACCGAAAGGCAAGAGCCGGGTTCCAGATCGCTGAGCTTCGCCACCGGAACGAATTTCATCATCGCCGCTGGATCCTCCTTCGTAGCTCCGCGCTTGAGCCGCTGGGTCCCGGCCTGAGAGGAGAGATCGGTTCCGGCTTGCTCCATCGGCCTTCCAGCTTGATCTGATTCTCCAATTGTGGCATACACAAAGGCTGGCAGGTGGTCCAGCCCCGGCTGCCAAGACCTGGAGGATGGGGTAAGGAGTTCTCATGGAAATGACGTTGTTGCTTAACGCGACCTACGAACCGCTGCGTGTCATCAATTGGCAGAAAGCTATTACTCTGCTCTGGCAGGGCAAGGTGGAAGTCCTGGAGGTGTACGACCGCGACATTCACGGGGTGTCGATTTCGATCAAGTTGCCGGCTGTCATGCGGTTGCTCAAGCTGGTCCGGCTGAAAGACAGCCATAGAGCTGTCAAGTTCTCTCGCATCAACATCTTCACCCGTGACGGCTATACCTGTCAGTACTGCAACCAGAAGTTCCGCACCGAAGATCTGACCTTCGATCACGTCGTACCGATCGCCAAGGGTGGGAAAAAGACCTGGGAGAATATCGTCACAGCCTGCTGGCGCTGCAACAACAGGAAAAGCGGACGGACGCCGGAAGAGGCCGGGATGCGGCTCATCAAGAAGCCAGTCAAGCCTAAGTGGAACCCAGTGCTTACGATCACCATCGGCATCCGCAATACGCCGGAAAGTTGGCGCGACTACTTGTACTGGAACATGGAGTTAGACGCCGATCAGGCGGAAGCGTAGAAAAGTCAATGAGGAATGTGGAATGAGGATGCGCGAAATGTGCATGCCCAGGGCAGCCAATTCCTCGTTGAACACCTTCAATTCCTAATCTACACTCCTAACTCCTCATTCCCTCCCAGGTCAGTACTGCTTATCGATCATGATCTCCACATTTCGTCCACCGACGAGGGTGGGGTTCTTGCCGTATTTTCCCTCGAGATCCCCTGGTTGAGGCGGTCCTGCTTGGCCGTCCCGATCCAGCCGTGCAACCACATCCACCATCCCGCGTAATTCCGCTCCCGGCATCATCAGGTCCGCATTCGTGATTTCGAACTCCACCGGGAACTTGGGGTTGTCGATCCGCTTCACCGCGAGGGGACGCGGCGTACCTTGCGGTCGGCGAACGATGACGAACAGCACGTCAGTCGGCCGCACTTGATCCGCCAGCGCCGGTGCGATAGTGATGCGTCCGGCGATGACACTCGATCCGCCTTGTTGCTCGCAACTGTGGGCCAAACCCAGCCACGCGGCGATACCGGCCAGAGCAATGATCCCGGCGGCCATGCCAAATGCGCCCGGTGAATAGTTTGCCACGTTCCAACTGCCTCCTGTTGTGTAAAAAATAGGTGTCAGCGAGCAGTTCTCAATTTCACCCCACGGTTTCTTACCCCTCTCCCCAGGTGGGAGAGAGAGGATGTTCTGGGCATCAGTCGCGCTTCTCGGTGCAATGGGTTCATGCCTCGGGTCAACGAAGGTGCGCCACGCGCGCAACGTCCTGCGGTGCATTCAGCCGAGCTTTCCAAGGAGTCCGCGCATTATACAGAGCCGAGGCGAGGCGGAAAAGAGGCCGTGAATGGTGCGGTTTACGCTCCGAAAGACGCTATTGTAAGATACGCACTACTGTTGCGAATGAGAGGAGGCGCGATGACGGCAAATCCTGGATTCCCAATCTCATTGGATGTTAAAGGGTGGCCCTGCCTCGTACTGGGCGGTGACGATGAAGCCGCGGAAAAAACCTTGCGGTTGCTGGACGCCGGAGCCAAAGTCACGGTGGTGAACCCGACGCTCAACGACACGCTGCGCAAGTTGACGGCTTCGGCCAAGGTCATCCACCGAGTTCGCATGTTCAGGACGACCGACGTGGAAAGTGTCATCCTCGTGTTGAACACACTTCGCGGCGACCGTGACTTTGCCAGGTCGTTGCTGGACTTGGCGCGTGAACGACGGTTTCTCGTGTGGTCGATTGATGAGCCGACCCTGTCGAATGTCATGATGCCGGCGGTGGTGAGCCGCGGCCATCTGCGCGTGGCGATCAGCACCAGCGGCGTCTCCCCGGCGCTCGCTAGCCGGTTGCGGCAGGATCTGGAGCAGATCTTCGGAGAGGAATTCGCGGCGTTCCTGGACTGGCTGGCTGATCTGCGCGACGAGACCAAAGCGGCCGAGGCCGACGACGAGAAGCGGCGACTGTTGTTGCGCGAGGCCGTCAATGGCTTTAAGTTCACTGGAAGCATCGAATATCCCAAGGTCTGGCTGGAGCAGCGGCAGAAGGCGTAAGGCGTAGCTCGTGATGCGTCGCGCGTGAAGCCTGATTAGGGATAGGAGACGGTTCAAACTGGCCGCTGGTATCTGACACCACGCAAAGGAGCGTTTCCCGCCCATGGTCTTGCTCGAATTCAGTATGTCGCCGCTCGGCAAAGGCGAGAGCGTCGGTAAGTACGTCGCGCGCTCTCTGGATATCATTGATAAGAGCGGCGTGGAGTATCGTCTCAATCCGATGGGTACAGTTCTGGAGGGAGAATGGGATGAGGTATTCGGCGTCGTGAAACAATGCTTCGAGCGGATGAAGAAGGACTGCAACCGTATCTCCTGTACGATCAAAGTCGACTACCGCAAGGGCCACAGGGGCCGCCTCACCAGCAAAGTCGCGAGCGTGGAAAAGCATCTCAAGCGGAAACTGAAGACTTCCTGACGGATCCGGAATGAAGAGCGGGATGGTGGGGCCTGCTCTGCCAGGCGTATGCAATAGGTAATTCCTAACGAATCTGACCACAATCGGTTTGACCTCGTCGAAGGGGGTTGCCTTTCAGAGCTTGTGCAACAAGGGATATAAGTCCTGGTTACGATGGTTGAATCGGTAGCAAAGCTCGCCCAAGTCCAGAGGGAAGAATTTCCGAGGCGCGCCGCGCAACGGATGCAACTAGGTTTTCGCAGAGCTCCGGAACCCTTCGATGCCATTGAGGGGATCGCGCCCGTTGGGTCTGCCGCGCTCTTTGCGCCCGCCGATATGGTTACCGCGGACGGCGAGCGAGGCCTAGGCGTGCCAGTCATCGGTGGAGGAGAGGCGACCGGGCCTGGGATGGGGCTTGACCCGTTCAATTATCTATTGTGTGACCGTGCCGTTCCTGGACCGGCACCCCGCGGACCAGTCCGTGGCATTGCAGGATCCTCAGCACGAGGACTGTACCGGCCGCGCCCCAGCCGCGTTTGCCAGGGCGTGTGCCTCCAACGGTCGTTTCGTCGCGCTCGACGGTGCCAGCAAACGGCTCACGTCGGTGCTCCCTCCTCGCACACCAGGCGCGGATCACACGCGACCATCGCTCGCGGGCCGGAGCACTGGTCCGCCTGCGGAAGCGCTGCCGAGAGGCGGGCCCCCCAGCACGAACACCTCCCGCGGGCGCCGCGTCACGGCTGCCGGCAGACGACTGGACTCCCAGACCGAGGTGAGGCGGTACCGGCATGCGCCCTGCTAGCGCTTCAGCCGCCCGTCGGCCAACTTCCAGGTTCGCGTATGTCCGCAGCGAGGACCTCGTTGCATTGCTGGATCAGTCTCCATCTGGTCCAGTTTGGTTAGGAATTACCATGAAATAAAGACCGGATCTGAGAACCAGGCGGTTGTCCATTCCGGGTTGACGGCCAACCGGCTGCTCGATCTCATCCCGTTGGATAGCCGGTTCTGTGTCGCAAATTGTGCGCGTTCACCCGATGCCCGGACCTATTGCGGTTTTCAGAGCCATGGGTGGTCTGCCGACATGCCGGTCGCCGTGCTTGCTGTGGATCTGCGGTCCGCGCGAGTGGAAGGTGAGAAACTGCCGAACGAAACGAGTTCCGTCGCCAATCGGATGCGATTGGCTTCTATCCAGTCGAGCGGTGCGCCTGAGCAGAGCGAGCTGGTCATCCCGCTTCCCTGCTTTCAGAAGACCGAAAACTTGAAATACTTTTTCGGATTCTTTTTCACGTCCGCTACGAACTCCTCCACTTCCGTCAACAGCTTGTCCGTTCGAGTGTAGAGATCGTCGCGGGTGACGAGCTTGCCCACCGTGCCTTCGCCGCGCTCGATCTTCTCCAAGAGAAGCTCGCCGCGGGCCGTAAGACTGTCCAGCTTGGCATAGAGCGTAGGATCGGCAAGTTTCGCCAGTGTCCCATTCTGGTTGTTCAGGCGATTTGCGAGCTCGGTCAGTTCCTGCACCGCCTGGTTGGCCCGCGTGTAAAGCTCCTTGTCGGTGACGAGCTTCCCGACCGTGCCTTCGCCGTGCTCTACCCTGTCCAGCAGGGCGAGGCTTTTCTCCGCAGCTTTCTCCAAGTTTTCCAGGACTCGTTTGGAGCGCTCGTAGAGCTCGGGATCGTTGACCAACCTGCCGGTCGTGCCTTCCCCCTTTGTAATGGCTGCGAGCGCCCGCTGAACTTCCTGTAGGGCGGCATTGACGTTTTCAATCGTGGCCGAAGCGCCGGAGGCGAGACTGGTGATATCGGTCTCGACTCTGCCGGTCAATAGGGACCCCGGCTCCAGCAAGGGTCTCGACGGCGTGCCGGGGACGATTTCCAGATATTTGTCTCCGAGCAGGCCCAGGGCGCGGATGTTGATCGAGGCGTCCTCGCGAATATGCTGCGCCACTTCACGCTTGATAGCGAAGATAATTTCCACCTGTGGGGCGTTCTGGGCGATCTCGATCTTGTAGACATTGCCGATATTCACCCCGTTCATCAAAACCGGGCTGCCCACTTTGAGCCCTTGCGTGTGGCCGACCATCGCGCGGAACTGCGTCTTGCGGCTGAGTACTCCCAGGCCTTCTTCCAGGTTCAAAATCATGACCATCACGATGGCCAAAGCTATCAAGACCAGGATGCCGATCTTGACTTGCGCCCAGGTCAGATCAGATCGTCTTGTCATAGCTCATGTCCCCAGGTCCTAGTCCGAATGACGTCCGGCATAGGTGTCTCGCTCTTCAGTCGACAACGTGGAGGGGTCGAGGAACCCGCGAATTTCCGGGTCCCGGCGGCCGGCCAGTTCTTGCGGTGTGCCCTGAAACATGACCTGTCCTTTGTGGAGCAGGACGACGCGATCGGCGATGCGGAACGCCAGATCCAGATCGTGAGTGACCACGACCTGGGTTACCCCCTTGGCCTTGAGCTGCAGAAGCAGGTGTCCGATGGCGTAGGCATTGATTGGGTCCAGGCCGGCGGTGGGCTCGTCGTAGAGAATCACCCGCGCGCCGCTGGCCAGCGCACGGGCGATCCCGACCCGCTTGCGCATGCCGCCGCTGAGGTCGGCCGGCATGTTGTCGATCGCATCTTCCAATCCGACGAACTGCAGGCTCTGCCGGACTCGCCGCTCAATGTCGTCATCGGACAATGCACCTTGCTCCCACAACCGATAGCCGACGTTTTCCCGCACGGGGAGCGAGTCGAACAGAGCGGCGCTCTGGAACACCATTGCCATCTTCCGTCGAATCCGCGGCAATGCTTGTTCGGAGAGGCGCGTGATATCCTCGTCCTCGATGCGGACGCTCCCCCGATCCGGTTTATGCAGGCCGAGGATCAGCCGGAGAAGAGTCGTCTTTCCCGAACCGCTTCCGCCCAGAATGACCTTCGTTTCGCCCGGCTCGACGTGAAACGTGATGCGTTCCAGAACCTTTCGGTCGCCCAGCGTCACATCGACTGCGTCGAGTCGAATCATTGGCGGGCCTACAGCGCCATAAACAGCTTGGTCAGAAAGAAATCGCTGGCCAAGATCAAAATTGAAGAGGAGACCATCGACTGGGTCGTCGAAACGCCAACACCGACTGTGCCGCCTTTGGTCGCGAAGCCGGCATAGCATCCGACCATGGCGATGAAAAATCCGAACACGGCCGGTTTGATCAAACCGAGGACGAGATCCTGCCGCCGGAGCGCTTCGAAAGCCCAGGTCCAATAAAAGTAGGAGTCGATGCCCAGGTACAGTTTGGCGACCAACCATCCGCCGAAGATCGCGATGCCGTCCGTGACAATGGTGAGCAGAGGAATCATGCAGAGGCACGCGATCAGCCGGGTCGTGACCAGTTTGTGGATCGGATCGATGCCCTCGGCGCGCATGGCGTCGATCTGCTCGGTGACAGTCATCGAGGCGAGCTCCGATGCGATGCCGGTGCCGACCCGTCCTGCGATCATGAGGGCGGCGAGGACTGGACCGAGTTCGCGTACGACCGAGGTGCTGATCAGGCGCGAGACGTAGATGCTGGCCCCGTACGGTTCCAGTTGGACCGCGCCTTGGAGCGCCAATACCATGCCGGTGAACATGCCGGTCAGAACGACGATGAATAGCGAACCCACCCCGATGCGATCCATCTGGAGAATGGTTTCTCGAACGTAATACGGCGGGCGAAACAGATTGACGACGGTTCTGGCGCAGAGGAGTGTGAATTCCTGGACGACCCACACATACCCCAGTATCGTTTCCTTCAGCCTCACGACCACCCGTTGGCAAGTTGCTGCGGACCAAGCTCCAGACAAAACTCCGAAAATTATATGGTATGGCTGCGAAGGCGACAATGCAGGAATCGGTTTGGGACAGGAGTCACGATGGGGGGAGGGGCTCGGATTGATAGATGCGCGGCACGCGCGGGCCAATTGCGCACAGCACTTCATAAGGGATGGTGTCGAGCCACGCCGCGATGTCGTCGGCTGTGATGCGCTGCGAGCCCTGGCGTCCGATCAGCACGGCCTGCTGGCCTGGACTCACATCCGCAAGATCGGTGACGTCGACGAGCGTCATATCCATGCAGATGCGGCCGATCACGGGCGCGCGGCGGCCGCCGATGAGCACGAAGGCACGGTTCGAAAGCAGACGGTTGTAGCCGTCCGCGTAGCCGATCGGCAGGATGGCTACCCGCGAAGGCCGCTGCGCGACGAAGGATCGGTTGTAGCTGACGCTGCTTCCCCGGGGAATTGATCGGATCTGGGCGATGGTGGAGAACAATGAGAGAACGGGCTTGAGGTCGGGGACCGGGTCGCCGGCCGGCAGGGTGTGATATCCATAGAGCATGATGCCGGGCCGAACCGCCGTAAAGTAGGACGATGGGTAGCGAAGAATGGCCGCGCTGTTGGCTGTATGGATCAGCGGGACCGCCAGGCCGACTCGCTTGACGCCGTCGAGGAACAGGCGGAAGCGCGCGAGTTGCCCTTCCGTATAGTCCCGCTCCTCGCCGTCTGCGTCCGCCAAATGAGTCATCAAGCCTTCGGCGCGCAGAGGCCCGTTGAACGCCGGCCCCTGCAATAGGGCCAGCGCCTCTTCAGGAGAAAATCCCAACCGCCCCATGCCGGTATCGACTTTAAGATGCACCGGATAGGGTTCGGACCGGGACCTGAGTTGCTTGACAAACGCATCGGTCAAGCGCTCGTCGTAGAGCACCGGGGTGAGGCGGTGGGCGATCAAGTCGGGAAACTGCGGCGGAAACACGGCGCCCATGACCAGGATCGGGCTTTCGATGCCGGCCTGACGAAGCGCAAGTCCCTCATCCAGGGACGCAACGCCCAGACGGGGAATGCCCAGGCGCAGCAGCGCGCGGGACATTTCGATCAGACCGTGCCCATAGGCGTTGGCCTTGACGACGGCGATGATTTCGCAGGATGCCGGGATGTGTGAACGGACGACCGCAAGATTGTGAGCCAACGCCTGCAGATCGATGGTGGCGAACGTCGGATGGGAAAAGGGTGCAAGCGACACGCGGGCGTCAGACTTCCAAAATTTCTTCTTCCTTTTTCTTCAGAACCTGATCAACCTTCTGAACGTACTGATCGGTGAGCTTCTGGATCTCCTGTTCGGCTTTGCGCCATTCGTCTTCGGTCAGCTTGGACTCTTTTTGCAACTGCTTCAATTCGTGGTTGCCGTCATGGCGGGCGTTGCGGATGTGGATCTTGGTCTCTTCGCCGTGCTTCTTGCAAACCTTGATCAGCTCTCTGCGGCGTTCCTCGCTGAGCGGGGGGAGTGGGATGCGGATGATCTTGCCGTCGTTTGAGGGAGTGAGCCCGAGGTCGGATGCGAGCAGGGCCTTCTCAATTTCCTTGATCAGTTGAGGCTCCCAAGGTTGGACGGTGATCAACCGCGCTTCGGGCGTGGCCAAGTTCGCCACCTGCCTCAAGGGGGTCGGCGTCCCGTAATAATTCACCTTGATGCCGTCCAGCAACGAGACGGAGGCGCGGCCGCTGCGGATGCCGGCCAGCTCCCGCTTCAAATGCTCGAGCGCTGCTTCCATGCGTTCTGCCGTTTTTTTGCGGACCGGTTCAGCGAACATCATCGCCATGGGACTACCCGCGGTTGTCAACGGCCACCGGGAGTGACCAGTGTGCCGATCTTCTCGCCCTGCACCACTCGTCTCAAGTTTCCCTTTTCTTTCAGGTTGAAGACGATCAGCGGCAGATTGTTATCCATGCAGAGGCTGATCGCCGTCGAATCCATCACCTTGAGATTGTGATTGAGCACGAAGAGAAACGGCAATTCAGTGAACTTCTTGGCGGAAGGGGTAGTCAGAGGGTCGGCGTCGTAAATCCCGTCGACCTTGGTCCCTTTCATGATCACTTCCGCGCCGATCTCCATCGCCCGGAGGGCCGCGGCCGTATCGGTGGAGAAGTAGGGATTGCCGGTTCCGGCGGCGAAGATGACGACCCGCTTCTTTTCCAAATGGCGGATCGCCCTGCGACGGATGTACCCCTCCGCCAGTTGCCGCATCTCGATAGCCGATTGGACGCGCGTCATGACGCCTTTGCGTTCCAGGGCGTTCTGTAGCGCCAGCGCGTTGAGCACCGTCGCCAACATGCCCATATAATCGGCGGAGGCTCGTTCCATCCCGGTGGCACTGGCGGCGATGCCTCGGAAAATGTTGCCGCCGCCGATCACGATGGCGACCTCCACGCCCAATGAGACCACGTCGGCGATCTCGTCGGCGAGGCCTTCGAGGACTGAAGGCTGAATTCCGTACCCCTGCTCACCAGCCAGGATCTCTCCGCTGACCTTGAGGAGAATCCGCTGGTATTTGGCAGAGCTCATGCTTGGCCTAGTTGGTAGCGCGTGAACCGACGAATGTTCATGTTCTCGCCGATCTTGGCGATCTTTTGCGCTAACAGGTCCTTGATAGTGATGGTTGGATCCTTGATGAATTCCTGCTCGAGCAGGCAGCGCTGTTGATAGAATTTTTCCAGTTTGCCTTCCACGATTTTGGCCCAGGCGGTTTGCGGCTTGCCTGTCTCCTTCGCCTGCGCCTCATAAATGCTCTTTTCCTTCTCGATGATGTCGGCCGGAACGTCTTCCCGCCTGATGTACCAGGGATCCGTTGCGGCGATCTGCAGGGCTAGGTCGTTTACAAAGGCTTTGAACTCTTCATTGCGTGCGACAAAGTCCGTCTCGCAGTTGACTTCGATCAGGACGCCGATCTTGCCGCCTCCGTGAATATAAGCGTGGATCAGCCCCTGATTAGTCTCCCGCCCTGCCTTCTTCTGCGCGGCGGCCAACCCCTTCTGCCGCAGGTAGTCGATCGCCTTTTCGACATCGTTCCCCGTTTCGGTCAGGGCTTTCTGACAATCAAGAATTCCGGCTCCCGTCTTTTCGCGAAGTTCTTTGACTAAAGTGCTCACGCCAGCCATGTTGCCATGTCTCCTACCGTTGTGGTCCTAATGATCCAGCGAATGATCCGATCCGCTCCGGCTGTCACGGCGCGATCTGAACGCTTTCCAAGGAGGCCGGCATCGGCCTGCCTTCCGTGCGCTTCTCGTCGACGAGTGGTTCGGCGAACTCGCTGTCTTCGCGTTGCGCGCGGAGGTGAGCGCCTTCGATGCAAGCGTCGGCGATGCGCGAGGTGATCAGCTTGATCGATCGGATCGCATCGTCGTTGCCGGGGATGGGGTAGTCGATGTCGTCGGGATCGCAGTTCGTGTCGACGATCGCAACCACCGGGATGCTGAGCCGGTTCGCTTCCTGGACGGCGATGCGCTCGACACGGGTGTCGAGCACAAACACGCAGCCCGGCAACTCCGTCATGTTTTTGATGCCGGAGAGGTACTTCTCGAGCTTGACCTTCTCCTTCTGCATCTGGTTCAGCTCTTTCTTCGTCAGGCCCTGGTGCACGGTGTCCGCCAGCGTCGCCTCCATTTTCTTGAGCTTGTCGACGCTGCGGCGGATGGTCTGAAAATTGGTCAGCATGCCGCCCAGCCAGCGCTGGTTCACGTAAAACATGCCGGCGCGCTTGGCTTCTTCCTCAAGGATTTCCGCCGCTTGACGCTTGGTGCCGACGAAAAGAACCGACTCGCCGGCCGCCACCGTGTCGCGGACGAAGGCATAGGCCTGGTGCAACCGCTCCAACGTCTGCTGCAAGTCGATGATATAAATCCCGTTTCGTTCTCCAAAGAGAAATTTCTTCATTTTCGGGTTCCAGCGGTTGGTCTGGTGCCCGAAGTGCACGCCCGCTTCCAAAAGCTCTTTAATGGTAACCACTCCCATGCCTTCACCTCCCTCCAATGCTTGCGGAGCGTCTCTCAACCCGTCGGGTACCCATGGGCCACGTGGAATGCGTCTGGGTGCCGGAAGAACGACAGGAATCGGAGACGAGAAGGTTCGCCCTTCTTATTCCCAAGCCGCGCGGCATGCTCGTCATGCCGGTGTGAATTTGGAATAACGAGTGATGTCTCTTCGGCGAGAGACCTGTAAAGCCTTGGCACGCTAGCACAATCACTCCGGCTTTGCAAGCCGTTGGTTGGCGGGAGCATCGCTCACGAACGATAACTGGCGTTGATCTTGACGTAGTCATACGACAAATCTGTCATCCAGAAGCGCGCATTCCCGTGTCCCAGGCCGAGATCGACCGAGATGGTGAACTCTTTGCGATGGAAAATTCTCTCAATGCGCCGTTCGGCCTGTGCCCCGCAGCCGACCCCTGCTTTGACCATCGTGACCCCGTCGAACGCCAGGGTAATCTGTTCCGGATCGAGGGGAACGCCGGAACGGCCGACGGCCGCCATAATGCGCCCCCAGTTGGCGTCCTGACCGAACAAGGCGGTCTTAACCAGACAGGACGTGGCAATCGCCCGGGCAACACGGCGGGCGTCATCGTCGGTTCGGGCTCCTGTAACGAGGACCTGGACCACTTTCGTGACCCCTTCCCCGTCGCGACAGACCTGCAGCGCAAGAGAAAGGCAGGCGGCGTTGAGCAGGCGCTGAAAGAGTCTTGCATCGGACGTATCAGCCTCGATCATCGCGTTCCCGGCCAGACCGTTTGCCAGACAGAGAACCATATCGTTCGTGCTGGTATCGCCGTCTACTGAAATGCAGTTGAACGATTGATCCACGGCGGTGCGGAGAGCCTGCTGGAGACACGGTTGTGCGATCCGAGCGTCGGTCGTGAGATAGGCCAGCAGGGTGGCCATGTTCGGATGGATCATGCCGGAGCCCTTGGCCATACCGCCCACGGTGACCGTTCGGCCGCCGATTGTTCCTTTCACGGCGACTTGTTTGACCTTGAGATCGGTCGTCATGATCGCCTGGGCGGCTTCGGTTCCACCGCCTCGGCGCAGACGCCTCATCAACAGGGGAATCCCGGCTCTAATGCAGGCGATCGGCAGCGGTTGCCCGATCACACCCGTCGATCCCACGAAGACTTTTTCCCGTGCGACCCCCAGACGCGCGGCGACCAACGTCGCCATCTCCTCCGCCGCGGCGAGACCCTCATGGCCGGTGCAGGCGTTGGCATTTCCACTGTTCACGATGATGGCGCGGCCGATGCCATGTCGGAGGTGCAGCCGGTCGATCACCACCGGCGCCGCAACGATCTGATTGGTTGTGAAAACCCCTGCAATCGGCCCTTCCTGATCCGACACGACAAGGGCCAGGTCCTTGGCCTTTTTTTTCTTGATCCCGCAGTGGACCCCGGCGGCTTGAAATCCTTGCGGAGCAGTGATGCCACCTCGAACGACTCTCACACAATCGGAACTCATGCGGCAACTACGAGGGAATTGGAACAGATCGGGCCGGGTATCACGGGAAGATCCCGGGTGCGGTAAGGCCCAGATCTTCCGGCCATCCCATCATGAGATTGAGCGCCTGGATCGCTTGTCCGGCGGCGCCTTTCACGAGATTGTCCAGCGCGGCCACAGTGACGACCCAGCCAGCCCGCGCGTCGATGAAGACGCCAATATCGCAGAAATTGGAGCCGCGGATGTATCGGGGATTGGGCGTGAAGTCTTCGCACACCCGCACGAAACGCTCGCCCTTGAAGAAATCCCGATAGAGCGACCGTAGCTCGGCAAGCTCGATCGCACGCGTGAGCCGGCCATAGGCTGTGCTCAGGATTCCGCGATTCAAGGGGACCAGATGTGGGGTAAAGACCACACGAAGGGGCGGCGCGGTCCCCCCTGGACTGTCCTCTCCTCGATCCCGGCCGGTCAGAATGGCCAGGAGTTCCTGTTCGATCTCGGGAATGTGCCGGTGCTGGCCAATCTTATAGGGTTCTACTGAGTCGTGCGCCTCGGGAAAATGATAGGGCAAAGCCGGGCTGCGGCCCGCTCCAGAAATCCCCGATTTCGCGTCGATGACGATGCTATCCGGCTGAATCAGCCCGTTGGCCACGAGCGGGGCCAATTGCAGGATGGCGGCGGTCGGATAGCAGCCGGGGGAAGCGACCAGACGCGCCCGCCGGATTTCCGATCGATGCAGCTCCGGCAGTCCGTACACTGCTTCGGCCAGCAATTCTTTCTGCGGGTGAACGGTCTGATACCAGGTTTCGTAGACGGCGGGATCCTTAAGCCGATAATCGGCGCTCAGATCTACGACCTTCCTGCCGGCGGTCAGGCACGCGGCGACCGGCAGCAGCGATTTCGTATGAGGGAGTGCGAAGAAAATCACATCAGCGCGAGCGGCGACAGCCTGCGGTTCCAGGGCCTCAAAAGACAGCCGAACCATAGAAGCCAAGTTCGGGAACAGGGTCGCGACCGGGGTACCGGCCGATTTCTCTGACGTCACCACCGTCAGTTCCAACCTCGGGTGTCCTGAGACAAGGCGCACGAGCTCGACGCCGGTGTAGCCGCTGGCGCCGACCACCGCCGCTCTGATCTTTTCCCGTGACCCCTGCACTGATACCTCCTGCCCCCAAAGACGCCCGCTGCGAAAACCGCGAAGCAGCGCGGAATAAAAAAGGGAAGGCCGAAAGCCTTCCCTTGAGAGTCTCTCTGCTTTTGACCGTTACCGCTTTGAGTATTGGAAACGCTTCCGTGCCCCTTTCTGACCGTACTTTTTCCGCTCTTTGACACGCGAGTCGCGTGTCAGCAATCCTTCCTTCTTGAGCGGTTCGCGAAGCGCCGGGTTCATTGTCACCAGGGCCTTGGCGATCGCATGCCGCAGGGCTCCGGCTTGACCGGTCGGCCCGCCTCCGTGGACGGTTGCCCGAACCGAATATTTCCCCGTCAATCCGGTTAGCTCCAGAGGGTGCTGGATAACGTGCTGCAAGGTCAGCCGAGGAAACGCTTTCTCCAACGGCTTCTCGTTGATCGTGATTGCGCCGGGAGCTGCGGAAACCCAGGCCCGTGCAATGGCGCATTTCCGCTTCCCAACGGCATATTCCGTCATCACTGCCATGCTCTTTCCTGCCCTCCTTGTGTCTCGTCGGCGTTCGGGTCTGAGTCCGTTACAGGTTGATCGGCTCCGGACGTTGAGCCTGATGGGGGTGAGCCGTCCCCGCGTAGACCTTGAGTTTTCTTCCCATTCGTTTGCCCAGCGGCGATTTCGGCAACATGCCTTTGATGGCCCTTTCCACCAACAGGGTAGGGTTCTTGGCATGCACGTGTTCGGCGGTCAGCACTTTGAGTCCGCCGGGATAGCCAGTGTGATGGATGTACGTCTTCGTTTTGAATTTGTCTCCGGTCAACCGGATTTTGTCTGCATTCACGACCACCACGTGGTCTCCCGTGTCCACATGTGGAGTGAACGTGGGTTTGTGCTTTCCCCTCAGGAGGATCGCGACGCGAGAAGCCAACCGTCCAAGCGTCTTCCCTTCGGCGTCCACCAGATACCACTTTCGTCTGACATCGGTCGGTTTCGCCAAATACGTCGTCATAACCAGATGCTCTCCTTCGTCAGCTTATGATCCAGCCGCTATGCTTCCTGCGCTCCGAGATTTCTTGTTTCGAATTTGGCCAGCCATGCGTCTAGATTGCCGCCGCTTCGACGCCTGAGCACGTCTTCGGTGACGTAAATCGGTGAATGGGTTCTCAGAGCCAGTGCGATGGCGTCGCTGGGCCGCGCATCGAGCGTCCGCTCAACCCCTTTAAAGGCCAAGTGGATGGTCGCGTAGTAGGTGCGGTCCTTCACATCGGAGACTACCACCCGTTGCACCCGCACATTCAAATGATCGACGAAGCTCTTCATGAGGTCGTGGCTCATCGGCCTGTGCGTCACTACCCCCTCAAGCGCCAGTTGGATCGCATTGCCTTCAGCCGCACCGACCCAGATCGGCAGCACATCAGTGCGTCGATCGTTCTGAAGAATCACGATCTGCGTCTCGGTGTTGGGATCAGGTACGATCCTCAGCACTTTCATTTCAATGATAAGATCGCCTGTGTCTTTCTGTTCCATGGTGTTCTGACGGGAATTCAGAGCTTGATGGCGTGTGAGATAGGTCGCTGGTGTGCGAGGGTCGGCTGTCAATCAGGATTCGTATTTGCCGAAGTCCTCAGGTTTGAGATTTTCGAGCCACTGCTCCAGTTCTTCCGATGTCTGCTTGCGGATCACGGTCTCGCTGGCGAAAATCGGCGCGTTGGCGCGCAATGCCAGAGCGATAGCATCGCTCGGCCTGGAATCGATCGTGTACTCGGAGTCCTCATACATCAGGTGAATTTTGGCGTAATAGGTGTTCTCGTTCAAGTCAGTGATGACGACGCTGATGACTTTGGCGTCCACCAAGTCCAGCAACGCTTTCATCAGGTCGTGCGTCATGGGTCTCGGCGCGGCAATGTTCTCCAGGGCGAAACTGATGGCACTCGCTTCCGACTTCCCGATCCAAATCGGGAGCATCTCGGAGTGCTCTTCGTCCTTGAGGATCACGATGTACGCGTTGTTATAGGGGTCAAACATTAACCCCCGGACTCTGAGCTGGGTAATCACGTCACCTGGTCTCCTCTGGCGTATTAACAGCGACGATTGACCGACCGAGATAGCAGGTCAATCTAGCACTTCTTAAAACGGCGTGTCAACGAAACTGTCGAGCCCGGTAACCCGACGGGCAGGAAATCAGAAAGATCAAACCGTCTGCGGACTGCGGAACGAGACCGACCAGGATTGACAAATTAACGGGAGGTCCTGTCCTCTTGGCAAGATTTCCTTCCCTGGTCACTGCGGGGGACGGTAATTTTGATCCAGCTTGGAAGTGTCGACCGGCTCGCCAAGTTTCAGAAACGCTCGCATCTGCTTTTTGACCAACTCGCGGCCGCTTTCCTCGCCCAGGTTCACCTGATACTCGTTGATCACCATCACCCTCATGCTTTCCCATTTCTTCCAACAGTTCTTACAGACCTTGGCTTTGATCTCCGCTTCCAACTTTCCCATGAAGATCGGATCGGTGATGGCTTCTCCTTGTTGTCCACATGTGACGCATTGAACGGCCGTCATCGAGAAATGTCCTCCTTGTCGAACCAGACCGACAATCGCGCTCAAGCCGGCGACATTTTAACATTGCCGTCCACCGAAAAAAAAGGAGCTTCAGTGCATTGACGACCACCGGGCTTCGTGTTAGAAGAGGCCTTGCTCATGTGTCTGGATCGTGGCGCTGTTGCCCGGATGGCGGAACTGGCAGACGCGCCAGACTCAAAATCTGGTTCTCGCAAGAGAGTGGGAGTTCGATCCTCCCTCCGGGCACCATGTGTGTCATGTGGCTTGCGCGTGCGAGGAATCATCAATAGGTCGTTCGATCGAGGCACTGGTTCCGGAACAGTGAGGGAAGCCGCCCTAGCCGGAGGCTGGCGAGAGACCAAACCCCAAAAATCGCGAGATTTCCCCTCTCGGATCAGGCAAACGCCTCTTGACATGCTATAGCCGTTGTCCTATAGTTCCGGCAACTTAAGTGTGGTGGAATCGTTACTTAATCTCGGCACAAGCGGTTTTGTCGTTCATTCTTCATCTTAACTCACTCACAAGGAGGCAGCACATGCGTAAGGTGGTCGCATTTGGAGCTGCGGTTCTCATTGTCGGCTCCGTGAGCATTGCAATGGCCCAGGAACGCCTGCCGCAACACTCTGGCTTCGGCACGGGGGTCGGTGAGAACGCCGGTGTCGGTTCGCGTTCCCAGATCTGGGATCGGGCCGCATTCCTTGAATATCTCTCCCAGCCGGAAACGATTTATGGCCGTGTGCTGGCGATCGATATTCCGGGGGGAAAGATGCATCTGGAGACGGGAGGAAGCTCGCATGACGAAGGACGAGCGGGGACAGGTACCCTTTCGGTTCTGACGGCTTACTTTGACGATAAGACGAATATGGATCAGATTAAGGTGCTCAATGCGGGGGACGATATCTCATTGCAAGTAGTGGAAGCTACCTCTCCCAATCAGCCGTTTGGAACGGGCCGAAAGTTGGTGCGACAGGTGACGGTCATTCGCGGTAACGAGAAGCTGGCCGGCTTCGGCGGGTTGGGGCAGCGGCCGAATCCTTATACCGAACGCGGCATTGAAACGCAAAACCTCAGTGTCACCGGCGGTGTGATTGGTCAGGTGCTTCCGGGCGAAATCAATACCGGGATCGTCAGCCCGATCGGTGAAATCACGGGCGCTGCGCCCTGTTGGCAGTGCGAACCGCAGCCGGGCTGGGGGTATGGCTCGAGCAACAAATCAGACTATGGTACCGATCCGACGAAGCCCAACCTGGTGAAGGGCATCAACTAGGGCGCCAACGAAGGTCAGCTGGTTTGTGACAGGCGAGAGAGGGGACAGCTGTTCGAGCTGTTCCCTCTTCTTATTTTCCGCTATCTTTTGCCGATCCGCGGGCGCCCGCTTTTTCATACTGTCTGGGTAAGTCCGATGGCTTTTGGTGACCGCTTGAAAGCGGATGGTGCGCCTGATAGCATCGATGCGCAACCCGAGCAGGAAACGCAAAGGTGAAGCGAATGACTCGTCAAGAGGAGATGTCTGATGTTCAGCCAGATGCGGAATTAGATCTCCGTGGAGTCATCTGTCCTTACAATTTTGTGAAGACCAAGCTTAAGCTCGAAGCGATGGAACCGGGACAGGTGTTGGCGGTGATTCTGGATGATGGCGAGCCGATCCGTAATGTGCCGCGCAGCGTAAAGGACGACGGCCATACAGTCTTGGCCCAAGAGCCGTTGGAGCAATCCTTCCGCGTCATCATTCGAAAACGAATGAACGAATAGCTCGATTCCGCGATTATTTCCCCTCAAGGTCGTTCCGCCGGTTCTTTCCTTCTACGACGATCGTCGCTTCGCCCCGCGGAAGCTTCCAGTCCGTTCGGCGAAGCAAATCGGAGATTCGGCCGCGCAGAAGCCGTTCACTAGGCTTCGTCATATCCTGGGCGATGACGATCCGCCGATCGCCGAGAAACGACCGGATGGCCACGAGGATCGATCGCAGGGACCGCACAGGCGCGTACAGTACCAGGACGCGATCGTCTCGACGCCGGGCCTCGAAAAAGCGTTGTCGTGCGAAGTTCCGCGCGGGGACCTGGCCGTAAAACGAAAACGAATCACCGGAAAACCCCGAAACCGACAAAGCCGCCGTCACGGCGGAAGGGCCGGGGATAGGGACGACCGGAATGCCCGCCCGGGCGGCTTGGGCGGCAAGGAGGCGGCCGGGGTCGACAATCGCGGGCGTGCCGGCATCGACCGCCAGCGCGATACTCTGTCCTTGGCGAAGCCGGTCGATAAGCACGGGAATTTTGTCCGCACAGTTCCAGCGATGGTAGCTCGTCAACGGCGTCTCAATCGCATAGCGATCGAGTAAGGCCCGGATGACGAGCGGATCTTCAGCTGCAATTACGGTCACGTCCCTCAACACCTTGAGCGCGCGAAGCGTGATGTCCTCATGGTTGCCGATCGGCAGACCGACAACGTACAAGGAACCGACGGACGTCGAGGCGCGTTTCAGCATTCCACAAGCGGGCCTTTCTTGACTCTCATCTTGAGGCGCCGATATAATTCGCACTTCTGAAGCCGCCCGTTTTTTCTGGAAAGTTGAGGAGATAGACCCAATATGGCGGTCTTCTTCTTCACGGCGACGATGGTGCTCTATTTGGTGGGCACCGTGTTTTTTCTCGCCTACTTGTTGCGGCGGTCAGAGGCCCTTTCCAAGGTTTCGCTGGGGGTCACCGCCGTCGGTTTTGGAGCCCACACACTGGCGCTCGCGATGCGAATGATCGGAACGGGCCAGGCCCCGCTTCCGAGTTTTCATGAGGCGCTGTCTTTTTTCGCCTGGACACTGGTCCTGGTCTTTCTGGCCGTTGAATTTCGGCATCGCATTCACGTTCTCGGTTCCTTTATTCTGCCCCTGGCGTTGTTGTCTCTCGTCTCTGCCGCCATCCTCCCGGAGCAAGTGCCGACACTGAAGCCTGTCCTGAAGACCTTATGGGTCCACGTGGCGCTCAGTATGCTGGGCGCGGTCGGATTCGCCGTCGCGTTCGTCGCCGGTGTAATGTACCTCATTCAGGATGGGTTGTTGAAGTCGAAGCGGTTCAATGTCTTGTACACCAAACTGCCCGCGCTGGACTTTTTGGATCATCTCAACCAACAGTCGATCGTGTTCGGCTTTCCGCTCCTGACACTGGGCATTATCACGGGAGCGATTTCGGCAGGATTCACCAAGGGTTCCTACTTGAGTTGGAATCCCGAACAGACCTGGGCGCTGGTGACCTGGTTCTTTTATTTCGTGGTGCTTCTGGGTCGCTTGACGGTGGGCTGGAGGGCCAAGCGGGCGGCTTATCTGACCATCATCGGGTTTGCTGGTGTCATCCTGACGTTGGTGGGCGTCGTGCTCAAGGGGCACGGACAGGTTTCCTGACATGAACATCATCGTTGTCGGGCTCAGTCATAAAACGGCTCCGATTGAAATCCGCGAGCGGTTGGCGGTTCCTGAAAGCCGGATGGGCGAAGCGCTCAGCCGCCTATGCTCGTACCCCGGGATCAAGGAAGGCATCCTTCTCTCCACATGCAACCGCGTCGAGGTTTACGCAGTGGTCGAGGACATCGAGTCAGGATATAGCCGAGTGCAGGAATTTCTCGCCGACACGCATCTCTCTCTCTCCTCAGAACAGTTGACTCCTCATCTTTACTGGCACGCCGGGGACAAGGCCATTGCGCACCTGTTTCGGGTCGCTGCCAGCTTGGATTCGATGATCGTCGGCGAATCGCAGATTCTGGGGCAATTAAAAGACGCCTTTGAGATCGCCCTTGCGCACAAGGCGACGGGATTGATTCTGAACAAGGTTGTGAAAAAAGCCATCTCCGTGGCCAAGCGCGTACGGACCGAAACCAAGATTTCGGAAATGGCCGTCTCTGTGAGCTACGCAGCCGTGGAATTGGCCAAGAAGATTTTCTCCAGTCTTCGTGAAAAAACGGTGCTCCTGGTAGGGGCCGGTGAAATGGCCAAGCTGGCGGCGCGGCATCTGATGGCGCATGGTGTGCGCCAGGTCCGGATTACCACACGTAATCCTCACGCTGCGATGGATCTGGCCTGTCGGTTTAACGCGACGCCCATTCCGTTCGAAGAGTTCCGTGACGATATGGCCACAGCGGACATCGTGCTTGTCTCGACCGGTGCGTCTCATTATTTGATCGGGGCCGAAGACGTGCAGCGGGCGGTCCGCCAACGGATGAACCGGCCTATGTTTCTGATCGATATTTCCGTCCCACGAAACATCGATCCGGCGGTCCGACACATCGACAACGCATTTCTCTTTGACATCGACGACCTCAAGATGCGGGTCGAACAGAACCGGGAAGAACGACTGCAGGAAGCCGAGAAGGCCGAGCGGATGGTGGCGGAGGAAGTGGTCGTCCTGCGGCAATGGCTCAAATCCTTGGAAGTCACCCCAACGATCGTTGCTCTTCGTGCCAGAACGGAGGAAATCAAGCGCGCGGAACTGGAGAAGACGTTGGGCCGTTTGGGGCATCTTTCGAACCACGAGCGGGAGTTGGTGGAGAATTTGGCGTCGGCCATTGTGAACAAACTCATTCACGGGGCCATGGTGACGCTCAAAGCCGAGGCCAATTCATCGGGTGGAGCCATGTTCGTCGAGGCGGCCCGCCGATTCTTTTGCCTGGAAGAGGCACCGACGGGCCGATCTGACCACTTGAACCGTAGCGACAGGTGGGACCGCTTTGCCCGGCTGGCAACACCCGCTCCGAGGCCGGAGCCTTTCGTGGCGGAAGAAGCAACAGAGGCTTCAAGGGAACAGGCGGGAGAGAAGAAGAGGTAGTGTCAAAGCCTTACGTCCGATGCACTGGATGAGGCCCTTGGAGTCGGGATTGCATGTCGACAGGCCTCAAACTCTTCACCTGCCCGAAGTGTCTGCATTCGTATCTGGGGCACGATCCGTTGCCCGATTGTCCGCGGTGCGGATTTGACTACCGGGAGCGGCAAGGGTTCCGCTGGGACGTCGTTGTCTATCTTCTGACCATCCTCGGCTTGGTCAGCTTCCTCTTGGTCTCGTCGTATTACCGGGGATTGCTCGGGCTGGCACCGCCTCCAGCAGGCCCCGGGGTGAGGCAGCAAGCATTCGAAGAGCAACTGCCCGGTGCGGACCGGCGAACGGAGTTTGATGCGTTGCGGACTCCTTCCCTGGATCCTGGACGATAGCCGGTTGCCGAAACATCGCGTTGGATGCCGGAATCGGCAAGTTGGTGCGAGGGGAATTGGACGGTGGCAGTGACGAACGGCAGGCGCAGCTCGCTGGTGCTCGGAACCCGAGGGAGCAAGCTGGCCCTTCGACAGAGCGAATGGGTGCGGACGCGGTTGCAGGAGATTTCGCCGGAGGTATCGGTGTCGCTCAAGCGGATTCAGACCTCCGGAGACAAGATTCTCGACGTCGCGCTTGCGACGATCGGCGGCAAAGGACTCTTTGTTAAAGAAATTGAAGAGGCGCTTCTGCGCGGCGAGATCGATCTGGCTGTTCATAGCATGAAGGATGTGCCGACTATGCTGCCGGATGGTCTTGCCATCCTCTGCGTACCCGTGCGGGAAGATCCCCGCGACGTTTTGATTGCTCGGAACGGCCACGCGTTTTCGCAGTTGCCGGCCGGAGCTCAGATCGGAACGAGCAGCCTGCGGAGGCAAGCTCAATTGCTGCACAGCCGCCCTGACCTCAAGATCGAGATGTTACGGGGCAACCTGGATACCCGGTTAAGGAAGCTGCGCGAAGGCCAATTCGACGCCATTGTGCTTGCTGCGGCCGGGCTCAAGCGGCTCGAGTGGACGGAGAACACAACCGAATACCTGCCGATGGAGGTCTGTCTCCCGGCGATCGGTCAGGGGGCGTTGGGCATCGAAGGGCGGTGCGATGATCTGTTCGTCCGGGAGCTCGTCGCGCCGTTGAACCATCCGCCCTCCCAGACGGCCGTCCTTGCGGAACGGGCACTCTTGCATCGGCTGGAAGGCGGATGCCAGGTGCCCGTCGCGGCTTATGCGACGTTGAGGGGAGATACACTGGTGCTCGATGGTTTGATTGCGAGCATTGATGGCCGGGACTTGATTCGGGATGTCGTCCAGGGCCCTCCATCGGAGCCTGAACGTCTGGGCGTGCGGCTGGCGGAACAGCTTCTGGCCAGGGGCGGGGACAAGATTCTGGATTCAATCTACGGAAGAGACCGCCATCGTGACGTGTAAGCCTGGCAAGGTTTATCTGGTTGGGGCGGGTCCGGGTGATCCGAAGCTCCTGACCCTGCGCGGCAAGGAATGCCTCGAACAGGCGGATGTGGTGCTGTACGATTATCTGGCGAACCCCGTGCTTCTCGACTATGCGCCCGCTCGTGCTGAGCGGATTTACGTCGGGCGGCGAGGCCGAGGGACGTATCCGGATCAGGGGGAGATCAATCGTCTGCTTATCGACAAGACGAAGGCAGGCAAGATCGTTGTCCGTCTGAAAGGTGGCGATCCCTTTGTGTTTGGGCGGGGGGGAGAGGAGGCGGAAGCGGTGGCTGAAGCCGGGTTGGATTTCGAGGTGGTCCCGGGGGTGACGGCAGCGGTGGCGGTGCCGGCCTATGCGGGCATTCCGGTGACCCACCGGACGCTGGCCTCGACGGTAGCGTTCGTGACCGGTCATGAGGATCCGACCAAGGGGCCTTCGAAGTTGGAATGGCCGCGGCTCGCAACGGCGCAGGGGACGCTGGTCTTTCTGATGGGCATGAAAAATCTTCCGACCATCGTGTCGCGGCTGATCGCCGAGGGAAGGGCAGCGGACACGCCGGTGGCGGTCATCCGTTGGGGCACGCGGGCGAATCAGCGGACGATCGTGGGAACGCTGAGCGACATCGTGCAACGAGCCGAGGAGGCCGGGATGGAACCGCCGACCGTGATCGTGGTCGGCGAGGTCGTCCGCCTTCGGCAGCAGTTGAATTGGTTCGAGAAGCGGCCATTGTTCGGCAAGCGCATCCTGGTCACCAGGGCGCGCGAACAGGCAGCGGACCTGTCGAACTTGCTGGCTGCTTATGGTGGAGAACCGGTCGAGTGCCCCACCATCCAGATCGTGCCGCCGGAAAGTTGGGACGATCTGGATCAAGCTCTCGCCGAGCTTGACCACTACCGATGGCTGATCTTCACCAGCGTGAACGGCGTCGGACCGTTTATGGCCCGTCTGGCTGAGAAAGGACGGGATGCCCGTGCGCTGGCCGGCCTCAGCATCTGTTGCATCGGACCGCGCACCGCGAAAGAACTCGCCGTCTACGGATTGAAAGCTGATCTGGTTCCCTCGGAATATCAAGCCGAGGGCGTCATCGACGCATTGCGGAAGGCCGGCGTCAAGGGACAGAACATTCTCATCCCTCGCGCCGCGGTCGCACGGGAAATCTTGCCGGAACAACTGCGGGCGCTGGGCGCCGAGGTGCGCGTCGTGACGGCCTACCGGACGGTTATGCCGAAGGTGGACGTCCAGCATCTCCGAGAGCAATTTCAGCAACGCCGGATCGACGTGATCACGTTCACCAGTTCATCCACGGTGCGCAATTTCAGCCGGCTGTTCGACGACCTTGCAGAGATGAAGAAAGCGACGGAAGGAGCGGTCGTCGCTTGCATCGGTCCGATCACCGCGGAGACCGCGCGGGAGCTCGGGTTCGCGGTAAACATTGTGGCCGGTGAAAATACCGTTCCCGCTCTGGCGCAGGCGATTGTTCGGCATTTTGCGGACGAGCGCGGGCCCGGGCAGCGTCGTTGTACGGTCTTCTAAAAAAATTAATAAATAGAGAGGAGCGGATTATGGTGCCGGTGAAATCGTTCATGGTTCCTCGTGAAAAGTTCGTCACGGTCCATCGCGACACGGATGTGCAGACGGCCGCCCGGATGATGCGGGATCACAATATTGGCAGTCTCTTCGTGACCAACGGCAAGGACATCATCGGGATCATCACCGATACGGACATGGTCCGGCGCGTGGTCGCCGTCGGGGCCGATGCCACGAAAACGACGGTGGAGCAGATCATGTCTGCGCCCATCGTGACGATCGAAGAAAACAAGACGTTGCTGGACGCCAATGACCTGATGGCGCAGTCCCATCTCCGTCATCTCGGTGTGACGAGGGAAGGCAAGCTGGTCGGAATGATCTCGGTGCGAGATCTGGTCGTGTTTTTAACCAATCTGCCGAGAAAATAGCTGACGGCGGATAGCTCCAAGGCATTCGCTGTCAACTACCGGCTTGGAGGAGGAACAATGGCGTTTCCGATCCACCGCCTGCGGAGATTGCGGCAGAGCGAGCCGCTCAGACGCATGGTCCGGGAAACCACTCTGTCGCCGTCCGATCTGATCTATCCGCTGTTTGTGGCGGATGGGCGCGATCGGAAGGAAGAAATCGGCTCCATGCCGGGCCAGTATCGACTGTCGATCGACGTGTTGGTCAAGGAAGCGATGGAAGTTCGAACGCTGGGGATTCCGGCCGTGATCCTGTTTGGCATCCCGGATCGCAAGGACGAGCGAGGAAGTTCGGGGTATGATCCCCAGGGAATTGTCCAGCGAGCCGTTCGCGCGCTCAAGGATCAGGTGCCGGATCTTCTGGTGATCACCGATGTGTGCATCGACGAGTACACCACCCACGGGCACTGCGGGCTGGTCAGAGACGGTCGCGTGCTGAACGATGAAACCTTGGACTGCCTCCGGGCGATGGCGCGCACCCATGCCGAGGCCGGCGCGGATATGGTCGCGCCGTCCGACATGATGGATGGACGGGTCGCCGCCATCCGCGACGAGTTGGATCGCGCAGGTTTTCCCGATGTGCCCATTCTGGCTTACGCAGCCAAGTTCGCTTCCTGTTTCTATGCCCCGTTCCGGGAGGCAGCGGACTCGAGTCCAAAATTCGGAGACCGGCGGTCCTATCAGATGGATCCGGCGAATCTCCGCGAAGCGCTCCGGGAAATCGACCTGGATATCGCCGAAGGGGCTGATATCGTCATGGTCAAGCCTGCGTTGCCCTCGCTCGACGTTCTGGCGCTGGCCAGGCAGCGGGTGCTGGTTCCTCTGGCCGCATACCAGGTGAGCGGGGAATACAGCATGATCAAGGCCGCGGCCCGGGCCGGCTGGCTGGACGAGACACGTGCGATAATGGAGTCATTGCTGGCTATCAAACGGGCCGGGGCGGATATGATTCTCACCTACTTCGCCAAGGATGCCGCCAAGCTCCTGAATTGATGACGCGCATGAAGGTCACCCGTGGCGTCGCCGCCTATATTCCACCCCCCTATCCAGTCTTGACGATCGGGAATTTTGACGGTCAACATCGGGGACACCTCGCGTTGCTTCAGGCAGTGGTGGAAGCGGCCCGGGCCACTGGCGGTACCCCCGTCGTGCTGACTTTCGACCCGCACCCCGTCAGAATCCTTGCGCCGCAGGTCGAATTGCGGTTTCTAACTTCGATGGAGGAGAAGCTCGAGCGATTTGCCAAAGCGGGGGTCGCGGAAGTGGTGTTTTTGGAGTTTACGCCGGCGCTCGCGGCGCTCACACCGGAGGAATTTGTCCGACAGGTGCTGTGTGAAGCGATCGGCGTTCGGGAGTTGTTCGTGGGGGATCATTTCGCGTTCGGGAAAGGTCGAGCCGGAAGGGTTGCGGACCTACAACGGTTGGCCGTCCGGTACGGATTTCGCGTGCATCCAATGCCCCCTGTCCGTGTCGATGGGGAGATTGTCAGTTCGACGCGCATCAGACAGTTGGTTCAGGAGGGCGAGATGGCGAAGGCCACTCGGTTGCTGGGAAGACCGTATGCGCTGAGCGGCGTGGTGGTGCGCGGAGAACACCGGGGGCAATCGATGGGCTGGCCGACCGCCAACCTTCATCTCCCTCCTGGCCGCGTCATTCCTCCGGACGGTGTCTATGCGACGATCATGGTCTGGCGAGAGCGAACGTTTCCCTCCGTAGCCTACATCGGCACGCGGCCGACTTTCGGTTCCGGTGAACGCCTGCTGGAGGTCTACGTGCTGGATGAGGCTCTGGATCTCTACGGCCAGGAGGTGTCGGTGCGGTTTATAGAGCGACTGCGCGGGGATCAGGTCTTCGCCAGCGCGGAAGAGCTGGCGGCCCGAATCACCGTCGATGTCAGTCTAGCGAGGGCAAGTCTCGGCAGAGCCTCACAAGCGGTGGATTCATGAACACAGGGGAGGCGAAAGGATCGGCTTCGGCTGCTCCGGCACGGCCCCGTCTGCTGGAGCGGGTCGTTGAAACGGTCCGGCGAAAAGGATTGTTCGAACCCGGCCACCGTCTCCTGGTAGCCGTGTCCGGCGGGCCCGATTCGGTCGCCCTTCTTGCGTTATTGCACGAGCTGGCACCTTCGTGGAAATTGGCGCTGTCGGCGGCCCATTTCAATTATGGGCTCCGAGGTCAAGAATCGGACGAGGACGCGGAATTCGTGGCCGATCTGTGCCGGCGATGGAGGATCGAATTGATTGCCCGGCGGCTCACGATTCCCGTTGGCGGCGGGTCGTTGCAGGAGAGGGCTCGGGTGGCCAGATATCAGGCGTTGGAAGAGATTGGCCAAAGTCTGGGTGCGAACCGCATTGCGTTGGGCCATACGGCCGACGACCAAGCGGAAACGGTGCTCATGTGGATGCTGCGGGGAGCGGGAATGACTGGCCTTGGAGGGATGCCGCCCATCCGGCAAGGACTTTTTGTCCGGCCTTTGCTTGACGTCCCTCGTGCGGATATCTTGGCGTATCTGGAGGCTCGGCACCTTACGTATCGAGTCGATTCGAGCAATGCGCGGGCCGTCTACTTCAGAAACCGCATCAGGCGGGAACTGTTGCCTGTCATCATGCGGTTGGCGCCGAGGGCGGTCGAGGCCATTGGACGGCTGGCCGAGGTGCTGCGCGAAGACAGCCTCTATCTGGACCACTATAGTGCCGAAGTTCTGGCCCGGCTGGTCACTGCCTCTGCGGAGGGAACGGTTTCGGTACATCGGGACGGCCTCCTCGCCCTGCCGACGGCCCTCCAACGCCGGATCGTCCGTGCGACGATCAGTCAAATCAATGGGATGGGGAAGTCGCCGTCCTTCGGGGCTGTCAACGCCGTGCTCGAACGGGTGGTGCGCGGACGATCCGGCACCGCATTGGCGGTGCGAGGAGCCTGGGTGGCGCGGGAAGGCGACCAGATTGTGTTCCGTCCCCATGGCAGTCCGGGACTGGTTGTTCACGGTGGAAGGCTGGGCTTGCAGGGCGATGCGGACGAGACGGTTGAGCGGGAGGTGCCGATCCCCTCCGCGATTGTTTGGGAAGCTACGGGACAACGCATCGAAGTCAAGTGGGCGGAGCCAGTCGAGGTACGGACGATGTTGTTCGAGGTGCACCGAGATCGGGCGGCAGTTTTCGACGCGGACCGGTTCACCCATCGGCTTCGGCTTCGGGGGTGGACGCCGGGGGACCTGTTTTATCCGCTTGGGATGCGGGGGCAGCGCAAGAAGCTGCAGGACTATTTCACCGATCTCAAAATCCCGCGAGCGGAACGTCGGCGCATCCCCTTGCTGGTTGCGCCGGAGGGTATCCTCTGGGTGGTCGGGTATCGGCCGGATCACCGGTTCGCCGCGGGCTCCTCGGCCGCGCGCGTGCTTGTGGCGACCGTGACCGGGAACGACGAGCGAGAAGGAGAGAGCTAACATGGAGCGCATCTTCGGACGACCAATCGTGACCCAGGAGGAGATGCGTGCGCGTATCAGAGAGCTTGGCCGACAAATCACCGCCGACTACGCCGGCAAGGATCTCATTCTGGTCGGAGTGCTCAAAGGCGCCTACGCCTTCTACGCCGATTTGGCCCGGGCGATCCGGATCCCGATGCGGGTCGATTTCATCATCGTGACCAGTTACAACTCGAAGACCCGAACTTCGGGTAAAGTGAAGATAGTGGCCGACCTCACCGAGGATATCCGAGGACGGGATGTGCTGTTGGTGGAGGACATCGTGGACTCCGGCCTCACGGTGCAATATTTGGTGAAGACCCTGGCAAAACGGAAGCCCCGATCGATCAAGGTTTGCACGCTCCTCAGCAAGCCGGAGCGCCGCAAGGTGGATGCCCAAGTGGACTATGTCGGTTTCAAAATCCCCAACAAGTACGTCGTCGGGTACGGATTGGATTATCAACAAAAGTACAGGAACCTGCCGTACTTGGCGGTGCTGGATACGGTCGAAGAGCCCGTATGAGGGGCCTAGCGCTGTTGTCAGTGCGCGAAAGACTGTGTTAACATTCAAACGCTTTTCGTGCGTGGGCCTTGCGAGGAGGAATTGAATGAATTCTCGGGTGAAGAATCTGTTGTTTTGGGTCGTCGTCGGCCTCTTCATGATCCTCCTGTTCAACCTCTTCAGCGTCCCGACCCATGCCCCAGAAGATGAAGTCATTTTCAGCGATTTCATGGCGCAACTGGACAAGGGCGAGGTGACGAAAGTCACCATCAAGGCCAATCATATCAGCGCCATCCTCAAAGACGGAACCCGCATCCGGACCTACGCCGTCGAATATCCCGAACTCGTTAAGCTCCTCCGCGAAAAGAACGTCCAGATCGAAGCCAAACCGCCGGACGAAAGCCCGTGGTATATCACGTTCCTGGTCACGTGGGGACCGTTCATCCTGTTCCTCGGGCTCTGGTTCTTTCTGATGCGCCAGATGCAGATCGGCGGGAATAAGGCGCTCTCGTTCGGGAAAAGCCGCGCGCGGATGCTGACCGAAGAGCGGAAAAAGGTAACGTTTTCCGATGTCGCCGGCATCGACGAGGCCAAAGAGGAGGTGCTGGAGATCATCGAATTCCTCAAGGACCCGCGCAAGTTCCAGAAACTCGGTGGCCGGATTCCCAAAGGAGTCTTGATCGTCGGACCGCCGGGAACTGGCAAGACTCTGCTAGCGAAGGCCATCGCGGGCGAGGCGGGCGTTCCATTCTTCAGCATCAGCGGGTCGGATTTTGTCGAGATGTTCGTCGGGGTCGGCGCGTCTCGTGTTCGGGATTTGTTCGAACAGGGGAAAAAGCACGCGCCCTGCATCATCTTCATTGACGAAATCGACGCGGTCGGCCGGTTGCGCGGAGCCGGGCTCGGAGGTGGTCATGACGAGCGTGAGCAGACCCTTAATCAATTGCTGGTCGAGATGGACGGGTTCGATACGACAGAGGGGGTGATTCTCATCGCCGCGACGAACCGACCCGACGTCTTGGACCCGGCGCTGCTGCGTCCGGGCCGTTTCGACCGACAGATCGTGGTGAACCGTCCCGATCTGCGCGGCCGTTCCGAGATCTTAAAGGTCCACACCAAGAAAGTGCCGATCGCGGCCGATGTCGAGCTGGAAAAGATCGCGCGCGGCACGCCTGGCTTTTCAGGTGCCGACTTGGAAAACCTGGTGAACGAGGCCGCCTTGTGGGCCGCGCGGCAAAATAAGAAGGAAGTGGAACTGGTCGATTTCGAAATGGCCAAGGACAAGGTCCTCATGGGGGCCGAACGCAAGAGCATGATCCTGAGCGACGAGGAAAAGCGGATCACCGCTTATCACGAAGCCGGGCATGCGCTCATGGCGAAGCTGTTGCCGGGCGCCGATCCAGTGCACAAGGTCACCATCATTCCGCGCGGCCGCGCGCTGGGCGTCACCATGCAGTTGCCCACAGATGACCGACACAACTATTCGAAGGAGTTCCTCTACAATACCCTGGCGATTCTGATGGGCGGGCGGGTGGCCGAGGAACTCGTGCTGAAACACATCACCACCGGAGCCGGCAACGATCTAGAACGCGCGACCGATCTGGCCAGGAAGATGGTGTGCGAATGGGGCATGAGTGAAAAGCTCGGACCGCTGACGTTCGGCAAAAAGGAAGAGGAGATCTTCCTCGGCCGCGAGATCGCGACCCGGCGCGACTTCAGCGAGCAGGTCGCGGTGGAGATCGATCACGAGATCAAGCGGCTCGTCACTGAGAATTACGAGCGCGCTAAGCGCATGTTGACCGAGCACATGACGACGCTCAAAGCTCTGGCCGAAGCGTTGTTGGAGAAGGAAGTGCTCGATGCGCCGGAGATCGATCAAATCATCATGCAATCGTCCGCTTCTCAGACTGTTCCTGCCTAGCCTCGATCAGTCTGCGTTCCGCAGCCCGAATTCGGGGACACCGGGCCTTCGGCGCGATGAAGCCGCCCGGCTCATGGCGTATTCGCGCTCTACAAGTCCCTTCCGCCGAGAAACAGAGCGATGGTCTCCGCACCTGCCGAGTCGTTCTCACGTGACGAGCTGGAGATTCGAGCCAGAGGCCGGGTGATCCAGTTCGGCGCTGGTCCATTGGTCGTCGGGATCTTAAACGTCACGCCCGACTCGTTCTTCGACGGCGGCAAGTATCTCGATCGCGAGGCGGCCGTGGCCCACGCGGTTGCCATGGCGGAGAGCGGTGCCGATCTTCTGGATATCGGGGCGGAATCCTCACGGCCGGGCTCGTTGCCGATCACCGAGGTGGAAGAACTGCGGCGCTTGATCCCTGTCGTCCAAGCCGTGTGCGACGCCGTTTCGATTCCCGTCTCGGTCGATACGACCAAAGCCTCCGTGGCCCGCCAGGCGTTGGAAGCCGGCGCGACGATCGTCAACGACATCAGCGGGCTGCGATTCGATCGGGACATGGCTGCGGTCGTCGCCGAAAGCGGGGCGGGTCTCGTGCTCATGCACATGCAAGGCACCCCCCGGACGATGCAGCACAATCCGGTGTATGCCGATGTCGTGCAGGACGTAAAGGCATTTTTCGCCGAACGGATCGAGGTCGCCGTCAAGGCAGGCATCTCGACGAAGCAGATCATTCTTGACCCGGGAATCGGATTTGGTAAGCTTTTGGGCCATAACCTGACCCTTTTGGCTCGCCTCCGCGAGTTGTCGGCGTTTCGTCGTCCCCTCATGGTCGGGGTGTCGCGGAAATCCTTCATCGGCCAAGTGCTTGACCGGCCTGTTGACGAACGATTGTTCGGGACGGCGGCCGCCGTCGCCGTCGCCGTTGCCCACGGTGCGGATCTGGTGCGGGTGCATGACGTGGCGGAGATGAAGGACGTGGTCAGAATGGTGAAAGCGATTATCGACTGGCGATCAGCGGCTGATCCCCACCACGAGACCTCTCCCGTTGTTCGAGAGAGGAACGGTGGGGATGCTGACAACTAGGGGAACGGAGGGTATGCGCAAGCTGTTCGGGACCGACGGAGTTCGCGGGGTTGCCAATCTGGAACCCATGACCTGCGAAACGGCGATGCAACTCGGGCGCGCAGCCGCTCATCTGTTCATGCGGCGCGCCGGCCGACACCAGATCGTCATCGGCAAAGACACCCGCTTGTCGGGCTACATGCTGGAGTCAGCCCTCACGTCCGGCATCTGCTCGATGGGCGTGGACGTGCTCTTGGTGGGACCGATGCCCACCCCGGCTATTGCCTTTCTGACCCGGAGTCTTCGGGCGGACGCGGGGGTGGTGATCTCAGCGTCCCACAATCCCTATCAGGACAACGGCATCAAGTTCTTTTCCAGCGACGGCTTCAAGCTGCCGGATGAGCTGGAAGCCAGAATGGAAGAACTGATCGTTTCGAACGAGATCAGCCATCTGCGGCCGACCGCGGAAGCGGTTGGGAAAGCGTTCCGGATCGACGACGCCGAAGGGCGCTACATCGAGTTCGTGAAACGTTCGTTGCCACGGGATCTGGATTTCCAGGGTATCAAGATCGTCGTGGATTGCGCCAACGGCGCCGCGTACAAGGTCGCGCCGACGGTGCTGCGCGAGTTGGGCGCGACGGTGGAGGTTATCGCCAACAAGCCCGACGGGACGAACATCAACGCTGGCTGCGGTGCGGTCTATCCTCAACTGCTGCAAGAGGCCGTCTGCCGGCATCGAGCCGATATCGGAATCGCGCTCGACGGCGACGCCGATCGCGCCATCTTCGTGTGCGAGCGGGGACAGGTCGTCGACGGCGACCACGTGATGGCGGCGTTGGCGCTCGATCTCGACGCGCGCGGACAGTTGGCTAAACGCACGGTCGTGGGCACGGTCATGAGCAACTTCGGGCTGGAGCTTACGATGGCGAAGGTGGGCATCACGCTGGTGCGCGCGCCGGTCGGCGACCGATACATTTTGGAACGCATGTTGGCCGACGGCTACAATTTCGGCGGCGAACAGTCTGGACATTTCATTTTCCTCGATCACAACACCACCGGCGACGGGCTCATTTCTGCGTTGCAGGTGCTGTCTCTGATGAAACGCACCGGCCAACCGCTGTCGGAACTGGCCAAGGTCATGACGGCGGTCCCCCAGGTGCTGCTCAACGTGCAGGTGAAGGAAAAACCGGACCTCGCAGGAATCCCGGCGATCCAGCGTGCGATCGAGGCCGGCGAAGCCAAACTAAACGGCGCCGGTCGTGTGCTGGTCCGCTACTCGGGGACGGAGTCGGTGCTCCGGATCATGGTCGAAGGGGAACACGACTCTCTGATCCGGGAAGTGGCCGATCAGCTTGCAGCGGTCGTTCAGGCGCATCTTGGATAGGCCCCGATCGCGCCCATAAGCCAGGGGCCATTCATGCTCCCGACCCTGACCGTCGCCTTCCTCACCGGCTTGGTTCTCGGGTCCTACTTACCCTATGTTCCTCTTTCCATTCTCGGCGTGCTGGTGGTGGCCGCCGTCGGCTTGACCTGGGTGGGAGAGGGCGCGCGCGAATCTCCACGAGGGCTCGTCCTCTATGCCGCTCTGTTGGTCGGCGTACTCTACTGGACCTTCTATACCTGGGCCGTCCATCGTCCTCCGCTTCCCGATCGGGCTAATTTGGCGCCCGCCAGGGTGCTTGGAACCGTGGTCGAGCCGGTGCGCTATGGGCCGGATCGTGCAGTCGTGATCGTCGAAGGCACGATCCGCGATCCTGGCGGAGGTCTCACGCGGGATGCTGGGCGAATTCGGCTGACCTGGCGAGAACCGGATCGCGCCTTTGTGCGGGGAGACCGGATCGAATTCTCGGTGCGGCTTCATTCCCCCACGGGACTCTTGAATCCTGGCGGATTCGACTACGCCGCCTATCTCGAACGGCAGGACATTCAAGCCATCGCCTCAGTGACGGGGCCGGGAGCAATCAGATCGGTCGAATCGGGTCAGGAATCGCTTCGGTGGGGACTCTGGCAGCGTGTCGATCGTTGGCGGGACGAGATCCGCCGCGCCGCGGTTGCGACGCTGCAGGGAACGGCTCTGGGCCTCTACTTGGGCATGATCGTCGGCGAACAGGGGTATCTCCCGCCGGAGGTGCGGGACGCCTTCATGGCGTCCGGCGTCGTGCATATTCTCTCCATCTCTGGTTCGCACCTCGGACTCATTGCGGTTCTGTGTTTCTGGGCGGTGAAGCGGCTCTGTATGATCCTCCCCACCTCATGGTTGCTGGTGCTCTCCCTGCGCGTCACCCCGACGCGGTTGGCCGCCGCCGTCACCGTCGTGCCGGTCACGTTCTACACAGCGTTGGCCGGGGCCGAAGTGGCAACCGTCCGCTCGCTGGTCATGATCCTGATGTTTCTCGCCGCCGTGTGGTTGGGGCGGGACAAGCACATGCGCTCGGCCCTCGCGTTCGCCGCTCTGTTGATCCTGTTCCATGATCCCCGTGCCCTGTTTGACATCTCGTTTCAACTGTCCTACCTCTCGGTCTTGGCCATTGCGCTCGCGTTGCCGACGACGCAAAGCAGCCAGGCCGATATGGCGCGCCTGGAGTTCCAACCCGTGAACTGGGTGGAATGGGGCAGGGAGTCCGTGCGGATAACCGGTGTGGTCACGCTCGCGACCCTCCCGCTAGTGGCCTATTATTTCAACCAAGTCGCGTGGATCGGGTTGATCGCCAACCTGATCGTCGTCCCGTTGACCGGATTGGCGTTGGTGCCGCTGGGCCTTGGATCGGCCGTATGGCTGTTGTCAGTGGGCGGAGATCGGTTGCCGGCTGCTACGCTGAATCAGATGCTCTTCGATCTGGCTGCGCGAATCGCCGATTGGTTTGCGTCCCTCCCGGGAGCGGAGTGGCACGTCGCCGCGCCGGCGGTTCCGGCCTTAGGCGCGTTTTACGCGTTCCTCTGGTGGGCCATGCGGCGGCAGAGCTCCGTGGCTTCTCGGATCGCCGCCGCGGTCACCATCGCGTTATTGCTGGGATGGTGGGGGTGGTCGCCGCGCGAACGACCGGATGGCGAAACGGTCCGGGTGACGTTTCTCGACGTAGGACAGGGTGATGCCACGGTCGTTGAACTGCCCGACGGGCGAACTGTGCTGATTGACGGCGGCGCGACTTCCGAGCGTTTCGACATGGGACGCCACGTTGTCGGCCCGTTTCTGTGGAATCGCGGAATACGATCGATCGATCATGTGATCGGGACCCATCCGCAGGTGGACCATGTCGGGGGGCTCGCCTGGATCCTTCGCCATTTCCCGGTCAGCCAGTATTGGGGAAACGGTGCTGCGAGAAGCGAGGTGTTTTATCGGAGGCTGGAAGGTGCACTGGCGGCGAGGGGGCTTGCCGAGCGTGTGGCGCAGGAAGGCGATGCCGTCATCGATTCAGAGGCGTGCCGGCTCTTCGTGCTCCATCCGCCGGCCGGTGCTGCGTCCGCCTTGTCGCCGCCCGCTCGCTTATCCGGGACGGCGCTCAACAACCACTCGGTCGTCACCCGGCTGGAATGCGGGTCGCTTTCATTTCTGTTTGCCGCCGATCTTGAGGCGCAAGGACTGCTGCGCCTGGTCGAGACCGGCAGCGCGCGGCCGGCGACGATTCTCAAGGTGCCCCATCACGGCGCGAAAAGCTCGCTGAGTCACCTCTGGCTGGAGCGCGTTCATCCGGCCGCCGCCGTGATTTCGGTCGGGCGGCACAATCCGTACGGACATCCCGCCGCCACAGTGTTGGAGGCGCTCGCCGCCGTCGGAAGCCGCATTTTGAGAACCGATGTCGACGGAGCAGTGTGGATAACAGCCCACGTGTCGTCGTCCAGAGTCACGATCCACACCATGAAAGAGTGGCTCTTGGCGCCGGTCCGTATTGGAGCCGCCATGACGGCCGCTGAGCGGCGAAACCTCTCCCGATTAAGATTCCGCTGGGGAATCCACTAACAACGGCTGAACAACAGGCGCAAGACGAGCGGCCCGAGGCAAGAGAATCGGGTCTCCTCCTCACCCGGTCATGCTGTTCACACGGCGGGAAGATCAAAGGCCCCGGTGACGGTTTTTTTTCCGCACGCGCCCGGTCCTCTCTTACGCGTCGACCCGCCCAAAATTGTGCATCCATCGAAATCTTGACGGATTTTTGTCCATCCTTGAATACGCGTCGGCCATTGATCTACCTGAAACTTCTTAGTTTTTAAGCGCATGGCACAAATGCTATCAAGGCATAGCATGTGCATGCCTGTTGCGCCGACCTGGTATCGTTTGTGACACAGTGGAGTCATGTGATGCCTAAATCGGTGCGGATTGTCATTCAACTTCCGGTGGAACTGAAGCGCCAGTTGGATGAGCTGAAACGGCAGGGCTATACGACCAGCGGCTTCATTCGGGCGATGTTGGAGCGGGAACTGCAGAAGTCCGAGCTGAGACCGACCGAGCTCAAACGGCTTCCGATCAGGCGGTGACGGCCATGCGCAGGAGCGGATCGGTTCGCCTGCAACGGGATCACACAGCGGCAGCGGACGTGTCGAACGACGAAGGGGGGAAAGCGAGGTGCCGCGTCTATCGGACATCATTCGGGAACAACATAATGCGGTGCCGGTGCCGAGCGGTATGAGCGGGACGTTCTATACGCCCTCTCATCGAGAAGCGGCTGCGGCAGAGGGAGTTGCGACCCTTTCGGATTCGGACTGGTATGAGTTGGCGAAAGGGGAAGTGTTGCGATTGGAACAAACCGTCCGGCAGGAGGCGGCGGTACGGATCGATCCTCTTGCGCAGGCGGCGTCCGGCATCGCGGCCGCGGTGCAGCGGGACGACACGTTGCTGTTGAAGGTCTTTTCGTGTTCGGACGGGCGGCTCCTCGCCACCAATCCTGTTCATGTCGCTATTCTCGCTGTGAAAATCGGCATCGGATTGGAATATGACGCCGTCGCGTTAGAGCGCCTGGCCTTGGCCGGGCTCCTTCACGACGTGGGCATGTTCGCGTTGCCGGAGATGTTGGTGATGAAACCCGCGGCATTGACGGCTGACGAACGAGCTCGAATCCAAACACACCCGCAGTTGGGTCATGAACTGCTGAGCAGGCTGGGCCCGAGTTACGGCTGGCTGGCGGGCCTCATCCGGCAGGAACACGAGCGCTGGGGCGGCCAAGGCTATCCCGATCGGTTGCAGGGCGTCCAGATTCACGACCACGCCCAATTGATCGGCCTGGCGGATGTGCTCGACGCGATGATCAGCCCCAGGCCCTATCGCCGCCGGATAGCGCCGCACTACGCGGTCAGGCGCTTGCTGGTGAACGAGAAGCAGACGTTTCCGCACCACCTGCTCAAGGCGCTCGTCGGGCAACTGTCCGTCTATCCGCTCGGCACCACCGTGCGGCTGAACACTGGGGAAGTCGGCACCGTGATTCAAGTCACTCCGCGGCACCCGCTGCGCCCCGTGCTCCGGATCGAGCAGACCGGCGAAAGCGACGGGGCGACGTCAGGCCGAATCCTGGACCTCGGCAAGACCACGCTCGTCCATATCGCGGAAGTGTTGGATCCTCCGGAGACGCAGTGAGTGCGAATCCATGAAGGCCGGACGCAGGATTGTTCACGCGGCCATGCCCGTTATGCTGGCGACAGCCTGCGCGGTCGGTTTGGCGGGATGCCGAAACCCCGCGCAATCCACGCTGCCACCGACAGCCATCACCAGGCCGGCCGAACCATTGCCGCCGCTGCCCAAAGGCGACGTCTATGCCGACGAAACCGTCGCCAGTTCTGACGCGCTGATCGAGCCGGGAGATACGTTGGATGTGACGATCCGGCGCGGAGCGGGAGAGGAAAAATTCAGCGCGGCGGTCCGCGAGTCGGGCACGGTCAGCCTGTCCTTCGTGGAAGTCGCGGTGGCCGGCATGACAGTGGCTCAGGCCGAGGCCCGTATTCAGGAGAGCGTGACGCCCTACATGCGCCAGCCGCGGGTTCAGGTGCAGTTGAAGAAGAAAGCCCTGCGCGTAAAACGGGTGTTCGTGTTCGGCGACGTCAAAAAGCCGGGGATGATTCCGATGTCGCGCAACATGACGGTCATCCAGGCGCTGGCGATGGCCGAGAACTACAACGAGACGGCGCTGCTGGAAGAGATCCGGATCATCCGCGGCGGCGACCTGCAACGGCCGAAGATTCTTACTGCCGACCTGGCCCGGCTCTACACCTACGGGGATTTCAGCCGGAATCTGCCGCTGGAGGAGAACGATATCGTGTTTGTGCCGCGCGAGCATCTCGGCGATGCGGCGGAAGCGGCCAAGAAGATCATGCCAATCGTGCAGACCGCCATTACGCCGTTCTATCCGGCCTTCATCATTCCCGCGTTCTTCCCTGGCGCGGTCGTTAGGTAGCGCGGAAAGCGTCGGCGCGTTCGGTGCGCCAGCGACGGGATGCATGGCCCAGTACGAACTCGACATCATCGACTACTGGCTGATTCTCAAGAAGCGGCGATACCTCATTCTGTTTTCCGCTGCGTTGGTGGTCGTCTTTACCTTCCTCTTCTCCCAGATGCTCCAACCCGAGCCGGTCTACGAAGCCACCGCCCGGGTGAAGTTCGACCGGAGCAGCACCGTCGCGCAACAATTGCTGGAATCTCTGTCGTTTTCCTCCGCCAACGATCTCAGCACGCAAACCGAGTTCATCCGGAGCTTCCCGGTGATGGAACGCGTGGCCCAGGAATTGGGCTTGGTGCCGGCGGAGCTGTCACCGGACGCGCGCCGGTCCGCCGAGTATCTGCATCGCATCTATGAACTGGGCCAGCGGATCAAGACCACGCGGGAACCCGACACCAACATCATCCGGATCACGGCCACAGCTGACCGGCCGGAGATGGCTGAACGAATGGCCAACGCGGTGGCCAACGCTTATCGCATCGAAAACATCACAGCCCGGAACCGGATGGTGATGGAATCGCGACGGTTCGTCGAAGAACAATTGGCCACGCTGGAACGGAAACTCAGCGAGGCGGAAGAGGCATTGCGAGCGTTTAAGGAACGGGAAGGGCAGGTGTTTCTGGCCGAGGAAGCCAAGGCCGCTTTGGAGACCTTCACCAAGTTGGAAGAGGAATACAACGCCGTCCTGCGCCGCAAAGACGAAACCGCCAAACAGATTCAGGCGTTGAGCAGGGGAGACGGAGACGCCGACGGCCAGATCGGGCGGATCTTCACGGAGGAGCCAAACGCGCTCCTGGGGATTCTTAACAACAAGTTGATGGACCTGCTGCAGGAGCGCTCCACGCTGCTGATCAACTACACCGTGCAGCATCCGAAGGTGCAGGAGCTGCAACGCAGGATTGCGAACGTCAAGGCGGAGATGACGCGCGAGTTGGCTTCCAAACTGAAGACGCTGAACGACCGGGAAGCGGCGCTGAAAGCGCAGATCGATCGCTATCGCGAGCGGTACCTGGCATTCCCCAAAGCGGCCATCGAGCTCAACCGGCTCGAACGCGAAGTAAAGGTGAATTCTGATCTGCACGCCACGCTCAAGATCAAACACCAGGAACTCCTGATCAAAAGCGCCGAGCAGATCGAGGAGGTAACGATCATCGCGCCGGCCGTCGCTCCCGCCGGCCCGGTCAACGCGCCCAATACCGGGTTGAACCTCATGGTCGGCTCCCTGATGGGCGTTTTCCTGGGCATCGTGCTCGCGTTTGCGCGGGAATCGTTCGATACGTCGATCGGCACGATCGAGGGCGTCGAGGACTTTCTCAAGGTGCCCGTGCTGGGCGTGATCCCGCAGTTCGACGACCGGGAGCTGGAAGAAGCGGCGAAGGCGTCCCTTCCGCCGAACACGCCGCGCGGGACGATCGAGAATTTCTCGAAATTGATCTGTCTCATCGATCCCAAGTCGGTCCTGTCGGAGAGTCTGCGGTCGCTGCGGACCAATATCCAGTTTGCGAGCATGGACCGGCGGGTGAAGTCCATCCTGTTCACCAGCGCGGGACTCGGGGAAGGGAAAAGCACCTGCGTGATCAACCTGGCGATTACCCTGGCCCAGGAAGGCCAACGCGTCTTGTTGGTGGACGCCGACCTCCGCCGGCCCATCGTCCATCAGCGACTGGGGCTCCCACGCGAGCCGGGCCTCGTGGATGCCTTGTTGGGCAGTATTACCTGGCGGAAATCGGTGCGATCGGCGACGGATTTGATGCTCGGGACCCTGGGTGTCGATCGGGTGATGACGAGCCCCGGCCTCGACAACCTTTTCCTGCTGACCAGCGGCTCTCCGTCCGGCAACCCCAGCGAGTTCATGAACCTGAACAAGATCAAGGCGCTGGTCACGGAGATGCAGGAGGAATACGACGTCGTGCTGTTCGATACGCCGCCGATCCTTCCCGTCACCGATGCCGTGGCGATAAGTTCGCGCGTCGACGGAACCATCCTTGTGTATCAGGTGGGACGGATCGGACGCCATGCGTTGAAGCGGGCCAAGTTCCTGCTCGACCACGCGCAGGCCAACGTGCTCGGCGTGGTGCTGACCAACGTCAGGGCGGAAATTTCAGCCGACGCCGGACTGTACCGGTACGAGTATCGCTGAGGCGGGTAAGCGACGGATGCCGCACGAGTCGTGAACCGTACGGCTTCCAATTGGCAAATGACGGTCGACGATTGATTGCCTTTTCAAAGGAGAAACCCGCAACCGAATGGCTGATTTGGCTCCTGCCCGTGGTGCTCGCGGCGTCCCTGGCGTTGTTGCTTGCCGGCACCAGGCCGACGACCAGCCTGACGTTGATCGCCGGCGTCATTCCGCTGCTCATCGCGTTCCTCTCTCCTCTCGCTGGCCTGTACGTCCTCGTGTTTTCCATGTTGCTCGGCCCAGAGTTTCTCGTCGGCAGTCTGGGCACTGGGGCGACGATGGGGAGGGGCATCACCCTGCGGTTCGACGACCTGCTGCTCGTCCTGGTCGGCCTGGCTTGGCTCGCGCGCGTCGCGGTGTCGAAGGATGCGGCGGCCTTCGTCCGGACGCCTCTCAACCGCACGATCATGCTCTACGTCACGGCCTGCGTCTTTGCCACGCTCATGGGGGTTCTCACGGGACGCGTCCGGCCGGCCGGAGGGTTTTTCTTTCTTCTGAAGTACTACGAATATTTCTTTCTCTATTTCATGACGGTGAATCTCGTCCACACCGAGACACAGATCAAGCACTTGGTCACTGCCAGCCTGCTGACCTGTTTCGTCGTGTCGCTGTACGCCATTTCGCAGATTCCGTCCGGCGCGCGCGTCTCCGCGCCGTTCGAGGGGGAAGAAGGAGAGCCCAACACCCTGGGCGGCTATCTGGTTTTCATGATGGCCGTCGTCTCCGGCTTGTTGGCGACGCACGGCGCCGTAGTGCGGCGCTGGCCGTTGGTTGGCTTGTTGGGAATCTGCGGGATCGCGTTGCAGGCGACGCTGTCGCGCGCTTCGTTTCTCGCGGCCGCCGTTGTTGCGCTCGGGTTTATGGTGTTCCTGCGGCGTCGTAGCCCCTTGTTGGTGGTGGTCTTATTGCTGAGCGTGGCTTCCGCGCCGTTCCTCGCGCCGCGCGCCGTCACAGAGCGCATCCTGTACACCTTCACCCAGCCGGAAGAAGAGGGACAGATCCATATCGGGCGGCTCAAGGTGGACACGTCGACGTCGGACCGCTTGCGCTCCTGGCAACGGTCGTTTGAGATATGGAAGCAATCGCCGCTGTGGGGGCACGGTGTGACCGGTGGTCCGTTCATGGATGCGATGTATCCCCGGGTGCTGACCGAAACCGGTCTGTTAGGCCTGTGTGCCTTCCTGGCGTTGATGTGGGCCGTCTGTCGAACCGGGAAGGCCGCCTATGAACGACTTCAGGATCCGTACCTGCGCGGGATCGCGCTCGGGTTCTTGTTCGGCTTCCTGGGGCTGCTCATTCATGCCATCGGCTCCAATACGTTCATCATCGTCCGCATCATGGAGCCGTTCTGGCTGTATGCAGGACTGGTGGTCAGGAGCATCATGTTGGCGCAGGCCGATCGGGGTGCGGACGAGGCAACGGCGGGATCGCGATGGGGCACGGGTCGAGAAGAACCGCGTATCTCGGAACGGGTTTTGTAAATGGCGAACACGAATGGCATCTCGCTGGGCCGCGTCACGGTCCAGTTGCTCTCCGGTCGAGCGATCGGCCACGTCCTGTTGCTGGTCAATTCAGTCGTGTTGGCGAGGGCGCTCGGCGTCGATGGGTTCGGCGAATATGCCTATGCCACGGGCTTCGCGGCGCTGCTCGCATTGGTTCCGAATCTCGGGGTGACAGCCGTCATTACCCGCGCGGTCGCCCGTGGCGACGAGACGGGCGGCGGGGTGGTCCGGGCTGGGCTGCTCATCCAAATCGGGCTGGCCGTCTTCGTGGTGGCGGCTGCTCCGTTCTGTGCGGCGTGGCTTCCCGAGCAGCCAGTGCCCTTGACCTATGTGATTTTGGCGGCGGCACAGCTCGCCGTGGGAAGCCTGAGCTGGCCGTATCTGGCGGTGTTGAGCGGTCGGGCGCGGTTTGATCTCGTGGCGAAAAGCGAGGTGCTGGCCGTCGGCGTGGCGACGGCTTGCCTCGTGGGCGCCGTGGCCCTTCACCGCGATGTACCAACCGTCCTGGCGGTGCAAGTCGTGGCCGCTCTGGCGGCGGTACTCATCGCCAGACGCGTGGCTGGTCCGCTTATCCCACGCGGCGGTGGAAGACCGTCGTGGCGTGCGGTCATGCAACAGGCGATGCCGTTCGGCGCCGCTACGGCCGTGCAAGGTCTTTATACCAAGGTGGATCTCATGCTCCTGGGCCAGATGGTCGGTGCTGCCATCGTAGGCCTGTACAGCGCGGCCTATAAGCCGGTCACCCTGGCGGTCTATTTCGGCGGAACAGTAGCGGGGGCGTTGTTTCCGTTGATGGCCAGACCCTTTCAGCAGGCCCCCGCCGCCTTTTCCCGCACCGTCAGAGGATTGCTGGCCGCCGCGCCGGCGATGGCGCTGCTCCTCACCGGTTGCGCCGGGCCGCTGTTGCGGGTGCTTTACGGTCCAGAGTTTCGGGCGGCAGTCCCGATGGCCATGGTGCTGGCGTGGTCTGCCGCCGCAAATTGGCTTTACGCGCCGTTCAGCGTGGCGCTCCAGGCCGGGCGTCGGGAACGTGAATGGCTCGCTGCGCTGGTCGGCGCACTGGTCCTCAACGTGGTTGGGAACTTGTGGGCGATCCCTCGGTGGGGCGGAGTGGGAGCAGCCGGGGTGACCGTGATATCCGAACTGGCTCTTCTCGGGTCTGTGCTGGTGCTGGCGAGTCGGGCAGGGAACGGGCTTGTCCCCGAGGTCAGGCAGTGGATGGTCGGCCTTAGCGCCGCTGCTGTTGGCGCGATCACGCTGTGGTGGCTTCAACCCTATGGCGAGATCCCGGCGACGGGCGGGGCACTTGCGGTCTATACCGGCCTGCTTCTCTGGTTCAGAAGTATCACGATCGAAGACGCCACCGCGGTTGCGGGGTGGGTTCGGCAGGCTGTCGCCGGCGAGGCTCGCGGGTAACTGCGAGCGGGCGCGAGTACAGAAAGATTCCGATCCATGGTGGACATCGACCCTCCGGGCACCTATCGTCCGCAATATCGAGTGCGATGGCGGGGCGTCGTCGGTTTCCTCGATCGCTTCCCGAGACTGAAGGAGCGCTTGGCCGGCGCGGCTCGGAAACTGCTCTCGCGCGTGTTCGAACCGGGACTGATCACGACCGAACGCGTGATCGAGTACCCCTTCATCTTTCAGAATCTGAACGGGATCACCGGTCCGATTCTGGACATCGGCTGCTGCAGCAGTGGAGAGCCGGTGGCGTTGGCTTCGCGCGGCTTTCAGGTCATCGGATTGGATATCAACGCCTATCCTTTCAAGCATCCGAACTTGGTCGCCTTGCGCGCCGATGCGCTTCGGACTCCGCTGGCGTCAGGGAGCGTCGCCGCGGTTCTGGCCGTCTCGGTGATCGAACACATCGGGATCGGGCATTACGGGGATCCGTGGTCCGAGGAGGGCGATCTGGAAGCCGTACGTGAGATTGCGCGGGTCCTGCGTCGGGGCGGCAAGGCGTTGATCACCGTGCCGTTCGGGCTCGCCATGCGTGACGATTTCCAGCGGGTCTACGATCCGGCGGGATTGCGCGCGCTGCTCGCGCCGTTGACCGTGCAGCGCGTCGAATACGCCAGAAGTCTCTCCGGCCTTTGGACGCCCTGTACCGAAGCGGAGGCGGCATCGGTCGATTGGCGGGGACCGTCGAGGGCCGTGGCGATGGTGGTCGCGACCGTGCCGGAGGGGGCGTCGGGTGCGCATCCTGGTTGACGGTCTCCCGTTGCTCGGAGAAGCCAGCATCGCCACGTATCTGCGGGAGTTGCTGCAGCACATGCGGGCCGCGGATGCCAGCCATGACTATGAGTTGTTTATGCGGTGCTTTCGATCACGCACCGCGCAGAAAGCCAAGCAGCTCTTTGCGGACCCCGCGATGGCCGGGTTCAAACCCCGGATCACGCGAGTGCCCGACCTGGTCATGGAATGGTGCTGGACGCGCGGGGCGTTTCACGTTCCGTGCACGGAGATCTGGCTCGGCCGGCCCGATGTCTTTCTCTCCACCATCTACGTGACGCCGGTCGTACGACGAACAGCGGTGGTCATGATCGCCTATGACGTGATTCCGCTGCGGTTCCCGCAATTCTACGGCGACGATCAGCCGCTGTTGGCCGCGCGTCTGCGGCGTGGCATCGAGCGAGCCGATGCGATTATCGCCATATCGGAATGCACGAAACGCGACTTTGTCCAAGTGCTGGGCGCAGACCCGGCCAAAATGCACGTGGTCTACCCGGGCGTCGATGCCCGATTCGGTCCCGCAGCGGATCGGGACCAAGTGGTCCTCGTCCGGCAACGCTACGGTCTCGCGAAGCCTTATCTGCTCTACGTAGGATCGTTGGGGCCGCACAAGAACGTCGAAACCCTGGTGCGCGTCTTTCGACGCCTGAAAACCGCCAAGCGGATTCCGCATCAACTGGTGCTCTGCGGTCGGGCTCAATGGGGGCCGGAGGTGGTCAAGGCCAGCCAGGATCTGATTCGTACCGGAGATTGCGTGGTCCTGGACTTCATCCCCGCCGCCGATGTGCCGCATCTGTACCACGGCGCCGAGGCCTTTGTGTTTCTCTCGCTCTATGAAGGCTTCGGTCTGCCACCGCTGGAAGCGATGGCCTGCGGCGTGCCAGTGGTCGCGTCGAACACCGGGTCGCTCCCAGAGGTCGTTGGCGATGCCGCGCTCCAAGTGCCGCCCACTGATGAGGAGGCCATCGCGCGTGCGTTGTCGACCGTGCTGACGGATGCCAATCTCCGGCGAGTCATGCGGGATCGCGGACTCAAACAGGCGGCACAGTTCAGTTGGCCGGCCGCGGCCCGTCGGACGCTGGATGTTCTCATGGAGGTGGCCCCACGCCCATGAGACGGCTCTTGTTCCTCGCCCCGGCGCCTCCTTCCGACCGGCGCGGTGGAGGAGCGTTGCGGATGCTACACATGGTGCGTTTCTTGGCAGAGCGGTTCGAGGTGGATTTGGTCGCACCGGCGATCGACGGCGTCGAGGAGACAGAACGGCTGCTGAAGGGCGTGTGCGCAGACATGGAGTTCGTCCCTCCTGCGCCGACATCGTGGCTCCGGCGCGCGGGACAGCTCGGGCCCTATGGAACAGATCTGGCCTTGCAAGAGGCTGTTCATCGCCGGCTGGCGTCGAAACAATACGGCGCCGCGCAGCTCGAAAAGCCAGCCATGATTCCGTATCTGCCGATCGACACCCGCGTGCCGATCGTGTTGGACGTGTGGGCCTACGGTTTGGCCGGCCCGCTGCGGGCACTCCGGCATGGAACCGGTGTGTTGCGCAGGGCTAGAACCTTCATCCAACTCTGCCGCTACGGGCTGTTCGATATGTTCTGCTGGCCTAAGACTGCTTGCGTGCTGGTGGTGTCTGAAGAAGACCGGGTCCGCTGCGAGCGGTCACGGCCGGGACGCAGGGTGCTGGTCATCCCGAACGGGGTGGATTGCGCCGCGGTTCGCCCCGATTGGAGCGACCGGCGCGGTTCGCCGATCGTGCTGTTCACCGGCGATCTAGGATTCGAGCCGAATATCGATGCGGCACGGTATCTTGCCGCGCAAGTCTTCCCGGCGGTCAAGCGGCATCGGCCTGATACGCAGTTGCGTCTTGTCGGCCGCAACCCGGGCGCGCGAGTGCGCGAGCTGGCGGGCGAGCGCGTGATCGTGATCGGCGACGTGCCCGACATGGTGCTGCATCTGCACGCAGCTACCGTCTATGCGGCGCCGCATTTCACCGGAGCAGGAACAAGAACCAAGTTGCTGGAAGCGATGGCCGCCGGGCTTCCTATCGTCACGACAACCATCGGCCTCCAAGGCATCGAGGCTGTACCGGGGCGCGACATCATCGTGGCCGACGACGCCGACGCCATGATCGCGGCGGTGTGCGGGCTGCTGGACGATTCGTCCGAACGGCGGCGCCTGGGTATAGCTGCGCGGCGGCTCGTCGAGGCGCGGTACGACTGGCCGCGCTGCCTTGCGCCGCTCGACCCGTTGTATCGCCGATTGTTGGAGTCGAAGGCGACGGCATGCTGAGCGTTTCCCTCGTCATCCCCGTTTTGAATGCGGCGCGGACATTGCCGCGCTGTCTGGCCGCGCTCGGCCGGCTCGATCCGAAGCCGGATGAGATCATTTTTGTCGACAACGGATCATCGGATGGCAGCCAGGGATTCGTGAAAGCGTTCGAATCCGAGCAGACGGGATGGACCGTTCGATGTCTGGTCCAGCCCGCACGCGGCGCCTCGGCGGCAAGGAATACGGGAATCAAAGCGTCGGCCGGAGAGATCATCGCCTTCACCGACGCCGATTGTGAACCGGACACGGACTGGGTGAAACGGCTCGTTGTTCCGTTCCAGGACCCGGCCGTCGGAGGAGTCGCCGGACGGATCGTGGGCGTCGCCGGTGGGTCGGTCGTGGAGCTCTTCAGTGCGTTGTACACGCTGCAATCACCGGAACAACCGTCTATCCATACGGCCTGGACCCCATGGGCTGGCGGATTTCCCACCGCGAACCTGGCCGTGCGGCGCTCTTTGCTCGAACAGCTCGGCGGATTCGACGAGAGCGTGGCGATCTACGGCGAGGACTACGATCTCTGTGCGCGTCTGTACCGACAGGGGGCGGCCATTGCCTATCGGCCCGAAGCGGTCGTGCGACACCATCATCGCACGACGCTGGCCGGGCTTCTCCGCCAAGCGTACGGGTTCGGATGCAGCCACGCCTATTTGTTCAGGCGCCACGGACCGAGGGGGCTCTGGTTGGAATTGCCGCGGTGTGCCGAGGTCTGGTCGTCGGTCCCCGTGAATGGGTGGGTAGATGGTGCCTCCGCCGACAAAAAAATGCTTGGGCTTCTGGCGCTGTGGTGGCTCTATCCGCCGCTGGGATGGCTGCTGCCGCTCTATGCTCTGTGGCTTATCAGGGAGGCGGGCAAACGAGCCGCGCGTGCCGGCGTCCCGCCTCCTGTGACCGTGGCCGTCTGCCTTGCGGGCTTGTTGCTCGCGAAATCGGCCGCCCTGACGGTCGGCCGGTGGCGGGGGGCGTTGCGGTATGGAGCCGTGTGCTTGTGAACGAGAAGGTGTCTGTCATCATCTGTTCGAAGGATCGACACGAGGATCTGATGCGGGCCGTCGCGTCGGTTCGGCGGTCCGGCAAGACAGGCGAGACGGCCGAGATCGTCGTCGTCGAAGAGACGGATGAGCCCCAAGCGATTCCCGGGGTCCGGTATGTCTCCCTTCCTCGGCGGGAGTACGGGTTCGGTTATGCCCGGAACGTGGCGGTGAAGGAGGCCGCCGGTGAGCTGCTGCTGTTCATCGACGATGATTGCGAAGCGGAACAGGGATGGGCCGATGAACTGGTCGCCCCGTTCCTGGAGAATCCGGCGGTCCTGGGGGTGGCGGGCGCGGTGCTGGTCAGACAGTGCGGTCTGCTGGGGTATGCCGAGAATATTTTGGGCTTCCCCGGCGGCGGCTTGCGCTATCTCCATCGGGCAAAAGGACGAGTCATGCCGACGACCTTTCTGTCTACGTGCAACTGCGCCTACCGGCGTCTTGCCATCTTGGAAGTCGGCGGGTTTTCGGAAGCAGCCCGGGCGGGCGGAGAAGATGCGCTCTTGGCTGAACAAGTGGCGAAGAAGGGCCTCTGCGTTTATGCACCGCGCGCCGTCGTCTATCATCGGACCAGAGACCAGTTCGGAGCCATCTTTACCTGGTTCGTGCGACGGGGATACAGCGAACTGGCGACCTGGAAACAGCATGTGGATCGAGTGTCGTATGGGTGGTACCTGCTCCGCAGTTCATGGACGATCCGCGTCGCAACGCTATTGGCTCCGGTCTTTGTGTGTCCACCGTTGGTGCGTCTGGTCCCGTTCCTGGCGTTGCTCTACTACGCGGCCATGCTGTGGCGTTTTCGCTTTGCGCGGGCGTACCCGGCGCATCGGCTGGCCTGGTGGATGGTGCCACTCGTGAAGATGACGATGGATCTTGGTACGGAAACCGGCCGATGGAAATATGTGCTGGAGCCGCGCAGGTCATGACGACGGCACATCCAGTCTTGCTGGTGTCCAATCACGCCGAGATCGTCGGCGGGGGAGAAGTCAGCTTGCTCATGCTCCTGGGAGCCCTCGACCGCGTTCGATGGGCGCCCATCGTCGTGGTGCCGGCCGAAGGCATGGTGGCTCGGCGGTGCCGCGCGATGGACATCCCGATCCACGTTGTGCCGATGCCGACCCTCCGCGGACTCGGTTCCAGGCTGCTTCAAGGCGTTTTGGCGTTTGCTCGCCTGATGCGGGACATGAAGGTCGCTCTCGTGCACGCCAATGGTTCGCGGGCGATGGTCTATGCGGGGTTGGCTTCCATGTGGGTGAGGCGACCGGTGATCTGGCACGTCCGGGTCGCGGAGTCGGACGGACGGTTGGACCGGGTCCTCTTCCGGCTGGCGGACCGGGTGATCGTGAATTCGGCCGCCGTCGGCGAACGCTTTGCCTGGGCGGACATGAAAAAGGTTCGATGCATCCATAACGGCGTCAACATGGTGCATTTTGCACCCAGGCCGGCGCCGAGGGACTTACGCAAACGACTGGGGATGGCGGAGGGCGAGCCAGTGGCGGCGAGCGTCGGGCGCTTTGTGGCGTATAAAGGGTACGGTGATCTGCTGGAGGCGGCGGCGTTGGTGCAGCGCGTCAGGCCGGATACCCGGTGGGTATTGGCGGGCGAAGGAGAACTTCGGAGCGGGTTGGAAGCGCAAAGCCGCAAGCTGGGTTTGGGCCTACGCGTTCATTTCACCGGCTGGCTCGACGATGTGCGCGAGGTGCTGGCGCTCTGCGATGTGTTTGTGTTGCCGTCCAGGGGGGAGCACTTCGGCCGTGTGCTCATCGAAGCCATGGCGATGGCCAAGCCGGTCGTCGCGACCGATGGAGGAGGGGTGCCTGAAATCGTTCGACACGGGGAGACGGGGCTACTGGTGCCGCCCGGCCGACCGGCGCATCTGGCTCAGGCGATCCTGATCCTCCTCAACGATCCGGCTTACGCGGTGACGCTGGGAATGGCCGGGCGGGAGCGGGTCGAGCGGGAATTCAGCCTGCCGAAGCATGTGGCGGCGGTTGAACAGCTCTATCTAGAACTATTGCGCGGATAGGTGACGGTCGTGGAAACCTGTGCGCTCTGCGGAGGAACCGACTGGCGGATCATCGAACAGGTCGGGGCGACGCGCGTCGTGCGCTGTGCGTGTGATCTAGTGTTCGTCACTCCGACGCCTCCACGCGACGTCATCGAACAAAGGTATCAGCGGGAGTACTACCGGGCGTGGGAACACCAGGCGAACGCGAGGCGGCGGATCTGGGATCGCCGCCTGAAGTTGGTCATGAGCCTCTGCCCCGTGCCTGGTCGATTGCTGGACCTCGGCTGCGGTGACGGGATGTTCCTCCAGGCCGCCAAAGCGCGGGGTTGGACGGTGACGGGCATCGAGTTGTCGCCCTACGCGGCTGAGACCGACACCGGTTTGGAGGTTCGCAGAGGCGAAGTGTGGGAGGCGGGATGGCCGGAGTCGTCTTTCGATGTCGTGACCGGCTGGCATGTCATGGAACATGTCTCCGATCCGCGACGCGTCCTGGCGGAACTGTACCGTGTCCTGCGACCGAACGGCTGGCTGGTGCTCGCTACGCCGAACCTTCATGACTATGTGTTTCGCGCCGCCTATCTGATAGCCCACTTGAAGTTGCCGTCTCTGTATGAACCAGATGAGCGAGAACTGCATCTGTTCCACTTCTCCGCCGCGACGCTCACGGGGCTGGTGTCAGCCGTGGGATTCCGAGACGTTCGGGTCGGGTTCGATCGCGGCGCTGCGGCCGAGTGGGGAAAACGGCTGGTCAATGCCGGGGCCTATGGGTGGTATCGGCTGACCGGACTGAACTGGGGGATTGGGCTCGAACTGGTTGCCCGGAAGCCGGCCTCGCCCGCGGGTACGGCGGGAGGATGACGCCTTGCGACTCGGCGTGGACGGGCGTGAACTGGTGGGCGGGATGCGGACCGGGATTGGGCGGTATCTGCTCGAAATCCTGCGCGAGGCGACACACCAGGGATGGGAGTGTCTCGTGTACGGCGACCAGACCATCGAATGGAACGGCGCGGCACCGGGCGTCTTGTTGCGACGCCTGCAACGGTCGCACACCCAATGGTGGGATCAGGTCACGTTACCCCGCGGGCTTGCCCGGGATCGGGTGTCCGTGTTTCTGTCGCCTTACTATAAAGGGCCGCTCCGGGCCCCTTGTCCGGTCGCGCTGACGATTCATGATCTGTTTTTCATCGGGTATCCGGGTTCGCACCGGCCGTGCTACGACCGTGTCATGACCGGTCTGGCGACGCTCTACGCGAGTCGGGCCGCCGCCATCATCACCGACTCAGGGTATTCGAAACGGGCGATCGTGAGCCGTTTGCAGGTTGAACCAAACAAAGTCCATGTGATCCCGGTCGCGTTGGGGGCGGAGTTCAAGCCGACGATTCCGGATGGGGCGACGCTGGGCAGATACGGGATTACGGTGCCGTACCTGCTCTACATCGGCAATTTCAAGCCGCACAAAAATCTCCCGCGACTCTTGCAGGCTTATGCCGCCTTGCCGTCGGCGTTGCGCGGGCGCTATCGCCTGGTGTTGGCAGGAGGCGACGGATCGCGCCGGTCCGAGCTGGAGGCGCTGGCTCGGTCGCTCGGACTCGCCGACCGCGTGCACTTCCCAGGTTTGATCGACGATCGCGATCTGCCGCTGGTGTACAGCGCCTGCTCGTTGTTCGTCTTGCCATCGCTGGAAGAGGGGTTCGGGTTGCCGGCGTTGGAAGCGATGGCCTGCGGCGCGCCGGTCGCAGCGGCCAATCGGGCGGCGATTCCGGAAGTGGTCGGGGCTGCGGGTCTCCTGTTTGATCCGGAAGATGTTTCCTCGATGGTGAGCGCCATGACCGCGATCCTGACGGATGCCGGATTGAGCGATGACTTGAGACGGCGTGGACTCGAGCGGGCCGGCGAATTCTCGCGGGAGCGTACGGCCGGGCGGGTGCTGGTGCTCCTCCATGACCTCGCCCAGGCGGGCAAGTGAAGTGGAGACACCGGCTTTCAGCGGACGGCGATCCTGCGCGTGCGAGGCGGCGACCGCTTCGGTGGTTCGAGTAGCCGGGAGACGGGAACTGTTGCGCTGCGAACGATGCGGGTTGTTGGCGCCGATGGTCGTGCCGGAGCCGGCGGAACTCATCCGTTGGTATCGCGACAGGTATTGGGGTCGGTATGAAGCGGAGCAGCGGGGGCTGGCCAGGGAGAATTTGTACCGCCATGTGCTGGACATGATCCAGCGAGTTCGGTCGCATCCCGGCATACTAGTGGATGTGGGATGCGGGATGGGCGCGTTGTTGAAACAGGCGCGGGACCGAGGATGGCGCGGGATCGGGTTCGAACTTTCGCTGGAGGCCGTCGCCCGGGCGCGGGCCCATGGGCTGGAGGTCTATGAATCAGCGTGGCCGCCCTGCGGACTGCCGGATGAATCGGCGGACGCGGTCGTGTTTTTGAATGTGCTGGACCATCTGCCCCGGCCCTTTGCGGCGCTCGAGGAAGCCCGGCGCGTACTGCGTCCGGGGGGGCTACTCTATGTTCGCGTGCCGAACGGGCCGCTACATGTGTGGTTCAACCGGCTGCTCTCACCCGTGGGATGGTCGGATCTCACCGTCGTCCATCTGTATGGATTCGGAAGACAAGCTTTCGTACATCATTTGCCTCGGTTGGGGTTCACGACCGTGGCGATTCGGACCGCGCCGCCCAGCCAGGGAGACGCCTACCAGGATGAAAGCGCCGTGAGGAGTGCGGTCAGGCGTTTGCTGAAGCGGCTCGATAGGCTGGTGTACACGTTGTCCGCCGCGTTCGGATTGGACCGGGCGGCCTGGGGCCCGTCCATCGAGGTGACGGCCGTGAAGGACCCAGCGGCGAGGAGTCCGGTATGTCGTGGAGACGGTGGCGGGCGCGCCTGAGGTTCGGTGAGGCCGTCGCGTTGCTGGCCTTGCTCACGGCGCTGTTGGTGCTGGCGATCAGTATGTGGCTGCGCTCGTTCTATCTCCATGCGCCCAAGGGTTACGAGCCCAAAGACCTTGAGCGGGGCAAACAACTCGAGATGAAGAAGGGCCGGGACGGGGAATAGCGCTCACAGCAATGTGCGGGATCTGCGGATATACCGGCGACGGCACGCCGGATTTGCTCGACCGGATGTTGAACCAGTTGATCCATCGAGGACCGGACGAAGAGGGGCGTTATCGCGAGGAGGGCGTCGGCCTGGGCATCCGGCGCCTGCGGGTCATCGATCCAGCAGGCAGCCGCCAGCCAGTGGCCAACGAGTCCGGCACAGTGCGGGCCGTGCTGAACGGGGAGATTTACAACTACCGCGAACTACGGAAAGAGTTGGTCCGCAAAGGTCATCGCTTCGCGTCGCACGGCGACACCGAAATTCTCGTGCATCTGTACGAAGAAGAGGGAGAGGCGGCGGTGTCGAGATTGCGCGGGATGTTCGCCTACGCCCTGTGGGATCGCGAGCGGGAGACGCTGTGGTTGGTCCGCGACCGCTTGGGCATCAAGCCGCTTTACTACGCCATCCGGCCGGATGGACAGGGAGAGCACGGCGGCGTGATCTTCGCCTCGGAACTCCCTGCGTTGCTGGCGGGGGTGCCGAAGCGCGCCATCCGGCCGCAGGCGATCGCCGACTATCTGACATGCCTCTATGTCCCCGGTCCGGAAACGATGTTCCAGGGTGTGTATCAGCTCAGGCCGGGAGAACTGCTCAAGATCCGAGGCAGCCGGGTGGAATTTCAACGGTACTATCAGCCGGCGCAGGCGGTGCCGCGATTCCGATGGTCGTCGGAAGCCGAAGCGGCCGACTACTTCCTCGGGTTGTTGCGCGACACGGTCCGGGCTCACTTGGTGAGCGACGTCCCACTGGGGCTGTTCCTGTCAGGGGGACTGGATTCCGGCGCCATCTTGACCTTCATGCGCGAGACGACGAACGGGACGATCCGCACCTTCACCATCGGGTACGAGTCGCCCGCCGATCGGTCCTACAACGAACTGGACGCAGCGCGGCTGCTCGCAACCCATTTTGGCGCCCAGCACACGGAAGCGATCCTGCGCCCGGATGCGGTGTCGCTCCTGCCGCAACTGGTCGCGGCGATGGGAGAACCCTTCGCCGACTCCTCAGCCGTTCCTACCTACTTGGTGTCGAAAGTCGCCAAGCGATCGGTGACGGTCGTGCTGTCGGGGATCGGCGGGGACGAACTGTTCGGCGGATATCCCCGGTATCTGGGCCTTCGTTTGGCGTCATTCTATGGCCGGCTGCCGGTCTCCGTGCGGTCCTGGGCGGCCGCGCAGGCGGCATCGTGGCTCACGGAGGGAACGGACGGGCAGGATGACAGAGGTCGTCTCAAACGGTTTCTGGTTGACGGTCATCGCCCGCTGGACGACCAGTATCTGCGCTGGATTACGTTTTTGCCGCCGGAATGGGGAGCGTCGGCCTTCGCGCCGGAGTTGCGTGATGCGGCCGAAGGAGCGGGACTGGAGCGGGCCTATCGCGCGCTCTTCAACCGGTGGCCGTCGCCGGAGCCGGCGGATCGCGCGATGGGATTGGATCTGCAGACTTATCTGCCGGACGATCTGCTCCGTATGGGGGACCGGATGAGCATGGCCCATTCATTGGAATTGCGTGTGCCGTTTTGCGATCACCATCTGCTGGCCTTTGCACTCGCCGTTCCGGCCACCATGCGTTTGTCCGGCTGGCGGCCGAAGGGCTTCATGCGGCGGGCGCTTGCCTCCGTGTTACCGCGCCCCGTTTTGTCCGGCGCGAAGCGAGGCTTTCGCGTGCCGATGGCCCGGTGGCTCAGGGAAGAACTGCGGGAAATGGTCCACGATCTGTTGTCGGACGAGGCCGTGCGCCGGCGTGGCTACGTGCGTCCGGAGTATGTCCGCTGGCTGATCCGGGAACACGAAGCCGGCCGGCGGAACTTTGCCGACCAGCTTTTCGCCCTGCTGGTGCTCGAACTGTGGTGCCAAAACCAAGCGAGCACCGCCTAGCACATAGCAAATGATGGCTGGGGCGCTCACTTCTTGCTGAGCGGATGAACATCCTGCTGCTTTCAGAGGTCTCGGCGGAACGCGTGATCGGCGGTGCGGAGCGGATGCTGCGCGGGCATGTGTTGAGCCTGGGCGAACGTGGCCATCGGGTCAGTCTGATCTCCCGTGCTCCCGTCGGCGATCGGCGGACCGTGGTCTGGATCAAGGACGCGGTCGAGCGCCGCTACGAGGTTTCTCGCCGGAACGAACCGGCGTTCGTCTGGTCGTCGATTCGGAACGGCCTCCGTGCGTTCGATCTCATGACGTCGCTCCGCCGGCCGGATGTCGCGGTGGTGTACCAGTCGCTTGCGGGATTGGGACCGCTTCTGGGCCGGTTCGGCCAAGCCGGCGGCTGGGTCTACATGTGCCTCTCGTTGGCGCACGAAGAATATCTGACCAGAATCCCGCCCGCGACATCCTGGGCTGATCGACTGCGACAAGCCGCCAACGCCCAGGCCCGCCTCTGGATCGAGCGGATGGTCATGCGTCGCTGCCAGGCGGTGATCGTGATGAGCGAGTTCATGCGGCGACGAGTCATGGCCGTGCATAGCATACAGAGCGACAAGATCAAGATGCTGCCGGGAGCGGCCGATTTGTCTCGCTTTCGTCCGGCTGAGCATCGGACTGACGTCCGCCATGAGCTGAAGGTACCGCCGACCCAAACGATCCTGTTCACGGTTCGGAACCTGGTTCCCAGGATGGGGCTGGAGAACCTGATCAAGGCCATCAGCTTGTTGTCGGACGAAGAACGGCGCGATCTCTTGCTGCTGATCGGAGGGGAGGGACCCTTGCGCGCCTCGCTTGACGCCCTGATCCGTCGACTACGCTTGGCCGAGCACGTGCGATTGCTCGGGTTCGTTCCGGAAGAGCAATTGAGTCGGTACTATCAGGCCGCGGATTTGGTCGTGATGCCCACCTGGCAGCTCGAAGGCTTCGGGCTGGTCACGGTCGAGGCGTTGGCCTGCGGCACGCCGGTGCTCGGCACGCCGGTTGGCGCCCTGCCCGAGGTGTTGAGCCGTGTCGATCCGATGCTGATCGCGGAGGGAACGGACGACCGGGCGTTGGCCGCGGCGATTCGGCGCGTGTTGCAGCGGTTCCGCGAGAACCCCGACGAGCCGGCGCGGCTCTCCAGCAAGGGGCGGGAGCTGATCGTTCGGGCGTACAACTGGACCACGCACGCGGCGGAGTTGGAGCGGATGCTACGGGATGTGTGCGCGGCGGCGGGCCGTGCGAGATAGGGGAACTTTGTGGCGACGAACACGGTCATCCATGTGATCACGCGTCTGGATCGCGGAGGATCCGCGCGAAATACGATGCTGACCGCCTTAGGGCACGACCGCGTCCGGTATGAACCGCTGGTGGTCGCCGGCAGACCAGGCAGGTGGGATGCCCAGGGCGGGCAGGCGGCGACCGATGAGAACTGCCGCCTGTTGGACAAAGCGGGCATCCCGTGGATCATTATCCCGACCTTGATCCGCAAGATCAGCCCGCTCAAGGATCTACTGACCTTCTGGGCGCTGGTGCGACTCTTTCGACAGGAACGGCCCGCCATCGTGCACACCCACACGTCCAAAGCGGGCGTCTTGGGTCGGCTGGCTGCGTGGTGGAGCGGCGTGCCGGCGATTGTGCATACCCCGCACGGCCACGTCTTCTATGGACATTTCAACGCCCTGTGGTCCTGGGTGTTCGTGCTGGTAGAACGGCTGCTGGCTCGAGTGACGACGCGGCTGATCGCGCTTACGGAGGCGGAACGGGACGACCACCTCGAACGAGGCGTGGGGCGAGAGGATCAGTTCGTGGTCATTCCGAGCGGGATCGACCTCGAACGGTTTCAAGATGGGGGTCAGACCAGGAGCGAAAGGCCGGACTGGTTTCCCTGTCCGCCTGGCTCGTTCGTGGTCGGGTCGGTCGGCTGGTTGACGCCAGTGAAAGGGCATCGTTTCCTGATCGAAGCGGCAGCGCGACTTAAACCCTTTTTCCCGAACCTGCATGTAGTGCTCGTCGGGAACGGCGAGTTGCAGACCGAGTTGTCGGCTTTGGCGGACCGGCTGGGTCTCAAAGACTCGGTCCATTTCTTGGGGGAACGGGACGACGTGGAAGTCTGTTTATCCGCGATGGATCTGTTTGTCCTGCCGTCTTTGAACGAAGGGATGGGCCGCGCGCTGGTCGAGGCGATGGCAGCGGGGCTGCCGGTCATTGCCAGCCGGACGGGAGGCGTGCCGGCACTGATCGAGCACGGTCGAACCGGACTGTTGGTGCCGGCGGGAGACGCGGACGCGTTGGCAGAGGCTATCCGCCAAGCGCTCGACCGGCCGGATTGGGCGAAACGGATGGGCCAGGCGGCGAGTCAGCGGATCGATCGGATGTTCGACGCAGCGGCGATGGTGCACGCCGTTGAGCAAGTGTATGAGCAGGCGCTGAGCGAGGCGGGGATCCGATGAGAGAAACGATGCGGCCTCCAATCTGGCGGGTCCTCGCTGCTGGTCTGGTCGGGGGGGTGCTGGGGACGACCTCCGCTGCCTTGGCGGCGGAGGAGGCAAAGGCCGGTTTGACGCCGCTGGTGGCAGCAGTCCATGTGCACAGCACGGCGAGCACCGGCTCGTTGAGCCTGGACGCCTTGGCCGAGCGGGCAGAACGCCTGGGGCTGGATGTGGTGATCCTCACCGACAACTTCGCGCTGGAATACGAATACGGCCTCTCTCCCGTGGACGGTGTCCTGAAACGAACGGTCGGCTTGCCCTCCGTGCTCCGGTACGGTCTCGCGCGCTATCTGAATGAGATTGCGGCGGTCCAGGCCCGCCATCCCAGGGTCCTGCTGATCCCCGGCGTCGAAGTCGCGCCGCATTATTATTGGACCGGATCGCTATGGCGTGGCGATCTGACGATGCACGATGCGCAGAAGAATCTTCTCGTCATCGGGCTCGCCGATCCCCAGGGGTATGCGACGCTCCCTGCAATCGGCAATCCGGCGTCCTATCACTACGACGAGCGGACGGCGCTCAGTCTGGCGCCGGCGGTTCTCTTCGTCCCCGCTGTGTGGTTGTGGCGCGGCCGCTTGTCCGTCGCAGGCCGCCGCGGTCGGCCTGCCTGCGGATGGACGGTCCGCCGGACCTGGGCGTTGCTCCTGACCGGCGCGGCGCTTCTGCTCCTGGTCAACGCCTGGCCGTTCAGTCGGCCGGCTTTCAGCGCGTACGACGCGCGGCTCGGCTATCGGCCCTATCAAGCCTTGATCGATGCGGTGAACGAGCGGGGCGGGCTGATATTCTGGTCCATGCCGGAGGCGCGGGACTTCCGTACCTTTTCGTTCGGCTGGTTGGGGAAAGTGATCATCCAAACGGATCCCCATCCGGAAGCCTTGATGCTCACGCAGGGTTATGCCGGCTTCGGCGGGCTCTATCAAGAAGCCCGTACGGTAACCGATCCCGGCGGATTGTGGGACCAACTCATCCATCTCTATGCAAGCGGACAGCGAACCACCCCGCCTGCGCTAGTCGGCGAGATCGCCTTCCACGGGCCGGATCATGCGGGAAAGGAACTGGATCAGGTGGCGACGGTGCTTTGGGTTAGCGAGCGGACCGTCGCCGGCGTGCTGGACGCGCTGCGGCGCGGGCGATCGTATGCGGTAGAGCGGTACCGGAAGGAATTCGGATATCGGCTCGACGACTTCCGCGTGGAGGTTCAAGGCGGCGTGCGGACGGCCGGGCCAGGCGAGATCCTTGATCCCGAAGGAGCGCGAGACGTCGTGGTGCGCCTGTCCGTGTCGGCGACCGATCACGGGAGGCACCCTCTGACGGCCAGAATCGTTCGATCGGGTCAGGTCGTCGCGCGCATGGAAGGCTGGACACCGTTCGCGTACGCGTTCGTCGATGCGACAGCGCCGGCCGGGACTTGGCTGGCCTATCGGGTCCAAGTGGTGGGGGAAGGAGAAATTTTGAGCAATCCGGTGTACGTCGGACCGCTGCCGAAAGAGAAGCTGTGAGTCGGTATGTTTGGTTCGTCTGGTCGGTCTGGTTGTGAAATGTGAACCGGATCAGCCAACTAGGCCAAACAAACCAGATAAACCAGATGAACGAAGATGCGTGTCGCCATTCATCAGCCGCAGTTTCTGCCCTGGTCAGGGTATCTGGACAAGATCGACCAAGCCGATGTCTTCGTGGCGTTGGACACCGTCCAATTTAAAAAGAACGAATGGCAGAACCGGAACCGGATCCGGACCGCCGACGGCTGGCAGTGGCTCACGGTACCGGTGCGGCACCGCTTCGGCCAGCGCATGGCAGAGGTGCGGATCGACCAGACGAGCCGCTGGCGGGATCGGCATCTGCGGGCGCTGGCCATCCATTACGCGAAGGCGCCATATCGCGAGCGATACTGGGATGAACTGTGCGCGCTCTACCGGCAGCCGTGGGAACGTCTGGTGGATCTCAACCTCGCGGTCGTGCGATGGCTCCTGCAGGTCTTCGGCATTACGACGCCGATTCGATTGGCGTCGGAATGGTCGCTGCGCGAGGAGCCGACCGATCGCCTAATCGACATTTGTCGGACGGTCGGCGCCACACAGTATTTGTGCGGGCCCGGCGCCGACGCCTATCTGGACCGGGCGCGCTTTGAGGCATCCGGCATCGAGCTGGAGATGCAGCGATTTCGGCATCCGATCTACCGGCAGTGCTACGAACCGTTCATTCCCAGCCTGTCGGCAATCGATTTGCTGTTCGCATGCGGAGACGGGGCGCTCGCACACTTGCGGGCGGCCAGAAGCCTGTCCGACGAGGCCTCTCCGCTGGCGCGACAGGTGGCAGAGAGGAAGCTAAGATGAAGCGAGCGGCGAAGCTGACGGCCAACGGCAGGCCTCCGATGCGTATTTTGGCGCTGGGCGCCCACCCGGACGACATCGAAGCCGGATGCGGTGGCGCGTTGATCAAATACGCCCAAAACGGGCATCGCATTTTTCTGATGGTGATGACGCTGGGCGAGCAGGGAGCGCCGGCCAGGGTCAGGAAGCGCGAGCAGGAGGAGGCGGCGAAACGGCTGCGCGCCGAAAAGCTCTATTGGGGCGGCTACCCGGACACCCAGGTGCCCATGGGCCGCGACCTGATCCAGAAGGTCGAAGAAGTGGTAAGGGAAGTGGATCCCCACTTCATCTTCGTCCACTATCATGACGACACGCATCAGGATCACCGCCATCTGGCGATCAGCACGATCACGGCGACGCGCTATACCAAGAATGTGCTGTTTTACGAAGGGCCGACGACGCAAAATTTCGCTCCGACGGTCTTCGTGGACATTGACCAGGTACTGGAGGAGAAAATCGCGGCGATCGAGGCGCATGCGTCCCAAGTGAAGAAAACCAACATCGAAGGGTTGAGCATCGTGGATATCATTCGGTCGTCCTCCCACTTCCGAGGCATTCAAGGACGAGTGAGGAACGCCGAGGGATTTTTGCCGCTCCGGTTGTTCATCAATATCGAAGCATGACCGTGGTCTCGACAAGCATTCCCCATTCCAGGCCATTTCTGGGCGAAGAAGAACGGGCGGCGGCCGACGAGGTGCTGCGCACAGGTCAGCTGGCGCAAGGCCCCTGCGTCGAACGGTTCGAGTCCGGTCTCGCGGCGTGGCTGGGGGTACGAGGCGGCGTGGCTGTCAGCTCGGGGACGGTCGCGTTGGAACTGGCGCTGACGGCCGTCGGGGTCGCCCCCGGCGATGAGGTGATCATTCCGAGCTATGTCTGCGCCGCCGTCTGGCTGGCCGTGCAGCGGATCGGCGCGCTGCCGCGGTTGGTGGACATCGATCTGGACACGTTCAATCTCGATCCGGAAGCGGCGGCACGGGCGGTGACCGCGAGAACCCGGGCGATCATCGTGCCGCACCTGTTCGGGTTGCCGGCGGATCTGACACGGTTACAGGCGCTCGGGATCCCGTTGATCGAGGATTGTGCGCAGACGCTGGGCGCGCTCGAATCCGGTCGGCCGGTCGCCACGGTCGGAGTTGCGGCGATCTGCTCGTTCTACGCGACGAAATTGCTGTGTACGGGCGAAGGCGGGATGGTAGTGTCGAACGATGGCGCGTTGCTGGAACACGTGCGGTCGCTCCGCCAGTATGACGACGGGCCCACGTTGAATCCCTCGTCGTCCAACCGCAAACTGACCGATCTGCAGGCCGCAATTGGTCTGTGTCAAGTGAATCGGCTGGCGATGTTCTTGCGGCGGCGCGCGGAGATCGCGGCCCGCTATCGGGCGGCGCTGGCGCAGATGCCACTAGTGTTGCCCGCGGTCCCGGCCGGTCGGACCCATGTCTACTATCGGTTTGTGGTTCGCCTCCCCCGATTGTTGAAGGGGCCGGATTCCCTGGCCGCGCAGATCATGCGGCTGAATGCGCGCGGCCTTCAGTGTCGGCGGCCGGTGTTCCGGCCGCTGCATCGATACCTCGACCTGGATGGGTTCCCGGCCAGTGAGGAGGCGGATCGCACCGCGCTCTCGATCCCGATCCATCCTTCGATGACCGATGACGAGGTTACGAGAGTCGTCCAGATTCTCGGCGAGGAGTTGGCATGAAAACGCTGGAAACCCATGCAGTGCTCGATCTGTGCCGGGTGAATGGCCGTTGGCTCACGTGGCCAGGGCTCGGCGCCCTGCTGGGCGTCCTGGCGTTCCTGACTCCCTGGGTACGCGACCTCTTCCTCGTGCAGGGTCTGCGCTGGCTCTATATCCTACTCGTCTCCTTCTTGGGAGCGGCCGCTCTGACCCCGGTGATGGTGCAGCTCGGGTACTACTGGGGCGTGATCGATCGGCCGTCGGAACGGAAGATCCATCTTCAGCCGACGCCTCGACTCGGTGGCGTCGCGGTCTACGCCGGCTTCGTCGGGTCCGTGCTGCTGAATTCGATCCTGCCGGAGTGGACGGCAGCAATCCTGGTCTCGGGAACTGTCTTGCTGTTCGTCGGCCTTCTCGACGATCTCCGCGAACTCCCGGCCGGAACAAAATTGGCCGCCCAGTTCGTGGCTGCTGCGGTCGCCATTGCCGGCGGCAACGCGCTGACGCTGTTCCCCCAGGGCCCACTCGGGGATGCGGCCAACGTCGCGTTGACCCTGTTGTGGATCGTCGGGATCACCAACGCGTTCAATTTTTTCGACGGCATGGACGGGTTGGCGGCGGGACTGGCCGTCCTTATGGCGGGATTCATGGGCATGGTGGCGTTTGAGACGGACCAGCCAGGCCTCGGATGGTTGGCGATCGCGATCATCGGCGCGGGCTTGGGATTCTTCCCGTATAATTTCCGGATGAAGAAGCCGGCCGTGATTTTCCTCGGCGACGGAGGGTCCACGTTCCTGGGGTTCACGCTGGCCTGTCTGGCCGTGAAGGGGAACTGGGCGGACAACAATCCCATCGTGTCCTTCAGCAACCCATTGTTGATCTTCGGCGTGCTGATCTACGACATGATTCACATCACCGTCGAGCGCGTCGCCACCGGAAAAGTCAAGTCGGTGCGCGAGTGGCTGGAATATGCCGGGAAGGACCATTTGCATCACCGCTTGGAACGGGCGCTCGGGAGCCGGAAAGCCAGCGTCGCGATGATCTTTGCGCTGACCGTCTGTCTCGGCCTGGCCGCGCTGGCTCTGCGCTATTCGGGCACCATCGAGGCCGTCATCCTCTTGACCCAAGCCTGCCTGATCGTCATCATGATTACCATCTTGGAACTTTCCGGCCGGCGTTCGTGAGCCGGAAGCGAGCAGCCGTCAGTTCTCAGCGAGGAGCAGTTAGCGATCGGCCGTCGGCTCTGAGTCGTCAGGGTTGAGAACGGACGGCGAAATCGACGAGTTTTGGGAGTGCGCATGGTTCCCACGGTCGAATGGAAAGACGGCGCGGTGCGGTTGCTGGATCAGAGCCGGCTGCCGGGGTCCGTCGAGTTTCTGGAGTGCCGCGACTATCGGGTGATAGCCGAGGCCATCAAAGGCCTGAAGGTCAGGGGTGCGCCGGCTATCGGCGTGGCCGCGGCAATGGGAGTCGCATTGGGCGCCCAATCGGTTTCGGTTGCCGGCTATGATGAGTTCGCGAAGGCCGTGTCGGCGATCGGCGACCACCTTGCGGCGACCAGGCCCACTGCGGTGAATCTGTTTTGGGCCATCGAACGGATGAAACGGAAGCTAGCCGAGCTGCGAAACCGGCCGTTGACGGAGATCAAACGCGCACTGATCGAAGAGGCACAGCGGATCTTCGACGAAGACGTGGCGCTGTGCAAGGCCATGGGGCGTCATGGTGCCGCATTGATCGAGGACGGCCAGACGATTCTGACTCATTGCAACGCCGGCGCGCTGGCGACGGCCGGCTACGGGACGGCGCTGGGCGTGATCCGGGCGGCGTGGGAACAGGGAAAGAAGATCCGCGTAATCGCCGATGAGACCAGGCCGGTGCTCCAGGGTGCGCGACTCACGGCCTGGGAGTTGATGCAGGACAAGATCCCCGTGACGCTGATCACCGATAATATGGCCGGCGCGCTGATGCGGCAGGGCCGGATTCATCTCTGTGTGGTCGGAGCCGACCGAATCGCGGCCAACGGCGACGTCGCCAACAAGATCGGCACGTACTCCGTGGCGGTGCTCGCCAAAGCGCACGGCATCCCGTTCTATGTTGCGGCGCCGTATTCCACCATTGATCTCGCCACCAAGTCCGGTGACCAGATCCCGATCGAGCAACGCGACCCGCAAGAAGTCCTCTCGTTTCATGGAAGTCCTCTCATCGCCCCGGCTGGCGTGGAGGTGCTCAATCCCGCGTTCGATGTGACGCCGGCCGAGTACGTCACCGCGATCATCACCGAACGCGGCGTGTTCAAGCCAGGCGAGCTAGCCGTGCAGTTTGGAGCTTGACGATCCGCGCTTGTCTGTCGGCCACGCCCGGAAGCCGCGCCCCCTTTGCAATCTTCCAGGTGACAGCCTACAAATAGCGCTGCCGTTGCGGGGTGCGGTCATGAGTGCCTCGCCTGGATGGAGGGCGCTTGTCGGTCGCCGCGCGGATCCTGGCCGTTGGTTGCGTTCTGTGCGCGCTGCTCCCCACTAGTCTGCTTCACGCCGCTGCCTTCCGTGTTCTTGACCAGAGTGCTTCCGCGATCGCCCAGGGCAACGCGTTCGTCGCCCAGGCCGACGATCCTTCCGCCGTGTTTTACAACCCGGCTGGGATGACCCAATTGCCAGGCGTCCAACTGTCTACCGGCGGCCTGTTGGTGGGAGGCCGCACCACGTTCACGAATCCGGCCGGTGCGACCACCAGCGGCAACTTCGGCGGCGCCGTCGCGCTGCCGCCGCCCGTCAATTTTTATCTGACGACCAATCTGAAAGACCTCGGCGTTCGCGGGCTCGGCAATCTTCCACTCGGTCTCGCCGTTCTCTCGCCCTTCGGCATCAAGTACAAGTATCCCGACGAGGCACCGTTTGCCACCGCTGTGACCCGCACATCCCTGGAACTCACCGACATTAAGCCGACCGTCGCCTATAAAATGTCCGATCAGCTTTCCATAGGAATCGGGGTGGATATCTACACGTTCTTACCCTTCTGGGGCGAATCGCAGGCCGAAGTCCAGTTTACTTCTTCCGGTGGACCGGGGCTGCCTCCGGCCGGAACCAGGATGGAGATCAGTGGGAAGGACACAGCCGCAGGATTCAACGCAAGCCTGCTCTACACCCCGCTGCGCAACGTCGACGGAAAACCCGTTGCCGCGGTCGGTCTGGTCTATCGCAGCCAGGCCACTCTTCATCTCCAGGGATCACTGCTCGGCAACGGCGCGGTATTGCAAAGCACCAGCATCACCGTCGTCTTGCCACAGGTGCTCACCGGAGGAATCGCCCTGTGGCCGGTTCGCAATCGAACCCACGAGTGGAAGCTGGAGTTGGATGTGGACTACACGGGGTGGCAGTCTTTCCGCAACCTGGATGTGCAGCGGTCCGACGGCACGACCGTCTTGTTTCCTCAGAACTGGCGCGACACCTTCATGGTGATGATCGGGACGGAATACAAGTGGTTACGGCCAGCCATGTTGCCTGACTGGGAAACGAGTCTTCGCGCCGGCTATGTGTTTCAGCAGACGCCGGTACCTGATCGGTCGTTCAACCCGAGCTTTCCGGCCGACGCCGATAGCCATGGTCTCTCAATCGGAGCCGGGTTTCTCTGCATGGGAGGCGGGCGATTCCTCGGCGCGGTCCCCTGCGATGACAGCGCAGAGAGGTCTTTCTTTCCCAAAGCGATTGGGCTCGACGTGGCCTACCAAGCCATCCTCTATGAGCCCCGGACGGTCAGCGGTGCTGTGAGCCCTTTTGCGACGCCCGGTGTCATGGATGGCCTCTACAGAACCCTCTTTCACATCGGCGCGATCAACTTTCGTCTGAATTTCTGATCGCCGGCTTCAACCGAAAATTTCCACGGCATCACCTTGCAAGCTCCGTCCGGGCTTCTCTATAATGCCGCCCGATTTGAAGCGACTCATTCCGATCACGGCGGAGGAAAGCGGAAACTTATGAGCGAACGGACCTTAGCGATCATCAAACCGGATGCGGTGAAAAAGCACGTCATCGGAGACATCATCGGTCGATACGAGAGAGCTGGTCTGACACCGATCGCGATGCGCATGTTGCGGATGTCCAAGGCGACGGCCGCAGGGTTCTACGCTGTCCATAAGACACGACCGTTTTTCGACAGCCTTTGCACGTTCATGTCCTCGGGGCCGGTGGTCGTGCTGGTCTTGGCGGGCGACAACGCGATCAAAAAACACCGGGACTTGATGGGCGCGACGGACCCGGCCAAAGCCGACAAAGGAACGATCCGGGCGGTTCATGGGACGAATATCGAGTCCAACGCCGTGCATGGATCCGATTCACCCGAGACCGCACGCTTCGAGATCGGCTATTTCTTTCCTGAGATGGACCTGATCGAGGAGTGACACATCGTTTCCCGGTCGGCGTGGTTCGTTGTTGTTTTCGCTGGGCGTAGGAGTTCGTGCCTGTCGCACCCTATTCCACACCTTCCAGGGCGTTGGTTGCGTTGTTCGCGGGGGTGCTGCTGGGCTCGCTCGCGGGACCCGGTTGCGCGGCCCGCTACGAGTTGCCCTCCCGACCGCCGACATTCTCCGCTGATCCGAGCGCTGAAGCGCAGACTCGGCTGCTCAACGAAGCGCGGGCGGACCATGCCCAGGGCCGGTATGCCGCCGCCGTTCGTCTGTTGGAGCGGTTTCTCTCAGCCTATCCTGAATCGCCGCACTTGGCGGAAGCGCGCTGGTGGTTGGCTCGTTCGTACGAGCAGCTCGGCGATCTACGCGCGGCGCTCGTGCACTACCGCACCCTGGCAGCCAGCGCAACTGGCGTGCGCGAGGACAGTTACGAGGTGCGGGCGATGCGACGCCTGGAAGAATTGCGCCGGGCCGGTGACCGTCTGGGGGGCGCCGCGGCCGCGCGCACCGCGTTGATGCTGTCTCCAGCCCGGCTTCCGCCGCTTGCCGATTTGGAATCGTGGATGCAGAGACTTGTTCGCGCCGGTGTGACGACCGTGGTCTTGGAGGCGGTGACAAGCGACGGGACCATGCCGCCGGGCGTGTACTTCGACACGGGATTGGCGCCCGTCCATCGCGATGTCTTCGGTCTGGTGCTGCCGATGGCCAAACGGGCGGGCCTGGCGATCTTTGCTGCGGTTTCCCTTCAGCGTTTGCCGTGGGTGGATTCTTCCTCCGATTGGCTCAACGCCGTGTATGATCCGGAGGAACGGCGGATGCGTCCATCGGCGACCATCGATCTGCTCAATCCGGCCGTTCAGGAACAATTGGTCGGATTGGCGGCCGATCTCGCACGAACCGGAATCGAAGGCGTGCTGGTCCGTTTCGGCGAAGAGAAAGACTTTTTCGCCGAGTGCGGGGAGGCGGCGCGCACCCGCTTCGCCGGCGCCTTCGGGACTACGGCCGAGCCGGCCCACCTTTGTTCCGTCGCCGGCCGGAGCCTGGAGGCGATGCCGCCGGAGTTTTGGCGGTGGGTCGGTTGGAAATCTCAAGAGCGCCTGCGCTTGGTCGAACGGATGAGAGAGGCGATGCGACGGAAGCGTCCACACATGGTGGTGGCGCTGGAGGTCCATCCGGAGGCGGCCGTCGACCCGCTTCGGGCGCTCGTCGACTACGGAGAGGATCTGGTGAGTCTGACCCAGCGCGGCTTCGACCTGGTTTTGGCGAGGCCTGTCGCTTCGATGGGCGAGGCATCGCCTAGCGGATCCGGCGAGCCCGCGACGAACGGTCTAAATGCCTTCCTGCAGTGGCTGAACGAGCGGGCGTTCGACCCACGCCGTCTCTGGATTACGAACGTCGTCCAGGTCCGGGACGCACGGGCGTTGGGGGAAGGTGTTCCCAGTCCTCCCTCTCGTGCGTGGTTGCCGGGCGAAATCAATCTTTTGTACCGGGTGGAACCGGCCGCCGCCGTTCCTTGACAAGGCACCGCCGCAGCACTTACGATCACGCGACTCGTGAACACGTTGAGGTTCAGCGAATCGTTGTCCTAACCTTCCTTCAGAGGAACCCCATGATCCCGACCGATCTTCGCTATCATCAGGAACATGAATGGATTCGCCTCAACGGCGCGCAGGGCACGATAGGGATCAGCCACTTTGCGCAGGATGCGTTGGGGGACATCGTCTTTATCGATCTGCCCAAAGTTGGGACGACCGTCAAGGCCGGTCAACAAATCGGTGAGGTCGAGTCCACCAAGACCACGTCAACCATCTATACGCCCGTGAGCGGGACGATCGTCAAAGTTAACACCGATCTGAAGGATCATCCCGAGATCGTCAATGCCGATCCCTACGGCAAGGGTTGGTTGGCGGTGATCGACTTGTCGGACCCGGCTGAAGTGGACAAGCTGATGACCGCCGCTCAATATGAAGCCTTTCTCGCCTCGCAAAAGAACGCGACTAGCGAGTAACGGGCAGCGAAGAGTCGCCCTACCTCCGAGCTATTAGCTGCTCGCTATTTGCTACGCGCTATGCCAACACAGAAGCACATCGCCATCGTCGGGGCCGGACCAGGCGGCTATGTCGCGGCCATCCGCGCCGCCCAACTGGGCGCCCGTGTGACCGTCGTGGAAAATCAAGCGTTGGGCGGGGTGTGTCTGAACTGGGGGTGCATTCCCAGCAAGGCGCTGCTCTCCGTTATCGAGTTGGGCGACAAAGTGAAAAAGGCCGATGAATTGGGGCTGGTGCTCCAGGGGCCGGTCCGCTACGACCTGGCTAAAATGGTGGCCCGCAAGAACAAGGTGGTGTCTACCCTGGTGAAAGGCATTGCCACGCTGTTCAAGACCTGGGGCATCGAGCATCTCGATGGCACAGGCGAACTGCTCGATGAGCGGACGGTTCGAGTCGCCGGGCGAGAGGGGTCCGAGCGGCGGGTGGAGGCGGACGCGATCATCGTCGCCACCGGGTCGTCATGGCCGAGTGTGCCGCTCTTTCCGATCGACGGCCAGCAGATCATCACGAGCAAGCAGGCGCTGGACTTGGAAGCGATTCCCGGTCGTCTGCTCATTATCGGCGCGGGTGTCGAGGGCTGCGAGTTTGCGTCGTTGTTCAGCGGTATGGGCACGCAGGTCACGATGGTGGAAGTGATGCCGCGCATCCTGCCGCTGGAAGACGAAGAGGTGGCGTCCATCATGGACCGCGAGTTGAAGAAACGCGGCGTGGACATCCGTACGGGCACGACGGTCGAGAAGGTGGAGCGCCAGGCCGGGTCGGTCAAGGTGGTCTTCAAAGACGGGGCCGAGATCGCCGTCGACCAGGTGTTGGTGTCCGTCGGACGGGGATTCAACTCCAAAGGCATTGGATTGGAGAAGCTCGGCATCGAGCTGGGGACTCGCGGCGAGATTCTGGTCAATGAACGGATGGAAACCAACGTGCCGGGAATCTACGCCATCGGGGATGTGGTCGGCAAGGCGATGCTCGCCCACGTGGCGTCGGCCCAAGGCAAGGTGGCGGTGGAAAATATTCTCGGGCACAGGCGGGCTCTCGACTATCGCGTGATTCCGGCCGGGATCTTCACGCTGCCGGAGATCGGGCGCGTCGGGTTGACCGAACAGCAGGCCAGGGAGCAGGCGCGGGAACAGGGGCGCGAGGCCGAGACGTCGGTCAAGGTCGGTCGATTCCGCTATGCCGGATTGGGGAAAGCGCAGGGCACGGGCGAGATCACGGGCATGTTCAAGGTGATTGCCGACGCCAAGGATGGCAGCATTCTGGGCGTCCACATCGTTGGCGCGCATGCGGCCGATCTGGTGCATGAAGCGGCGCTGGCGATGCACCTGAAGGCAACGGCCGTCCAGGTGGCAGAGATGATCCATGTCCATCCGACCTTGTCGGAAGGTATGATGGAAGCGATGGAAGATGTCGACGGGCTGGCGATTCATGTGGCGAGAAAGCGAATGTGACGCTCGGCCCAATCCTTTTCAAGAAAGGGAGCGTTCGGGAGAGGGCACTGACGACTGACAACCACACGTCCATGATCCGTTCCCTGCTCCTCAAGCTGGCGATGCTGGCGGTCACAGCGGCGCTGGTCGTATGGATCGGTTGGCCAGTGCCCGAATCGAGGGAAGACGCGCCGCGGGTGGTTGCCGACCAACCGGTCGAGCCGGTTGACCGTCACGAGATACGGGATGCGCCTGGTGCCCGTGTCGTCCCATTACCCGGTCCGCCTCCGGTCGACACGCCCAAGAGTCCATCTGGCTTGCCCGTTGCCAAGTCGAACGTACGGCTCGACCTCAACCATGCCACCGTCGAGGATTTGCAGCGCTTGCCCGGGATCGGAGAGGTCCTGGCCCGGAGAGTGGTCGAGGCAAGAAGATCAAAGGGTTCCTTCTCAACCGTTGAAGAATTGCTTGAAGTAAAAGGGATCGGGGAGAAAAAGCTGGAGCGGCTGCGCCCGTTGATCATGGTCAACGCGGCGGTTCGACCTACATCGGGAAAAGGAAAGCTGTGAGCGAGCTCTCGCGTCAAATGGACTTGATTCTCCGTGGAGCGGTGGAGGTCATTCAGCCAAGCGAACTGGAAGCGAAGCTCACCCGCTCGATCCAGGAGAAGCGCCCGCTGCGGGTTAAGGCGGGATTCGATCCGACCGCTCCCGATCTGCATCTGGGGCATACGGTCCTGATTCATAAGCTCAAACACTTCCAGGACCTGGGACACGAGGTGATTTTTCTGATCGGCGATTTCACCGGCATGATCGGCGATCCAACTGGGGTGTCCGAGACGCGGGCGGCCCTGACGAAAGAGCAAGTGCTGGAAAACGCCAAGACGTACCAGCGTCAGATCTTCAAGATCCTCGATCCAAATAAGACGGTGGTGGAGTTCAACAGCCGATGGATGAGCGCGATGACGGCGGAGGGGCTTATCCAACTGGCCGCGCACTACAAGGTCGCCCGGATGCTGGAGCGGGAGGATTTTCACAAGCGCTATCAAGAGCAGAAGCCGATCAGCATTCACGAGTTCCTCTACCCGTTGATTCAGGGCTACGACTCGGTCGCCTTGAAGGCGGACGTAGAGTTGGGCGGCACCGATCAGAAATTCAATTTGCTGGTCGGCCGCGATCTGCAGCGTGATTTCGCTCAGGAGCCGCAGGTGGTCTTGACGATGCCGTTGCTCGAGGGAATCGACGGCGTGCGGAAGATGAGCAAGAGCCTGGGGAACTATATTGCGCTAGAAGACAAGCCGGAGGACATGTTCGGGAAGGTGATGTCAATCAGCGATGCGCTGATGTTGCGTTACTATGAGCTGCTGACGACGGAAGACTTGGTACGGGTGAAGTCCCTGCACCCGATGGACGCCAAACAGGCGCTGGCCGAACAGCTCGTCGCCCGGTATCACGGTGAGGAGGCCAGCCGGCGGGCGAGGGAGGCCTTTCAGCGGAAGTTTCGGGAACGGGAATTTCCGGCTGAGCCGGACGTGCGGGTGGTGCTGACGAAGGCCGATGTGAAGAATACCGCCGTGCCGGCCATCGGCATTGTCGAGTTGGTCGTCAGAACGGGTTTGGTTCCCAGCAAGAGCGAAGCGCGCCGGTTGGTGGTGCAAGGTGGGCTCGAAGTGGATGAGCAAAAGCAGACTGATCCCAACGCGACGCTCGCGCTCGAGCCCGGGCATCAGTACCGGCTCCGCGTGGGCCGAAGAAAATTCGCGATCGCGGAATACAGACCGTAAGAAGGCGCTCGGTCAATTGATCGATCCTTGCCGCGTACCCCGCCACTCTCCTCCGTTTTCTAGCACTGCAGGAACAACAGTGCGTGTCCTTGCGGTCACTCTCCCCGTTGCCCCTCCCATCGCGGGAGGAGCAGAGAAAGGGAGGAGCGCCGACCCTGTCCGAGAATGTCTGCAACGTGAAGTGCCGGCATTCACAACTATGTTGGTCGAGGGCAATCATGGCACTTTGGAATATAATCCCGCGTACTCAACCAGCCCTTCTTTGGGGTTGTAGTCATGTCTTGATTTCTCAGGTGGAGGGCGAGCTTCGACTCTAGCAGGCTGCGGAAAAACTCGTTTCGACCCCTGGAGGTGTCACAGGTACACAGGTCTCAGACAAGGAGAAGATGCCGCGCAGGATGCTCAAAAAGGCCGTCCAGCGCGGCCGCAGCGAGCGAAGAGGCGAGGCGTACTCGTTGCCGTACGTTGAGCCTCTGAGCGATGCGAGAACAAAGCTGGCGGACTTTTTCAGCATCCTGCCAGGCGACGCGGTCAACGAGATGGCCTCTGATGGTCTGACCACCTACCATGCCAAGTATTTCGCCTATGAACTGACCAAGCGTTGTCCGTCGGACAGTATCGAGAAGCTAGCCAGCGCGTTGGTGGATGCGCAGGTGGACCTCAATCCCCACCAGATCGAGGCCGCGCTGTTCGCATTCCGGTCGCCGCTCTCGAAGGGGGCACTTCTCGCGGACGAAGTCGGACTCGGCAAGACCATCGAAGCCGGCCTGGTGCTCTCACAGAAATGGGCAGAGCGGAAGCGTCGCGTTCTCGTCATCACGCCATCCAATCTTCGCAAACAGTGGCATCAGGAACTCCAAGAGAAGTTCTTCCTGCCCTGCCGGATTTTGGAGACGAAGTCCTACGACGCCGCCGTCCGGCAGGGAAATGTCCGCCCGTTCGAATGCAGCGAGATCATCATCTGCTCCTACCAGTTCGCCCGTAGCAAGGCCGCGGAGATCAGCCTCATTCGTTGGGACCTGGTGGTTATTGACGAAGCCCACCGGCTGCGAAACGTCTACAAACCGACCAACGTCATCGCCAATACCTTGAAGCAAGCCCTCAAAGACGCTCCCAAGCTTCTCCTCACCGCCACGCCGTTACAGAATTCGTTGCTCGAACTCTATGGACTGGTCAGCGTCGTGGATGACCGCATCTTCGGCGACCTCAAAAGTTTCAAGGACCAGTTCGCCAATCTCCACAACAAGGCGACCTTCGACAGGCTGAACGCCCGCCTGCGACCGCTCTGTCAACGCACGCTGCGCCGTCAGGTGCTGCCGTATGTGCGCTACACGAAGCGGCTGCCCATCGTGCAGCCGTTTATGCCGGCGGAAAGCGAAGACCGGCTGTACCATCTGGTCTCGGACTATCTGCGACGAGACAACCTCCAGGCGTTGCCCGCCAGTCAGCGGTCGCTCATGATCCTGGTGCTGCGGAAACTCCTCGCCTCGTCCTCGTTTGCCATTGCCGGAGCGTTGGAATCAATGAGTCGGCGGCTCCGCGACCGCCTCCGACAGGCCGAAGGGCCGAAGCCGCTCGAAGAAGCGCTGGAGGAAGACTTCGAGGCGCTGGACCAGCTCGCAGACGAGTGGGAAGAGGAGGAAGCCCCTACGGAACCCCTCACGGAGGCTGATCGCAAGGCCATTCAACAGGAAATCGAGGATCTTGAGGCATTTCGAACACTCGCCGTCTCCATCACTCACAATGCGAAAGGTCAGGCGCTCCTCACCGCATTGCGGACGGCGTCTGGTAAGGCGGCGGAACTCGGTGCGGCGCAAAAAGCCGTCATCTTCACCGAATCCCGCCGCACGCAGGAGTATCTCCTTCGGGTCCTGGCCGACAGCCCCTGGAAAGACCAGATTGTCCTCTTCAACGGCTCCAACAACGACGAGAAATCGAAGCGGATCTACCAGGACTGGCTCCAGCGCCACCAGGGAACCGATCGTGTGACGGGGTCTCGCTCCGCTGACATGCGCTCTGCCCTCGTGGACTACTTCAAGGAAGAGGGGGCAGATCATGATCGCCACGGAAGCGGGAGCCGAGGGGATCAATCTGCAATTCTGCTCGCTGGTCGTGAACTACGATCTGCCCTGGAATCCCCAACGCATCGAACAGCGGATCGGCCGCTGCCATCGCTACGGGCAGAAGCACGATGTCGTTGTGGCGAACTTCCTGAACCAAACCAACGAAGCCGACCAGCACGTGTTCCGCCTGCTCTCCGAAAAATTTCAGCTCTTCGAGGGCGTCTTTGGAGCCAGTGACGAAGTGCTGGGAGCCATCGAGTCCGGCGTGGATTTCGAGAAGAGGATCGCCGACATCTATCAACGCTGTCGGACTCCTGAGGAGATCAAGGCGTCCTTTGAGGAACTCCAGAGCGAGTTCGGCGCGTAAATCGATGAGGCCATGACCCGCGCCCGCCAACTGCTGTTCGAACATTTCGACGACGAAGTGCGGGAAAAACTGCGTGTGAGCGATGAACGGTCACGGCTCTACCTCAATCGGTATGAGCGGATCCTGATGCAACTGACCCGCTACGAGTTGGGCGACCAGGCCGACTTTCTCACGAATTCCTCCTTCCGACTCACATCCTGTCCGTTCCCGGGAGACATTCCGCTCGGCCTCTATGAATTGCCTCGCCGGTCCAGAGAGGCGCATCTGTATCGCCTCGCCCATCCCTTGGCGGAACACGTCCTCGCCCAGGCCAAGAACCGCGTGCTAGAACAGGCGGAACTGACGTTCGAATACGGCAAGCATGACGGCAAAGTGACGCTCCTGGAGCCCCTCATCGGCAAATCCGGCGTCCTGACCATCTCGGTCTTCACGGTCGAAGCGCTGGATCAGGCCGAAGATTACCTCATCTGTGCAGGGGTGACAGACCAGGGTGAGGTCTTGGAAGAGGAAGTCGTCCGTCGGCTGTTCTCCCTGCCTGCCAGCGTCACCCGGTCTGTGAATACGCCTCTTGAGCACCCGGCGCTGAGCAAGCAAGTCGGAGAGCGTCAGGAGGCCATTCGCCGCCAGATCTCCAAGCGCAACGCGGACTTCTTTGAGGCCGAGGCCGACAAGCTGGATGCCTGGGCCGATGATTTGAAACTGGGGTTGGAGCGGGACATCAAGGAACTGGACCGGCAGATCAAGGAAGCCCGAAAGGCAGCCGTCGCAGCACTGACGTTAGAAGAAAAGCTTGCCGAGCATAAGCAGATCAAAGCGCTCGAAGCGGAACGAGGCAAGCGCCGCCGCGCCCTCTTCGACGCCCAGGACGAGATCGACCGCCGGCGCGAGCAGCTCATCGCCGAGATTGAGGGGAAGCTGCAACAACGGGTATCCTCTCAGGAGCTTTTTACGATTCGTTGGCATGTGCAATGAGCGAACCAACCATCATCTGTCCAAACTGTAAAGCCGAGATCAAGCTCACGGAATCCCTCGCGGCGCCGCTGATCGAATCCACGCGTCGAGACTACGAGCAGCGTCTGGCTCAGAAGGATGCGGCGGTGGCCAAACGAGAGGCGTCGTTGCGCGAGCGGGAAGAGGCTATCGCCAAGGCGCAGCAGGCGATCGACGATCAGGTGGCCGAGAAGCTTCGGCAGGAGCGAAGCAAGATTGCCGCCGAGGAAGCGAAGAAGGCCAAACTCGCCTTGCAGACCGATCTGGATCAAAAGACAAGGGAACTCGCCGACCTTCAGGACATCATCAAGCAGCGTGATGCCAAGCTCGCCGAAGCGCAGAAGGACCAGGCCGAGCTGCTCAAGAAACAGCGAGAGCTGGAGGATGCCAAGCGCGAACTGGACCTGACGGTCGAGAAGCGAGTGCAGGAAGAACTGGCCGCCACGCGCGAGCAGGCGAAGAAAGAGGCGGAGGAAACCCTCGAATTCAAGGTGCTGGAGAAGGAGCAAACCATCGCCGCCATGCAGAAGCAGATCGAGGAACTGAAGCGCAAAGCCGAGCAGGGCTTGCAACAACTCCAAGGAGAAGTGCAGGAGCTGGAGCTCGAAGCGCTGTTGCGCATGAAGTTCCCGCGCGACACCATTCAGCCGGTTCCGAAGGGTGAGCATGGGGGCGATGTGCTCCAGACGATCCTCGGTCCGCTAGGGCAACCGTGCGGGACGATTTTGTGGGAATCCAAGCGGACCAAGAACTGGAGCGACGGGTGGCTCGCGAAACTCCGAGATGATCAGCGTACCGCCAAGGCCGAGGTAGCGATGATCGTGAGCCAGGCCTTACCCAAGGGGGTGGAGACCTTCGACCAGGTCGAGGGGGTGTGGGTCGTCCATTCCAAGGCGGTCATTCCGGTGGCCGCTTCGCTGCGGTACATGCTCATCGAAGTGGCCACCGCTCGCCAAGCCTCCGAGGGCCAGCAAACCAAGATGGAGATGGTGTACCAGTACCTCACCGGTCCACGCTTCCGCCAACGGGTGCAGGCCATCGTCGAGGCCTTCTCATCGATGCAGGAGGATCTGGATAAAGAAAAGAAAGCGATCGTCAAACAGTGGGCCAAGCGGGAAGAGCAAATCGAACGGGTCATGCAGGCCACCGTCGGCATGTACGGGGATCTGCAAGGCATCGCGGGAAAGTCGCTCAAGGAGATTGAAGGGCTGGAGATGCGGGCGTTGGAGGGGCCGAAAGCGAAGGGAGAAGACTCCATCGGACAGTAGAGCCATTATTTGGTTTGTATGGGGAGGGCAGGGTGCGACTTGTTCAATTAAAGGTGTCGAACTTCCGATGTTTCAAAGACGAAACCACCGTGGCTCTTGATGATCTTGTTGTCTTGATTGGCAAGAACGATTCCGGGAAGTCTTCGCTACTTGATGCGATGAATATCTTCTTTAACGGTGTTCCTGAGCAGGATGACTTGTGCGTCCATGCGAGTGATCAAAAGCTGACCATCGCATGCGTCTTCGATGACCTTCCAAAGCAGTTAGTGATCGATGAGCAATACCCCACCGACCTGGCAGTCGAATACCTTCTGAATCAGACCGACAAGCTCGAGATTGCCATGGTCTTTAACTGTACGGGTTCAGGAAAGGTAAAGCCGGCGAGCGTGTTCGCGCGAGCGAAACATCCGACTGCGGACAAATACGATGACCTCCTGACTCTAACGAACGCGAAGCTGAAGCAAAGGGCAAAGGAACTTGGAGTTGATGTCACCACCGTGAACCAAACAGTAAACACTGAATTGAGACGCGCAATCTGGGCTCACGCTCCTGACTTAAAGCTTCAGCTAACTGATATCGAGCCCAAGTCAGAGACTGCAGAAAGAATCTGGGATCAGTTGAAGAAGCACCTCCCCGTCTTCGCGCTCTTCAAATCAGACCGATCCAGTACAGACCAGGACTCTGAGGCGCAAGACCCAATGAAGTCAGCCATCAAGGAAGCCATCAAAGCACAGGAGGACACGCTCAGCACTATCGCCGACAAGGTGAAGCAAGAAGTCCAGGAAATTGCCAACAGGACGGTCGAAAAGATCCGTGAGATGAATCCAGAGTTGGCAAGCCAGTTGACCCCCAGGGTAACGACCAAGAATTGGGATACTCTGTTCTCAGTTAGCCTCACGGGAGATGAAGATATCCCTATAAACAAGCGAGGTAGCGGGACTCGAAGGCTCGTGCTTCTGAATTTTTTTCGTGCGCGAGCTGAAAAGGAAGCCGAGGGCAAGGGAGCGAATATCATCTATGCCATTGAGGAGCCCGAAACAAGCCAGCATCCTCACAATCAAAAAATGCTTGTGGAGGCAATACAAGATTTGGCAGCAAGGGATGGCTGCCAGGTTTTCCTGACGACGCATACACCTGTCTTGGCCCGCCGATTCCCACAGACTGCACTTCGGTTCGTTACCCAGAGGAACGGTCGCCCTCATGTCCTTCACGGAGACAATGAAGAAACCCTTTCCGAGATCATTGAGTCACTCGGAGTCTTGCCCGATCATAAAATTAAAGCCTTCCTTGGCGTCGAAGGACGGCACGATATCACTTTTCTCTGCCACATTTCGCGGATGCTTACAGAAGCAGGGGAAGATGTGCCGGACCTCGGCAAAGCGGAGGATGAGGGGATTCTGGTATTTGTTCCTCTGGGTGGAAATAATTTGGATCTCTGGGTTTCGAGACTCAAAGGTTTTAACCGCCCAGAGTTCTACCTGATGGACCGTGACACCCAGCCGCCGGAGGAGCCAAAATATCATGCAATTGCTGAAGAGCTGAAGAAGAGAACAAACTGCACTGTCTGGACAACAGAAAAAAGAGAGCTAGAAAACTACATTCATCCAGATGTCATCAAAGAACAGTATCCAGCATACTCAGGCACTGGCGAGGCATTTGAGGACGTGCCACTTTTGCTTGCCCAGGCAGTTCATGAAGCGAGCAAGAGCGGGCAGCCCTGGGCAGGTGTTCTCGCAGACACAGGAAAGCTCGCGAAAAAAGTTTCAAAGGCTAAAACTCGTTTGTGTAAAGAATTCGCATCAAAGATGACACGAGATCACCTCAACAAAATTGACACGAACAACGAGGTGCGTACCTGGCTTGCTGAAATTGGCAAAGCTCTCAACGCCGAATAACAAGATCAGACAAGACAATGGCCCCAAACCCCAGCTCGAACTCACCTGGATTGGCAAGGAGAACCGGCCCAAGCTGGACCTGCCTGCGCCGCGGCTTCGGCAGGCAGGCCCGGCGAAGTCGTACCAGGCTGCGTTGTGGGGCCCATCACGACGTGCATGACAACGTGGCGGAGTGAGCTGAGAACCGAAGGGAGGGAACATGAGTAAAGCATTGCTGAAAATCGAACGTGAAGCGGCTCGCTTGCCGGTAAAAGATCGAGAAGTTCTGGCCGAACGCTTGATGCGGGGTGTGAGACACGAGCCGTTGACCCAGGTAGAGGAGGCTTGGGTGGAGGAGGCCGAGCGTCGGGTTTCCGCTTGGCGACAGTGGGACGAGAACGGGATCCCGGTTGCGCGGGCGGTCAAACAGATTCGCAAGGATCTGGACTGCGGTATAATCCTCCCGAATTTTGGAAACGGACGGGACAGCCGGAGGTGACGGATGAGCAGAATCACCATGGATATACCCGAGGACATTCTGTTGGCGTTGAAGCTCCAGCCGGAGGCGATGAGCGAAGAGTTGCGGGCGGCGGCGGCGGTCAAGTTATTCGAACTTGGTCGGCTGTCTTCCGGCGCGGCCGCGCGGTTGGCCGGCATTCCCAGAACGCTTTTCCTGACCAAGCTGGCTCAGTACGGCGTGGATACGTTCCGATTGACTGAAGAGCAACTGCGGGAGGAGCCCGGCATTGCCTGAGGTCATCTGCGACACCTCACCTCTGCAATATCTGGATCAGATCGGTCTGTTGCATATCTTGCCGGCCTTGGCCGGACACATCATCGTCCCTCAAGCCGTTGTCGAGGAACTGGCCCAGGGGCGAGCGGCGGGGTTGAGCCTGCCGGATCCCACGGTGATCGAGTGGATGAGCATCCGACGACCGGCCGCCGCGTCCGCCCTTGCGCTGATTACGGATCTGGGCCCTGGGGAAACGCAGACGCTGCTCTTGGCGTTGGAATCAGAGGATGCGCGGGTCATTCTCGATGATGCCCTTGCCCGTCGCATTGCCAAAGCACAGGGCATTCGAGTCATAGGAACATTGGGCGTGCTGCTGGAAGCAAAACGGGCCGGTCACGTGCCATTCATTCGGCCCTACCTTGATCGACTGGACATGTTGCGGTTTCGCCTAGCGCCCCACACCCGAGAAGCGGTTCTTAAAATGGCAGGAGAGTAACGCAGTGGCACAGAAACCAAAGCTTGAACTCACCTGGATCGGCAAGGAGAACCGGCCGAAGCTGGAGCCGCGCATCCGCTGGAGGACCCGGAAAAGTCGTACCACGCCCCGCACCGGGTCACCGATCACGATCTCTTCGACAACCGGCTGATCTTCGGCGACAACCTGCTGGCCCTCAAGGCGTTGGAACAGGAGTTCACCGGCAAGATCAAGTGCATCTTCATTGACCCACCTTACAACACGGGGGCAGCATTTGAGCACTACGATGACGGCCTAGAGCACTCGATCTGGCTGTCGCTCATGCGAGAGCGCCTGGAAATTCTAAACCGCTTGCTCTCAAATCAAGGCTCTTTGCGGATCACAATCGACGACAACGAGGCACATTACCTTAAGATTCTGTGCGATGAGATCGTTGGCAGAGCGCAATTTGTTGCGAACATAGTCTGGCAGAAGCGAACCTCTAGAGAGAACAGAGCAGCTATCGGCTCCGCACATGATCACATCCTCTTGTACGCAAAGAGCGGCGCCCTTGAGTAGAAGAATAGCAGAAGCCCGCTACCGCAAAGAGAAAGCGGGTACTCGAACCCTGACAATGATCCGCGAGGCCCGTGGCGTTCCATTCCGTTTAGCGCGCAAGGCTTTCGTAAGAATCAGATGTATAAAATCAAGACTCCCTCTGGAGTGGAAGTCGATCCACCAAAAGGGCGATGTTGGGCAGCCACAGAACCGGAATATCTAAAGCTCCTTGCTGAGAATCGAATTTACTTTCCCAACGAAGGATCTGGACGGCCTCGCGTCAAGCAGTTCAAGGGTGAAGAGAAAGGTTTGGTCCCAATGACGTGGTGGGACGCTGAACTCGCTGGAGATAACGAAGAGGCAAAGAAGGAGATCTTGAATCTGTTTTCTCACTTAGAGCCATTTCAGACCCCTAAACCCGAGAGGTTGCTCCAGCAAGTTATTCAAATTGCCACCAACCCGGGCGACTGGGTCCTCGACTCCTTCGCCGGGTCGGGCACGACCGGTGCGGTGGCCCACAAGATGGGGCGCCGCTGGATCATGGTCGAGCTGGGCGAGCATTGCCACACGCACATCATCCCAAGGCTCAAGAAAGTCATCGACGGTGAGGACAAGGGCGGGATCACGGAGGCAGTCGGGTGGAAGGGCGGTGGCGGCTTCCGCTATTACCGGTTGGCCCCGTCGCTTTTGGAAAAAGACAAGTGGGGCCACTGGGTCATCAACAAAGCCTACAATCCGGCGATGCTGGCCGAAGCCGTCTGCAAGCTGGAAGGCTTCACCTACGCACCGAGCGATACAATCTATTGGCAACATGGTCGCTCTACCGAGCGGGACTTCATCTATGTCACCACGCAGAACTTGAGCCATGATCAATTGCAGGCCTTGAGTGACGAGGTCGGCGAGGGGCGGACGCTCTTGGTGATGTGTTCCGCCTTTCGCGGCAAGCCGGATCGCTATCCCAACTTGACCATCAAGAAGATTCCCAAGGCCGTGCTCACCCGCTGTGAGTGGGGCCATGACGATTACAGCCTGCGTGTGGAGCATTTGCCCAAAGCGCCGATTCCACCAGGGCAGCAGGGGCTAGAGTTTGGTGATACAAGTCATTCCCGCCCCCGATCCGTGTCGAGGGCAGGCTCTAGTGGGAATCTAGTGAGATGAGGTCAGATCGACAGCCGGCAGTGTACGTTCTTGCGAGCAAACGAAACGGTACGCTGTATATCGGAGTGACAAGCGACCTACGCAAACGTGTATGGGAACACAGAAATGATGTGGTGGATGGATTTACGAAGCGATATGGTATCCATCGGCTCGTCTATTATGAGTTGCATGCGGATATGGAATCAGCCATTAGGCGGGAGAAACAGATGAAAAAGTGGAATCGGGCTTGGAAGCTGGAATTGATCGAGAAGCAGAATCCAGACTGGCAGGACCTGTGGGAAAAGATTCTTTGACGTTGTCCCTGGATTCCCGCTTGTGCGGGAATGACGACTGTCTCCAGCATAAGATGGAGTATGAGGGCGTCATGAAAGTGAAATACGACCAGGAAGTGGATGTGCTGACGATCGAGTTTAGTGATGCCCCGGTCGAGGAGAGCGACCAGGACAAGCCTGGTGTCATTCTGGACTATGATAAGGATGGGAACATCGTAGGCATGGAAATCCTCAACGCCTCGAAGCGAGTGCAGAATCCCAAATCCGTCGAATACGCGGTCGCGTAACATTCGGGCCTGGGGCGAAGCTCTCTCCTGAGACAAGCTCCGTGGAGGACTACGCATGAACAAAGAGCGAATCTTGTCTCTGTTGGCCGGCCGGCGAGAAGACATGCGCATGAAGTTTGGCGTGAGAAAACTGGGCATTTTCGGGTCGGCCGCCCGGGATGATATGCGAAGCGGCAGCGACGTGGACATTTTGGTTGAGTTTCAGGACGCCGCCACGTTCGGCCAGTACATGGACCTGAAGGCCTATCTCGAGGCCCTGCTCGGGACGGCCGTCGATCTTGTCACAGAGGACGCACTGAAACCGCGCATGCGCCCGCTCATTGAGAAGGACCTCGTTCGTGTCGCGTAACTGGCTGTTCTATCTCGAGGACATTGTCGAGAGCGCACGGAAGGTCCGACGCTACACAGACGGCTTGACCTTCGCGCAGTTTCGCTCGCAGGACATGATTGTTGACGCGGTCGTCCGCCGCTTTGGAGCCGCATCAGCATGAACCGTCACGTCCACGCCATCGCCGGGCGATTGAGCCTGCGACCTCCTCAGCGACAGTCGTTGGAGATTCTCGATCGCGTGACGGAGATTGTGCCGCCCAAGAAGAGTACCGACCTCGCGTCGGCGTTGGACGCGATCCGCCGTGAGTTCCCGACGGTGACGGACTTTGAGCGTGACTTTCCGTCGCTCTGTTTCGCCTTGGCCACCGGCGTCGGCAAAACCCGCCTCATGGGCGCCTTCATCAGCTATCTGCATCTCGCTCACGGCATCAACCACTTCTTCGTCCTGGCGCCGAACCTGACGATCTATAACAAGCTGATTACCGACTTTAGGCCGAACACGCCGAAGTACGTCTTCACGGGCATCGCCGAATTTGCGACCGAGCCGCCGACGATCATCACCGGGGACAACTATGAATCCGGGATTGCAGCTCGCCTGACCTCGTTGCCCGGCTTCGGCCAAGAGGTGCACATCAACATCTTCAATATCTCGAAGATCAACTCGGAAGTGCGAGGCGGCAAGGCGCCACGGATCAAGCGGCTGTCCGAGTATATCGGCCAGAGCTACTTTGAGTATCTGGCCGGCCTGGACGATCTCGTCCTGCTGATGGACGAGTCCCACCGCTATCGGGCCTCGCAGGGTGTCAAGGCGATCAATGAGTTGAAGCCGGTGCTCGGACTCGAACTGACCGCCACGCCGTTTGTGGAATCGAGCAGAGGGCCCGTGCCATTCAAGAACGTGATCTATGACTATCCCTTGGCCAAAGCCATGGCGGATGGGTTCGTCAAGGAACCGGCCGTCGTCACCCAAAAGAACTTTAACCCTAGCCAGTTCAATGCCGCTCAGCTCGAGCAGATCAAGCTGGAGGATGGCATTCGTCTCCATGAGAACACCAAGGTCGAACTGGAAACCTATGCGCGGCAGACCGGGCAGCGAGTAGTGAAGCCGTTCATGCTGATCATTGCCCGCGATACGACCCATGCCGGCCAACTGATGCAACTGATTCGGTCACCGCAGTTCTTTGAAGGCCGGTACGCAGACAAGGTCATCCAGGTGGACTCCAGCAGGACCGGTGCAGAAGAAGATGAGATGGTCCAACGTCTGCTCGCCGTGGAAAACCCGGATGAACCGACCGAGATTGTGATTCACGTGAACATGCTGAAAGAGGGCTGGGACGTCAGGAATCTCTACACGATCGTCCCGCTGCGTGCGGCCAATGCCCGCACACTCATTGAACAGTCTATTGGTCGCGGATTGCGACTTCCCTACGGCCGGCGTACGGGGGTCAGCACTGTCGATCGGCTGAACATTGTGGCGCATGACCGCTTCCAGGAGATTGTGGATGAGGCCAATCGGCCGGACTCAGTGGTCCGGCTGACCCAAGTGATCCTCGATCCCGCCACAGATCTTCAGAAAACCAAGACCGTCGTGGCTCAGTCAAAGATTGAAGAACAGCTTGCTGCCGCGGATTCTCCTGTCTTCACTAGCGAGGTGGAGCGAAAGATTGCCGAGGCGACGTATCATGTCATCAACACATACGAGAACTTGCCGACCTCCAGTTATCTCCTGAAGCCGGAAGTCCAAGCTCGGATTGCCGAAGAAGTGAAAGAATATGTGACGCCAAGCCAGCAGGCACTTCCGGGCATGGCCGAGACACCGAGCATCGCCGATGTCGTGGCCAAGACGACTGAACTTGTCGTCCAGCAGACGATCGATATCCCCAGAATTCTCGTGGTGCCGAGAGGTGAAGTGACCACAGGCTTCCATGCCTTTGCACTGGATTGTTCTGGCATCCACTACCAGCCCGTTGCACGAGACCTCTTGATCCAGCACCTTCGGACTAATCAACAGGAGACGCTGAGTTTCGGTGGATCTTTACAGGCTGAACAACGATTGGAGGATTACATTGTCCGGGGCCTTATCGATTTCGACGATATTTCTTACGATGACCATGCGGACCTGCTCTACGACCTGGCTGGGCAACTGGTCCGGCATCTCCGTTCATATCTCTCTGAAGAAGATGCGCGCAACGTCCTGATCTACCACCAAAAGCCGCTTGCCGCGTTCGTCCATGCTCAGATGCAAGAACATCAGTGGGAGAAAGCAGCAGGCTACGATGTGCAAGTGAGCAAGGGCTTTACCAAACTGAGAAAGCCTGCCTATACCGCGAAAGACGGCGAACCCATCCACGATTTCCGGGAAACCTTCGAGGACAAGAGCCGCATTCCACAGGTTCTCTTTGGAGGCTTTCAGCGGTGCCTTTTTAAGGAACAGAAGTTCCAGTCCGACTCAGAGAGGAAGCTGTCGGTGATTCTGGACCGGGATGCGCAGAAGTGGTTCAAGCCGGCACAGGGGCAGTTTCAGATTTCTTACAAGATAGGTGTTGACCACCGTGAATACGTGCCCGATTTCGTGGCCGAGACCACGGACTGTATCTACATGCTGGAGCCCAAAGCGCGAAACGAAATGACCAGCTCTGAAGTCTTGGCCAAGAAAGACGCCGCAGTCCTGTGGTGCGCCCGCGCCACGGCCCATGCCCTCAGCAACGGCGGCAAGCCGTGGCAATATGTCCTGATTCCGCATGATGCAATAGCAGAGAACATGACCCTGTGTGCGTTAGTTCTCCAGTTTGCTGTTGCTCAGTAGCCTTCTAAGCCTTCGGCCGCGATCCCGCGATTCTCAACTCGTTCAGTTCCCAATCAGTTCTCGATGGGTGTTTCCTAGCCGCTACAATGGACGACCAGTGATGATTGACATCTCCGAAAGGCCGGCGTAGGATTCGCCGCATCTTCCTCGCGAGCGGGCGTAGCTCAGTGGTAGAGTCCTAGCTTCCCAAGCTAGTTGTCGCGGGTTCAAATCCCGTCGCCCGCTCCAAACCAAGCTTGCTCGACCGCGAGCCTATTTTTCGTTGTATCGTCGATAGCGGCGAGCGGATAACTACCTCACGTGTTTTGTGGGATTTGAACCCGCGACAGGGGGTTTCGAAGGGGGTGAGCCCCCTTCGAGGGGAGCATGCGAGGGGGCCGGCCCCCTTCGCAGGAGCCGGGAGGCAAGTTTCAGAGCCGACCCGGCGACGGAGCGCGGTTCAAATCCCGTCGCCCGCTCCAAACCAAGCTTGCTCGACTTGACCCTTACCTTGTTTGGTTTGCGAAGCGACGCGTCTGTCATCGACGCGTCGCTAGACCTCGCCCGCCTGACACTTCCCGCGACATCGAGTACGGAAAGATGCAAAACAGTTGGCTGCTCCCTTGTAGCCCTATATATTTAATTCGAGTTCTTCCGCTGTCCCACCGTAACCGCCGGGAAAATTTTCATGGCCGAGTCTTCATCTTCTCTCCAACAGCCTGATTTCCGAGCCCTGTTCGAGTCGGCGCCGGGGTTGTACCTCGTATTGACGCCCACCTTGACGATCGTAGCGGCGAGCGACGCGTATCTGCAAGCCACCATGACCAGGCGGGAGGAGATTCTGGGGCGCCACCTGTTCGATGTCTTTCCGGACAACCCTGATGATCCGACCGCGACCGGCGTCTCAAATCTAAGGGCGTCTCTGGCCAGGGTGCTCCAGAATCGGGCGCCGGATGCCATGGCGGTGCAGAAATACGACATCCGCCGGCCAGACTCTGAAGGAGGCGGATTCGAGGAACGGTATTGGAGTCCGGTCAATTCCCCGGTTTTCGGCGCGAACGGGGACATCGCCTACATCATGCACCGCGTCGAGGATGTCACGGAGTTCGTTCGTCTCAAGCAGGCGCAACGTGAGCAACACGAAGTCGCCGAAGGGCTGCGGACGCGCGCGGACGAAATGGAGGCCGAGATTTTTCGGCGCGCGCAGCAGATTCAGGAAGTCAACCGTCAACTCCGAGCCGAGTTGGCGGCGCGCAAAAAGGCGGAAGAAGAACTGGCCCGGCAGACGAGCATTTTGAAAGCCGTGCTCTCGAGCATGGGAGAAGGTGTCGTCGTAGCCGATATGGAAGGCAAGTTCATCATCTGGAATCCAGCCGCGGAACGCATCGTCGGACTTGGTCCCACGAACTCTCCTCCGGAGAAATGGACCGAGCACTACGGCGTGTACCTGCCCGATCAAGTGACGCCGTACCCGGCCGACCGACTGCCTCTTGCGCGGGCGATCAAGGGAGAATTCGTCAAGGCGGACGAACAGTTTCTCCGCCACGCCAAAGCTCCCCAAGGCGTTTGGCTGAGTGTGACGGGCAGCCCGTTGGTGGATGAAGACGGCGTGCAGCGCGGCGGGGTCGTCGTGTTCAGCGACATCACCGACCGCAAGCAAGCGGAAGAGGCGCTGCGCCGCGCGCACAATGAACTGGAACGGCGCGTGGAGGAACGGACGGCGGAGTTGGCCGGGAAGAATCGAGACCTGGAAACGCTGCTCTATGTGACCTCGCACGACCTGCGTGAGCCGCTCCGGTCGATCGAGAATTTCTCGCGCCTCGTGCACGACCGCTACGCCGATCGTCTCGACGAAAAAGGGCGGGACTTTTTGCGACGCGTCGTCCGCGGCGCCAAGCGGATGGACCAGCTTCTCGCTGATATCTTGGCGCTGTTGCGGGCCCAGCGGATGGAGGCCCCGGCCGAAGAGGTGGAGGGCCGCGTCATCGTGCAGGAAGTCCTTCGGCGACTTGACCACGTGATTAAGGAGACCGGCGCGACGGTGCGCGTCGCGCCGGACCTTCCCAGGATGCGGGTCAACGTCACTTGGGCGACGCACGGAGTCTACAACCTGGTTGCCAACGCGCTGAAGTTTACGCGCGACAGTGAGGCTCCCGACGTCGAGATCGCCACCTATCAGCCCAAACCGGATGAAAAGGTCGTCGGCCTCGTGGTTCGCGACCGGGGGCCGGGCGTTGCGCCGGAGTATGCGGAGCGTATCTTTCAACTCTTCCAGCGGGCGGTCGGGCGCGAAGTCGAGGGGACCGGAGCGGGATTGGCCATCGTCCGGCAGGTCGCCGAACGGCACGGCGGCCGCGCCTGGGTGCAACCGCGCGAGGGCGGCGGCGCGGAGTTCGTCCTCACGTTCGGCGCGCTCGGGTTGGCCGAAAGAAAGGACGTCATCCATGAGAAATCAACCGGTGGAAATCCTGCTGGTGGAGGATAACGAAGACGACATCGTTCTCACTCAAGAAGCCTTTACCGAAGCCAAGCTGATGAACGTCATCAATACGGTTCGTGACGGAGAGGAAGCGTTGGCCTACTTGCGACGCGAAGGCAAATATAAAGTCGCCCGCCTGCCGGGCCTGATTTTGTTGGACATCAACATGCCGAAGAAGAACGGCTTTGAAGTGCTCGAGACCATGAAAGCCGACCCCTCCCTGCGGTCGTTGCCCGTGGTCATGCTGACCACGAGCGACCGCGAGGAAGACATCGTGCGCTCTTACGCCGACGGTGCTTGCTCTTATATCCGAAAACCGGTCGATTTGGACCGTTTTATCGACGTAGTTAAACAGTTTGAGCTGTATTGGACGCTGGTTTCCAAAATTCCTTCTTCGGCGGGGTGACGATCAATGCGGGTGTTGTTGATCGAAGACAATGAAGACGATGCGTACCTCGTCCAGGAGACGCTCAATGAGAGGCAAGAGCCGAGGTGCGACCTGGAATGGACCGACCGCCTGCGAAGAGGACTGAAGCGGTTGGCCGAAGGCCGTTTCGATGTCGTGCTCCTGGATCTTTCATTGCCCGACAGCCAAGGGCTCGAGACGTTCGATAGGCTGCAGGCGCAGGCCCATGGCGTCCCGTTGGTGGTGTTGACCGGTCTCGACGACGAAGCGATGGCGGTTCAAGCGGTGCGAAAGGGCGCGCAGGATTACCTGGTCAAGGGCCGGTTGGTTCCTGACCTGTTGGTACGGGCTCTTCGATACGCCGTCGAACGGAAGCAGGTGGAGGCGGCGCTCCGGCTCAGCGAAGCGAGATTGGCGGAAGCCCAACGGATGGCTCATATCGGGAACTGGGAATGGGATCTTCTGACGAACCGGGTGTGGTGTTCCGATGAAACGTACCGCATCTTCGGGTTGCATCCGACCGGCGTCGAGATGACGTATGATGACTTTCTGACGTATGTCCACCCGGACGATCGCGGAGGCGTCCGCACGGTCATCGAGACCGCCACGCGCGATCGACAGCCCTATGAGCACGAGTACCGCATCGTCCGTCCAGACGGGACGGAACGCACGGTGCGCGGGCACGGAGAAACCCGGTTGGACGACACCGGGAGACCGGTCCGCGTGGTGGGCACCATACAAGATATCACCGAGAAAAAACAGGCTGAGAAAGCATTACAGGAGAGCGAGGCACAACTTCGCCAGGCCCAGAAGATGGAGAGCATCGGCCGATTGGCCGGAGGCATCGCGCATGATTTCAATAACCTTCTGACCGTGATCAACAGCTACAGCGCCATGCTGTTGGGGGATATCGATTTTGACAGCCCGTTACGCAAGGGAATCGAGCAGATCAAGGAAGCCGGTCACCGGGCCGCGCTGTTGACCAGGCAGTTGCTGGCCTTCAGCCGGCAGCAGGTCCTGGAACCGAAAGTGCTGGATCTCAACGCGGTGGTCAGCACCAGCTCGAAGCTCCTGCGACGGCTGATCGGGGAGGACATCGAGTTGGTCATCTGCGCCGACCCGTCTTTGGGGCGTGTGAAAGCCGATCCCGGGCAGATCGAGCAGGTGATCATGAACCTGGCTGTGAACGCCAGGGATGCGATGCCGAAGGGCGGTCAGTTGACCATCGAAACCAGGAATATCGAGCTGGGCGAGGCCTCTCCGTTGAAGCCGGCCTCGGTCGAACCGGGTCGGTACGTCATGCTGGCGGTCAGCGACACAGGGTGCGGCATGGACGCGGAGACCCAAGCTCGCATCTTCGAGCCCTTCTTCACCACCAAGGAACTCGGAAAAGGGACCGGGCTGGGATTGTCCATGGTCTATGGGATCGTCAAACAGAGCGGCGGGTATATCTGGGTTTCCAGCGAGTTGGGCAAGGGCACCAGCTTCACAATCTATCTGCCGCAGGTCGACGATCCATCCGAATTGTTGGAGCCGGCTCCGGTTCCGGATCTAGCGGGGCGTGGCTCGGAAACCATTCTCCTGGTCGAAGATGACGAAATGGTTCGGGTTCTGACGCGCACAATCCTTCAGATGCGGGGGTATACGCTGCTCGAAGCGCGCAACGCCAAAGAAGCGATCCACCTCGCCGAGGAACACAATGAGCCGATTCACCTGCTCCTGACCGATACCGTCATGCCGGGGCTGAGTGGGCCGGAATTGGCCGAACGTGTAGCGTCGGCTCGCCCGGACATGAAAGTGTTGTACATGTCCGGCTATACGGATAAAGTGATAGCCCTGAACGCTGGGCGCGACCTTCGCACCGTCTTTCTCCAAAAGCCGTTCACTCCTGAAGCGCTGGCGCGCAAGGTGCGCGAGGTGCTCGATTCGCCGGGGCCGCGAGCAGCCTGAATTGCCCGGCAAAGTGTCGCGCGCTGGATTAGTCACGGATCGTTGCCGAGGCCGTCAATGCGGAAAAGTTTCTTCTGGTGGATTTAAACGGCAAAACCCGCGCAGGGCTCGGACTGGATGTTCATGGCGAAGTCGGATTGATCCTGATGAGCCGTGATGACGCAAAGCCCCTCTCTCTTTCGCCGGACGATCTCCAGGCCCTCTGCTTGTGGACAAGAATGGACGGCGCGACGCGTCGCGGGAGTGCGAGGGGGCTTAGACGGCTTTCTTGACTAATCCAGTCCGAAGACAGCGGGTGCAGACGCGGATATGCTTGGGGGCGCCGTTGATCAGCGCGCGAACGCGTTGCAGATTCGGATTGAAGACCCGCTTAGTCTTGTTATTGGCGTGACTGACGTTATGTCCGGACTGATGTCGTTTGCCGCAGATGTCGCACGCAAAAGCCACGAGAACGCTCCTTCTCTAAACGAGAGAATCTTACCGATAATGCGCCAGCGATCGTAGCATAGGCCACCGATGGGTGACAAGTGCGCGGCGGTGCTGGGCCGGCGGTGGAACGGCGGTTCGCTCGGCACTATGAACGCTGAGCGGCGGACGTCTTTTGACGGATCGCTGTAGTCTTCTTCGGGTGAGCGACCGTCACGACTCGCGCCTGATCCCTTTCATCTTCATCCTCGGCGATTGAGAGGCGGATCGGGACGCTGATGTCGAAGCCGCTATCCCCGCCGTCATCCAGGCCGTCTTTCCCGACGCTGTAGATTCTCTCCCGCGTGGCGTTCCAGAGCATGGGAAGCCCGGTAAACGGGTCGAAATAGCGCGATCCCGCTTCAGCCAGCCGTGCCGGCACGGCGGCTCCCGGCGCGGGTTTGCGCAGCAGAATCTGCAGCGCAGCCAGCCGAAGCCGCGCATCGGTCTCCACGAGCCGCTGGCTGAACAGCTCCCAGTCCGGTTCAAATTCAAAAGGGTGCATCAGGCTGTCGAACAAGGTGCGGGATGCGGTCCGCGCGATCTCCCTGAACTTCGGCAGCGGATGGTGGATCGTCTCGGATGCCTTGATGACGGCGTCGTAATAGGCGGCATAGACCTCCCGCGTGCGAGGCGTATCGAAAGCCACCCTAATCGCCTCGTGTGAAGTCGGGTGGACGACCCGCTGAAAAGCGTCCGGCCGCAGACCCGCTGTACGCGCCAACCATTCGCGATGGCGGTCGGAAGCTTCTTTGCCGATGAGCACCTCGCTCTCGATCGGCGCGCCGTCCTGGCGCAGGCTGAGCGCGAATTCGTTCTGGATCGGCCAGCGGAGGGAGTACTCGGCGGTCGTGAGGGGCTGCAGGACGGCCAGATCGATGTCGGAGAACGAGTTGTCGATCGTCGCGCGACCCAGCAGTCGGGAAAGAAAGCGCGCGTCGTCGTCCACCATGACGAGCGCCGCCACCTTAAGCGGCAACGTCTTCGCATCCGCCAGCACACGCCTCCAGGCAGCCAGGTCTGTCCACAGGCGCGAGGCGCCTTCCTGAACGGTCTTCGCGAACCCCGTGGCGACGTAGAGCCGGTGGGCGATCAGCACCTCCTCGAAGCGGGGGCAAGCGCCCTGTCCGAATCCCCAATCTTCGAACGGCATGTTGAGCCACCGTTCGTATCGCTGCACCAGGATTGCATAACGGCTGATGGCGGTGCGGAACAGCGCATCGTCTTTCTGCAGTTCAGTCAGCGGATCCGGCGCATCCCATGCCGGCAAGGCTTCAGCGGCTGTAATCGAGGCGCGCAGCTCAGCGCGGCCCGGCTTCTCGTAATTGTAGAGACGCCGTCCTCGTCGCGCTTCGGCCTCCAACCACATGTCGTAGCCGACCTGAACCGGATCGGTTCCTGCGGCAGCAGAAAATCCCAAGAGCAGGAAATAGCCGTTCTGAAGGGGGTTCGCCAGAGTCGGTTGCGGCGACTCCGAAAGCCTGAGCAAGGCGTCGCTGGGCTTGTCGTTCTTTCCGGTCCAGATCAATCCGGAGATTTCCATGAACACGGCGACAATGCACAGACTGATCAGAAGATTCCGCATAGTCCCTCTCCCTCAAACGCGTTCGTATCGAGAACCCCGGGAACCCGCTGTTGCCGAGACCCGGTGGCGGTTCAGGTGTGATGTCGCGTGCTGCTGGTCGTCGATTGTTCTGGAGAACTGGGTTCAGCAAATACTATGCCATTGCCGCCGTGCTCCGGTCTTTCCTGCCAGCGCCACCACTAGAGGAAAATCGGAGAAGAGCGGCGGTTTTGCCGCCCTGAACCGATCGGTTCGTACCGGCGCTGCACAGAAATCGCACACCGGGCCGGTCGTCGGGACAAATTTGAACTTGACAAGGCTTCCCGCGGTTTCCTAGAGTGAGCGCCTCATCACAGTCCGCTTTGGGTGAAGGGAAGAGGGTGTGATTCCCTCGCGGTCCCGCCGCTGTGAATGGGAACGAAACCCGCGCAGGCCACTGGCGTGGCCGTGATCCGTGAACCGTCATCCGTCATCCGTTAAAGCGGAGAACGGAAAGCGGACAACGGGAAACGGGCGCTGGGAAGGAGCGGGGAGTAGGTGTTGCCCGGCCGGCTCATCGCCGGCGTGCGCAACCGTGACGCGATCTGTTCGTCGCGTCACGCATCCCATGAGCCAGAAGACCTGCCCAAGGCGTTGCCCATCTTTCCCTCGAGGGCTGGGGAAAGTGCGAGGATGAAGAAGCGGGTGCAATCCTCAGGGCCTATGAGGCTCTGGGGATTTTTTATTTTGGAAGCGAGTGGTAAGCCGGTAATAACCCGCAGCAGACGGCGAACGATCAAGCAGTCAGAGTTTGTGGCTCTCTGCTACTGGCTGTTGGTTATAAGCTGCCTGCTGATGATAGGGGTTGCGCTCGCCGATGATCCCGAAGCGGCCTCTATGAATATGAAACGACGACAGCAAGGCATCCTGACGGGCATGCCGTTCATGGCGAACGTCGCCGCCAGGACGTTCGTCGACGATCTCGGTCGCAAGATTTATTTGGCCAAGGCGCCCAGCCGGATCATCTCCCTCGCGCCCAGTATCACCGAGATGCTGTTCGCAATCGGCGCGCAGGATCTGGTCGTCGGGGTCACGCAGTTCTGCGACTATCCACCGGAGGCCCTGCAAAAGCCCAAGGTCGGCTATGCCCATCCCAATATCGAATCTATCGTGGCGCTGGAGCCTGATTTAGTGGTCGCTCCGCGCGAGTCCCTGCGGGCTGATCTCCTTGCCAAATTGGAGCAACTGAAAATCCCGACGCTGATCTTGGAAGCGAAGACGGTCGAGGATATTCCATCACACATTCAAACATTGGGTCGGGTGATCGACCGCGCGCCGGCCGCCAATGCAGTGGCCATGGACTTGCGGCGGCGCCTTGCTCAAATGAAGAGTCGAGCGGAATCGCTCCCCAAGGTGCGCGTGTTGTATGTGTTGAACAGCCAGCCGCTGATCACCGTCGGCCCAGGGAGCTTCATCCATCAATTGATCGGGTTGGCCGGAGGCGTGAACATCGCCGCAGACAGCGGCGAGTCCTATCCCCGTCTCAATCTGGAAGCAGTGTTGCAGAAGGACCCCGAAGTGCTGATTTTCCCCGTTGGCAAAGCCGAAGGCATTCCCGAGAGCGAACAACAGGTCTGGACGCGATGGACGACGCTGACAGCAGTGAAGCGCGGCCGGTTGCACCGGATTCCCGCCGACCTGCTCAATCGTCCGGGGCCGCGGATCGTGCAAGGCCTGGAATCGCTCCTCACAATCATTCACCCGGAAGCTGCGGAGTCTGCCTCTGCCGCCCAGCCATGAGACAACCAGGCGCCCCTAACCAACCGGCCTCGCGTGTCGAGGCGGGATCATTCGGAGCCGATGCTGGTGCCCTCCGCTCCACCACGGCCATCGAGCAAGTCGACTGGCGGCGGAGTCCAATCCTGACGGCCGGACGGTGGACGTGGGCGATGGGAACGCTCTCGCTTGCCGGCGTCGTTCTGTTTCTTCTCTGCCTCCAGTTCGGTGCGCAACACGTCGGATTGGGCGACCTCAGTCGCGTGCTGATTCAGGCGCTGCGAGACTGGCGGAGCGATCGCGAGGCGGTCGGCACCACCGGTGTGATACTGCTTCAGGTGCGGCTGCCTCGAGTGCTCCTCAGCCTGTTCGTCGGGAGCAGCCTTGCGGCAGTCGGCGCGGCCTTGCAAGCGCTGTTGCGGAATCCGCTCGCCGATCCCTATGTGCTGGGCGTTTCGAGCGGAGCGGCGCTGGGTGTCTCGCTTGCGATGTGGTTGGGGATCGGTGGGACCGTCTTGACGCTTTCTGCGCTTCCGTTGTGCGGGTTTGCGGGCAGCTTGCTGTCCTTGGCGGTCGTCTATCGCCTCGCGGCGTCGTACGGCCGGTTGCCGGTTCATAGTCTGCTGCTCGCCGGGGTGATCCTAAACGCGATCCTGACCGCGGTGATCATGTTCATCACTTCCATCATGGACCCCAATCGCTCTGCCGGTATGATGTCGTGGTTAATGGGGACTCTGACCGCGCCGGCGTATCCGGCCTTGGCCGTCTTGACGGTGTATCTCGCGGTGGGGATCACCGTGCTGATGCGGCAGGCCCAGATTCTCAATTTGATGACATTGGGCGACGAATCCGCCCGAGCGCTTGGCGTGGAGACCGAACGGGCCAAAAAACTGATCTATGTGATCGCCGCGTTGATGACTGGCGCGGTCGTCTCCGTTAGCGGCATGATTGGGTTCGTCGGCATGGTGATTCCGCACGCGACGCGGCTGGTCCTGGGGGCCGATCATCGGCTCCTCCTGCCGGCGTCGGCGCTGGCGGGCGGTATATACCTGATGGTCGCGGATACCGTGGCGCGGTCCCTACTGGCGCCGGCGGAGCTTCCGGTCGGGATCATTACAGCTTTGGCCGGGGGACCGTTTTTTCTGTATCTCTTGATATGGCGGAAAGATCGGTTGGCATGACATGAACCAGTCGACGAATGAGCGCTTCTCAGGTATGGAACCGGGCCGCACCGCGGTCTTTACAGACAGTCGGAACGAGGCCGTTCGCGCGTTTGAAGTCCAGGAACTCTGTTTCCGTTATGCGTCGCCGTTCGATCGGTCGGCGGGCTGGACGCTCGACGAGCTGTCCTTTCAGGTGACCGCCGGTGAGGTTTTCGGCGTGGTGGGACCGAACGGATCCGGTAAAAGCTCCCTGCTGAAAGTCATGGCGAAAGTTCTGTGTCCGTCTCACGGCCATGTTCGGTTGTTCGGACAAGACCTCGAGCGGTTGTCCCAGCGGGAGGTTGCGCGACAACTGGCGCTCGTGCCGCAAGAAAGCCTTCAGGTGTTTCCCTTCACGGTCGCGCAGACTGTGTTGATGGGGCGCTATCCGCATCGGCGGGAACGCGCCTGGACCGCCGGATTCGGATGGGATGCTCCGGACGACATCGCGCTGGCGGAGCAGGCGATGGCGGAGATGGACATTGCCCATTTGGCCGATCGATTGATCACGGAACTGTCCGGCGGGGAGCGCCAACGAACCGTCATCGCGCGGGCCTTGGCGCAGGCGCCCCGCGTATTGCTGCTTGACGAGCCGACCGCGTTTCTCGATTTGCAGCACCAGATCGAAATCTGTTCGATCGTGACCCGCCTCAGCCGAGAGCGGGGCCTCACCGTGGTGCTCGTCTCGCACGATCTGAACCTGGCCGGCCAGTATTGCGATCGCATTCTGATGCTGAAGGACGGAGCGTTGTTCCGAATCGGATCGCCCGATGAGGTGATCCGACCCGAGGCCTTGCGCGCGGTTTACGGCTGCGATGTGCTGGTCGACCGGCATCCTGAGTCGGGCCGGCCGCGTGTCACGCTGCCGGGGCTGGCATCCCGGTAATCCGTCAATGATCATCACTCAATTGTGAAGCTGCAGCGAGCCCGGTGAGGACTTTCCGGTGCCGTTGACCGACAACGGTTGGCCGGCGAACGGTTCGAGGCGGCTGTACCCACGCCTCAGTACCGAACATAGGAGGTACGGTCAGTTCAGCAACGTGAAAGGAGGGGGTCAGGAAGAAGCCGTCGGTGCCGGGGAAGATGGTGCGAATCCATCACGGTGCCGCCACTGTAAGCGGGGAGCGACCCTGCACGAACGCCACTGTTCCTCAGTGAGCAGCGAGTAGCGAAGACCGAGCAACTCGGCAAAGCTACCAACTATTGGTTGTTAGCCGTTTGCTTTCGGAACGGGAAGGCGCAGGAGAGCGACGATCCGCGAGTCAGGAGACCCAGCCGACGGTTGAACCCCACTCAGCCCTTCGAGCATAAGGGAGGTGGCTCATGTCTTTTTTATGTGTATGGAAACGTGTTCTGGTCGCAGGTGTTCTGCTCGCTTTGGCCCTGTTGTCGGAAGGGGCACCCGCTGACGCGGCGCAGGATCATATGGAGCTTGCGCAAGCGGAGGCGGAGCCGACGGTGAAGACCGAACCCGTCGTGATTAGCGCCACGAAGACGCCGGTGCCGGTCAGCCATGTGACGAGTGCGGTCGAGGTCATCACGGAAGAGGATCTGCAGAAGCAGAAATTGAGGACTGTGGTGGATGCCTTGCGGTTGGCACAGGGACTCGCGGTGTTTTCCAGCGGGGGGCCGGGAACGAACGCCACGGCGCGGATACGCGGCGGAAGCTCGGCTCAGACGCTGGTGCTCATCGACGGCGCAATCGTCAATAGTCCGACCCTGGGTGAATATAACCTGGCCAACCTGACCGTCGACAATATTGAACGGATCGAGATTCTTCGCGGCGCCCAGAGCATGCTATGGGGGTCCGATGCCATGGGCGGCGTCATCAACATCATCACCAAGAAAGGATCCGGGACGCCGGCGGTCGGCGGGTTCTTCGAGTACGGGTCGTTCGGGTCGATTCGCGAGGGCGGCCAGGTGAGCGGGAAAAAAGGGCCGGTTGATTTCAGCATGACGCTGTCCCGGTGGGATTTTACCGGCTTCTCAGCGGTGAACTACCGGCGGGGGGCGGCCGAACGGGACGCGTATCGCAATTGGCAGGTCTCCTCCCGCGTCGGGATCGACCTGCCGACGGACGGCCGGGTAGATCTGACCTTTCGCTGGATGAACGGCGACATTCATCTCGACAACATCTCGACGCCCAGCGATGTCTTCGGGTCTCGGATGCGCAGTCATGAATTCATCTTCAGCGGCAGCTATGACCAACCTCTGACCGCGTGGTGGTCGCAGAAAATCACGTTGGCCCGGGCGCAGGACGCGTCGCTGTTTTTGCCCGGCACGCTTCAGCGGAATGTCGTCACCGGCGCGCTTAGCGTGCCGTTCGGTACTCCCAACGAAACGCGCGTCCTGTCCAACCGGATCGAAGTCCAGGAAAATTTTAAGATCGGAGAGCCGCTGCTGCTCACGGCCGGCTATCAACTGCGGGATCAACAAGGCGAAAACGATACTGGTCTGGCGAACAAAATCATTGCTTCCCATGCCGGATTCGCGCAGGTGCAGCTCGAGCTGTGGGAACGGGTGTTCACCACGGCCGGCGTGCGGCACGACAGCTACAACGTGTTCGGCGACGCGACGACGTATCGGGTGACCGGCGGGTATCTGCTGAGAGAGACCCGGACGAAAGTCCGCGGCAGCTACGCGACCGGGTTCCGCACGCCGACGTTGAATCAGCTCTTCTTTCCCAATTTCGGGAATCCAAATTTAGGGCCGGAGAAAAGTCAGAGCATGGATGTCGGAGTGGATCAAGATCTCCTGGGCAAGCGGCTTCGCCTGAGCGGCGGCTTCTTCTGGAACCGCTACCGGGATCTGATCGTCACGACGTTCGATCCGGTCGTGTGTGCGCCCTTCAGCACGTTCGGATTTTGTCCCATCAACATAGGGGACGCCTCCACCAAGGGATGGGAAGCCGGATTCGTCTATGTGTACGAGAGCGACCGTTTGTTTCTGAAGGGACTGGATCTGCAGGGCCAATATACCAATACGCTGACGCGAGATCTGGACACGAACCGGCGGCTTCCCCGGTGGCCGGTGGATCAGTGGAGCGTGATGGTCGGGTACGTTCCGGTCGCGCCGCTTCGGGTCACGCTGAACGGGCGCTATGTCGGCTCGCGTTTCAACACCACTGGCGACAGGCAAGGCATGAAGGCGTTTGACGTGTGGACGTTGATCGCCACCTACGACCTCAGCAAGCGCGTTCAAATCTTTAGCCGTGTCGAGAATCTTTTCAATGAAAAATACGAAGAAATTCTCAACGCCGGAACACCCGTACGGTCGGTGTTCGCCGGCATAAGAGTCAGCTACGACGTCAAGTGAGGGGCCGTTGTGTCTAGAGCGCGGCTTGTCATCGCCGGCACCCACAGCGGGGTCGGCAAAACGACGGTCACCCTGGCGATCTTGGCGGCTCTGCGCGCACGGGGCCGCCGGGTTCAGCCGTTCAAGGCCGGGCCGGATTTCATTGACCCTGGTCATCATACAGCCGCGGCCGGACGGCCTTCGCGTAATCTGGACGGTTGGCTGCTCGGCGAGGCGCTTAACCGGGAGATCTTCGCCCGTGCCGTGGCCGATGCGGACCTGGCGATCATCGAGGGAGTCATGGGGCTGTTCGATGGCGCGTCGGCGACGAGCGAGTTCGGCAGCACCGCCGAACTGGCCAAACAATTGGCGGCGCCGGTCTTGCTGGTGCTCGATGGGAGCGCGATGGCCCGGTCGGCGGCGGCGATGGTCCAGGGCTATGCGCAATTCGATCCGAACCTTGGCCTTGCAGGGGTCCTATTCAACCGCGTGAGGGGCGAAGGCCACTATCGTCTCCTGAAGGAAGCGGTGGAGGCGACCATCAGGGTCAGGGTCGTGGGCTATCTGCGACCGGATGCCGGGTTGACGATTCCTGAGCGTCACCTTGGGTTGACGACCGCCATCGAAGGCGTCTCACAGGAGCACTATGAGCGGCTGGGGCGGGCGTTGGCCGAGACCGTGGATCTCGATCTTATCGAGGAATTAGCGAAGTCGGCCGGGGAATTCCCGTCGTCTAGCGGTTCCTCTTCCCTTGCTCTCTCCCACGTTCGAGGGAGGGATGGGGTGAGGGTTCGGGTCGGTGTGGCCCATGATCCGGCCTTCTGCTTCTACTATCCGGAGAACCTCGAGCTGCTGGAAGCTCACGGGGCCGAGCTGGTGCGGTTCTCGCCGGTCCATGATGAGGCCTTGCCTGAAGCGGATCTGTTGTACCTGGGCGGCGGCTATCCGGAACTGCACGCGGACACCCTGGCGGCCAATAGGGCGATGCGGCAGGCGATTCGGGAGTACGCGGAACAAGGCGGGGCGATCTATGCCGAGTGCGGAGGCCTCATGTATCTGACGGAAGCGATCAGAGACTTCGACGGTCGTGCGCACGAGATGGTCGGCCTCTTTCCCGCTCGGGCTGTCATGCGGCGGGAGGAGCAGACCATTGGATATCGTCGGTGTACGGTCGCTCGTCATTGTATCCTCGGCGAACCCGGGCTGACGATCAGAGGACATGAGTTTCATCACTTCTGTTTGGATCCGACCGGTCCGCTCGAGTACGCCTGCACCGTGACCGACGCGCGCGGGTGCGAACACCGTCCGGACGGGCTGATCACCGGGCACGTCGTCGCCCTCTCGACCCATCTCCATTTCGCCAGTCAGCCGGAACTTCCGCGCGCCTTGGTCGCATGGGCGCACGCGAAGGCTGCGCTGCATGCGCCTTGAAGAAAGGAAGGATGGTCATGGCGGTCGATCCTGCGGAACATCGGGCGAGGATGCAGCGGCTCAAGGCGTCCGTGGATCGACGCATTCAGGCCGCGCAACAGGAGAAGGGGCTGGTGATCGTTCATACCGGCGCCGGCAAGGGCAAAACGACAGCGGCCTTGGGGATGGCGTTGCGCTGCATCGGTCACGGCATGAAGGTGGCGATCGTCCAGTTCATCAAGGGCGCCATCGCGACTGCGGAGGAGCGAACACTGAAATCATTCGGCGATCGCGTGGTCTTCCTTCGGATGGGCGAAGGCTATACCTGGGAAACCCAAGATCGGGAACGGGACACCCAGGTCGCCCGGCAAGCATGGGCGACTGCCTGCGATTTCCTCCGCGACCCGTCCTGCGGGATGGTCATTCTCGACGAGCTGAACATCGCGCTGCACCATGAGTACGTGCCGCTGGACGACGTGCTCGCGGCACTGCAGGACCGCCCGCCGAGGCAGCACGTCGTGATCACGGGGCGGGGCGCGCCAGCGCAACTGGTGGACCACGCTGATCTCGTCACGGAGATGAAGCCGATCAAGCATCCGTTTCGAAAGGGCATTAAAGCTCAAGCGGGGGTTGAGTTTTGAAGGGGCCCGTCACCAAGACGTGCGAGCACTGCGGACGCGCCTTCGAGTGTGGTGGCTACCAGTGTTGGTGCGGGAACGTCGGCATTACCGAGCGGCACATGGACTGGATCTCAACTCGCTTTCACGATTGCCTCTGTCCGGATTGCTTGAGGAAGGTTGCTGCGGGTGAGCTGGGGTCCTCTTCCATCACCTCGGTCAACGCACCGGAGGCAGCATCCTGACGAGTTCATGTCGAGCAACGGAACGTTCTCCGACCCTGAGCGTAAGGCCGTGTACCGGGCAATCTTCGAGCGGCGGGATGTCCGGCGGAACTTCTTGGCGGTGCCGATCCCGGATGACGTGCTGGCCCGGCTGTTGACCGCGGCACACCAGGCAGGGTCCGTGGGGTTCATGCAGCCGTGGGATTTTGTGATCATCCGGGAGGCCGTCACCAAGCGCGCGGTGAAGGCGTTGTTCCGCGACGCCAACGCTGCAGCTGCCCGGCGCTACCGCGGTGCCCGCGCGGCCTTGTATCGGACTCTTAAGCTCGAGGGCATCGAAGAAGCGCCCGTCAATCTTTGCGTGACATGCAGCCGCCGGCGCGGAGGACCGCATGTGCTGGGACGGTCCACGGTGCGCGACACGGATCTCTATAGCACGTGCTGCGCCATCCAAAATCTGTGGCTGGCCGCGCGGGCCGAGGGCGTCGGGGTCGGATGGGTGAGCATCCTGGATCATGAAGCGTTGAAGCGGGTGCTTGGGATCCCCAAGCCCGTGACCGTCGTGGCGTATCTCTGTCTCGGCTACGTTTCCGACTTTGCGGCGCAGCCGGATCTGGAAGCGGCAGGATGGCGAACGCGGATTCCGGTCGCGCAACTCATTCATTACGAACGATGGGGAAACAGGAGACAGGCTGAGGTTCAGGTTTTGAGGCCGGCAATGGACCCTCAACCTTAACCCGATCCTCAACCTGACATTTCAGGAGGGATCATGCGCATCACCAAGGTCTATACCAGGACTGGAGATGCCGGTAAAACACGGCTCGCCGGAGGGCAACAAGTCTGGAAAGACAGCTTGCGGGTTGAGGCCTACGGTACGGTCGATGAGCTGAACGCCGCGGTCGGCGTGGCTCGGGTGTTCAACGCGCAGCAGGCCGGTGCTCAGCCTTGGGTGACGCGACTGGAGGAGAACCTTCGGTGGATCCAGAACAAGCTGTTCGATGCCGGCGGGATCTTAGCAACCGCTCCCGGCCAACGTTTCAGGCATATGCCGGAGGTCACCGAACAGGACGTGAAGCAATTGGAAACGCTCATCGATACCTGCCAGAAGGATTTGACCCCATTGAAAGAGTTCATCCTGCCGGGTGGTGGAGTCGTCTCTGGGTTCCTGCATCAGGCTCGCACGATCTGCCGCCGCGCGGAGCGGGTATGTGTGCGTCTGTCTCGTGAAGAAGTGGTCGAGCCGACGATCATCAAGTTTCTCAACCGCCTCGGCGACGCCCTGTTCGTGCTGGCGCGCTGGACGGCTAAGATGCAGGGCGAAGCCGAGTTTCTCTGGCAGCGAAGCGGGCGCGACGGGCGGGAACGGCGAGAGGAGCAAGACGAGTAGGAGCGGAGGAGGGTGTTAATGTTTATCGTTGTGCAAGGATCGCGATGAGGTGGGGCACACCCGCGCACGCCAGGCGCCGCGCCGCTCGTGAGGGATTGAAGGGGCAGCTGATCCTGGTGATCGGCGGCGCGGCTTCTGGCAAGAGCCGGGCGGCGTTGGAACTGGCGGGAAGCGCAAGGCCGCGAGCGTTTGTGGCGACGGGGCAGGCTTTGGATCGGGAAATGGCCGAGCGCATCCGCCGTCATCGGGCCGCCCGCTCAACCGACTGGGTGACAGCGGAGGTGCCGCTCGACGTGGCTGAATGGTTCCGGGCATACGGAAGCCGGTATCGCGCCATTGTGCTGGACTGCCTGACCCTCTGGTTGAGCAACATGCGGAGCGCTCGCGCGACAGGACCGCGAGCCTTTGCAAAAGTGGAAGAACTGCTCCGGGCCATCCGGGCGACAAAGGCTCGCGTCATCGTGGTGACCAACGAGCTTGGACTGGGCCTTGTTCCGGTCAGCGCGTCGGTCCGGGCCTTTCGGGATCTCGCCGGTCGGACTAACCAGCAATTCGCCAACGAAGCCGATGAAGTGTACTTTGTCGTGAGCGGCCAGCGGCTGCGGATCAAATAAATGAGCCACCGGAGGACGAACTGCATGGCAACCCTTCAGGATGTCATACAGAAAATCCAGCCACTCGATCAGGACTGTGAAAAACGAGCGCAAGCCCGCCTGGACCGGCTGACGAAGCCGCAGGGAAGCCTGGGACGACTGGAAGAACTGGCGGCGCGGTACGCGGCCATCACCGGCAAGATCTGTCCCAAGCTCCCTCGAGGAGCGGTGTTCACATTCGCGGCCGACCACGGCGTGGCCGCCGCCGGCGTCAGCGCCTATCCGCAGGCCGTCACGGCCCAAATGGTCCTCAATTTTTTGCGCGGCGGCGCCGGGGTGAATGTCTTAGCCCGTCACGTCGGCCTCGAGGTCCGCGTCGTCGATATCGGCGTGGCGCATGACTTCGGGCGGATCGCTGGGCTCATCGATCGGAAATTGATGAAGGGAACAGGCAATTTCATGCATGAACCGGCGATGAGCCGCAAGACCGCTGAGCGGTCGTTACTGGTGGGGATTGAACTGGCCGGCCAGGCGGCGGCGGAGGGGATCGGCGTGCTTGGCACCGGGGACATGGGGATCGGCAATACGACGGCGAGTTCGGCCATTACCGCCATAGTTACCGGGAAGCCAGTCGCTGAGGTAACGGGGCGGGGAACCGGCATCGATGCCGCGACGCATGCACGCAAGGTGTCCGTGATCCAGCAGGCCCTGGAACGACACCGTCCCGATCCAGCCGATCCGATCGAGGTCTTGGCGAAGGTCGGTGGTCTGGAAATCGGCGGTCTGGCCGGCTTGATCCTCGGTGCCGCGGCGGTGCGGATGCCGGTTGTACTGGACGGATTCATTGCCGGGGCCGCCGCCTTGATCGCCGTTGGGTTACAGCCGCGCTGCCGAGACTATCTGATCGCCTCGCATCGGTCGGCCGAACCTGGGCATCGGGCGGTCCTCGATCATCTGAAGCTTACCCCACTGCTAGACCTCGATCTCCGGTTGGGAGAGGGAACCGGTGCCTGCCTCGGCATCGCACTCTTGTTCGCCTCATTGAGGGTGCTCACGGAGATGGCCACCTTCGAGGAGGCCGGCGTTTCGGAAAAGAGCGAATAACCAATCACGAAGCGCACTGCTCACAACCATCGGATCGGACCCACGTTCTTTGCAGGTCGCTGTTCGCTGCTCGCGATGAGCTATCGCTATGACACGTCACTTCCTGATCGCGTGGCATTTTCTGACCGCCGTTCCGCTTACCCGACGGCACTACGCGCCTGCCCCCCATGAGCTGGCCGCCTCGATGGGATGGTACCCGATGGTCGGCCTGATTCTGGGAGGGCTGATAGCCGTAACTGATCTTCTGATGGACAGGCTGTTCACCCCGGAGGTCGCCAATTTACTCTTACTGCTGGCGCTGGTCTCCGTCACCCGCGGTCTGCATCAGGACGGATTGGCGGATACGTTGGATGGACTCGCCGGAGGTCAGACTCCGGCGGAACGACTGGCCATCATGCGGGACGGGCGGATCGGCGCGATCGGCGCGACCGGTCTGTTTTTCGCGCTGGCTTTGCGCTACGCGGGACTGTTGGCGTTGCCGTCTCAGGTCCGCTTTCCAGTGCTGCTGTGTATGCCGGCATTCGGCCGATGGGCCATGGTGGTCGCTGCCTGGGCGGTTCCCTACGCCCGAGCCGAAGGCGGCTTGGCCGCGCCGTTTCTCGATCATCTTGCGCCTCGCCACGTCGTTGCGGCCTCCCTGGTCATCGGGGCCCTGTTGTCGACGCTGTTCGGACTCGGCGGTGCGGTGACCGGCTTGGTGGGCGGCGTGGTGCTCGCTCGCGCCTGCACTGCGCTCTGCAGGAGGTGCCTCGGAGGCGTGACCGGCGATACACTCGGCGCGACGAACGAAGTGGTGGAGACCTCGTTCCTGTTGGCCGGGCCGGCGCTCCTGGGGCTCCGATGACAGCCGTCGAGTTGATGCTGGCTTGCGCGCTGGATGCGGTGTGCGGAGATCCGCGCTGGGTCCCGCACCCGGTCCGCCTCATGGGCTGTGGAATTGCCTGGTTGGACGGCCGTGTTCGCTTATGGTGCCGTAACCCGGCCAGCCTGCGCGGTGCCGGACTCGTGCTTGCCGCCGGGCTGCCCTGTTTCTCCTATGCTGCCGGTTGGCTGGCCATCGAAATCGGCGCCGCGTTCGGAGATTGGGTCGGGAAAGGCGTGGCCGTGGTCCTCGCCTACACGACGCTTGCGGCAAGGGATTTGATTGACCATGTCAGGGCCGTCGAGCGGGCGCTCGTATCCGGTAATCTGTTGAGGGCCAGAGAGGCGGTTTCGCTGATCGTTGGGCGCGATACCCGGACGCTGGATGAAGTGGAAATCATCCGCGCGACCGTCGAGACCATCGCCGAAAATGCGTCGGACGGGATCATCGCCCCGCTGTTTTACTTGACGCTCGGCGGCGCGCCCTTGGCGCTGGCCTATAAAGCGGTGAACACGCTGGATTCCATGATCGGTCATCGCGATGCGCGATACGAGCACTTCGGCTGGGCGTCGGCGCGACTGGACGATCTGGCTAATTGGCTGCCTGCGCGCTTGACCGCCTGTTTGATCGTCGCAGCTGCCGGACTTCTCACGCAGCGTCTCGACGTCGTAAATGCAAGCTGGCGGATCCTTCGGCGAGACGGACACCGCCATCCCAGTCCGAACAGCGGGAGGCCCGAAGCCGCCATGGCGGGCGTGTTGGGGGTCCAGCTCGGCGGGGTGAATTATTATGATGGACGACCGTCCGAGCGCCCTCGGCTCGGCGATCCGCGACGGGCCTTAGCGGTCCAGGATATCCGGCGGGCCTTGCACATCACGATCATGACCGCGGTCCTGGGCGTGCTGCTCGCCCTCCTTGTTCTCCTCCGATGAAGAGCGACGGCGGCCACGGTGGAAATGTGTACGCGGCGTCCCGCGAGCTGGGAATTTCCATCGCGCGGATGGTGGATTTCAGTGCCAGCATCAATCCGCTGGGACCTTCGCCGCTGGCGCTGCGGGCGATCAAGGATGGGCTCGCGTCGCTTCAGCATTACCCGGACCCAGATTGCCAGGCTCTGCGATCCGCTCTGGCTGAACGATGGGAACTGTCTCCTGATCGGTTCGTAATCGGCAACGGTTCAGTGGAGTTGATTCACGTGCTTCCTCGCGCGCTGAAGTTCCGGCATGTGCTTGTGCTGGGCCCCACCTTCTCCGAATATGCGCGGGCAGTCAAACTGGCAGGAGGCGCGGTCGAAATGGTGATGGCCAGACACTCGGATGGCTACAGGCCTCCCCTCGACGAGGCGCTTCGCCGGATTTGTGCAAAGGACACGCGGATCGATGCAATCGTGTTCGGCCATCCCAACAGTCCGACTGGACAGGCATGTCCAGTGACCGAGGTGCTCCGTCTGGTGCGCGCGGCCGAAAAACGATCGGTATGGGTGATCGTGGACGAAGCGTTTGTTGAGTATTGTCCTGATCGATCGCTTCTGCGCTATGTCCCGGGTCATCCTCGGGTTGTGGTGCTTCGGAGTTTCACCAAGTTTTACGCGCTTCCCGGACTTCGAGTGGGATATGCAGTGGGCTCGAAGTTGGTGATTGAAACGATCCGCCGCCATCTGCCGCCATGGACGGTGAATACGCTGGCCCAACACGCGGCCGTAGCCAGCTTGGCCGATCGCCGGCACGAACGACAAAGCTCGACGTTCATGGATCGGGAGCGCGCACGGTTTATCGCGCGCTTAGGCTCCATCCCTGGCATCACAGTGTATCCTTCGGCCGCCAATTTTCTGTTGGTCGAATTGCCGCCGGAGCGGCGAGCCTCGGCGATTGTCGCTGCGCTCCGGAAGGACGGGCTGCTGATCCGTGACTGTTCGACCGTCCCTGGTCTGACTGAACGGACGGTCCGGATTGCGGTGCGGATTGCTGAGGACAACGCTCGCTTGGCTTCGTTTCTTTCATCGCTGCTGAAAGGATGAGTCCATGGAGCGGCATAGTTCGAACTGGTTGGGATCGTATTATCGGGTGATCGGGACGACGTTGGTCATCGATCTCGGTCATGCCAGACCGGTTTTATCCTCCGCCCCGCACCGCGGAGGATTCGTTCGGATCCGGTATATCCTCAATCATCAGGTCGAGCTGCTGCCTGAGGGGAGCCAGTCGAAGAACTGGTGCGATCCTGGACGATATCTGACCCGGGTGGCCGCTTCGCTTGGGATCCACCACCGCTGTGTCGGATTCATGACGGCCGTGCCGATGACTCGATTGGTGATGCTGCGCGAAGAGGACAAACGCTGCGGTCTGTGGGTGGAGTGCTTCTGTACTGTTGGTGTGACCAACGCGGTGAAGGCGGGTGAACCACCGGTGGAGCCCCAGTTCCGCCGCCCGCTCGGCACCATCAACATCATTCTGGTGACCAATGCGCGCCTGGTCGCCTCGGCCATGGTCGGAGCCGTGCAGGTGGCGACCGAAAGCAAGGCGGCGGTGTTGCTTGAGCGGGTGGTCCGCAGTTCGGTCAGCGGGGAACTTGCGACCGGCACGGGCACGGATGCTGTGGCGGTTGCCTGCGGTCTGCGGGGAGAGGGGCCAGTGCTTCGATACAGCGGGACCCATACGGAAATCGGCGCCATGATCGGCCGTGTGGTGCGGCAAGGTGTGCAGTTGGGATTGGATCGAACGGACCGGCGGTCGAACGGCTATCGCTCAGGAACGAGGGGGTAGAATGGTCGCCACGGCCCGAAGCTTGATGATTCAAGGCACTGGCTCCCATGTCGGCAAGTCTGTCTTGGTGGCGGCACTGTGTCGGCTTTTCGTTCGAAAAGGGCTCCGTGTCGCGCCGTTCAAGGCCCAAAACATGTCGAATAACTCGTTTGTGACACCGGATGGAAAGGAGATCGCTCGGGCCCAAGCGGTACAAGCCGCTGCTTGCCGGCTCGCGCCGAGGACCGATTTCAATCCGATCTTGATTAAGCCGGCCGGAGAACAACAGGCTCAGCTGGTGGTGGACGGCGCGGTCGCCGGCTCTTTAGAGGCCTCGGATTTCGGACGGATCCGTCGAGAGTTTGAGCCGGCGGTCCGAGCAGCTTTTCTCCGTCTGGCAGCGGAATTCGACCTGGTCATTCTCGAAGGGGCTGGAAGCCCAGCTGAGGTCAATCTGCGCGAGCATGATCTCGTCAACATGTGGATGGCACGCCTGGCCAATGCGCCAGTGATCTTGGTCGGCGACATTGATCGGGGCGGGGTGCTGGCGGCGCTGGTCGGAACCATGGCGCTCTTAAATGGCGACGAACGGCGACACGTTAAAGGCTTTGTAATCAATAAGTTTCGAGGCGATCTTAAACTATTGCTTCCTGGGATTCAAACGGTCGAAGATGCCATTCAACGACCTTGCTTGGGGGTACTTCCGTATTGCCAGACAATCGTTCTGCCGCAAGAAGATGCGCTGGAATGGGCGATGTTGTCTCGCGTTCCGACGCGCGGAGACATCGTGATAATCGGCGTGGTCGATGTGCCCTTTCTCTCCAACTTTACCGATTTCGAGTCGTTAGCGCTCGAGCCGGACGTGTATCTGCGACGAATCACTGGCTCAGACGCCGGGGTGCCGGACGTGTTGATCTTTCCAGGCACCAAGAACACGCCGCAGGCTCTCCGGTTCGTCAGAGAACGCGGCCTGGATCGGTTAGCTCGGCGAGTCTTGGCTGCGGGGGGAACCGTGCTGGGGATTTGCGGAGGATATCAGATCCTGGGCCGTCGGATCTTGGACCCAGACGGCGTGGAATCGTCTGACCGAGAATTGGAAGGTTTGCACCTGCTGAGCGCCGACACGACGTTTTCGAGCCACAAGATCACGGTCCCGGTCGTCGGCGTGCATCGGGGCTTTGGAGCTCCTGTCCACGGCTATGAAGTCCATATGGGACGAACTGTTCTCAGAGACGGGACGGCGCCGTTTCTTGACGTGCGCCAGCCCCACGAGTTGTCCTACCGTCCGGACGGCGCGAGATCGCCGGACGGGCGGATCCTGGGAACCTATGTCCATGGGCTGTTCGATGCTCCGGTGTTTCGCCGATGCTTCCTCAATTCCATCAGAGAAAGGCGCGGACTGCCGCCGCTCGAGCCGACCACCGGACCTTCCTTTGATGACGGCCTCGATCAGTGGGCCGATTTTGTCGCTCGGCACCTCGATGTGCCACGCATCGAAGCCCTTATCAGCCAGCCTGTTTGACTGCGGCCTTGCCCGGATCACTGTCTCGACCGTTGCGTGATCCTCCCGATATCCATTCCCTGCGCTTGGCTGCAGGCGAGATGCCCTGTTCTCGGGTAATCACGCATTTCTTCCAATTATTGAGTTCCAAAAATCGTCACGAGATGGACAACGAATGGACGGAAACAGACGAGAGCGGACAGTTTTTCCCTCTTCCGGCGAAGCACCTTCGATGCTTCTGAGTCCGTGCGACTTCGACAATATTTTCAGGCGTTGAGTGATCTATGAGAAAACGATGGCTGGGGCTGAACTTATGTCGGCATAGAAGTTGCTGAAGACTTCGTTCCGGGCATTGCCCCTTCTTCTTATCTATCAACCGGTATGGGATCCACGCCGACTCACACCGCAGTCTCCGCGTTCCGTTTTTCGGTTCGCGCTTGTCCGGCAGCTATAACTCAGACTCAAGACGTCAAGAGATCCCATCCAAGGAGGATGTCATGAGCGTGCGAGTCACTGCGCTGATTCTCGGGTTGTCCGCGAGCCTGACGCTTCTGGCTGCGGGTGCGCCAGCCGCGGACGAGGCTGAAACGGCGGACCTCTTGATCAAGTTGTTGAAGGTCGGGCGCAAAGTGGTCTCTGAGCATCAACCACTGATCAACGATGCGTCCAAGGGCAACAAAGGATTCACCCAGGATTTCCTGGCCAGCCAAGTGATCGAACGGTTCAGGCAACAAACGAAGATCGATCTGAGCAGACCCAACGGCGTTCCCAGCGCGTCGATCCTGCTAAGTCTGCTCGAAGCGGAGAAAGAAGTGGTCGATGAAGCCCAGCCGGTCATCAACAAACAGGGCGTGGGATTCAAAGGATTTCTTCCGGCGGTGTTCGCTCGCAAGGCAGGAGAAAAGTTCTATCGAAAGACCGGGATCCGGCTGAAGCTGACCGGGACGGAATACCGGTATCCGGGCAACAAGCCCGATGAATTCGAAGCCGAAGTCTTGCGCATGTTCGCCGATCCCCGCCATCCCAAAGGGCAGCCTTACAGCAAAGCGACAATGGTCGGCGGCAAACCGGTGCTGCGGGTCATGGATCCCGAATATGTGACGCCGACGTGCTTGACCTGTCATGGCACTCCGAAAGGGGAGCGCGATATCACAGGGATGAAAAAAGAAGGATGGAAAGAGGGGGACTTGGCCGGAGCGATCAGTTTGACGATGCCGCTGAAATAGTGGTGCCGTGACTCTTCGGTTTCGGGCGACAGTTGAATTGAAGAGGGCCCGAGGATGACCGGGCGTTCAAGAAGGAGGAAAAGCGAACCATGAGCAAGATCGTCGTTGTGGATGATTCCTATGCGGAACTGCAAATGATCGAAGGGTATTTGAAGTCGGCCAACCACACGGTGGTGTCCTACCCGAACGCCGACAAGTTGGAAGAAAAACTGGCGACCGAGAAGCCTGACCTTATTATCCTTGACGTGGTGATGCCTGGCCGCAACGGGTTTCAGGCCTGCCGTGATCTGAAAAATGATGACCGCTTCAAGAACATCCCGGTTGTGCTGTGCACCTCGAAAGGGCAAGAAAGCGACAAGTTTTGGGGACAGCAGCAAGGCGCCAACGGGTATGTTGTGAAGCCGTTTAAAGCCGAGGACTTGCTGGCGGCCGTGAAGCGGGCGCTCAATTGAGCGCCCGCCCCCCGTGGCCGGCATCGTTGACGAGGATGGAACTCGCAGAAACCGCCCCATCCCAGCTTGGCCCCGCTGTGGAACCGTCGGCGGGAGACACGCCACACCGGATCTGTCTCATCACGCTCGGAGGGGAACTGTTCGCCGTCGACCTCAGGCACGTGCGCGAGGTCTTCGAGGTGGAATCTGTCACACCGGTTCCGGGTATGCCCTCGACCCTCACCGGCGTCGCGAATCTCAGAGGCACCGTCATGCCGCTGGCTGATCTCCGTCCTGTACTGGGTTTGCCCGCATCCGGTCCGCGACCCAAGTACGCCGTCGTTGTTCAATACGACGCGCAGCAGGTGGCCGTCTTGGTCGATCAGGTTCCTGAGATTCGCACGATCCGCGCCGGCGAAATGCTGGAAGCTTCCACACGCGGGACCAAGGGCGTCAGGCCGTTCGTTTCGACCATTGTCAAAGTCGACGAGCGAATGAGCGGGTTCATCGAGATTCGGACCTTATTGGCTTGCGTGGAGGCAGGCGAAGGCCATTGAACGGCGGCAAAGATGCTGGAAGCGTTGGGTAAGACATCTTCCAATGACTTGCGTTGTTGCTGAGGAAGTGGAGCGAGAAGGAGGGCGCCATGGCGCGGCAGAGTGCGACACAATGGGCGATACAGACGTGGTTTAAGAATCTGAAAACCCTGCCCAAGCTGGCTCTCGGGTTCTCCAGCGTAGGCGTGGTGATGATCACGGTCGGCGTCATCGGTCTGGTTGGCCTCCAGCAACTGCGGGAGCGGTTGAGAATCGTATACGAAGGATCGACGCAGGCCTTGGTCAATCTCGGAGCCAGCAGCAGCAACCTGGGGTTGTATCACGACGCGATTCTGAATGCCGGCCGGGTGACCAGGAAATCCGATTTCGAGGACGCGGTGCAGCCCCTGGCGGATCTGAAGCGCAAAACCCTGGAGCCCCTTGAAGCCTATGCGCAAACGCAGTTGCGAGAGTCTTCCAGCGGGCGGAGCGAAGCCAAGGACTTGGAGCTTCTCCGGAAAGCCCTGGCCGAATACTTTTCTTCCGCCGAAGGCGCCATGAGCGCGTTCGGCGACAGCTTTTCTCCGACGTTGAACGAAGACCAACGCCAGGCGATGCGGGATCTTGGAGGACTGGCTCTTTCGGTAGAAGTCGCCAATAAGTACAACGCCGCCACGGTCCAGGTGCGAGAGCTCCTCACGACCATTCGAGAGATCGCCAAGGATCTGAACGATCAGGGACAAGCGGAAGCGACATATCGAACCCGAATCGTGCTCGCCGGCGCACTGCTCGCGATCATCATCGGCGGTACGATCGGATATCTCTTGGCGCGGTTTTTCTCGCGGGGCGTCATTCACATCGCGCAAGTGGCCGAACAGGCTGCGGCCGGCAATCTGCAAGCCCGAGCCAAGGTAGATAGTACGGACGAATTGGGGCAGATGGCCAAGGCGTTCAACGCCATGCTTGACCGAATCACTGCGCTTGTCCAGACCGAGGAAGAACGGGACGCTATGCAGAAGCGCCTGATGCAGTTTCTGGTGCTGGTCTCGGAAGTCGGCAAGGGAGACCTGACGAAACGCGGCGAGGTCACGGCTGACATGTTCGGGAATTTGGCGGACGGCTTCAACCTGATGTTGGGACGGTTCACTCAGTTGATGAAGCAGGTCCGGGAAGCGGCGGAACGTGTGAACAAGTCGGCGAGCGCATTGCGGGAGACGGCGGGGCAGATGGCCGGCACGGCCAAACATCAGGCCGACGAATCCGTGAAAACCTTGGCCGCCGTCGAACAGCTTGCTCTGTCCATGCGGCAAGTGGCCGAGACGGCCGGGGCGTCTTCCGAGAGCGCCAAACAAGTGCTGCAGGCGACCGAGCGCGGGCGCATCGCGGTGCAGGAAACCGTGCAGGACATGCAAAGCATCCGGGCGGCGGTGCAGCGGATGTCCAAGCAGGTCAAAGCGCTGGGCGATCGCTCGTTGGAAATTTCTCAAATCGTTTCGACGATTCGCGACATCGCTTCGCAGACTAACCTGCTGGCTTTGAACGCCGCCATCGAGGCGGCCGGTGCGGGCGAAGCCGGAGCCCGGTTCGCCGTGGTCGCGGATCAGGTGAGAAAGCTGGCCGAGAGCTCGACCCAAGCCACCCGCGAAATCGCGGATCTGGTGAAAGTGATCCAAACGGAAACGCAAGACGCCGTCGTGGCGATGGAGCACGAGACCCAGGCGGTGGAGGCCGGCTCGGCTTCGGCGCTTCGGACGGGCGATGTGTTCAAGGAGATTTCGGCGATTGCCCAGCGATCGGCGGAGTTGGCCCAAAGCATCGCGAACGCGGCCGCCGAGCAAACCGCGTCCACAGACAAGGTAGGCCGATCGATCAAAGACTTTACCGGAGGCGCAGTGGCGACGCAGAGAGCCACAGATGCCACGCGACACACGATCGAAGACATGGCCAAGCTGGCCGAAAGTCTGGCGGCCTCCGTCGCACAGTTCAAGCTGGCCTAGCGAACCAACGGCGAGGACGTTCTTCCACCCGAGCGGAGGAGGAAGCGGGAATGAGCGGCGACTTCGATCGGGAGTCCTTGATTAGCATTTTTGTGGCCGAAGCTACGGACGGTGTGACGACCCTGTGGACCGCCCTGCATCCCGCTGAACAGGCGCTCCCGACAAAGGAAGCGCTGCAGGAATATCACGTGATCGGCCACAAGCTGAAGGGAGCCGCGCTGATCTATGGCTATTCCGGTCTCGCCAAGCTGGGAGAAACGCTGGAAACTGTTCTCGAACGGGCGTCCGCGGTCGCGCAATCGGACTGGCCTCGACTCGTCTCGGCCTTGCGAGAACTCGTCAAGCTCTTTCGTTCGCAGCTTGAGGTGATCGGGCGCGGTGGACAGGAGGATGCCGGCCTGATTGAAAAATGGATGCAGCATTGGGTTGAGTTAGCGCCTTCGTCCTGCGCCCACGCACCAAGCGATGCCGGGGCCGAAGGTGAATTGCTGTTGTCTGCCGATTATCTGGTACCGAAGCTCGATGCTGAAGCGCTTTCTTATTTTGCGCCTGAGGCGCAAGAATACCTCGAGGTCATGGAAGGGCTCCTGCTTCGGTTGGAAAAGAGTCCCGAGGATGCGGAGAGCATCCAGCATTTGTTTCGCACGGCGCATACGCTGAAAGGATCCGCCCACACAGTCGGTTTCCAGGCAATCGGCGATGTCGCGCATCCAGTCGAAGATTGCCTAGGAGCCGTCCGCGAGGGCCGGCTTCGGATGTCTTCCGGGCTCATTGATCTGATATTAAAGGCGGTCGATGTGATCCGGGCTTTGATGCGCCGGGATCCCAGCAATCTGGAGCGGCTCCGACAGGATGTGCTGACGATCACAAAAGCGCTGCGTCAAGCTGGAGACGGTGGACGAGTTGAGGGCGGCCAGGTCTTTCCGGAGGACCTGCCGCATCGGGCTGTGCAGGTTCACGAAACACCGACTCTTCCGTCCATCCGGCAAGAAGTCGTTGCCGAGGAAAAAGAATGGCCCGACACCTATCTTGCTCCAAATCTTGACCCCGAAGTGCTGTCGTACTTCGCTCCTGAAGCGCAAGAGTACATCGAAACCATCGAAGCGCTGGTTCTTCGACTGGAGAAAGAGCCGCAAGGCCGGGATACCATCCACCAGCTCTTCAGAACCGCCCACACCCTGAAGGGATCCGCTTATACGGTCGGCTTCCAAGCGATCGGCGATCTCACACATCACGTCGAAGACTTCATGGGAGCGGTGCGGGACGGGCGAGTCCAGGTTATGTCTGGCCACACCGATATCATTCTCCGTGCCGTCGATGTGGTTCGGGTCTTGATGCGGCGTGATCTCAGCGCGATTCGACAAACCCGAGAACGTTTTGCGGCGGTGATGCGGGATTTGAAGAGGTTGGACCAGCTTCAAGCGGTCCAGAGTCCTTCGGAGAATCAGCAGCTAGTCGAACCGACCCGTCCGGCACAAACGAACGATCAACAAATGGGCCACGAGGCCCATCAGCAGAAGGGTCATGAGCCTAAAGGACAGGACGGGCGGGAAGTGATTCGGGTCAGTCGCGATCGGTTGGAACGCCTGCTGAACCTTGTCGGTGAGTTGGTGATCGGTCGCGGCCGTCTTGAGCAACGCCTGCTCGTCCTCGAGCAGTTGTCGCACCAAGTGTTAGCGTGTAAAAACCGGCTGCTGGATTCCGTGCGAACGTTCGAGGACAAGCATGCGTTTTCCTACACCCTGCCCACCATTACATCGGCGTCTGTCGAATCCACCTCGCCAGTGTTTCAGGGGCTCAGCGATTTCGGAACCTTGGAATTCGATAAGTACGACGACTTCAACATTCTCGCTCGACGCATCAGCGAGATCACGGCCGACATCAGCGAGTCGATGGCTCAGCTCAGCGGGTCGATCCGGCGCGCTCGAGAGGATATGAGCCAGCTTCAACAGTTGACGCTCAGTATGCGGGATGAAATCGCCCGAGCTCGTATGGTTCCGATCGGTTCGCCCTTCACCCGGTTCAGCCGGGCGACAAGAGAGATGGCTCGCGCGACGGGCAAAGAGGTCATTTTGGTGACCTCGGGTGAGCACACGGAGGTGGACACGGGCGTCGTCGAGCGGTTGGTGGATCCGCTCATTCACCTAGTCCGCAATGCCGTCTATCACGGGATCGAGCCGACCGCGGTCCGAGTCGCTCAGGGGAAACCGGCCCAGGGCACCGTCTATTTGCACGCGGCGCATCGTGGCAATTCGGTGATCATTGAGGTGGAGGATGACGGAGCCGGTCTCGATATCGACAGAATCAGGGCGAAAGCGGTCGCGTTGGGCCTCGTCAGACCGGAGGTCGCGCAGTCTCTGCCGGAATCGGAAGTGAGTAAGTTCATTTTTTTGCCGGGGTTTTCGACGGCGGAACAGGTCGGCGATCAGGCCGGACGCGGAGTCGGGCTGGATGTGGTCAAGCGGGTGATCGAAACGATGAACGGACACCTCGACGTCGAATCGGTTCGAGGTGTCGGAACCAAGTTTACGCTGCAGCTTCCACTGACCCTGCTCATTGCCACTGCATTGATAGTGCGTGTAGGGCCCGAACGCTATGCGATTCCGTTGCCCAGTGTGAGAGAGGTTACGATGCCGTTTCCGGGATCGATCCAGCGGGTGGCGGATCGCACAATCCTGCGTATTGGCGACGAAGCGATCGAAGTGCAGCCCCTTCAGCGGCTGCTGCAGATGACGACGGAATCGTCAGAGGGGCTCACGCCCATTGTGATCGTTCGCACCGCGTCCGGTCCATTTGGTCTCACGGTCGACGAATTGCTGGGCCGTCAGGAGATCGTGATCAAGACGTTGGGCACGCTGAAACCGCTTCAGCGTTCCTGCTTCAGTGGCGCTACGATCGATCCGGAGGGCCGTGTGATTTTGGTGCTGGACGTCGCCAGGCTCGTCGCCGGGCCAGGCCATGAGCCGATTGCGTGGTCGGAACAGGCCGTTCCGCAGCTCGAGTCGGGCGAAGCACAGAGAAATCCAAGCGGAATACCCGAGGCAGTCCCTTCGGACTTGCCGATTCTCCTTATCGATGATTCGCTCAGCATTCGAAAATTTGTGGGGCGGATGCTCGAATCCGCTGGCTATCGCGTGGACACGGCGGTCGACGGCGAAGACGGATTGCGGAAGGCCTCAACTCAGGCGTATCGCCTGATCATCACGGACTTGGAGATGCCCAAACTCAACGGCTATGAAGTCATCCAAGCGTTGAGGAGCCGACCGCAGACTCAAGCTACGCCCATCCTCGTTATGACGACTCGCGCGGGCGAAAAACATCGACAAATGGCTATCAGCATCGGCGCGACCTCGTATATCGCCAAGCCGGTCGAGGAGCGAGCCCTAGTCCGCGAGATAGGACGGTGGATCGGGCAAGAAGCGGCTGCAAAAGTTTAAGTGAAGAACGGTGAGGCCGATCATCCGTCGTCCGCGCGAGGCTCCAAACGTTAAAGAAACGGAGATTCCGGCAGGAGTCCAGCGTGAGTCTTCGAGGTCATAAGACCGTCGCGACCTCTGTCTGCCCCAGCGTGCGGCTGCTCGTCGTGGACTTTGGGAATACGCACATGGCAGTACCGGCTGACGCGGTCCGCGGCATTTTACAACCGGAGCAGGTGTCCGACAACGATGTCCTGTGTTTCCTCGGCGTGAACTATCCTCTTATTGATCTGGCTCGGCCTTTGAGCCTTCCGCGAAAGACGTCTGGTGCGGACGTACGAGTGATTCTGTGTTCCGAAGGAGACTGTCACTGCGCCTTTCAGGTCGACCAAGTGCTCGGGCTGGTCGAAGTCGGGCGTCTCAGTCTGTTGCCGCTGCCGCCGCAGTTCCGAGGCGAAGAGCGCCGGTGGTTCGACGGCTTGTTTTTGTTCCGCGAAACGGCGGCTCTGGTCCTGAATTGCGGGTGGATTCTGCAGGGAGGGCGTCGGACCTCGACGGGGAATCGGCCTGATGCGATGTGGACGTCTTCGCGGGCAGCTCCGAGCGTCCACGGCGCGGATCCGCCGATCCAATGCGTGGTGGGATGAACCGGGTGCGGGATGTTAAGGAGCCTGCGGCAAAAGTCGGAATCCAAGCGATCGAGAGCGTGCGGCTTGGTGGTGTTTTCTGTCGGAGGGCAACGCATAGCCGCCAGGGCGGAAGAAGTAGGCGGAGTGTCGCATTGGCCTCCGACCATGTCGGTTCCCAGCGAAACCCCCTTTGTGAAGTCCGTGGCTCGACGCGGCAAAGAAGTCTTGCCGGTCTTTGATTTCGCGGCAAGACTCAACGTTCACGTGCAAGGTACGGCGCCGCTGTGCCTGGTCGTCAAGCACGAAGATGGTCCTATGGCTATTTGTGTCGACGAAGAGATTCCTGCTCTGCAGATGGTCGAGCCTTCCGCCGTTCAGCCGTACAACGGGCCAGATCCCGACATCGTCGCTACGTATGTCGGCGAGGCCGATCGCATCCCGGTCTATTCGTTAGCCACGCTCGGCAAGGTGGGTGCCGGGAAAACGTCCACGTAGGAGTCCGTGCCGGAGGAAAGGGAAAAACCTCATGCCGAAGATTTTGGTAGCGGACGACAGCATCGCGGTGCGAAAGGTGGCCGAGCGCCTTCTGACCGAGGCCGGGCTCGGAGTCATGCTCGCCGCTAACGGGGAGGAGGCTATGGCCGTCTTGTCGAAAGAACGGCCTGATCTCATCGTTTCCGATGTGATCATGCCGGATAAGAGCGGGTATGAAGTCTGCGCGTTCGTCCGCTCACAGTCGGCGTTGTCTCATATCCCTGTTCTCTTGATTTCGGGCATCGTCAATGACGAGGTGACGAGACAGGCGGAAACGTGCAAGGCGGACGGAGTGCTCAAGAAGCCCTTTCAAGGCACGTCGCTGAAAGACCGAGTTCTGGACTTGCTTTCCAAACGTCCGCCGCTGGATACCGTAGCGATTCCCGTCGCGGAGGCGGGTGTCCGCAACAACGGCACGACCGCAGCGCCTTCCAGCAGGCCGACGGAACTGCGCAAGGTTCCCGACATTGATCAGGCGCAATTGGGCGCCTTGCGGCAAGCCGCTGCTCGCCTTGGAGAAGCGGAGGCGGCCCTGCGGGCCGAACGCGAGCGAACAACGCAACTCGTCCAGCGAATCGCGGAATTGGAGCGAGAGTCGGCGAGAGTGAAGGATCTCGAATCGCAGCTCGCTGCGGAGCAGGAACGCTCCGCACTCTTGGAGAAGCGGGCGACGGATGCGGAGCGAGTCGCGGGACGCGTGCAGGAGCTCGAAGCCACCCTGGGTGCGGAGCGGGATGCGGCTGCGCAGTTGGTTCAGCAACTCAACGAGCTCGAGGTAATCGCCAGGCGGGCCGTTGAGCTCGAAGCCTCGCTGGCAACCGAACAGCGACATGCGGCTGAACTGTCGCAACGATTGACCGAAGCGCAACATCAGATCCAACGGATGGGTGAGCTCGAGGCGGCGCTGGTGGCCGAACGAGAACAGGTTGCGCAACTCAGCTGCCGGGTCGCTGAGACGGAGCCGGCCATCGTGCGCGTGAAGGAACTCGAAGCCAGATTGGAGACGGAACAGGAACGCGTTGAGCAGGCGACGAAGCGGGCAATTGAAGCGGAATTGGCGGCCCAGCAGGCGACCAAACGACTTGAGGATATGGCCAGGAAGTTGGCCGAAATCGCGGGATTGGCTTCAAAACTGGGTAATGGAACGAACACACCCTAGGCTAGAGGCTCCTTCCGTTTCCCTCGCGAGCCGGGCGGCAAAAGCCTCTATCGATGTGGTCGATGGCACCTGAGGCAGGCGACGACGAGTTTCAAAGGGAGTTGCTCGAGCTGTTTGCGCAGGAAGGGCGGGAATGGCTTGATCAGGCGGATGCCGCCTTGAGTGACCTGGAAGGCCGCCCTCCGGCCGACCGCCATGCGAAGCTCGTCGAGGCGATCGCACGGGCACTGACGAATCTCGGAGGCTCCGCCGCTACGGTGAATCTGCCCGACATCGAACAATCCGCGTTTGCCCTCTTACCGATTCTCGACCAATTCCGCAACCCCGATGCCGTCATTCAGCCGGATAGTTTCACGTCGTTCCGCCATGATCTTCGAAGAATCGCGGAGGCCATTGCTGAGCGCGCTGCCGTTTCTTCGATGCCGATCCAAGCCGGCGCCGTGGAGGATCACGATGACATCGCCCGTCGACCGACGACTTTACTGCGCGCGCTCAAAGAGCTGCAGGCGGCCCGTGCTCAGGCGTCGGAGCCGAACAGAAATCTGACTGAGATTGTGATCCGCAAGCTTGAGCGTGATCTGCAACAGGGATTGGATCGGCTTGATGTGTCGTCGCTCCGAACCTTGTTGCAAGAACTGCATGGAATGGACGAATATTTCCTGGAGACCCTGCGTTGCCGTATGCCGGCGATTGCGCGAACGGTAGCCCGCTTGAACGAAACCGTTCCCAGCGGTGCCCTGCCGGATCAAGAGTTGAACGAGACGATTCGCCAAGTTCAAGATTTGCGTGAAGCCGCTCGAACCGCCAACGCCGCCCCCGTCGTGACATTTCTGACCGGATTGCATAGTTTTTTGACCGTCGTAGCGCGACGCAGGGTCGTACTTGCCGCACAAAGAATCGAAGCGGTGGCATCCCGCCTGCCCGAGGTCCTGTCCATGGCTCAACAATGGGTCGCCGTCGGACAAAGTGAACGAGCGGCGATCGACAAGATTTTTCCTGCGTGAGCCTTCGGCCTCCATTCTCTCGACGGCGCGTTGGTTTCCTATCCACCTCAACTTTCGCAAGTTCTTGACTAATGGCCGGATTCGGACTAAGTGTTAACCGGAGAATTGCTGCACGAACGCAACGTGCGCGGATGCAACATGCACTACGAAGATTATTGGGGGTTGCAGGAAGCGCCCTTCGAAAACGTACCGGATCCCCGCTATTATTTTCCTTCGGTCAAGCATGAGTCGGCCCGGCAACGGCTCCGATATGGGATTCAGGGTCGCAAAGGAGCGGTTATGCTGACCGGAGAGATCGGGTGTGGAAAGACGTTGCTCAGCCGTGAGCTGATTGTGAGCCTTCCCAGGTCCCAATACGACATTGCTCTGGTCACGAATCCTGCGTTGCAGGCGGGGGACTTTCTTTCCGAGGTGCTCTATCAATTTGGGATTGAGCCTGCCGGAAGCAAAGCGGAGCAAGTACGCCGCTTAAACGCGAAGCTGTTGACCAATCACGAACAGGGGCTTGAGACCGTACTGATCGTCGATGAAGCGCAGGCCATTGAAGATGACCATGTGTTTGAGGATCTCAGGCTACTGCTCAACTTCCAACTGAACTATCGCTTCCTGCTGACGCTGGTCCTGATGGGACAACCGGAACTGAAGGCGCGGGCCGAACGAAACCCGCAGCTCAATCAACGGATCAGCGTCCGATATCACCTTGCGCCCTTCAACGCCGAAGAGACCCGCGACTATATTGTCACCCGCATGATGACAGCCGGTTGTCGACACGAGGTCTTTACCAAGGATGCGATCTGCCGGATCTACGAACACACCCGCGGTGTGTGTCGGCTGATCAATTCGTTGTGCGATTTCTGCCTCTTGCTGGGAGCGATAGACAAGACCGAACGCATCGACGCCGGGCTGGTTGACCAGGCCTGTCAGATGGTGTGATCGATCAGGGACCCAAGGCATTCTGGATGATGGATAAGCGCGGTCAGAAGGCGAACGAGCGGTTCGGTTCTGGTCTTCCCGGCGGCATGCGATCCGATCGACAAGGCGGTCCCGCTCAATCCGATCCTCCGCTGGACGACAACTGGTACGGGCGTGCCGAACAAGAGCTTTCGCGGATCGCCGATGTAGTTCGTCAGGAACAGAGCTTCAGTCTGGATGAACTGTCACTCATCGCGAGGGGCATGGTGTCGTCCCTCCGGGCAAGTGATCGGCTTGTTGTGCAGGCGCTTTCCAGTCCGGCCGGAGATCCTCTCATTACGAACCTTGTCAACGTCGGGATCCTGGCGACCAAGGTCGGGATGGGGTTGGCCTATTATGGGGAGGAACTGGAACGACTCGCCTTGGCCGGTCTTACGCACGATATCGGAATTTTTGCAGTACCCCCGTCAATAGTGACCAAATCTGGACGGCTGACGCAGGAGGAACGGGCGCTGATTGAGCGTCATCCGGAACTGGGATTCCGCCTGGTGAAGAAGATCGGCCGAGAGTACGACTGGCTGGCGCAAATTGTTCTACAGGCTCATGAACGCCTGGCAGGCCAGGGGTATCCCAACAAACTGAAGGGACGGCAGATCAGCGAAATGGCACAGATCATCGGCGTCGTGGACGTGTTTGACGCTCTGATCAGCCCGCGGCCCTATCGACGGCGGCTGCTGCCGCATGAAGCAATTCGGGAACTCCTGGTAACGGAGAGGACCGCTTTTCCAAGAGAAATCGTGAAAGCGCTCGTCGAGCAATTGTCGGTCTATCCGCTCGGAACCGTCGTCCGGCTGAATACCGGTGAAACAGGAGTGGTCGTCCGGACCAACCCGCGGTATCCCATGCGGCCGATTGTACGGGTTGGTGAAAAACAAGAAGCGGGGGATTCCGCTTATTCCGACGAGATTGACTTGAGCGCGGTGCCGTTGGTTTCCATTGTGGCAGCGCTCGATCCTCCGGCTGTCGACCGGATCGCTTTTGCATCCGGGTCTTCTGCTCCATTGCCGTCTTCTCAGAAAGCGTCGTTGGCGTCCGAGCAGTTCTCCGTTCTCCTAGAAAGCCTCGATGCTATTGCTTCTGCCATCCGGACGGTCGTCGAGACGAAAGGCAGGAACAGCGACGAGGCCAAGGCGCCGTCGGTCCAAACCGCTCCCACGATTCCCCTGGCGCCGGAAAGGGACACCTCCGATGAGCGGTTCCACAAAGAGGTCTTGGGGCTCTTCGCCTTGGAGGCGCGGGAATGGCTCTCACAAATCCAGGGCGCCTTGAGGAAACTGCAAGGTGAGCCCTCGTTTCATTTGCGCGCCAAGTTGGCGGACGTGATTCGCCATGGCATCACCAATCTGGGCAAGTCTGCCGCCACCGTGCAGTTATCTGACATCGAGCATATGGCGTTCAGTCTATTGCCCCTCCTTCAATCGGTCGGAGGCCGGGAAATGGTCGCGACAAGCGAGCAATTGGCTTCCTTGCAGGAAGGAATCGACCGTATTACCGCCGCGGTCCGGGATTTGACGGCGGGTCACGATGTCGCTGCGCACGTTGCGCCGCCAGACTCTCAAATCCCTGTGGGAACCGACATGAACCTCAGCGGGCCGGTCTCTCCAGAAATGGGGGAGCAAGAACCGTCGCAACCCGATGCTGAATTACAGCGGCCGAGAGGTTCTGCTCCGATCCTGGATGTCCTGCGCGACTGGCGTGATGCGAGACCGCGATCCATCGGACTCACGCGGGACGTGTTGGATACGGTCATCCGATTGGCTGAACAAGAGATGGAAGATGCAACCGGGACGGTCGATGCTCGGACCATTGAACGAATCTTGCGGAAACTTGAGGGAATGGATGAACAGTTTTTCGCGGAGGTCCAGAAACGTGTCCCGTTGATCATACGCGCGGTGTCTGCTTTGCGGGCAAGATGTGCGGAGACGGCGATTTCCAGCGAGAGTCTTGAACCGATCGTTGCGGAGGTGGAGTGTCTTTATGAAGCGGCCAGGAAGGTCAATGCCTCCGCCATTATGCTTTTTTTGCAAGGACTGGGAACCTTTTTGACAGTGGCGGCCCATCGGAAGGTGACGCTAGCCCTGCAACGGCTCGAAGCCGTTGAAGCCCGGCTTCACGCGCTGATTCCCATGGCCCAGCAATGGGTCGATGTCGGACGCATCGAGCGAGCGTCGATCGGTGAAATCCTTCCAGCCTGATTCCCCACCGATGAAATAGGTCGTCCAGCCTCCAATTCCCGTAACGATTTACCTGAGCGACTCGCCGAGTCCGTTGAAATCTCGATGGATCCGTCGCCCAAAATGTGGGCAGTTCGCGCACAACATCGACCAGACGGCGGAAGCTCTCTCCATCCACACCCTTGGCCACCACCAGTCCACAAAAGGTGTGGATTGGCGACCTGTTGCCGATACCGGAATGAGCGGAAGCCCCGTCATGTGCCAAGCGCAAGGGACCCGCGCTATAATTCGGCGCCGCCGCGCGCTGGGAAAGGCGCTGCACTGGGCGGCGTGCAGCTGGGGTGCTGTCGACGACGATGCCGAAGTTAGTGACCATCAAGCGATTGGAAGGGAGCGTCGAGAAAGCCAGAGATTATGTTAAGACGCATATTCTCTTTCCGTCCGGCCTTCTGGGGTTGATCTTCATGGTCGCCGGAACCGCGGCCTTGGGTTACCAGTTGCTTGCGATGGAGAGCTATAGTTGGGCGACGTTCGTGCAAAGCACGGGGTTGCTGGTATTGGGAGCTGTGTTGGGTTGGGGGCAAACGAAATATCATCAATACCTCTTGCGCGAGCATCCGGATGTGTTTGCGTCTCGAATGAAGACTTTCCTGCGAGCTCCTCGCGGCCGCGCGAAAAGAGAGCCGGCCCTGTCGCCGCTCATTCATCGGGGGCGCGAATTCGTTCCGTTGGCTTACCTGGCCGGGATGCTCGTCTTGCTCGCGGCTTCGACCGTGAGTGCCATGCTCGGAGATGTGTACTACCTGGCGGCGTATCTCATGCCTTGGGCGGGATTTTTCTGGGCCAAGCTGTTCTTTTGGCGGGGTGTGATCCGATAGAGGGCAGGCGACGGTGCCCACCGCTCAGGGGCGCCGTTGGTTCTTTTTCGTCCGCGCTCTCGCTTCCAGAAGTCGAATCCGTTCCTCCAGTTCGCGCACTTTCTGGCGTAACTCGGGCAATCGGGGGATAATGGCCTGAGCCTTGATGAAGGTCTCGTGCGGCATAGCCGGGGCTCCGGACACGATCTGATTCGGTTCCAGGTTGCGCGTGACTCCGGCACGGGCCGCGATCATGACGTGGTCGCCGATGCGGATGTGGTCGGCCAATCCGGCCTGCCCGCCGACCATCACGTGACGTCCCAGCGACGTGCTACCAGCGATGCCGACTTGGGCCACCAGGATGGTATCTTCCCCTATTGTTACGTTATGGGCGATCTGGACGAGGTTGTCAACCTTGGTCCCTCGCTTAATCACGGTCTGGCCGAACGTAGCCCGGTCCACGGTGACGTTGGCGCCAAGTTCGACATCGTCCTCAATGATCACCCCGCCCAGTTGCGGGATCTTATGATGGCGACCTTGATGCTGCACATAGCCGAACCCGTCGCTTCCGATCACCGTCCCGCTGTGGATAATCACGCGGGCTCCGATGGCGCAGCGTTCTCGGACGACGACATTGGGGTAAAGCACGGAGTCGTCACCGATGGTTGAATCCTCGCCGACGAACACGCCTGGAAAGAGCGTCACCCGGGCGCCGATCCGCACGCGATCGCCCAACGTTACGAATGGCCAAATGGAGACATCGGGTCCGATCAGCACGTCGGCTCCTCGAACAAGATTGCTTGCGATGCCGCGCGGCCTGTACGGCTCGGTAAAAAACTGCTGCGCGACGCAAGCAAAGCTGTACGAAGGGTTGGCTACGACAAGTTGGGGGGCAGTCAATTGCGCGATTTTGCGTCCAACGATGAACGCCCCGGCTTTCGATGCCAGGGCCGCCTTCACGAAGCGGTCGGAGGCCACAAAGGTCAAGTCCTGCGGTCCGGCCTCCTCAAGACTGGAAATGCCGGAGACCGTCGCGTCGTCTGGGCCGAACAGCTCTCCGCGGACGAGGTCGCGGATGCGCGAGAGCGGAATAGGCGAACTAGACGACGGGGCCGGCATGGAGGTTATTTCCTGGTGCGGCTGCGCTTGACCGAAGCCTTGACCGCCTGCTTCGCCGAGGCCGCCGGCTTCAACCGGCGTTCCACGTAGCCGATGACATCCCCTACGGTGGCTAACCCTTGCAGGTCTTGATCAGGAATTTGTAGATCAAACGCCTCCTCAATCTTGAACAGCAGCTCGATCGTGGCCATGGAATCCAACCCCAGGTCGTCGCGGAGACTGTAGTCCATGCCGATCGATCGTTTGTCCCGTTTCAGATATTCGGCTAGTGCTGTCAAAATGCGATCGGCGATCGCCGAATCAGCTGTCATGGTCACTCCGATTGCTCGTGCGCATTGCGCGTGCCGGCGTTGAACGGCCAACGCCGTCTCCTGAATTCAGCGGGAAAGTTTCTTCAACACGACGGCCGCGTTGTTGCTGCCGAAACCGAAGGCGTTCATGAGAGCCACGCGAATCGGCCGTTCTTGAACCGATTTGGAAATGCCGGGAAGGGCGCAGGCCGGGTCCGGGTCGTCATAGTTGACGGTCGGATGGATCTGCCCGGTTTCAATCGCAAGGGCTGAAACGATCGTGCCGATGGCTCCGGCGGCGCCCAGGGTGTGGCCGATCAGCGATTTGGTCGCGTTAATGAGGAGCCGGTTCGCCCGGGACTTGAACACATCTTTGATGGCTTTGATCTCCACTGCGTCGCCGATCGGTGTCGCCGTCGCGTGCGCATTGACGTAGTCCACCTGGGACGGCGCGATTCCCGCGTCTTTCAACGCCAACCGGATCGTCGCCGCGACTTCCGTTCCATCCTCCCGGGGGATCACCATGTGATAGGCTTCGCTGGTCGCAGCGTAACCGGCCACCTCGGCGTACATACGTGCCTTACGCCGCCTGGCGTGGCTCAGCGATTCCAGGACCAACGCGCCTGCGCCTTCGCCCATCACGAACCCATCCCGATTTCGGTCGAAGGGGCGGGATGCGCTGGCCGGCCGGTCGTTGAAGCGCGTGGAGAGCGCGCGCAAAGAACAGAAGCCGGCGAAAACTAGGGGGGTGATACTGGCGTCGGCGCCCACGGCGATCACCACGTCGGCTTGGCCGTTCCGGATGCAATTCAACGCTTGACCGACGGCGTGCGCACTCGAGGAGCAGGCAGTGGAGATCGTGAGGTTCGGTCCCTTGGCGCCGAATTGCATGGCCACGATGCCGGAAGCCGAATTCAAGGTGATGACGGGGATGAAATTGGGGTGGACGCGATGGGGCTTCCGTTGCTGGTAGAGCTGGGTGATCTCGCGCTCGCCCATCACCATGCCGCCCATCCCAGCTCCGACGATGACACCGACGCGGTGCGGGCGTTCCATCTCCAACCGCAGTCCGGAGTCCGCCACCGCCTCTTTCGCAGCCACCAACGCGAATTGCGCGTACCGATCCACGCGTTCGGCTTGGGCGGGAGCGAGGAATTGCGCCGGATCGAAATGGAGCACCCGGCCTGCCACCCGCGAGCGGTATCCTTCGATGGGAAACGGATCGAACGACTCGATGGCGGACACGCCCGAGCGGCCCTCCAGCGCGGACTTCCAAAACTGCCCGATGCCGATTCCGATCGGGGACACGACGCCGAGGCCTGTAATCACAACACGTTGAGCCATACGTTCTGATCACCTTTTACCGGAAGGGCGAGGAGCAGTCAACTTCCCTTTGCCGGATCGATCGAAGGAAATGAAACAGCTCCAACCTCATCGACGGAGTGGTTCAGTAGCGGACTCTCAGCAGCAAGTAAAGACCGAAAGAAAGGAAAACCAGGTTGGTGATCCAACCGGCCATGATGGGAGCCAGCACGCCGCTTCGGCCCAGGGCGATCGCGATGGAGTGTGTGGACCAATAGAAGAAGCCGATCACCAGCGCCTGTCCGATCCCGATCGCCATGCTGCCGCCGCGGCTACCGCTGCGGCGCAGGCTCAAGGCCAGCCCGACAATCACCATGATGACGGTTACAAAAGGGAAGGCGAGACGGCCGTGGTAATCGGTGAGAAACCGCGCGAAACTGTATCCGTCCTTGCTCAACCGATCGATATACGCGCGGAGGTCCCGAAAGGTCATCATGTCGGATTCAACCGAGAGCCACGTGCTGAAATCTTCCGGAATCTGCGAAAGCCCGATAGGCTCGCGCTCGAACTCCGTCGTCCGGATCGTTCCGTCTGGGAGGATTGTCCGGTGACTGCCGCTGTACAGGATCCATCCGCTGGATGTGTAGCGGGCTTCCCTGGCTTCGGTAATCTCTGCCACTTGAAAGCTGGGGCTGAGGTGGTACAGCCGGAGTCCTCGAAGGACTGCTCCACCCGGTTCGACCAGCTCGAAATTCATCAACGTCCGAGTACCGATTCTGACCCACGGTTGGGGTGCCTTCAGCGACATGGACGGCGATTTCTTTTCGATGTTGACGGTTTTTACATATTCGGCCCGTGCGTTCGCCAGCGGGATGACGGTGGCACTGAAGGCCAGTAGGACAAGTCCGACAAGCACGGCGAAAAAAAGAAAGGGTGAAGCGACCCGGAAGAGGCTGATCCCTGCGCTGCGCATCGCGGTAATCTCGTGGTTGCGCGACAGGATGCCTAAGGTCAGGAGTGTCGCCATCAGAACGGCTAGCGGAGCAATCTGGAATGAAATGCCGGGAGTTCTGAGTACAAAAAATGCTGCAATATAGACGGCTTCTGCATCATATCGAAGAAAGCGCCGCAACTTTTCAAAAAAATCAACGACTAGGTAGATCGTCATTAGTCCGGCGAAACACATGGCGAAGATTTTGGCATATTCGCGGAGCAGATATCGAAACAGAATGCCCATTTCGCTACCGCCGGTTCATCCGATAGAACGCCGCCGCGGTCACGACGAGAAACACGCCGTTCGGCAGCCAGGCGCCTGCGAACGGAGGAAGCACGAGGGTCGTGACCAGAAACTCGCACAGGATGTTCAGCACATAGTAGACGATAATGACCATAACGCCGACGGCGAAGCCGCCGATTCGTCCCGATCGTTTGGAGACGATGCCAATCGGAATTCCCAGGATACAAAACACGAGCGACGCGGTCGGAAAGGCCAAGTCCTTGTAATATTCGGTCAGGCGGCGCAGGGCGCCGGGGTCGGTCCAGTTCGATTGCTCCAATTGCGCCAGCGTCGATTCCAGCGAGGGACGGTCTTCAGCCGGCACATAGAAATGAGCGAGGCTGAGCTTCAAGTCGTAAGTGGAGAAGGACACTTGTCGATACTCGTCGCGCGAGTCTGGACTGCTATGGATGACTCCGTCCAACAGCCGAAGCGCAACCTGGTTCGTGCGCCTGTCTGTCAAGACCACATACTCGCGGGCGACAATAATGCGCGGCTCGTCCGGGTTCCGAGAGTCGGCGACGAAAATGCCCGATCGGGCTCCATCGGCATCTTTCTCCGGGACGAAGATCATCATGCCCGGAAGTGGCTCGTTAAATACGCCTCGATCTAGAGCCAAGATCAATTGGTCTCGGAGTAGATTGAGCGCCACCTTCTTCAGATTGACGCTGGTCCAGGGCTGCCCCCACTGGGCAAGGGTGAGGGTCAGCCCGCAGACTAGGACCGCGAACAAGAACACTGATCTGGAAAGCCGCAACAGGCTCAGACCTGCAGCCCGCATGGCGATCAGTTCCTTGTCGTAGGAAAGTCGTCCGAACGCCGTAATCGACGCGATGATACCCGCGATGGGCAGCGTGAGGACCAGGAACGAGGGCAACAAGTGAGCGAAAACCTTGAGCACCGCGAAAAAGCCGACCCCTTTGGACACAAGTAGTTCCACCAGCCGCAGCAGCTCCCGTGTTAGCATAACGAAACAGAGGGTGCCCAGGCTGGTGAAAAACGGCGGGACGAGTTCCAGGAAGATATAGCGATCCAGGATGGTGCGTAACAACACGGAACTGACGCTCCCGTACGCGGCGTGCAAGAAAATCCCAACAAGAATAAGGGACTGCGCAGACATTGTAAACACGTCGATGCCGACGGGCCCTGTTCCTGTACGGAGTTTTCTGCAGAAACGGCCAAAGAACTGCTTGACAAGTCCGGGAGTGCTATGTTACATGCCAGCCCGAATTTTGCCCTGGGCAAATGTCTCACATCACCGGAACAACCCCCCGTACGAAGTTTGTTGCTCAGCTCGGTCATTTTTGTCCCATGACGTTTCTGTTCGCACGCGTTTATCCGCGCCGCTCGTGGGCTCAGCGACTCGACGTCGGGAAGCGGTAGTCGGGAAGCTGTAGAGGAAAGGAGGGTTCTGTGAAAACGAAAGGGACGGTTAAGTGGTTCAACGATCGAAAGGGGTTTGGCTTTATTCGGTTGGAAAGCGGGGAAGATGTGTTTGTGCACTATTCTGCCCTTCAAGGTGAGGGCTTTAAGACTCTCAAGGAAGGTGAAAACGTCGAGTTCGACATTGTGCAGGGAGCTAAAGGGCCTCAGGCGGCCAATGTGATGAAAACCTGACCTTTTCTTTCTGGTTCTTGCCCATTCTCATCGGAGAGGAGACCCCGCTCACCTGGGTGGGGTCTTTCCCGTTGGCACCGCGAGTTGAGGAAAGGGGGATGCGTGTACCCCTGGCGTTCGACCATCCTTAGCCCGTTTTCTTGACAAAACCCCTTGAAACTGCTAGCGTTTGCGTATCGTGGAGGTTCGTGTTGGCAGTCGATCGCAGTACGATCCTGCAAAATGCGCAGCTCTTTGCCTCGCGAGGCCAGTTTGAAGCCGCCATCGCTGAATGGAAGAAACTCACCGCGGAAGCCTCCACCGACGGCACCGTTTACAACGCAATCGGCGATCTCCATCTGAAACGCAATGCGCCGGGTGACGCGATTGTGGCCTACCTTCAGGCGGCCGCAGCATTTCGTGCCGAAGGCGCGACGCTCAAGGCGATCGCCGCCTACAAGAAAGTCCTCAAAGTCGATCCCTCGCGGTACGAGGTGTACCGTCATCTCGGCGATCTGAATGCGGAGCGAGGGCTGCTGAGCAGCGCGGTCGCCGATTACTTGGCGCTCGGCAAGCACTATCTCAAGGAACGTAAGACCAAGGAGGCGCTGGAGATTTACAAGAAAATCGTCAGTCAGGATCCATCCAACCTTGATGCCCAGCAGCGTGTCGCCGAGTTGTGCCTCCAGGAAAATCTTCAGGAAGAAGCCGTTAACGTGTACCTGCAACTCGGACGAGAACGGTCGGCGCAGCGGCGTTATGACGAAGCCCGGGACGCCTATCTAGCCGTGCTTCGGATCGATCCCCACAACAATGAGGCGGCTCAGTACGTTCAGAATTATACCAGGGTTGCGGATGAAGGCGCGCGCGAGGCCCGGCCGAGCCCGACCCACCCGGTGTCGCCTGCGAAGAGCGCGGAACCGGCGAGTCTGTTGGCCGAGGCGACCAGACGTATGGAGGAAGGACAGTACGCGGGCGCCGAAGCGATCCTCACGCAACTGCTGACCCGCGAGCCGGGGAATCCGCAGGTTTGTCAGTTGCTCGCCCGGCTTCATCTCCAACGAGGGGATCTGCAAGTCGCGCTCAATGAATACCGGTTTCTGGCCGGGGCGGCCATGCGGGCGCACGATTTCGTTTTGGCCGAATCCCTCATCAACGAATATCTACAGGTTGAGCCGACGTGCGTCGCGCTCCTCGAGATGCTGGGCTCTCTGTGCGAGCAAAGAGGCGACACCGCCGCCGCGGCCATCCATTACGGCAAAGCCATCGAGGTTCTGTTAGAACATCCGGAACCCGGTCTACCGATGTTGTCGGCCGAACTTTACGCCAAGGTCAAGCTCTTGGCGCCAGCCAGCCCAGTGATTCAGAAATTCGCGCATGTTTTCGAACCCGAGACCGTTCCTTTACAACCACGGCAGGCTGAAGAACGCGCAGACGAAGCCGATAAGGCTTCGTCTCAGCCGGATTCCAAGATGTCCGATCAGGGCAGATCTCTATCCTTTTCACTGAACGACGCCGTCGCAGGTGAGCGTATTGTTACGGAGGAGACTCGCGGCGAAGTCGTGGATTCGGACGCGGGGAGCGGCGGCTTTGCTCTCCGGGGGGCGGAGCCGGACGACGTGTGGACCACCACATCCAAAGTCAATCTGAAGCAAGACCGACACTTTCCATCCGCTCCTGCTATGCCCGACACTCAGCCGGCGGTTCAAGCGGTGCAAGAGAAGGGAATGTTACGTTCCAAGAATCGCGATGCCGAGGACCGGCTGGATTTACTTGATCGGGTCCGGACGTTGATTCTCAATCGACGGTACGTAGCGGCAGAAACGATTCTTTCCCAGTTGCTGGCCGAGCAGCCCGATGATTGGGAAGCGCTCCGACTGATCGGGCGGCTGCTCGAAGAGAAGGGGGATGGTGCGGCTGCCGCGCTCCAGTATGCCAAAGCGCTGGATATTCTGCTTCAGCGTCCCGACGGGGATACGGAATTGTTGACAACCGAGTTGTATCACAAAGTGAAAGCGCTGGCTCCGGCCAGTCCTGTGGTGGCCAAACTGGCGTCTCGATTCGAACCGATCATGCGGGATGAAACTCCTGCGCCGCCTCCGGATGTTTCCGTTGCGGTGGATGTGCAACGCGCTGCCGGTGAGCCGCCCACGTCAGCCGAGCGGCCGCAGGACATGCGCATCGAGGAAGAAGAGTATGAGATCCGATATACACTCGGCGTTGCGTACAAAAATATGGGCCTATTGGAGGAAGCGATCGAGGAGTTCCGGTTATCCATGCAGGGCTCGAAATGGTTCATGGACGCCTCGCTCATGCTGGCGCGCTGTCTGGGTGAACAAGGACAGCACAAGGCGGCCGTCGCGCATTTGGAACAAACCTTGGCCGATCCCCGCTGCGTCGGCGATAAGACGCCAGCCGTCCGGTATGAATTGGGACTTCTGTACGAAGCCGAGGGGCTGTTTGAGAGCGCGCTCAGGGTCTATGAAACGATTCCCCAGTTCCAGGACGTGCCGCAGCGGATCCAGTGGATCCGCGAGCGGGATCGCGACGATGAGTCGAACGCCGATACGTTGGCACCGGCGAAGCCAGAGAATCGGGGTGGACGCGGCCAACCGGTCCACGCCGCATCGGCGCCTCCTCAGCAGGAGCGGAAGAAACGGCGGATTTCTTATCTCTAGCATGCACGTCCCCCTATGAGCCTCCTCGAGTTCTTTCACCTGAAAGAAAGTCCCTTCTCTACCACCGTCGACAGTCGATTCTTCTACAAGACGCAGCAGCATGCCGAAGCGCTGGTCCGGCTGAAGCACGCCGCCGAACATATGAAAGGTCTGGCGGTCCTGGTCGGTGACATCGGAACGGGCAAGACGACCCTGGCGACACGGTTGCTGGAAGATCTGGAAACGGAAGAGTATGAGGCGGCTCTGTTGGTCGTCATCCATGCGGCGGTGACGTCGGAGTGGATGCTCCGAAAGATGGCGTTGCAGCTCGAAATTCCCTCCCCGGCCGACACCAAGATTGAATTGTTGACGCAACTCTCCCGGCGGCTGCAGGAGATCTTCGAGTCCGGCAAGAAAGCGGTGGTGCTCATCGACGAGGCGCAGATGTTACGCAGTCGCGACCTGATGGAAGATTTTCGCGGGCTGCTCAATATCGAGCTGGACGGTCGGAAGGCGGTGACCTTCATCCTTTTCGGACTGCCAGAACTGGATATGGTCCTGGCATTGGATCCGCCGCTTCATCAGCGCGTTGCCATGCGCTACCAATTAACGCCCCTGGATGCCGCCGGTACAGAAGCCTATGTCAACCATCGGCTACAGGTCGCCGGCGCGAAAAACGCCCTTTTCAAGCCCGCTACATTCCCGTTGATCGCCCGATATTCGCAGGGCATTCCGCGGCTGATCAACACCATCTGCGACAACGCCCTCCTGGAAGGCTACCTGCGTAAGCAGGATCGCATCGAACCCGACCTGATCAACGAAGTGGCGCGGGACCTCGTACTCGCAAAGTAACGGCCCGGTCACACCACCCGATTAGGCGCCGGCCGCCCTTCCAAGACGGCTTGCACGTTTTCCACGCAGATCATGCCCATCCGGATGCGCGTGTCGAGCGTCGCCGATCCCAGGTGGGGCAGCAACACGACGTTGGGGAGTTTGCGGAGGCCGGGGTGGATCTCCGGTTCCCGTTCGTACACGTCCAGTCCAGCGCCGGCGAGACGCCCGGCACGGAGCGCTTCCACCAGAGCTGCTTCGTCTACCACTGGGCCGCGCGAAGTGTTGATCAAAAACGCGGTGGGCTTCATGTACGCGAATGCCTGCTGGCCGAGCAGATGGTGTGTGTCGGGCGTCAGCGGAACGTGAACCGTGATAAAATCCGACTCGGTCAGCACATCATGGAGCGGCCTGAATTCCCACTGAGGATCGCCCTCCACAGGATGGCGGCCGCTGTAGAGCACCTGCATGCGGAAACCGGCGGCGCGACGCGCCACGGCTTGTCCGATCCGGCCCATGCCGATCACCCCGAGCGTTTTTCCCCAAACGTCGACGCCCAGCATCTGGGTGGGCGCCCAGCCGGTCCATTGGAGCCCCCGCACCAACCGGTCGCCCTCGACGACGCGACGAGCCGTGGCCAGGATCAGGGCCCAAGTCAAGTCGGCAGTCGTCTCGGTCAGCACCTCTGGTGTGTTGGTGACGATGACGCCGCGGGCGTGGGCGGCGTTCAGATCGATGTTGTTGTAACCCACGGCGTAATTGGCCAGGATTTTCAGTTGCGGCGCGAGGCTCAGCACCGCGTCGTCGATCGTCTCCGTCAAGGTACAGATGGCCGCCTCCGCCTCTCGGAGGCCGTCCAGCAGTGCTTGGCGGGACGGGGGGTCGACAGCCGGAACCGCCGTGAGTCGAAACCGCTCGTGGATTACGGCCATGACCGGCTCGGGAAGCAGGCGCGAGAGGTACAAGGCAGGCAACCTCATCGGAAGCGCATCTTAATGGATCGTCGGTCGCACGACAACGCCTGGCAGCCGAAGCCTTGTTCTCTTCGGATCGGTGCGTCTAGAATGGGTCGCCCATGCCGCTCATCCTTCCCGAACGAACCCAGGCTGTCGCCGCGGACCTCCGCCGTCTGATCGGAAGAGCCAAGGTCCTCGACGATTTTCCGACCCTGACTGCCTATGCGGTGGACGCCAGTATCTATCGCGTCACCCCGCAAGCCGTCGTCTTGGTTGACTCGGAGGACGATATTCAGCGGGTTGTGGACTATGCGGTCGTGCGCGGCGTGCCGATCACCCCGCGTGCGGCCGGCACCAACCTGACCGGCTCGGCCATCGGTTCCGGCGTCATCTTGGACGTTTCCCGTCTGAACCGCGTACTCGAACTCAACCGTGAGGAAAAATGGGTGCGCGTCCAGCCCGGCCTCGTCCTGGCTGAACTGAACCAGTACTTGGCACGGTACGAGTTGCTCTTCGGTCCCGACCCCTCCAGCGGGGAGATGTGCAAGCTGGGGGGCATGCTGGCCAACAATTCCTCTGGACCTCATACGCTGCGGTATGGATCGGTGAAGGACAACGTTTTCCGTCTTCGCATCTATCTCGAATCGGGCGGTTGGCTGGAGGCGCGCCCCTATCCGCTCGCCGATCCGGCATGCGAGCAAGTCTGCTCCAGCTATCCCGCGCTTCGTGAGGTGCTCGCGTTGGTGCGCCGCCACTCGGCCCTGATTCAGGCCAAGCGGCCGTCGGTGAGCAAGAACAGTTGCGGGTACAATCTCTTCGGCCTGGTGGAGGGATTGGAGCAGGGCCTGTTCGATCTGCCCAAACTCTTCGTCGGGAGCGAAGGAACATTGGGCATTATCAGCGAAGCGACGCTTCGGCTGGTGGACAGACCCAAAGCCACGCTCACCGCGCTCATTCACTTCCGCTCGCTCGAGGAAGTGGGGGAGGCGGTGCCGCAACTGCTCGGCCTCTCGCCGAGCGCCTTGGAAGTGATGGATGCCAATACGCTCGACCTCATTGGCCGAGCCCGGTACGGCATCCCAGCCGACGCCGCCGCGACCTTGCTGGCTGAGATGGATGCGGACGGGGAGGCGACGGACCTGAAGGAGACGGCCGAACGGATGGCTGCCATCTGCCGTCGCTACCGGCTGGCGGCGGACCTGGCCGTCGCGTTCGACCGTGACCAGCGCGATCAGCTTTGGAAAGCGAGAAAGGCGCTTTATCCGACGCTCTACCGGTTCGACGCTAAAAAGAAACCGATCAACTTCGTGGACGATGTGGTCGTGCGGGCCGATCGGATCGGCGAGTTGATCCGTTATCTGGAGGAGTTCTTCCGCGGCCGACGCATCCCGGTTGCGATCTTTGGGCATATCGGCAACGGCAATGCGCACATCGTGCCCCTGTTGGATGTAAATGACGAGCGCGATTTTGCACAGATGGTCGAAAGCTATCATGATATTCACCGGACCGTCCTCGGGCGGTTCGGCGGCTCGATCTGCGGCGAGCACGGCGACGGACGGGTGCGCGCCGCATACGTCCGCCACATGTTTGGCGAGGAGCTGTACGAGCTGTTCGTCCGGGTCAAGCGCGCGTTCGATCCGGCCGGCATCCTCAATCCCGGCGTCAAGATCAGCGATGTCCCGTTCACCGACCATATCGATTACGTGCGGCTGTCCAAGCCCTGCGCCACCTGCGCCAAGTGCAATTCGGTTTGTCCGGTGTACGACGTCTTCCAGTCGGAGGACATGAGCTCGCGGGGTTGGTTCGAGATCGTCACCTCGAAGGACTACAGCTATCTCAACTCCCGGCGGGTGGTCGAGGCCTGTCTCAACTGTAAGTCCTGCCGGACCGTCTGTCCGGCCGGCGTAGACGTGGCCGAGCTGATTCTCAGACGGCGGGCCGAGCATCCGAACCGGGCGGCCGGGCTGATTTTCAAATTACACGCTCGGCCTTGGCTGTTCGAGCCTCTCCTCAAACTGGCTGCGCGGACTCAATGGTTATGGGATCGACCGGGCGCTAGGGCGTGGCTGGAGCGCCTCTCGCGTCCGTTCATGCGGCTGATCGCGGAGCGCGCGCGGATTCCGCGCGAGATGGTCCTGCCGAAGCTCGCCCGCCGCCATCTGCGGGAACGATATCCCGAATTGGTCGAGCGGGCCTGCGGCGGCCGCGGAGGCGTCGCCTACTTTCACGGCTGTGCGGCCAACTATTTCGACGACGGCGTAGGCGATGCCGTCATCGCCGTGTTGCGGCGGCATGGCGTGGAGCCGGCGCTGCCGCCGCAGCGTTGCTCGGGTACGCCGATCGAAACCTACGGCCACGTGAATTTGGTCAAAGAGGGGGCGCGGTTCAACCTGCGGTCCTTTGCCTCGTACGACACGATTATCACCGGCTGCGCTTCCTGCACGCTCATGCTGAAGGATTATCCCAAGTTGTTTGCGGGCGAGCCGGAGCAGCAGGCGGCCGAGCGGTTGGCCGGGAAGGTCATGCACATTTCGGAGTTTGTGGCCAATTCGCCGAAGGTGCCAGCGACCCGAACCGCGTCGCCGCGGCTGCGCCGGTTGACCTACCATTCGTCCTGCCACCTCCGTGCGGCCGGCGTGACCAAAGAGCCGCGCCGGATTCTGGCAGCGTTGCCCGGCGTCGAGTTCGTCGAGATGCAGGACGCCGATCGCTGTGCGGGCGGGGCAGGCACCTACATCGTCAAGGACTATGACACGTCCCAGAAGATCTTCGAACGCAAGCGGCGGGTGATCGAGCAGAGTGGCGCGGAGATTGTGGCGACCAGTTGCCCGGCCTGCATGATCCAATTGACCAATGGACTGCGAGGACGAGTCCAGATCAAGCATGTGGCGCAGGTGCTGCAGGAGGCCTATGAGGCAGCGGGGCAGGCTGACGAAGGACAGGGGTCGGGAACCTGATGTTCAAGAAGGCGGACTGGATCTTCGTCGCTCTGGCCGTTCTGGTCGTTATCGGTGTTTCGTTGTTGCCGTCGCCGCGCGATCAGAACCCTCCGGTGCCCGACACTCAGGACCACCGGGCAATAACGGCTGAACCGGAGTGCCTCCGCTGCCATGTTGTCGGCGGCGCCCGACCTTTGCCGGCCCGGCATCCGAAACGGCAAGATTGCTTTCGATGCCACAGGCGGATGTGAGCGGGGAATTGGGGGTGCCGGGATAGCAGGATCGGGATAATGAAAAAATGAAAAGGGTAGCGGGTTAACGAGGGACCGAGGTAAAGAGCAGGGGAAGGAGGAGAACGAGTTGGCGGTAACTCGATATCCCCTGACTTTGATACCTCGATGCGCCGTGACCCCGAAATCGTTGCGCAATGGAGCAGGGAGATGGTGACAGTATTGTTGTTCGGGCTCACGCTGCGCGACAGCGTGGGGGAGTCGGAAGTGGGAGTGGAAATCAGCGGGCCGATGTCTGTGAAGAAGCTCATCGAAGCCAATCAGGACCGATTGGCTGGTCTCCTGCCCTTCATGAATAGGGGAGAATTGCTGGTTACTGTCAACAAAAAGGTCGGGACGCTCGATTCGACTGTGAAAGACGGGGATGTCGTCAAGCTCACCCATCAATTTAATCCGACCTATGAAGGCGCACGCTGGCACAATCCCTAAACAGCGGCCCTGATGAAGGGCAAGAAACGGGAGCAAGGAAGAAGGGAGCTACACGCGGCGTGAGGTCCGGCTCGTCGGCCGGGCCGACAACGGATCGTCGGGCCAGGGGTGCTTGGGATACCGGCCGCGCAGTTCTTTCCGCACCTCCGGATAGGCTGAGGTCCAGAAGCTTGCAAGATCCTGGGTGATCTGGACCGGCCGCCCGGCGGGGGAGAGCAGGTGCAGGCTGACCGGAACCTTGCCGTCTGCGACGCGAGGGGTCTCGCAGCAACCGAACAATTCCTGTAATCGGACCGCCAGCACAGGGACGTCGCCTGCTTCATAGTCCAGTCGGATGCGGGACCCACTTGGGACGACGAGATAGGTGGGCGCGAGCCGGTCGAGTCGCCCTTGCTGCTCGCGGGTCAGCAAAGCTTGCAAGGGGCCGGCGAGATCGAGGTGCTGAAGGGCATCGAGCCGAGTCACACCGTCCAGGAACGGCCCCAGCCAGCGTTCCAGACCTTCGAGCAGCGCTTCATCAGAAACGTCGGGCCAGCTCGACGCAGGGCCCTCTACGCGACGCAGAAACGCGACCCTCGCCCGCCATTGCCGCAACTCCTTGGTCCAGGGCAACGACGCCAGGCCTTTCCGCCGAACACCCGACAACAACGCCGCAGTGATCTGCGCAGGGGCGGGATGTAAAATCGGTTGCTCCGCGAGCACCAGTTCCCCGAGCCGGCGTTGCCGTCTGGCCCGCACCGCTTGCGTCCGTTCATCCCACCACACGCTCTCCACCTCCCGAATCTGATCGCCGCAGTAGGTTTCGAGTTCCTCTTGCGACACGGGCGCAGCCAGATCGATCCTCGCCCACTGGGTCCCGGCGTCCAAGTCGGCGATGACGAGATAGGCCCCCGATGCAAGGGGTTCCGGCTGCGGGAAACACGCACCCCGGCCGTTGGCCAACACGTATCGACGATCGGTCCCGCGCTGGCGTTGCGCGATCCGATCCGGATAGGCGAAGGCCAGCAGCACGCCCAGTCGTTCGGGATCGTCCTTCCCGGAGGCGAGAATCTTGAGTTGTCGCCGCCACTGCTCCGCCACCTGCCGCACGCGCTGACAGGCCGTCCGGTCCACACTGATTCTGGGCAGGCTGGCGAGGTCGTGCTCGCCGAGCGCCCCTTGCGGCTCACCGCTCCTCTGGAATTCGTGCAACACATCCAGCCGTAGTCGCAGATCTGCGTTTCGCCACCCGGGCTGGCTCCGCAGGACATCTCGCTCGCTAAGCAAGGCGGCGACCTCGCAGGCGAGGCCGCCAAGATCAAGGGGAATCGCGTTCAGGATCATGTGCGCCAGGCGGGGATGCAGCGCCAGTTCCGCCATCTGCCGGCCATGTGGTGTGATCCGGCCCTGGTTATCCAGCGCGCCCAGACGGATGAGGAGGTCCTTGGCCTGGGCAACGGCGCCGGCCGGCGGCGGGTCGAGCCAGGAGAGGGCGTAAGGATCAGCGGCGCCCCAAGCCGCGAGTTCCAGCAACATCGGCGCGAGATCCGCCTCCAGGATTTCAGGCGGTCGGCGAGCGGCCAGGGTCTGCTGCTCGGCGGCGGTCCACAGGCGGTAGCAGACGCCGGGTTCCACTCGTCCGGCGCGGCCCCGACGCTGTTCGGCCGAATCCTGAGTCACTCGAATCGTCTCCAGCCGGGTCAGACCGGTGCGCGGATCGAACCGTGGTGTGCGCAAGAAGCCGGCGTCGATGACGACCCGAATCCCGTCGATCGTCAAACTGGTTTCCGCAATGGAGGTGGCTAGGACGATCTTGCGTGTGCCCGGCGGCGCCGGTCTGATCGCCTGATCCTGCGCTTCTTGCGGCAGGTCGCCGTGCAACGGTGCGATGAGCACGGTGGGGTCGAGGCGCGACTCTAAGAGTCGTCGTTCCACCCGCCTGATTTCGGCCATGCCGGGCAGGAACACCAAGAGGCTGCCCCGCTCTTGCTTCAGAGCGCGTTGGACGATCCGGACCACTTCTTGATCCAGCGGTCCTGAGGCCGGGCGGTCCAGGTAGCGGGTGTCCACAGGAAACAGGCGCCCTTCGCAGGCAATGATCGGAGCATGGTTCAACAGGTCCGCGACCGTGCCGCCGTTCAACGTCGCCGACATGACGAGCAGGCGAAGGTCCGGTCGAAAAAGGCGTTGCGCGTCGAGACACAGGGCGAGACCGAGGTCCGCGTGCAGACTCCGTTCGTGGAACTCGTCGAAGATGACGATCGCGTACTCGGCGAGGGACGGATCCTCCTGCAACAGGCGGGTGAGGATGCCTTCGGTCACCACCTCGATGCGCGTCGTCGGTCCGATCTTTGACTCGAGGCGCATGCGATAGCCGACCGTCCGGCCAACGGCTTCGCCGAGCGTCATAGCCATAAAGTGGGCGGCCGCGCGCGCCGCAAGGCGGCGGGGCTCCAGCATGACAATCCGCCGGCCCTGCAACCACGGCTCATCAAGCAACGCCAGCGGCACGCGGGTTGTTTTCCCCGCTCCGGGCGGGGCGGTCAAGACTGCGGTGCGGCCCCGCGCCAGTATGTGCCGAAGCTCGGGCAGCACACCTTCAATTGGCAGCCTGGTCATGGTAGGGTGCAGCCGCTATGATAGCCTGCCGAGCACTGTATCACACCGGTTAGTTTGCTTCAGATCGCGAGGATAGAAAGAAGGGAAACAATCCATGGCCAAGCTCACATGGACCAAGAGAAAACCCACGGTGCCTGGATGGTATTGGTATCGCGGCGAAGCCCATGAGGCGGACCCGTTCATCGTGCAGGTGGATGAGGTCGGGCACTTTCAGTGGCCGGATGGCGGCTTTCAGGAAGTCACGTTGACGCACGGCGAATGGGCCGGCCCGATCGAGCCGCCGGAGGAGCCGTGACAAGCCTCGACCTCCACGGTCCGGCGAACGGCTCCGCGAGCCGGCATGCCTTCAGCAGGGCCGCCGGGCGATTCGGCGATAGGCGAAGGGTGATCGGAATACGGCGCGATGAGCGCTCGGCTGCATAAGATTCTCATCATGGGCTCGGTGGGAAACGTCCTGGAGTGGTACGACTTTGCCCTCTACGGATACTTCGCTCCGGTTCTTGCGACGCTGTTCTTCCCGGGCGACAGTGCGTTGGCGTCGCTCCTGTCAACGTTCGGCGTCTTCGCCATTGGATTCTTCGCGCGGCCGCTAGGCGCCGTCCTGTTCGGGCATGTGGGCGATACGTGCAGCCGCAGGACGGCGCTCGTGTGGTCCGTCATGCTGATGGCGGTGCCGACCTGTCTGCTGGGCCTGTTGCCGACGCACGACGAAATTGGCGTCGCGGCCCCGCTCTTGCTGATCCTTCTGCGCCTGTTGCAGGGCCTCTCAGTCGGGGGCGAATTTGTTGGATCCATGGCGTTTCTGGTCGAACACGCCCCCGTCGGGCGGCGCGGCTACGCGGGAAGTTGGAGCGAGTTCAGCGCCCAAGTGGGCATCCTGCTCGGCTCCGGCACAAGCGCGCTCCTCGCCGCGACCCTGTCTCACGAGGCGCTTTACGCCTGGGGCTGGCGCGTACCGTTTCTCCTGGGCGTGCTCGTCGCGCTGGTGGCTGTGTACATGCGGACCGGCATCGAAGAGTCGCCGGAGTTTGAACGTCTCAAGAAGACCGAGACGGTGCCGCGGTTTCCGCTCCTCGAGGTGCTGCGCCACCGGCGAGCCGAACTGGCGCAGGCGGTGGGAATCATCCTGCTCTACGCCGCGTCGTTCTACTTGGTGTTCGTCTATCTCATCACGTACGAGTCGCGCGTGCTGGCGTATCCGCTTGGCCTCGCCATGGTAAGCAACACCCTCGGGCTCGCGGTCTTTGCGATCCTCGTGCCCGTCATGGGTGCGCTGTCAGATCGTGTCGGCCGGCGCGCTCCGCTGCTGGTCGGAGCCGCCGGCCTTTTCCTGCTGGCCTATCCGCTGTTCACCCTGCTGGAACGGCAGACCTTCGCCGCGATCCTCGGCGCTCAACTGACCTTCGCGCTGCTGGTCGCGTGCTATGCCGGTCCGATGTGCGCCACCGTGGCGGAGCTCTTTCCTCCACAAGGTCGCTACACCGGCCTCTCTGTCGCCTACAACCTGGCGCTGGCATTGTTCGGCGGAACGGTTCCGTTGGTCGCCACCTTTCTGATCGAGCGCAGCGGCAGCGTGATGGCGCCCGGTTGGTATCTGCTGGCCTGCGCCGTCGTCTCCGGCGCGACCGTGCTCTATGCCGTGCCGCCGTTCTGGCGTCGGGAGGTGGTCGAAGCGCCGGTGTCGGAGTGAGCGACTACTGAAGAACGAGGTTGTCAGCCGGCCGGCTGCCAGGGTTGGATGGAGGTTGTGGTTCCACCCGGGGTCACGAAGGCGCGGACATAATCGCCCTCCTTGAACTCCCCTTTCTGGGTTGCTTCGGTGATCATCAGCCGGACTTCGATCCGTTCGGGATCCTTGAGCACCAGCACGTAATTGGGGCCGATTTCCTTCACGCGTCCTTCGATGTTTCCTCGAATCGGCCCTTTAAGATCGCTTGTGCTCTCCAGTGCACACCCTGCGAGGCTGAAGAGCAGGAGAGTCGCCGGCAGCCAGTGTGCAAGTCGCATGTGTCCCCACCTCCTTGCCGTGATTGCCGTTTTTCATATCGAAATAAGATCAAATTCTGCGGGGACAAGAGGGGGCTGACCTTCGCCGATTCGGAACGGGCGCCGCTGCGGCCTGGTGAGTTGAGTCCGCGTTCTGGCAGCCGTAGAATTTAAATTCAAAGGGAGCGAAGGCCTTCTCTCCAAGCGCGTGGGCCCGGACCGCGTTGCGGAGCCAAGGAGGTGGGCGTATGGGACGGCGAAGGTCAGGGAAAGCAAGGTTCTCCTGGCGGCGTGCGCTCAGAATCGGAACGATCAGCCTTGTCGCGGCGGCCAGCGCCAGCGTCGCGAGCGGAACCGGTTCGGTGTTTGATCCGTCGCCGGGGGTGAATCTTCGGAACGGATGGCGCATTTTCATGTACGGTGTGACGGCGCAAGGTCGAATCGTCCAAAACAGCCACGGCATGGAGGGAATCGGCTGCGCGATGTGTCACGGGGAGGACGGCCGTGGCGGCAGTCTGCACGGCATGTTCGCGCCGAACATCACGTTTGCCTTTCTCAGCGATCCGCGGGGCTATCGAGACCAGCGCGGCCGGTGGCGACCGGCCTATAATGAGGAATCGGTCAAAGCGGCCATCGTTGCCGGCATTGACGCCGGAGGTAATCCGCTCGATCCTGAAATGCCGCGCTGGACGGGCCTGACGGCGAAAGATCTGGAGGACCTGATCGGCTATCTCAAGCGACTGGGCCCGCCGACCGGAGAACAGCGTTTCGGAGCGGAGGGAATCTAACATGGAAGTGCCCAGGCCGTGAGCCGCAATATTCTCATCGTTAGCGCCCATCCCGACGATATGGAAATCGGCATGGGTGGGACGGTCGCGAGGCTGGCCTTGGAAAAATCGACCATCACGTCGGTTGTCGTGACCAATGGCGGACGGGCGTCGAATCCGTTCGGCTGGACCGAACAGCGGATGGCCGAGGTGCGACGGGAGGAGGCCCTGCGGGCGGCTCGTATCCTCGGTGTGAAGAATGTGCGGTTCCTTGACGAGCCAGACGAGGCCAATGAGATTGATATCAACTCGGCCAGCCAGACCCTTCAGGGCATTCTTGCGCAAGTGAGGCCGGACGAAGTCTATACGCTGCATCCGGACCAGGATCGGCATCCCGCGCATCGGTTAACCGGCAGACTGGTCTGCGAAAGCCTTAGGGAGATTGGCTGCAGGCCAAGCGGCGGCCTCTGGGCCTACGAAGTCTGGGGACCGTTCGCGACGTGGGACCGCCTTGAATATATCGACGCCACCGTAGCGAAGAAGATGCTGGCCATTGCCGAGCATCAGAGCCAGATCGCGACCATTCCCTATGGAGAAGGTGTCCTGGGATTGAACCGCTGGCGCGCCGTGTTTGCTGATCCCAAAGCCAGCGCCCCGGCCGGCGCCTATGCGGAGGTCTTTCTCAGGGTCACGTTCTGACTTCGAAGAAGGCACTATTCTACGCGAACCCATCAGGGGTTGGCGGTTCATTCGGGAGATGCGCGTGAGGGCTATCACTGGCCGGGGACCTGCGCGTTGTCTGGTCGGATGGTGTGGTTCGATTGTCTGAGGGCCGATTATTTTTTCAAACAGAGGGAGGAGACCCTGACGATGAATTTGACGACCACTTTCATCGGCGTCTTTTGTGGCATTGTCTTAGTCGCCTGGCACAGCCTGGCTGCGGAACCGTCTGAAGTGGAGACGTTCGTGAACGCCCGCGTCGAGATCGGCGAGATGATGATGAAGTATTTCCAGGACGGCGAGCGGTTCGGGGAAAGTCAGCGTCCGTCGTCTGAGCGCATGCGCGAGATAGGTGCGGATATCCATGCGAAGCTCACCACGCTTTTGGCGAAGTATGGACTGACGGTCGAAGAGTACCGGCGCCGCAGTGCGGAGGTGTTCGCCGATGACGCGGCGGTCAAGCAGTATCTCGATCAACATCCGGACTTGAAGCGGCGGTATGAAGCGCTGCCGCTAGATCGGATGGGACGCGGTGGCAGCGGGAGGGGATACTGAGCGGCAGCCGGCCTTTTGGGTACCCTCGCCCTTTAGGCTGCCCAGCAGCATGACAATCCTGGCTACGGTGAGAGGCTAGGGGCTTGAGGTGAAGAGGAGGCTCGATGGTCGAAAAACATGCCGAAAAGCTTTGTGGAATGCGACAGCCGGTGGAGAGTGGGCCGACCGAACCGGGTCTTGTGGGGTATGGCCCAGACAGCGCTAGTTATGCCGCATCGGGCAGATCCGTTCGCGTGGTTGCTGATTCCTGAGCCTCCGGTTTCGCGCCGGCCTGCGACGACAAATAGGAGGCGCCCATCACGATCAGCGTCACCAGGACAATAAACAAAGCCGTGCTGTCCATGATAGAGCCGAGCACATCCTCGCTCATCTGCCGGTCACCTCCTTTCTCTGCTGCGGCGAGCGGTGGGGACGGTCGCCGCCACCGCTTCAGCCGCGTTTCAAGCGAGACGCTTGTGCCTGTCCTGTGCTTACGCAGCCGGTTTCACCGGGGCCGTGTTTTTGATGAACGCGATGATCGGGTTAATATCCTCGCGCGAGTAATAATTTTTCCTCACACCGACTTCCAGCACTTCTATCGCTTCGCGCACCAGTTCGGAAGCCAACGTCTCGTTTTTGTCATTGTGGGCTTTTGCGGCACGGTCGAGGAGGCGAAGCACAGAAGCTTGCGGTGTTCGAGGATCGTTGAGAAACACGGCCCGATATTCCTTCTTGTTCAACTCTTGCTCAATCTGCTTGACCCATAGTGCCTGGTAGCTGTCGTCTCCGGCAACCCACCCGATCCAATCGGCGGCCCAGGTGTACGATGGAATCAGTGGCGATACAGCGCTCACCAGGGTCAATCCGCCGAAAATTGCCACCGCCAGAATGGCTTTCGACATACGTATCCCTCCTTTCTCCGCGACCGTTTCTCACCGTCCAGCGCCGGCTGATGGCGAGAAACTGATGCAAGGTCAGCATTAGGTATAAATACCCTGTAGACAAAGTCAAGGCACGGCGCCCGGACTTGTCCTCTATGGTCGGCTGGACCGCCCGGTTGACAAGGCAGACAAGAGTGTTACCACAAATTATCCCGTATAAGGTTTCGACATGTGCCTCGTCGGACGCCAGTGCGATGCGGCGGTCAACGAGAGGCAGGCGTTCCGGTCTGAGGCGAATCGCAAGCCATGCGGTTCGCCTAGCCCGAGACGGATTGTCCGGGATCCGAAAGCAGATGCGTTGCCATGAAGAAAGGAGGAGGTGCGAAGATCATGCGGATGTCGAGAACGTTTTTGATCGTCGCCTTGCTATCCGCTACGGTCAGTCTCGTGGGTTTTCGAGGGGATGTAACGCAGCTGAGTGACCAGCAAATTGAAGCGGCGATTCTGCAACGGTTGGCCATGGATGGGCGGCTTGTCGATGCCAAAAGTATCACGGTCAAGGTGGAACAAGGCGCGGTGACGCTTGGCGGGACGGTCATGAACCTGGACGACAAATTGCTGGCCGAAGAGATCGTCAGCGGCACGATGGTCGGCATCAGATCCTTAAAGAATGAGATCACGGTCGTGCGGCCTTCGACGAAGGACGACGATATCCGAAAAGCGGTGGAAGCCGCGCTTCGATCGGTGCCGGCGTTGCACGAAAGCAAGCTGAACAAGATCGCGGTGCTCGTCCACGAAGGCGATGTGGTGCTGAAAGGCACGGTAGAAAAGCCACTGCACAGCCGCGTGGCCCAAAGGGCGGCGGAGGCCGTCCGCGGTGTCGTCTCCGTGGCGAACTTGCTGAAAGTGGTCGGGAAACCGAGGCCCGATCATGCGATCGAGAAGGATGTCGTGGCGTATCTTCAGTGGGCTCCCTATGCTGACTTGGACCGGATCGAGTATAAGGTCGAAGATGGTGTCGTGAAGCTCAAGGGGACGGTCCAGCACTTAGCGGACAAGTACGCGCTGGCCAACGATATCGAAAAAATCCAAGGAGTGACCGGAGTGGACGTCTCTCAGGTGGTGGTGACCAAGGTTCAGCAGAAAGGATGAGAATAGTGCCGGTGTCGTCCGCGACTGGATGCGAGGTGGTCACCGTCCGCCCCACAGCCGTTCGCGGAGACTCATGGCGCACCGTGCCCAGTAGTGGCCTATTTCCTGGAGGAATGCGCTCACCGCATCGGTTCCCGCAAGGGCGATGCGGTGCATGCGCACGAGGATTCGTCTCGTCGCTGCCTCCATGGTCCGAAGGACGAGCAGCGTGGAAAGCGCTCCGTTCTGGTGAGCTTCTAAAATGAAGTCCCACAATGACGGTTGCTCCGCGGCGTAACGCTTCTGGTGCTTCATGCAGCGGTCGCACAGGATCATGTATTTGCCGAGTGGAAGGAGCCGGATATAAAAAGCCCGATGGGAAGCGTCTGCCGTGATGCTGCAGCAACTGCACGAGTAACCACCGAAACCCATAGTGTCCCGCCTACGAGCCGTTCAGACATCCCGAGCCGTGCTTCTCGAAGCCGTGAACGGCCGTTCTTCGTCTGCCATTAAACACCCACCCTCGCCGCGTTTCCACGTGGGAAAACCACGTGGGATGGACTACAGAGGCTCTGAGGTCGCCGACCTTGCTTCCGGTGAGAGCCAAGAACGATCGCCTGCCATCACGAGGTCCGACGACGGAAACATCCTCCGTTGCAAAGAAGGCATTGGTTCCACGGTTCGATTCCGCTAGACTCGCAGTTGACCATGGAGCCAAGCGAAACCCAAACGAGCCGGTTGGCGTTCGTCTTCGATCTAGACGGGACGTTGGTGGACAGCGTCTACCAGCATGTTCTGGCATGGCGGGAGGCCTTTCAGGCCGTCGGGATCGAGCTGGCCGTCTGGCGCATTCACCGGCAGATCGGTATGAGCGGCGGGCTGCTCCTCCATGCGCTGCTGCGAGAGATCGGACGGTCGGTGACGCAGGACGAGGTCGAGCGGATCCAGCGGCGGCACGCGGAGGCCTATGCGCGGCAGGTCGGGTCGATTCGTCCGCTTCCGGGCGTGCGCGAGCTGCTCGATACTCTGTCGCAGCATGACGTGCCGTTTGCGATCGCGACGAGCGGGCGCATGGAAAGCGCGGGGAAGGCTCTGACGCTCCTGAACCTCGACGCTCGCGTGCCCGTAGTCACCCGCGATCAGGTCCTGCACGCGAAACCGGATCCGGACGTCTTCATCGCCGCGGCGCGACGCCTCGGCGTTCCCGTCAATCACTGCGTGGTGGTCGGAGACAGCGTCTGGGATATGCTCGCCGCTCGCCGGGCTTGGGCCTTGGGAGTAGGTCTTTTGTCAGGGGGCTATGGGCAGGACGAACTGGAACGTGCGGGCGCTTATCGGGTGTACCAAGATCCGGCCGACCTTCTGCGCCATCTGGATGAAGTCGGGGTGCGGCTGGCCTGAGAGTTGGGGACAGTGCGGCCCGCACCGAGTGGCTACGGATGACACGGCGGAAGGAGGGAGATACTCCCCGGAGTTCCGCTTCTAAGACGATGAAGAATCCTCCGTCCGGCGAAGTTTGGCGAACGGACAATGCGGGTTGTCGCGGGTTGCCTGCGCACAGGCCTCCAAGGCTTGCAGATAGCGGTCGTCCTGCAAGCGTTGGGCGTCTCGCTTTAAGAGGGTCTGAACACGACCGAGGACGGCTTGACGGGAAAGCGCGGAAGGAGTTCCTGCGCGTGACGGAACAGCGGTCTGGTGCGGACCGGTGGCATAGGGAACGTGACCAGTCAGAACAAAGTCTTCCTCCAAGAGCTGAGCGATCGGGCAGTGTGGTTCTCCGCTTGACACGTTTACGATGCAATCCGTGAGGGCTTGTGCGAAGGCATGGTCGCCGTGCTCCTCGGCCCATGCCCGAAGACGGTCACGGAGATGAAGAAACTTTATGTGTGGATTCTCGCCCATGTGTTGTCCTCCGGCAGTGGCTGGTTGAAGTCTACCGCGAACCGCGCGGCTGTCAAGGATTCGTGCAAGCTTCATGCTTTTCTTTAAGGAATGATTTTTCAGAAACAGGAGCGTCTGTTCATAACAGAAAGATGACGAATGCGTCGGAAAGGAGGGATTCCGTATGAGGTGCGCAGCTCTCTCGGCGATTGGGGGACTCGCGCTTCTGCTCTCAACCACAGTGGCGCTGGGCCAGAGTCCGCATCTGGTCGACGCCGTCACCCATACTCAAGCAGCGATTGCGCAAGGCAAGCAAGGATATCCAGACGCGCTCGTGGCACAGGCGCGCGAGGCGCTTAAACATGCGGAGGCGGCGAACAAGGAAGTGCCAGGTTCGCATCTGGATGAGGGTATCCGCTGGTTGAAGCAGGCGATTGAGCAGGGTCGGCAAGGGCAGGCGGAAGTGGCGACTCAAGCAGCGGAGCGCGCGCTCGCGCAGTTGTCCGCGAGCGGTCCGCCTTCGGCTCGGTCCGCGCAGTCCCCGCAGGAAGAAGGCGGATATTAGCTCTGCAGCGGACAAGGCAATGGAGTCACCGAAAGGGCCAAACCGCTTCGCGCGATTCGGATCATGGGCTGGAAACGGCGGTCACGATGCGTAGCCCTCCGGGTGTTGGTGGAGGCGCTAACGCGGCAGGCGGTTGTTCCGGGGGAGGTGGGGGCGGCGGTGAGGCGGTAGGCGGGGTGTAGGTCGCGACGTTGCTTTCGCCGGATTCATTGCCCGCGGTGTCGTAGGCGGTGACGACATAATACTGTACAACGGCCGGCGTGCCAATATTAAAAGAGGTCGTGGTTCGGCCGACGGTGGCCAGCAGCGCCGAGCCTGGCGATCTTTTGGTGCACGGCAGTTGGCTGCAACGATAGATGTTGTACCCGGCCAGGTCCGGCTCGCTGTTGGCGTTCCAGAGCAAGGTCGCGGTTGAACCGATGGCAGGCCAGAAAACCGTCACCAACACCGCCATGAGCACCAGTTTGCGAGACGCCATTGCGAGATGTTCCCAACGAGTTGTTCCTGTTGCAACACCTGGGCCGTAGAATCTGCGGACGAGAGCGTGGCGGTTCGGCGTAGACAATCGAGACATGCTCGCTGGAATGCTGGCCTGACTGGCGAGCGGATGTAGGGTTTGAGCAGCAACCTTGGCCGATGCCCAACCGGGAATGCTCGCTCAGGCCTGAATCTCCGACCCTTTGGGTCGTGGATGGTCCGCCCTACAGTTTAGACAGTCTTGCGGAAAGATTGTTCGGAGATGGGCCAGCCAAACACGGGCCGCGGCGGTATCGGTCCGGCCGGCGTTCGCGGGTGGTCGGATCAGGGCTCGCCGCACAACACCTACAGAAGCGGTAGCCGAGCTCAATGAGATGTGCATATCGACGCCCAGGCGAGTGGGACCGTACACACCGGCATCAGAGCATGTTGGGATAGCCGGGAAACCGTGAGAAACGGATCGAGGCCAATGCCGGCCGTGGCGATGATCTGCGCCAGGCCGCCGAAGTTCTGGACGCCGAATTTGTGCCGGGTGAAAGAATTCGAGTCCGGGTCCGGCATCAACGGTAAATAGGCCGCTGGGACTGCTCACGGCAAGGGCGGGGACCACCGTCACCATGAGGCCGCTGGTGCCTGCCGGCACAAGCTGGCCCGCGCTGGCGATCAATCACGTTTCGAGCGTCCAACCTGAAGGCCAGTGTTGCCATCCCCAGGGGAGTCGCAGATGTGCCGCGATATCGTACATCTGAAAATTCTTCTGTTGTTCCTCGCCCAACGAAGAGTTGTCGCCCAAACCGTAGTGTGGACCGACCAAGGGCAGGGCCATTGGCTGGAGACTCGTCCGCGAACGGCGTCTCGATCGTGGCTCCGGGACGGGGACCGGTGCCGACAACGGCCAAGGAATCCGCCCAACCGGAAGAGAGGCAGACATGAAGGAGAAGCTACTAATGAGAAGAAGCCGCAGGTGAAGGCGTGTCGCAAGACGTGCAAGCGGGACCTTTTTGTCGGTGCTCGCGGGGGCGACGAGGCCGGTGATTGAAGTCGTGTCACTGGATGGAGTGTCACGATTCAATCGCAGTCTGAGTCAATCGTGGGAAACGTGGGAAGAGGAGCATCGGGCATACCAAGCCGACCCGCGAGCAACGGGTTTTCGATTTCTGTGAAAGACCGGGCGCTGGCGTCGGCTCGAGCTGGTCGCAAAGCTCCTCCGTCGCCTAAGGTTGGTCAAAAATGTTCGTGCCGGTCGGAATTCCGGCAGGCCCATCTTGCAGTCGCCCCCCCCTTGAAGGGAAAGGGGAGGGTAGAGGAAGATGGGTCAAGCCCGTGGGACACCATGAGCGCCAGCTTTCCTGACTCTCCACCGCCGCAGTTCACCGCTCAAGAGGCGCGTGTCATTGCACGCGAGCGCTTCGGCGTGAGCGCGACCCCTATCGCCCTGCCTAGTGAACGGGATCAGAACTTTCTGTTGGAGACCGAAGCTGGGCCGGAATTCGTGCTCAAGATTGCCAACGCCGCCGAAACGCGCACGGTCCTCGAGGCGCAGCATGCGGTGTTGGAATATCTAGCCGAAAATGCGCCGGCACTCAGATGCCCGCGGGTGCGGCGGACTACGACGGGCGAGACGATCACGGCCGTCCAATCTGCTGACGGGACCGCGCATTTCGTTCACATGGTGACCTATCTGCCTGGCCATCTGTTGGTGGAGGTCGCTCCCCATTCGCCAGACTTGCTGCGGAGTCTCGGCGTTTTCTTTGGTCAACTTGATCGAACTCTGGCGGGTTTTTCTCATCCGGCGCTCAAGCGCACGCATCTCTGGGATCTCCGGCATGCCGCGTCCGTGGTGACCGAGCACGTTTCCTGGATTACCGACGCCTCACGCCGCGCCCTGGTCGAACGCTTCCTGGCACGGATCCGCGAACACGTCGAGCGGGCCTTGCCCACTCTGCGGACCAGCGTCATTCACCATGATGGGAACGACTACAACATTCTTGTCACTGGCATCGAGACGGGGGGTGAAGTCACTGGTCTCCTCGATTTCGGCGATTTGATCGACTCCTGCACGGTCTTCGAGGCGGCCGTCTGTGTCGCCTACGCTGTCCTCGGCAAATCGGATCCGGTGTCTGCGGCCGCGCAAGTCGTCGGCGGCTATCACGCCGCCTTTGCGTTAACCGAGGAGGAACTGGCGCTGCTTTACGATCTGGTTGCCTTGCGGCTCTGCACAAGCGCGGCGCTGGCGGCGTATCGCAAGATGCGGTTCCCTGAACAGACGTACCTGACCGTCTCCGAAGCGCCGGTGTGGGCGGCGCTCGACCGTCTGGCCGGGATCAGCCCGCGGCTGTTTCATTACTCGATGCGGGATGCTTGCGGCCTGCCCGCCTGCCCCCGAACGGCTGCGGTGGTGCGGTGGCTGGAGGCGAACGCGGAGACGTTCGGTCCGGTGGTCGAACCGGATCTTCGCAAGGGCGACTACGCGGTTGTGGATCTGACCCCCGGCGCGCCTGACTTTGCCGAGATCGGCGACCTGACGGATACGCCGCGCTGGACCGATGCCATCTTTGGACGGATGGCGGCGAGCGGGGTCGGCGCCGGCATCGGACGGTACGGTGAGCCCAGGCGGAGTTACACTGGCGCGGCCTATCGGCCGGCTGAGACCGACGTCGAGGCATGGCGCACCGTGCACCTCGGAGTGGACGTGTTTCTCGCGCCCGGATCGCCCGTGTTCGCCCCGTTGGACGGCACGGTCCACAGTGTCGCCGACCATGCGCAGCCGCAGGATTACGGTCCGACAGTCATCCTGCGGCACGACGCGCCGGGTGCGGGTGAGTTCTTCACCTTGTATGGTCATTTGAGCCGGGCGTCGTTCAACGGGATGGCACCCGGCCGGCGGATTGCCAAGGGCGAACGCATCGGTTGGGTCGGCGATTCATCCGCCAACGGCAATTGGCCGCCGCACGTGCATGTTCAGCTCATCGTGGACCTGCTCGATTGGGCGGACAACTTTCCCGGTGTCTGCGCCGCGCGCGACTGGCGGCTGTGGCAGAGTCTCTGCCCGGATCCCAACCTGTTGCTGCGGATCCCCGATCTGTTGCCGCCAACCTCCGGGCGGAGCCCCGAGGCGCTCCTTGAGGCCAGGCGACGCTACCTTGGTCCCAACTTGAGTCTCAGCTACCGGCGTCCGCTCAAGATCGTGCAGGGATGGAAACAGTACCTGTATGACCATCTGGGTCGCGAATATCTCGACTGCGCGAACAATGTCGCGCATGTGGGACATGGCCATCCGGCGGTGGTCCAGGCGGCGGCGCGGCAAATGGCCTTGCTCAACGTCAACACCCGCTATCTGCATGACCTTTTGGTGGAGTACGCGGAGCGTTTGTGCGCGACGCTACCAGAGCCGTTGCGCGTCTGCTATTTCGTGTGCTCCGGCAGCGAAGCGAATGAGTTGGCATTGCGCCTGGCGCGCGCCCATACACGGGGCACCGACGTGATCGTGCTGGACCATGCCTACCACGGCAATACGACCTCGCTGGTGGAGATTAGCCCGTACAAGTTCAACGGTCCCGGCGGCGCGGGCGCGCCGCCGCACGTCCACACGGTGCCAATGCCGGACGTCTATCGTGGTCCCTACCGAGCCGGTCCGGAGGCCGGCAAACGGTATGCCGCGCATGTCCGGGCGTCGCTTGAGCGGATCAAGCGGGGCAATCGGCGCCTCGCGGCGTTCATCTGCGAATCGCTGCCGAGCTGTGCCGGACAGATTGTCCTGCCGCCCGGTTACCTGCGTGAAGCCTATCAATTCGTCCGTCACGCCGGCGGGGTCTGCATTGCCGATGAGATCCAGGTCGGGTTCGGGCGGGTAGGCGCGCACTTCTGGGGCTTTCAACTGCAAGGCGTCGTGCCCGACATTGTGACGCTCGGCAAGCCGATCGGTAACGGCTATCCGATCGGTGCGGTGGTGACGACACCGCAGGTCGCGGCCTCTTTCGCCAACGGAATGGAATACTTCAACACGTTCGGCGGGAACCCCGTATCCTGCGCCGTGGGGTTAGCGGTGCTGGATGTGATCGCGCAAGAAAGATTGCAAGAACACGCGCGGGTGGTCGGGACCGCGCTGAAGGAAGGGCTGGCGGCATTGATGGCCCGTCACGCGCTGGTCGGAGATGTCCGAGGCGAAGGACTGTTTCTCGGCGTCGAGTTCGTTCGGGATCGGGACACGCGTGAACCGGCTGGCCTGGAAGCAGCCTACATCGCCGAGCGGCTGAAGGATCTGGGGGTGCTGATCGGCCTCGACGGGCCGTTCCGCAATGTGCTGAAAATCAAGCCGCCGATGGTCTTTTCCGCCGCCGACGCCGCGCGATTGCTGGCCTGTCTGGATCAAGTCCTGGCCGAGCCGCGACTCCGACTGCTCCGCAACCCGTTGTAACCATGCAACGCCTTGATCGGCAGCTACGAGAAGATCCAGTTCCACAGCGACGAAAGCCAGTTCAAAATGGACGAGAGCCAGGACTCCTCGGCCGACGCTGGTTGCGGCTGGGCCGGAGGGGTTACCGGCGGAGCTGGTTGTGCGGGCGGTTGCGTCTGTGGAGGTGGCTGCGGCGGGGGAACGGAGGCGATTGTTTCCGGTGGCGGAGTTGTCACGGGTGGAGCGGTCGCGGCAGGACCAGAACGCGGGGGCGGTTCGAATTGAGGAGGCGCTTGCGCCGCGGGCGGCTCGGACGCGGGGTCCGGCGTTCTGAGTTCTTTCTGGTAACGAGCGACAAGGGTTTGCAGAGCCCCGCGTTGTTTTTTCGCCTCGGCAACTTCGCGAGCCAATGTCCGCTGATCGTTCTGCAAGGCGGCGAGTTTTGCTCGAAGCGACGTCACCCTGACCCGAACTGCGTGCTGAAAACGGTCGGCGGCGTCTTTTTCGGCCTGAAGCCGCGCCAGGAGTTCTTTGAGTCGCCGGTCCTCCTGGTGGTTGATGGCTTGTAGCGCCTCCGCCTGCTGCTCCAACGCCTTGACCTCGGCTTGCGCCCGTTCGACCTCGGCCAGCAGTGCGTCACGCTCTGCGGTCACGGCTTGGTAGGTGCGCTGGGTCACGCAGGCCGAGGTGGAGAAGAACAGGCTGCAGACCAGACCAGTGACGACGATCGAATGGCCGCCTGGAAAACGGGAAAGCGGCTGCACTGGATTCTTCGTCATGTCAGCCTCATCCTCTCAAGCCGCGCAATCCGTCGTGATTCGCATCCCTTCTTCGTGTCGCCACGGCCCGGCTGTTCCCCGCGCGGGAGTTCCGCCAGCGCGGCTTCATCCCTCGTCTAACCCAAAGGATCGACTGCGACCACGCTGGGAACTGCTTACGTGAAGATTCGAACATAGGGGAGGAGAATATGCCGTGATGGCCAAGAAGTCAATGAACGGCTGAAACGGCGTGGGCTGCACAGCCGTCTATCCAGTTGTCGAATCGTCGTCGAACACGACGCGATACATGCCGAGCCAAAGACCGTGCCATTTGTCCATCGCCATGAGGGCGGCCGTGCGAATCATTTCTCGGTGCTCCTCCAGCTCCGCATACCCCGCCAGGGCGGTGCGAAGCCAGTCCCCGTGGTGCAGTTCCTCGAAGAGATGGGTTTCGAAAAACTTGATGTCCTGCAGCGAGAGCTGAGGGCAGGTGAGCAACCCGCTGTAGAGATAGCGATACGTGAGGCCGGCCGTTGTCTCGATGCCGAACGAGGCGCCCAGCGCCGACGGCATGTCGCCGTGCAAGAACACCTCGCCGATGCCCTCGATATACGCCTGCGCCTCCGGGCAGAGCTGTTCCCGGGCGAGGACTTGGCGATCGATACCCAACCGATCTGTCAAACGCAACATCTGCGCCGCGTGGACGTCTTCCGGTACACCGTTGCCGTATTCCGAAAAGAGCACTCGCGCCAATTCCAGCCCGATCGCTTCGTCCTTGTCCGACAGATTGTACAGCAGGCCGATCAGAATCTTCCGAAACTGAATGCCGAACCGGTACCACTGGCGAGCGAATCGCCGAAGCTGGGCCTCGGTCACGCCGCGTTGGAACGCGTGGAAGAACGTGTTCATGTGGGCGGGATGGGCCTGCAGCTCTTGCTCCAAGGCGTCCAGGAAAACCAAGCCGGACCGATGCGTCACGGAGTGCGACATACCTGAAGGTCTCTCCTTCACTAGAAAAGGGCGATCAGCTTCCCCCTCGCCCGGCTCTCCTCCTCAAGGGGGAGAGGGGGTGGAGGAGACACTCTCAGCTTCGTTAAGCCGTCATGCGGCCCGACGGGCCGCCCCGGCCGCGCCCGGAAGCGGTTCTTGATACAACCAGGCACCCGCTTCGGTGGCGACCAGAAGTTCAACCAATCCGATCAGCATCGCGACAGATACCAGCCCGGCGGGGAACAAGCCCATCGGCATCCAGGTGAGCGTCGGCAGGCAGTAACCCAACAGCCAGACGGCGGTGCCTGCATACAAGGCCGTGACCGGGCCGGCTCCGTACCGCGGTCGAATGGATGCGTAGAACCACACTGCCAGGACTCCGTACACAAGCCCCAGGAAGATATAGAACACGCTTCGGGCCGGATTCTCCTCAAGGGGTTTGCCGAGCGCTTGCATGGCGTCGCGCCACTCCGAGCCCAAGAGCACGCCGTTGAGAAGCCACTGCACCACATCGATGATAAACCCCGCGACCAGCCCTCCCAAAAGAAGACGATACCAATTGATCTCTTTCATGGCGGTCCTCCTTTCCTCGCTTACATGGCAAGGCCCTGTCCAGATGTTCTGGGCGTGTTGAGCCACACCATCGTGCGAATCTCTTGTGACTTGAAACGATCGCCTTACATCTCTTTCGCGAGCTGGACATAGCGATGGTACGGAAGCAGCGTCCAAGTTTCCGCGGAGAGTGCGCCAAGGGATAAGCTGATCATCGCCACTTTTGCCGCTTCTTCCTCGTTCGCCGCCTCGTAGAGATCCAGGAAATCGTGTGGCCCCAGCACCAGGTAATGAGACAGCCACTTGACACCGGGGCATTTCACCTTGACCTGGTTCATCCATTGCTTCCCATGCTCTTCCCGGAATTTAGGATCACGCGCCTCCTCCGGCGCCAACTTGGTAAGTAATGCAAAAGTCGGCATGGCGTCCTCCCTGCTTTCGCAATAGCCGGCAGCACATAGCGAACAGCCAGTCGTTTCATTCCCTGTTTTCCCCTTCCCCTTTTTCTTTTTTTATTTAAAAGGGGGGCTCGGGGAAGGGGGATTTTCATCCTGTAGGGTGGCCGCCTGTCGGCCATGATGACTAGATGACTATTAGCTATAGTTGTTTGCAATGTGCTTTCTTTTGCTTCGGAAAGGATAGCAGTATGCTACGCCGGATGATTGTGGAAGCCAAGAGGCCTTCTTGCAGCGTGTGCAAGGCGGTGGTTGGAGGGGTAACGCGACGGTTGGGACCGGCTGCCCGATTTGGCTACACTATTTCGATGGCGTTAGTCCTTCCTCAAATCTGCGAGCGTGCGCTGCTGGAACGTTTTCTCAGAGCTGAGGCCATGGCGCTCTGGTCGGTTCGTTCCGCGCAGGCGCGGGATGTGCCCCCGCATGCGCTGAGCTTCCTGCATCGACATGAAGAAGACGAACGGACGCACCTCCGGCAGTTTGAAATGTTGCTGGGCATGTCTTCATGGGAGCGGACGAACCCCCCGCGGGTGCCCAGCCAGTGGTGGGCGTTGGCTGTGCGTCTGTACGGATACGAAGCGCTGGGGCTGGAATTCGCGAAGCTCCTGGCCGGAGTCCGGCCGGATTTGGCGTCGATTCTGGCGGACGAGGAAGCGCACGTCGGGTTTTTCGAGCGGGAGATCCGTGCCATTCTGGCCGGCGGCGACGGAGCAGCGCAGGGGGCGCGGACGGCCGCTCGGGCATGGTGGAAACAGCTGCCGCGGACGGTAGACCGCTACCTGGGCGACGAGAGCTTGGTTCCGTATCGAGCCGTCCTCCGCCGAGAAATCCTAGGCTCCATCAAACGGCGGTTGACCGTGCTCGGATTGTTGGAGGGAACGGCCGAGTCTTCGTAAAACGAACTAGCCCGGTTCAGCTACGCGCTCGCCGGGGCAAGTCCGCTGACTGCGCCGATCTTGCGGTATTTCTGTTCTCGTTGGGCGAGGAGTTGGTCGACGGGGATCGTCTCCAGCTCGCTGAAGCAGGCGGTGAGGGCTTTGGCGAGACGGTCGGCGACGAAGCGGGGGTCACGGTGGGCGCCGCCGATCGGCTCCGGGATGATGCCGTCGATCACCCCGAGTTGCAGCAGGTCATTGGCCGTCATTTTCAGGGCAGCGGCCGCGTCGGGCACCTTGGCCGGATCATCCCACAGGATGGCTGCGCAGCCTTCCGGTGAAATCACCGAATAGACGGCGTGTTCCAGCATCAGCACCCGGTCGGCGACGCCGAGCGCCAGGGCTCCGCCGCTTCCGCCTTCGCCGATGACGACGGAGACGATCGGGACTGTCAGCCGTGACATGACGTAGAGGTTGCGCGCGATGGCTTCGGCCTGACCCCGTTCCTCGGCTCCGATCCCGGGATAGGCGCCGGGCGTGTCAATGAATGTGACGATCGGGCGCCCGAATTTTTCAGCCATCTTCATCAGGCGCAACGCCTTCCGATAGCCCTCCGGATTCGGCATCCCGAAATTGCGCTGCATCCGTTCTTTCAGCGTCTTGCCTTTCTGATGTCCAATCACCATGACAGATCGGCCGTTGAACCGGGCGAAGCCGCCCACGATGGCGCGGTCGTCGCCGAAAAGCCGGTCGCCGTGGAATTCCAAAAATTCCCGACACAGTTCGTTCACATAGTCGAGGGTGGTCGGGCGCTGAGGATGGCGGGCGAGCTGGGTTCGCTGCCAAGGGGTGAGATTGCCGTACAGCTCGTGCTCGACTTGGGCCAGCTTGGCGCGGAGTTTGCGGATTTCTTCCTGCGTGGAGGATTTGGGCCCGTTGGCGGCCGCCAGTTTCTCGATCCGTTCTTCGATCTCGCGGATCGGCTTTTCAAATTCAAGGTAGTCTCTCATAGGCCCTCATGGAATGGAGGCAATCGGCGGGAGACAAAAGCCCGCTCAGGATAGCAGAGCCACCGACCCTTTGCCTAGCACTTCTTCCACTTCCGCCACGAAATGCGCGCTGGGAAGGACTGTAACGTTCGGGAGCGGAGCCGTGTCGGCTTCCAGGTTCGGCCCCATTCGAAACGTGAAGTAGACCGCCGTCGATCCCGGATGCCGCAACAACACCCGTCGTAGATCGGGTAATCGCTTCGTCGCATCCGGGGCGTCATCCAGGCGGATATTGACCTTGGTGATGGCCTTGCACTGCAGGTCTACCAACGATTCGATCTTGCTGCCGCGGAGTTTGGTCCCTTTGTCGCCGCGATCGACGGAGCCGGTCACCCGGACGATCTGCTCGGGGACGATCAGATCCACAGCCGCTTTATAGAGATCGGGGAAGGCGATGATTTCCACCGTGCCATGTAGGTCTTCGAGCGTCAGATAAGCCATCCGGTCGCCTTTTTTGGTTAACATGGTCTTGACGGTCGTGATGATCCCGCACAGTTTCACCTCTTTCCCGTCGGCCACGTCGGCCAGACTCTCGGTGGTCGCCGTTGCGAGAGTCCGGACCGCCGCTTCATATCGCGCCAGAGGATGCGCCGAGATGTAGAATCCGGTCAACTCGCGTTCGTATTTCAACCGCTCACCCTGGTCCCATTCCGGGATGTCCGGTAGCTCGGGATCGTGAAGCTCGGTCGCCGATCCGCCGGTCAGGTGGTCGCCGAAGATGCTGGTCTGCCCCAACTCCCGTTCGCGCTGCGCGGTTGCGCCCTCTTCCACCGCTCGGTCGAGCACGGCCATGAGTTGGGACCGCTTGGCACCCGTCGAATCGAACGCCCCGGCTTTGATCAGGCCTTCCAGCATCCGCTTGTTGACCTTGTGGAGATCGACGCGGCGGCAGAAATCAAAGAACGACCGGAAGGGGCCGGTTTCATTGCGAATCGTGATGATGGACTCGACCGCGCCCTCGCCGACGTTCTTGATCGCCGCCAGGCCGAACCGAATGGCCCCGTCCACGACCGCGAAGGTTTTCTGGCTCTCGTTGACGTCTGGCGGCAGGACCTTGATGCCTAAATCCCGGCACTCCGTGAAATAGCTCACGATCTTGTCGGCATTGCCCATGTCGCAGGTCATGAGGGCGGCCATGAACTCGGTCGGGTAGTGCGCTTTGAGGTAGGCGGTCTGGTAGCAGACAACCGCATAGGCTGCGGCGTGAGACTTGTTGAAGCCGTAGCCGGCGAATTTCTGAATCAGCTCATACAGTTTCTCGGCCTTCTTCTCGGAAATCTTGTTCTTCTTCGCCCCCTCGAGGAACTGCGCCCGGAGCTTCTCCATCTCCTCGGGCTTCTTCTTCCCCATCGCCCGGCGCAGAATGTCGGCTTGGCCAAGGGAGAAGCCGGCGACCTTGTTGGCGATGGCCATCACCTGTTCCTGATAGACGATGACCCCGTAGGTGTCCTTGAGGATCGGCTCCAGTTCGGGGATTTCGTAGGTGATGGGTATCTTGCCCTGCTTGCGCTTGATGAAGTCGGGGATCAGGTCCATCGGTCCGGGCCGGTAGAGGGCGATGATCGCGATGATGTCCTCGAAGCGGTCCGGCCGGAGTCCGATCAGCAGGTCCCGCATCCCGGCGCTTTCCAATTGGAACAGCCCCGTCGTCTTCCCCGAGGAGAGCAGGGCAAAGGTCTGGGGGTCGTCGAACGGAATCCGGTCGATGACGAAAGGCGGGCCGTCCGGCCGCGCGGCGTTGATCAGTGTCACGGCGTGGTGGATCACCGTCAAAGTCTTGAGGCCGAGGAAGTCGAACTTGACCAGGCCGATCTTCTCCACGTCGCCCATCGAGTACTGGGTGACGATTTCGTCATTGGCGCCTTTGTAGAGCGGCACGTGTTCTGTGAGCGGTTCGTCGGAGATCACGACCCCGGCGGCGTGCGTCGAGGCGTGGCGCGCCAGCCCTTCCAGGGACTGGGCGATGGACATCAGCTCCCGGACTTTGGGGTCCTTGTCCACCAGGTCGCGCAACCGCGGTTCCTGTTCCAGCGCCTTGTCCAGCGTTATCTTCAGGTCGTCCGGGACGAGTTTGGCGATCCGATCCACGTCCGCGTAGGGCATTTCCAGCACGCGCCCGACGTCGCGGATTGCCGCCTTGGCCTTCATGGTGCCAAAGGTGATGATCTGGGCGACGTGGTCTTGGCCGAACTTCTCCACCACGTAGTTGATCACCTCGTTCCGGCGATCCATGCAGAAGTCCATGTCGATATCCGGGAGGGAGACGCGCTCGGGGTTGAGGAACCGCTCGAAAAGCAGGCCGTACACGAGCGGATCAAGGTCAGTGATCCGCAGCGCGTAAGCGACGAGGCTGCCAGCGGCGGAGCCCCGGCCTGGCCCGACCGGAATGCCGCGCGAACGGGCGAACTTGATGATGTCCCACACGATCAGGAAGTAGCCAGCGAACCCCATCGTACAGATGACCGTCAGCTCTTCTTTGAGCCGCAGTTCATAGGCTTCACGCGAAATGGCGCTGGGGCGCTCGCGCAACCGGGCGGCGAGGCCCTCGGCGGCCAGGTGTTCCAGGTAGGTTTCACGAGTGTAGCCGTCTGGCACCTTGTACTGGGGCAGATGGGTTTTGTTCAGCGGCAGGTGCAACTCGCACTGCTCCGCGATGCGGCAGGTGTTCAGCACGGCCTGCGGCAATTCTGCGAACTCGGCGACCATCTCGTCGGTCGATTTGACGTAGAGCTGGTCTGTGTCGAACTTCAGCCGATTGGGATCGTTGATCGTCTTGCCGGTTTGCAGGCATAGCATCAGGTCATGCGGCCGGGCATCTTCCTTCTTCAGATAGTGGCAGTCGTTGGTGCCAGCGAGCGGGATGTCGAGCTTGCGGTGAAGCTCGACCAGCCCGCGGTTGGCGATGCGCTGATGCTCCAGTCCGTTAGCCTGGACTTCCAGGTAATAATAATCCTTCCCGAAGATCTCCCGGTATTCGCCCGCGACCCGGGTAGCACCCCCCATGTCTTTCTGCCCAATGAGATACGGCACCTCACCGCTGAGGCAGCCGGACAGGGCAATTAAGCCATCGTGGTGCTGTTGCAGCAAGTCCTTATCCATCCGCGGTTTATAATAGAATCCTTCAAGATAAGCTTTACTGACGAGCTTGATCAGATTCTGATAGCCTGTGAGGTTCGTCGCGAGCAGAATCAGGTGATAGTAATCATTGTGGGCGAGGGCGCTGTCTTTGGCGAACCGGCTGCCTGGAGCCATGTAGGCCTCGCACCCGATGATAGGTTTGATTCCCGCGTCTTTGGCCTTCCGGTAAAACTCGACCGCCCCGAACATGTTGCCGTGGTCGGTTATGGCCACGGCTGGCTGGCCGAACGTCTTGACCTGCTGGACGAGCGGATCAATTTGATTCGCACCGTCCAACAGACTGTATTGGGTATGAAGGTGGAGGTGGACGAATTGCGACGACATGGGGTGACTCAGCGGCGGATTCTAGTCGGGAGGGGAGGTGAAGTCAAATGAAGGGAAGGGGAGGTCGAGATACCCCGTATACGCTCTGAACTCGCAGAGCCCCCCACGATGACACAGTGGTCGCTCGAGGCGCGCAGGGGAGAGGACACGGGGCCTCCTCCGTAAGCCTCTCCTCTGCTTGGCTGCGCAACTTGCTGCATCCCGCCCACCCGTTGCGGACAAGAGCAACGGGTCCCCGGCACGAACGCAACTTCGAACAGTGCTCGTCACCCGCCAAGGGCGGGCCGCGACGGTTCGGCAACGGCGGACACGAACCGGCTCTGACGCCCGCTTCAGCGCCCAGCCGTGCATGACCCGGGTTGCAGTCGTTAATTGGGACCGGCGCTAGCTCAACCCTCGCGGTTGGACCAACATTGTGGGTCTCACACATTTGGATCGAGGAAAGGAACGAGGAAGCTTTGTCGGAACATTCGCACAATAGGAGTATTTCTCGGCCGATCATCTAGGTGGCCCTAGACGGAGTTAATGAATCGGCTGAAAATGCGCCGCGTCGTTCCCCGGCGGAGACCTGGAACTATCGCGGAGCCGGCGAGAACAAGATGGTTCGCAGGATGGAGTCGCGATAAAGGATCGAGAATGTCGGCGGAGCCGATTCGGATCAGGCCGGGGGAGGAAGGGCGACTCATCGTGCAGATCCCTTATTCCCCCGAACGTGTGGCGAAGATCAAGACCGTTGTTGGCCGCCGCTGGCACCGGCAAGAAAAACACTGGACCGTTCCCCGCACGGATCAAACCATCGGTCAGGTACTGGCCCTCTTTCCAGGAGAGCCAGTCGAGATCGATCTTGGGCTTCGCCCGGTGAAGCGTGCGCACTGCAACCGGCCTACAGGTGCCCAGGTGGCCGATCCCAGTGTTTCAGAAAACCATCCACTCCTCGAGCGGGTCCGTTCGGCCGCCCGTGCCCGACACCTGAGCCGCCACACCGAGCAGACATGCAGTCAGTGGGCCAGGCGGTTTATGAGCTTTCATGGGTGGCGGCCGGTTGCAGAGATGGGCGAGCCGGAAATCGGGCAGTTCCTATCAAGCTTGGCGACGGAGTCTCATATGAGCGCCTCGACCCAAAACCAAGCGCTGAATGCCCTCCTTTTCCTGTATCACGAGGTCCTGGAGAAGAGGATCGGCCTCATTCAAGGTGTCGTCCGCGCCAAGAGGCCGAAACGACTGCCAGTCGTGCTGACGAAGGAGGAAGTCAGACGACTACTCGTTTGCTTAAGTGGCACGCCCTGGCTTATGGCTATGTTCCTGTATGGTGCCGGATTGCGCCTCATGGAATGTTGCCGTCTTCGCGTCAAGGACCTCGATCTATCCCGCAACCAGATCGTCGTGCGAGGTGGCAAGGGTGACAAGGATCGCTACACCCCGCTCCCCACGGCCGTCAAAGCGTTACTCATTCAGCATCTGAAGGCTGTAAGACAACAGCATGAGGAAGATCTCCGACAAGGCCTTGGTCGAGTCGTCCTCCCTCACGCGCTGGAACGCAAATACCCGAACGCAAGTAGGGAGTGGGGCTGGCAGTGGGTGTTTCCAGCGTCGAGCCATTACATTGATCGCGACACAGGAGAGCGCCGCCGTCATCATCTCCACGAATCGGTCATGCAAAAGGCGATCAAGGAGGCCCGGCTCAAAGCCGGGATTGCCAAGCCGGCGAGTTGTCATACGCTGCGGCATTCGTTCGCCACTCATCTGCTGGAAGACGGCTACGACATCCGTACGGTTCAAGAGCTCTTGGGGCACACTGACGTGCGAACGACCATGATCTACACGCATGTGCTGAACCGTGGTGGGAGAGGGGTGCGGAGTCCTGCTGATGGATTGGTCGACGGGTTGAGTCCTTTGCAGCTATAACGGAACTATGCCGGTCAGCATAGCACGCGGGCGAGGCCCCACAGGAGTATTGACAACTGATTGAACAACTAAAAGATTCCCGCTGGAGCGAGCGACGATCGGCGCGTACTATGCCGATCAGTATACTCAATAGTTAGGTTTCAACGATCAGCAGGCGTACTGCGGATGAGACTTTCGTCCACTGCCATATTTGTTTTGGCCAGTTTTGCAGTCTCGGCATGTGTTCCGGCGCCCACCACCTATCTGAAGCCTTTCGCCGTCGGTGGGCAGCACACGAAAAGCATTTGTGCTGGCAGCGCTGGTCCCGAGGACCGGCTCGTACTGGCCGGTCCTGATGGCGTCATGATCGGCGTTGAGAGCTACTCCCTGGAAGAATTGAGCGCGGTCATGCGGACTAGTCGGATGCCGAACACGTCTCCTTCTGACAGGGCGGGGATTGGGTTCAGTGTCATCCTGCATATTCCCGCCGGGCAAATTGTTCGATTTGCTTCACGATCGTTCTTTCTGACTGATCAGGCGACACAGAAAGTTCATCAAGTCGAGGCAACGAGCATCCTCGACTTCGCGGATGCGAGAGTGCTTCTCGATGGCTTAGTTGCCTCCATGCAATCCGGCGACGGCCCACGCCGGGTGCGCCAGATGGACATCCGCGCACCTCTGGCTGGCGTGCGCCAACCAGATTGGTTTGTGGCACCGCGTTGGTTCGGCAAATTGTTGGACCATCCGTATTACGTCATCGTACCGTTTGAAGGCGTCACGTGTTCCGAGTGCCTATTGCGCGTGCCGCCGCTCGAAGTTGCCTCGAAAACATTTCAGTTCCCGGAGATAACTTTCAGACTGGTCAAGGAATGGGTTCTGTGGCCGCTGAACTGTTGAGACCTAACCCCGCAGTGGAGCAGACCGCTAGCTCGCATGCGCTCGCCGCTGCTGCTCACCACGCGCGTTAGGCTGACCGGCCGTGCAGTACAATGTCGGTCAAGGAGGTGCCCACGATGGTGGGGGGAAAGAAAAAGGGGTCGGGAATCTTTTTGTTACACACGGGCGAAAATGAAAAGGGGTCGGGAGTCGTTTCGTTACGTATGACATGATAGGCGAGAGCATCAGCGGCCGCGCGGGGACGACAGAGCCAGATGCGATTCTGCCCGAATCGCGGGCTTGCTGTTAAAAATCGACTTCCGACCCCTTTGCTTGCTCTTCGCTCGCAAGAAGCTCGAGGAAGTCGGTTAACCGGATCAACTGTATGCCTTTGTATGTCCCAAGTGTCAGGAGATGCCGATCGCCTGTGACAACGAAGTCCGCATGGGTGTGAACTGCGCACTCGAGGATGCGGTTGTCGGGCTCATCTTCTACGACACGAAGACGGGAAGCGGTCCTGACGACGATGGCCACGCGGCTGATTGCTTGCACTAATTCCCGCGTCTTCTGCTCCGCCCAGTCGAACTTGCTCTGGAGGACCGTTGCCGTCTCGGTGAGAATCGGGATTGAAGTGAAAAGTTCGAATCTTCCACGGAGGGCGCCCAGGTAGGTTTCTTCCGCCCGGCCGCCAGGAATCCCAAAGGCTGACACATAGATGTTCGTGTCGAAGACGACGCGCACGGTCAGCGGTCCTGGAAGACCAGGGCTTCGACATCGGCTTCCGTCAGCACCCTTTTCTTGCGGGCTTGTCTGGCACCATAGCGCTGAAGTGCGAGAAACTCCTCCTCCCGCCGGCGCTGCTCGTACACAGAGACCATCTCACGAAAGAGCTGGCTCTTGTTCTTCGCCTCGGCCTTGGCCAGCTTCTCGAACTTGGTCGCCAACTCGGAGGGCACCGAGACTGTGAGTGGCACGCGTCCGCGCTTCATGTTCTCCTCCTCACTGTATGACAAAATTATACAGGCGAGCGGGGCATCGATCAACGTTTACCTATGAGGAACGGGGAATTTAAGGGGACAGTCTGCTTTCCTCGCCGTACGGCGTGAATCACTGGCCGCGAAAGTTCGGATCGACAGGACAGGCTCCACCGGACCGTTCGGCACGCCGGTTGTGTCCCGATTTCCGTAGAAATTGGCGTCTCCCAGCATCTGGTTTGAGGGGGGACAAAAGGGATGGGGAGTCTTTTCATTACTTCTGTCAGATACAGAGGGGGGCAGAAACAATGAACCTTGCGACCCTTACGGATACATCAAACGCCGGACGAAACTGTGCGGAATGGAATACGCGTTGGCATCTCGAAAGGATGCTTTTCTAGTTGCCACGTGAGAGGGTTCCTTCTACACCGAGCCGTGAAGCTGTATGAAGAGGTCTTTCGGAAATTTGAGTTGGTAGGCATCCGATACCTCGTGGTCGGCGGCATTGCGGTGAACCTCCACGGGTATGCATGTGTGACCGTGGATCTGGACCGGATGCTGGATTGTCACGCGATAATCTCATGCTGGTGGTCGAGGCATTGACAAGATGGGCTACGTTCCCCACAGCCGGTCCATCCCTGAGACTTGGTGTCTGAGGAACAGCGAGAACAGTGGGAGGAAGAGAAGAGAGACGTGGTCAGGACGTTTTACCAACCCAAGGCACTGTTCCGCCAGGTGGATCTGTTCTCGGACAATCCGGTCGATTTCGAGCGGCGTATCGGCCGGTGTGGTGGTTTGAGTTCGGCGGCCTTCGAATTCCGGTCGCCTTGATCGAGGATCTGATAGCCATGAAAGGAGCGCGAACGTCCTCGCGACCGGAAAGACCTGCATTACCTCGAAGAAATCAAACGGCAAAAAGAGACCCGATGATGATCCAGCGTCCAGAGGATCTCTTCTCTTACGCCTCCTGTAAACAGCTCCCGCACGAACTCTATTCGGACCTGGCCGATGTCCCCGCAGCCTTTCCTATGGAGTGGTTTAAAGACCGGTACAATTACCCACGGTTGCACACATCCGAAGAACTATGGGATATGATGGCGCTGCCGCGCGAGGCTGTGTGGCAGTGGCTTGAAGAGGCTGTTGAGTTGGTGTGGGCGTCAAAGCGACGACAATGGGGAGATCGACGTCGACAACGAGCCGCTTCGATGACACGCCCTCTGACGTAAGCGGTCAATTCGCTAGCAATGAGCGTCGCTCCTTGATCCCTTCCAGAGTTCCGATGCTAACCCGACGAGAGGGTTACTGTCGTGTTTCACAATAAAGGGGTTTGACCCCTTATTGGAGTTCTGGAAAGCACAAGAGGGACACGCTACTTTTGGGAAAAAAGTTCGAGACCGATGTCCTGCGTACAGTGTGAGGCCAACTCCGACTGTGTGTGAGGGTTGTGGCCAGTCCAGATAGCCCTATGGGTTCCCGCTTTTTTCAGCGGATCAAGTATGGGAAAGACGAATCGAGCTCTCTCATCCCGGAGAGGCGGCATGGAGCGGTTCGGCGAGGCGAAAAAGAATGGTGTGCGTGCCGGACAGCACGTCGAAGTCGACAAAAATCCGATGCACTTTCACGCCGAGGCCTTTTTCGATCTCGGTCCGGAGCAGCGACTCGCCGGATTTGAACAACGCTGTATAGACCTGTTCCAGCAGCGCGCGCCCTTCCGGCGATTGCGCCAGCCGTTCTTCCGCGGGGACTGAGGCGCTGCGAGTCAATGCTACCTCGATGATATGGTCGCTGATGTGGACCTGCGCGCGGGTGTAGGTGGACTTCATGAACTCGGTCTGAAAGTTCAACACCGCCAACATGACCGTGTACTCGATCTCGGCTTTCGTTCTGGCCGCACACTTCATCGTCGGCGACTCCTGAACCTTGTGGGTGTGGTTTCTGTGCGCTGTCGGTTTCTCCTCCAGCGTCGTCCGAAACCGGTCGCGAATAAAGGCGTCCAGTGACCGGGGCACCGTGACATCCGACGCCCCGCGATCGAAGGCGGTGGAGGCGACATCCGCCTCTTCCGCGTGTAGGCTTCCGGGACCGAGAGCGCCGACCTGTTCTTGGGCGATTCTTCTGGGGGCGCTCATCGCGGAGCGCTCCTCCTCGTCTTTTCTTCCCTCCGACGGAGAAGAAGAGACGTTGCGTCTTGTGATGTTCGGAGCATCCCCCCACCCCTCCCTCTCCCAGCAGCAGGGAGAGGGAAAGATGGTTGGGATGAGGCTACTGGCTATTCGCTGCCGGCTGCTACTTAGTACGCCTTGCTATAGCCAGGCTCGCCGTCGTAGTTCCAAAGCTTCTGTGCTGCGGACCACCACCAGCCTCGCTTGGTCAGCGCGTCGAGAAACGCGTTCACGTCTGCATCCTGCAGGTCCCGTGTCGCCATGAACCGGCAACGGTACCAATTCACCATGAGAAGGTCGGGGCTGACGAACCCCGGCCAGACTTTCGTCCCTCGGTTAGAGATAAATTCACATTTGAAGGGTCCATATTCGCCGTCGGCGAACTTCGGAATGCCCTTGTCGGTGATGATGTAGACGTCCACCCCGACCAATTTAATGTCCTTCTTCTTTTTCGTCGCGATCGCTTCCTGCGTGAATGTCGGCATTGTGTCCTCCTCACTTACCGCGCCGCGCGCATCTTGTCGATGATGGCCTGTGCGTATTCGTCCGTCTTGGCAGTTCCACCCACGTCGTAGGTGACCGTCTTCGCCTCTTCCAGCACCTGGAACATGGCCCGCTCGATCCGATCCGCTGCGTCTTTTTCGTTCAGCCAGCGGAGCATCATCACGCCGGACAGGAGCACGGCCGACGGGTTGACCTTCTTCATCCCGGCGTACTTCGGCGCCGATCCGTGGACGGCTTCGAAAATCGCGCAGTTGTCACCGACATTAGCGCCGGGCGCGAAACCTAAGCCACCCATCAAGCCAGCGCACAGATCGGTCAGGATGTCGCCGTACAAGTTGGGCAGCACCAAGCAGTCGAATTGGCCTGGATTGCGGACCAACTGCATCGCACAGTTGTCGACGATGATGTCCCCCGTCTCGATGTCAGGGTACTTCTTCGCCGCGGCGCGGAAGGCTTCAAGAAACAGGCCGTCCGTCATTTTCATGATGTTGGCCTTGTGCACGCAGAACACCTTCTTCCGACCGTTATCCCGCGCCCACTTCAAGGCGAAATCGGCGATCCGATAGGATCCCGGCCAGGTAATCACCTTGAGACATTGGGCTACCTCGTCGGACACCATGTGTTCGATGGCGGCGTAGGAATCCTCGGTGTTCTCCCGGAAATTGATGATGTCCAGTTTGTCCCAGGGGCGCTTCAGCCCGGGAATCAACCGTACCGGACGCACGTTCGCATACAGATCGAAGACCTTGCGCAATGTCACGTTGGCGCTCTTGTGACCGGTCCCGATCGGCGTCGTCGTCGGGCCTTTCAGCGCCACCTTGTTTTTGGCGATGCTTTGGACCGTCTTGTCCGGCAACAACGTACCGTACTTTTCCAAACAGTCGAGGCCGATCTCCTCGTACTCCCATTGAATATCGACGCCGCTAGCGTCGATGACCATGCGCACCGCCTCGCAAATCTCCGGGCCGGTGCCTTCGCCCGGAATCATCGTGACGACATGTTTCGCCATCCTGAACCTCCCTTAAGCAGCAAGGGCGATCGGACCATCCGCTCCCCTTTGGCAGGCTGACCATGTGCAAATGCGATTCCACGGGCCTGCGCAAGCCCAAAATAGGAGGAGGCCAGAGGGAGACCGCGGACTTCGCGGTTTCGAAGGGATCGGAAGGGGCACGAAGTTCCGTCATGAGCGGCCCTTGGCGTGCGGAAACACACGCACCGGGCGATGCGCCGTGCACGCGCGCTCGCGATCCTTATCCTTATGTTGACTCGCGGCCGACCCGGCTGGCGGCATTCGCTTTGGCGAGGCGCCAACAATAGCCGGCAAGCTGGGTAGAACCCGTTACCACGACTTGGCCTTGAGAACCGGCTGCGACGACGGCTCGGGAAAAGGCAACATCGGGGTCTTCCAGAACCTCGGCAGCGGCAGAGGTCCGCGATCGCCATAGTTCTGCGAGAACCTGCGGGGGGACGGAGGCCGCATGCGGACAAGAGGTGAAAATGGCTCGGTCGGCTCCCGCATCAGCGAGATGGCGAATCATCTTCTCGTACTCTTTCTTGGGATCGATCGAGATGACCAGCACGCTTCGGCGACCTTCGAAGGTGCTTCGAAGCATCGAAGCCAGACTGGCCGCGGCTGCCGCATTGTGCGCGCCGTCCAACAACACCACCGGAGCGCCGGGCACCACCTCGCAACAGGCGCTGAGTTCGATTTGTTCGAACACCGCGCGAAGAGCCGCTTCATCGAGGTCGGGCACCAATCCGCGGCGCCGCAGTGTGTCATAGGCGGCCAGCGCATGAGCGGCGTTCGTGGCCATGAAGGCGGCCGGAGAATTCATCTCCACGTCGCGCCAGACCCGCTGACCGACCCTGAACGAGGCACGGGCTTTCAGGCCCAGGCGGGTAAAATTCACGACCTCATATTCTTGGCCGATCAACAGAATGGGAGCTTTGATGTCTGCGGCGCGCGTCATGACGACAGCGCGCGGCCCATCGGGCATCGTTCCGCACACGACCGGCGTGAACGGCTTAATGATCCCGGCTTTCTCGGCGGCGATCTGCTCCAGGGTGTCACCGAGCACATCCATGTGGTCGTAATCCACGTTCGTAATGACCGAGACTTCCGGCGCGATCACATTGGTCGCGTCCTGCCGGCCGCCAATACCGACTTCGATGATGGCATAGTCCACCTTGGCCAGACGAAAGGCAAAGAACGCCGCAGCGGTGAGAAACTCGAACGGGCTGAGTTCAACCCCCTCCCAATCCATGAACGGTTTGACATGATTGCAAGCGTCAACGAACTCCTGCTCGCTGATTGGTCGGCCGTTGACGGAAATGCGCTCACGATGCGTGCCAAAATACGGGCTGCTGTAGAGACCGACGGTCATCCCGCTTCTTTGAAGCAGCGCCGCGATCATGCGGCAGACCGTCGTCTTGCCGTTGGTCCCGGTCACGTGCACGGACCGATACTTCCGGTCCGGTCGGCCGAGATCGTGAAGGCATCGCGATATCGCACCGAAACTCACCGTGCCATCCGACGGCCTGCCGTTCAGGATGCAGGTGGTTTCGATCTTACGGAGGAAATCCGTGATCTGCTCATAGGATGAAGAGGGGAGGGCCGGATACATGGGAAACCCCTCGGTGTTACAACGAAACATATGACTCCCTTCCCGCCCCCTCATGAATGAAGGGCGCGGCGACAGGCTCGTCACCCGGTTGTGCGATCATTGCTGCGGAAATAACCGTCCATCCGGCTGCGGGGTCGTAGCGATAGAACCGGTCTTCAGTCGGCTCCAGCGCGACCAGTCTGAGCCATCCGTTGGCGAACAGCGTCTTCAGAAACAGTTGACGATCGAGGATCGTCATGATCCGTCCGAGCGGAGCTTCAATGAGCGCGGTGAGACGCATCGGTTCGTGATAAGGACGCGCGCCGTTCATGACCGACTGCACCGGCAGCCCCATACGGAGGTCGCTTTGGTTTCCCGTCATGACCCCGATGCGACCGGTGACGTTGTGATAGACCTTGCTGCCGCTGCCGTACACCCCCGGGTCCACCGTCGAGAAGTAATACTCCAGGTTGATCCATTGGGCGACGATCAACGGTGCCGTCATGATGATTTCCAGCAGCTTGCCGTCTTGGTCCAAAGTGTGATCGTACGAATGCAGGAACGCTCGCCCTTCCAAGTCGATTCCCTGGGTCAATCGGCGTCGACCGATGATAAACACGCTGTTTCTAGCCAGTCCCCATTCCGGGCGCACTTCGGCCCAATCGAGGCTGCACCGTTCCACCGCCCGTACACAGCCCCGGGGAGCATTGGAAGGCGGAGACATGGACAATCTCGCCCATCGTTCCGTCGCTGCCGCGGTGCCGGCCTCTTGCACATCGTGCAAGAGCTGCGCGAGATCTTTTCGGTGGGTCGACGGCACATCTTCCAGGTCCACGATCCGGACCCGATCCGTCGTGGTGTCGTGAAGCGCGGCGAGGAAATGGGTGTCCGCCGGGATCATAAGCCCCCGTTGAGCCAGCACCTCACGGACCTGCGGCCGGTTGGCGATCATGGCGAACGTCCGCGCGTTCGGCAGACCGGAACTGCCTCCGCAGGCTCCGCAGTCCAGAGCCGACTCATACGGATTATTCTGCGAGGTGCTGCTATGGCCGCAGAGCACCACGAGGCGGGCGAACGGCCCGGTCAGGCCCATGAGCCGCAACGAGGTCTCCACATAGTACGCCTGTTCGGTGAGCGTGAATCCGGTCTGCGTGATCCGATCAAACCGAGCGTGCGCGGCGCGCGGCGTCAAACGGCACTCCCGGCGCAGTTCCTCCATCACGGCCCTTTCGCGAGCCGGGTTTATCGCCAGGAGTTGGGCGAGCGCTCCCGGCACTATCGCGGTCTCCGGATCGGTCTCCAACGCCTGCTGGCGGATGCTTTCTAGAACGTGGACGGTCAGCCGGCTGCCGGCGATGTGGAATCGTCCCCGCAGCCATCGCGCAATCTGCAGCCGTTGTTCGGCAGCCACCATGGCCTCCGCTTCCGGTATCCCAAGTTTGTCGACCGTCAGCGTGGTCGCGACCGCGGGCATCATGACGGTGTTGAACCACTGTTCCAGGCGGTGATACGCCTGCGGCCACAAGGTCTTTCCGAGCAAGGGCACCCCCAGGAACCAGCCGACGGCTTCGACCATGACATAGGGGGTGATGACATTGTGTTTGAGGTCGTGGAGCAACTCCCTCCAGAATTTGGCAAATCGCGCCCTTCTTTTGCGCTGTTGCGCACGTTCGCCGTGATAGGCCCGCGGCACTTCCCGGATTAAATGTTTGGGCTTCAGCAGGACGGGACAGAGCGCCGACTCATGGAGTTCGTCCAATGACCGGTAGGACATGGGTAACCCGAAAAATCCGGCAAACCCAAAGGTCTCGTATCCGCCGCGCTGCTCGAGATGCCGTCGCAACACCTCGGATCGTATGTCGATACAGAAGACCCACTGTGCCAGCGGCCGAGCCGGATCGCGGGATCCTGACCGCAGGTCGCCTCGGCAGACCGGCGGCCTGATAAGTTGTCGCAGGACATGATTCTGGTGCGTCAGTTCATAGGCTTCGAGCCATTTCAAAGCGTGCAGTCGGGGAGGAAACGCTAGGAGCCAATCAAGGAGCGTCGAAAGATCACTCGGTGAAGTCATCGCGATCAAGTCAGTTTTCATCCCCTGAGTCTCCGCCAGGCGGACGATCAGACGCGCCTGTTCCGCGATGAATTCTTCGCGGCGAAGGCGACGGTACGTGTCGATCCAGCGTCGGCCCATTTCTTCCCATGTTCGCGGGTCCGCGCGCCGCCACCGCCGCCGGAGACGGGCGGCCTCCAGCCGGGCTTCGTGCGGCAGGCGACCTGATAGAAGCGCTCTCCTGAACCACACCGCATGGGGAAATTGCCTCGCATAGTCCCGGATGGAATCGACATCCCCTGAACACGCCAACGCCGTTCGGCAGGCAACTGTCACCAGTTCCCGCTCATAAAAAAGGCGCACCGCGAGATACATGATCAGGTCAATCCGATAAAAATCCTGCCAGGGATACGCAGTTTGTTCGGCCCGCCATTTGATCAGCCCGGCCCATCCTGGCAAGGCGGCGAGATGCAACGACAGGTACTCTTGCCACGCCGGTTTGGGTACTCCGAGCCTCCTCAGCGAGTGAAGCAGTGCGTCCTCCGGACAGTCGGGCAGGGCGCTCAGCTTCTCCGCCGCCCGTTTGATTCCTATCCAGGCCAATCCGACATCGTACCGGGCCGCCGCTTTCCACGCGCGGAAAAATGTCTGTGCCCGGTGAGGCATCGGCCACGCCGCTTCTCCTTCGTCGCAGAAAGCCGCGCACCACTTGACCATCTGTCGATTCATGTGATCGATGACGGCGGTCCCCAACGTTCGATCGCACCACGCCGCCAGCGTTTCCCGACAAAGCCAGTCGTCGCTTTCGAACCGGTTGAGGTCGTTGACCGGATCCGGCACATGTTGCGCCGCGACCTCGTACGTCCACCGAATCACGCGGTTGATATCGTGTGGCGACTGTTCCCGACGGCTCTCGCCACTTGATGACAATTCGTCAAACGGCCGAACATGCAAGCCATGGATCAGTGCCGTCCGAAGCACATCCAGATGGGACAGCCGGCGATCGCCAAACTGGATATGTTTGTCGGAGGCCAGTGGCCGCAATACTTCGTCGACGTCGAGGGAACGGATACGGCCGCGCAAAAATTCTTCCCGGTACAGATTCAGAGGCAGATACCCCCGCCCGCCGAATAATTGTTCGCCCCGCCGGACGGCTTCTTCAAATTTCAGGTGTTCCAACCCCTGCAGCGGGTTTCGCGAGATGAAGGTGCGCATCGGCCAGAGCTTGGCGACGACTTCTCCTGCGAGATTCACATGGGAGCGCAGCTCCATTCGCTGAGCATCCGTATAGGGTTCAGCCATGCTGTCCGGTGCGTTCGTCATTCGCACAGTCTCCTGTTTGCGCCGATGCGGGTAGCAAGAACAAGGCCGAATCCTTCTTTGCATCGCGGTTCGTGCGGAACTCTCTGAAGGTGAAAGAAAAACGTGGACGTTTCGTCTCGCTCACGGTTGTCGAAAGAAATTTGCGCGTGCCGCACGTCGTGCAGTGATACACGTGACGTGCGGAGCTGCACGTGACAAGGAAGTCAACGGGGTAGGGGAATCGTCGAAGAGAAGAAGGGACTCTGATTTCAGCTATCGTGCAAACCGCGACGGAGACGCAAGTGGTGGGATGGGTTTCCTCGCCATGAGGATATCTTCTTTCGCCTTCTCGATCATAGAGAAGGCTCTTCGGATTGAATCGTCGCAGCGCAGCGGCGGAGTCGATCCATGATAGCCAAGCCGAGCCCCTGTTCCTCGCAAGGCTCCGCATACAAACGATCAAGCCCCAGCGCGTCCAGCTTGCGTAACGCGGCAAAGAGGTTTCGTGCTACTTCGGGAAGGTGGCCAGAAGAAGACAGCACTTCCACGAACGCGTAGCCATTCCGGCTCACCGGATCGGACATCGCCAGCAGCCCGGCTCGCTCACCGGTTCTCAGCGGGCGCGCGCCTCGCGCGGGCAAGATGGTGAGCGGCGTGCGTGTCGCGTAGTGGCGGGCGAGCCGGCCCGGCACCGGCGGCCGTCGATCGCTTCCGCCGCGGCACACGAGGGAACCGATGATGGCCTCAATGTCCGAAAGCGGCAGAGCACCCGGTCGGAGGAGCTCCGGCTGATCACCCACCATCGATACGATGGTGGATTCCAAGCCGATCGGGCACGGGCCTCCGTCCAGAATCAGATCAATCCGATCGCCCAACGCCTGCCATACATGCTCGGCGGTGGTCGGGCTGACATAACTGAAAGGATTGGCGCTCGGTGCGGCGATCGGCACGCCCGCTTCCCTGATCAGCGCCTGCGCGACCGGATGGGCTGGCATCCGAATTGCGACGGTGGGAAGCCCTGCTGTCACGAGATCGGGGACGTTCTCACGCTTCCGCAGGACCAAGGTCAGCGGCCCAGGCCAGAATGCATCCATCAGCCGGTGCTCGCCGGGGTTGAATGCATGGACCAGGCGATCGAGAGACGACAATGCCCCAATATGCACGATGAGGGGATCAAACGACGGACGCTGCTTGACCTCAAACACCCGCGCCACCGCTTCGGGATTCAGCGCGTCGCAGCCGAGTCCATACACCGTTTCGGTCGGAAAGGCGACAAGGCCGCCATTCCGGATCACTTCTGCCGCCAGCCGAACGGCCGCCGGATCAGAAGCAGGGAGCATTTCAGTGCGCATCTTCTCGACAGTCACTCGTTCACCGGCCGATGGTCCAGGATGTCCAGCGCCTTGCGACCCGATGAGACTTCCAGCAGGTCCCGGCGCGAGTCCGCGAGTAAATGTTCTCACACCGCCTGTACCCGTCGACCCTTCACATGGATTGCCTGCCCTGACCAGTCAGGCCAACTGGGCGACTCCGCGCAACGGAACATGCGCTCGCGCGCGAAGACCCGATCGGTCTGGACTTGCCGGTTCAACCCCTCAAATTGATCCGGCCGTCCAGAAGGGCCTGGACGGTGACCGGCGACGGGAACGGCGCTTACTTACATATGTCCCAGCTTCCGCAGCACTTCCATCCCGCGCCCTTCATCCTGCGCCCGACCGGCTCGCTCCGCAATGGTGGTCGTTCGCAATTCCGCGATGATCTGCGACACGGAGGCAGCGCGGGATGCCACGGCTCCAGTACAGGGCACGCAACCGAGGCTGCGATAGCGGGTGCCGTTGCCTCGGTCGAAATACAACTCCGGCAAGGGGATCTGTTCCAGCTCGATGTATTCCCAGATGTTCAGCTCGGTCCAATCGAGGAGCGGGTGAACCCGAACATGGGAGCCCGCAGGAAACGCCGTCTGATATTGATCCCAGAATTCGGGCGGCTGGTCGCGAAAATCCCATTCTCCGTGCTTGTCCCGCAAAGAAAAGTACCGCTCTTTCGCTCTGGTCCCTTCTTCGTCGGCGCGGATGCCCAGGATGATGGCGGTCCAACCGTGCGCCGCGATGGTTTGCTTGAGTGCCTCGATCTTCAGCGAGGTGCAACAGGTCACACGGCCGCGGTTCGGCCCCATGCCGGCGGCCAGCGCCTGGGCGTTTTGGCCCACCACGAGATTCAGCCGCCACTCACGGCAAAGCCTGTCCCGATAGTCGATCAACTCGGGCATTTCGTAGCCCGTATCGATATGCACCAACGGAAAGGGCACATGGCCGAAGAAAGCCTTGCGAGCCAGCCATAGGAGAACCGTCGAGTCCTTGCCCATTGACCACAACATCGCCAAGTCGTCGAAGTGGTGATACGCTTCGCGGAGGATATAGACGCTTTGGTCCTCCAGCGCGCGCAAGTGCCCCTTCGCGCAGTCCCTCATATCCAGTTCATCCCGTTCCACAAAAAGCTTCGCCTCCGAGGAATCGACATGCGGAGAATGAATCGGCGATTCCCAGGTCCACAAGCCTATTGCCGGGCCGCCTGAAGAACCGACTGGCTAGGCTTGTCAGGCCGCTGCGGGGTTTCCCCGCTCAATATGCCGCCGCCGGTGAAAGCGGCTCGTTCGAGACCAGCTTCAAAATCCGAAATCCATCGAACTTCGCGGTCCCGCTCCCCATCGAGATCAGACCGACCCGCCCGCCTTGTTGGACCGGTTCATCCGAAACCGCCAAAACCTCCGCTCCATCGAAGAACAGGGCGAGACGCGGCCGGCTGAGATGGGCGAAGTTTTCTCGCTGAATACGTAGCAGGTGCCACGCACCGGGTTTCGGCTTGACCGCGGCTGTGCCAAGCAGTTTCATCCGTCCTTGCTCAATCCGATGGATCGCCACCTCGGTCATCGTGGGGTTCACCGTCGCCGCATAGATGGTCTTCCCATTCTGTTCGCCCACGGCAATCCCCGCTCGGCCTTTGTGTCCCTCGCCAAGCTTGAGCCGAACCGTCACGTCCACATAGCCGAAGGCTGCCTCTTCGGTCAGCAGCGCGTGCACGCAATCGGTCTCCGAGCAGACGGCATGATGCGTCAGCACCTGAGGCGCGCTGGGTGCCTCAGGATCGACCTCGATACGCCAGTCGGCCCGGTTGCCATGGACCTCGTCCGAAATGAGAAATCCCCGCGGAGCCGAGCCGGGCGGCTCGTTGTCGAACTCCCACACGCGAAGCAGATCCTGCGTCGGAGGGTTCGCATGGACGGCGACATCCAGCACTTCCTGGGAACGGACGGGAGAGGGCAGTGTCACCTCCGTTCCTTCCGGCACCAGGGCCTTGACCAGATCATTGCCCACCAAATGGGCCCAGACGCCGACCATCCCGACCGGAAGCGGAACACGGTCATGCCAGTGTTTGACGAGACGAACCCTGTCTTGCACGGTGCTCGGGGTGCGGTCAAGTGACAGCGTTTCCAGCAGAAGCAGGGCTTGTGCCGCCGTCATTTTGTCCAAAGGATCTTCCACCAACTCCAACGCCTGCTCCGCCTCGCGGCGGGCGAGGTCATGCCACGGATGGGCATACCGGCGATTCCAGGCCAGCCATTGAACACGGTCCCAGGCCATTTCCGAGAGGAGAGCGCCGCGCCTTGTGCCGTCCGCCGCGGTTGCCTCCTTGAGCAGTTGTTCGTGCATCGCCAACGCCGCCTCCGCGTCACCGTTCCATCGATACAACGCTCCCAGCCGACGACGGATCTCCGGAGTCACCGCATCGCTGTTCACGACGATCTCCAACGCGGCGATGGCGCCATACAACGCCTCAGCGGCGGGTTCCTCTCCCGTCGTCACAGCAGTGAGTTCCTGGCGCCAGGTCGGCGCCTGAATATTCCAATACAGCTCAGCCAGACGGCGCTTGACAGCCTTATCGGCTGCGTTCATGCCGCTTTTCTTCAGGCCCTCGTCTAGAAACGATTCGAATAACTCAGTCCCCAGCAGGCGGTTCGCCTCGGCCTCGTCAGGGTCTATGAGCAGGAGTCGCTTCAGCAGCGCCAGCCGATCACTCCGGATGGAGGAATGTTTGGCTCGTTCGAGCCCGGCTCGAAAGTGTTCCGCCGCCTCCCGTTTGGTCCACCAGCGTGCCGAGCCGACAACCAATCCTCCCTTGATCGAAGGCTCAACGGACGGGGCACCTGGACGTTCGAAGGCGCGCCCGATGTTATCGGGATCAAGACCGTACCGTGCCCCGGGGATTTGAGGCGCATCGGTCAGCGCCTCGTTGACCACCGCCGAGTCACGCACATACCCGAGTTTTTGCAACCCGCTGACGACAACGAACCGAACGTCAACCTCTCGGACAGGGCCATAGCGGCGAATCTGTCCGCTCGCCCACCACACTTCGCCCGGCTTGAGTGCCAACGGAGCGGTGAGAGGGTCGGGATAGGTGACGCGGACTTCGACCAGCGTGCCACGCACGGCGACCGGATCGTTACTTTTTTCCTGAATCGCGATTGATCGAGCGGGCCAAACCTTTTTCACGGTGATTTTGGGCGTCGTTTCCTTGACGACAGCGGGCGACACAAAGATCCCCGGCGGATAGTTCTTCCAGCTATCCGCCTGACGATGCGTCTCCGCAATCAATCCGAAACCGATCCCACGACCCACCGCACCGAAGATGCCCGTTTCCGGTTCGTCGTCCACGAGGGCGCGATGGGCCTTCATCGTGTCATCCCAGCAGACCTTGTCGGTGTCTGGCGGCGCTCCCGGTTGGCGGTGACGCGCCAGACAGCCAAGATCGAACGCGGCCCACTCCGCCACCTTTCCTGCCGCCATAGCCTCCACATACTGCGTGACAAGGCGGGCCGGATCCATGCCGGCCCGTTTGGCCTGCTTGTTTTGGGCCGTCATGTCGGCTGCTCTGCCCGGCATTGACAATCCGAGCAGCAAAATCATCATGCCCACTCCGATGCGGGCGAATGCCGTTGCGGATCTCATGGTTCTCTTGCCTCCAAAGCTTTAACACCCCGGTGTCTTGCGCAGAGCTGGATCCCGCTGCGCTGCATAAGAAGATCGTGCATGGCCCGTCTACGTCGGATCCAAGTGATGGACAACCCGCCCTTCTCCTGCGGTATCCCGCTCATCCTGTTTGTAACAACCATGTGTGCAAGCGGAGTTCCAAAGTTCGACGAAGCCTGTTCAGGGAAGAACGAGGTGCAACTCAGCTTGACTGCTCATCAGGTGGCCGACCATCCTCGCACTGGTTGGAAACGCACCGTGGGAATCGCACAACGTTGATCCACCGCCGTGTGCGCACACACGACCAGCACGGACGTTCGTGCGACTTCGCACCGGGCAGTTCCGGGATGGAACAGCCAAGCCTTCTTGAACCTTATCACTTGTCAAAGCGTGCGCCTTCAATCACTGTTTCTTCCGGCGGCGGTCCAGCATCCAGCGGGTGATCCCCAAATACTTGGCAGCCTGCGTCTTGTTCCCCTCCGACCGCTGCAGCACCTCGGCGATGATCCGATCTTCCAGATCCGCCAAGGATTGTTCCCCGACACGGAACCGGATCTGCACGGTCATCGGATCGTCCGAACCTCCATCGGCTGGCTGGGCTCTCGAGGGAGTTCCAAAGACTGGCCCGGTCGTTCCCTGGAGGTCGGATGGAAAGTGGACCGCTTCGAGTTGGTCTCCGGAGCAGAACAGCACGGCGCGTTCGATCAAATTGCTTAGCTCACGCACGTTGCCCGGGAACTGGTACGTCCCCAGGACGACTTGGGCGCTTTCCCCCAGCGCGCGAACCGGTTTTTTGAGTGCCAGGGCGGAGCGGGCAAGAAATTGCTCCGCCAACGGAATGATATCCTCGCGGCGGTCCCGCAGGGGCGGCACGGTCAAGGTCACGACGTTGAGCCTGTAGTAGAGGTCCTCGCGGAACTCGCCTTTCGCGACCGCCTCTTTAAGATTGCGGTTGGTCGCGGCCATGAATCGAACGTCGACCGGAATGCTCGTCGCGCCGCCGACCCGGCGCAGCGTCCGCTCTTCGAGCACCCGCAACAACTTGGCCTGCAACGGGAGGGGCAGGTCGCCGATCTCGTCGAATAAGACGGTGCCGCCTTCGGCCATCTCGATCAAACCGCATTTCCTAGCCGAGGCTCCGGTGAAGGAGCCTTTCTCGTGGCCGAACAACTCGCTTTCGAACAACTCGCGCGGGATCGACGGACAATCAACCTCGACGCAAGGCTTGTCGGCCCGGGCGCTGTTGAAGTGAATCACGCGACCGACGTACTGCTTGCCAGAACCTGTTTCGCCCTGCAGGAGCACTGTCACCCGGTCGTTCTTGGCGAGCTCCCGCACCTGCTGCAGGAAGGCCTGGGTGATAGGACTCTTGGCGACCATGCGATCGAGGGCATAGCGATCCGTGTCCTGACCGCTGTGCAGTTGCACCTGCCGGCGCAGCGCGAGCAAATCCGTGGCGCGACCCAGCGCGTGCAGGAGATCGTCCATGTCGATGGACTTGGCAACGAAATCGAAGGCGCCGAGCCGCATCGCGTCGACCGCATCCTTCACGGTGCCCCTGGCCGTCAGGAGAATGACGAGAAGATTCGGGAAAACCTGTTTGACGCGGGTCAGCACGTCCAGACCGGAGAGATTCGGCATGAGGAGATCGAGCACCAGAATATCGGGCTCGTAGGCGCGGAGCATCGCGAGGGCTTCCTCTCCCGATCCGGCGGTCTGCACCAGGTATCCGTGGTCGGCCAGCCTTAGCGCGAAGGCTTCCCGAACGGACTCTTCATCCTCCACCAACAGGATTTGCCATGCCATACTACCCCTTCAACGGAAGCCAGATTTCGACGACCGCTCCGCTGCCTGGAGGACTGGAAATGGCCAACTGGCCGCCGTGCCGTTCCACGATGTCCTGAGTGATGGTCAGGCCAAGGCCAACTCCCTTCGCCTTGCCGCTCGTGAAAAACGGTTCATAGATGTGTTTTAGATCCTCCGGAGGGATCCCTTTTCCTGTGTCCGCGAACGTGACGAGCACGCCGGCGGTCCGACGGGTGTCCCGTTTCATGGCGATCGTCAGATCGCCGCCGTTGGGCATCGCCTCGATCGCGTTCATGGCGATGTTCAGATAGACCTGCTGAATGTGGGCTCGCGAGACTTCCGCCGGCGGGAGATCCGCTTCCAAATCTTTTTTCACGGCGATGCGGTGTTTGATCAGATTCGGCCGGAGCAGGGTTAAGGTGTCGTCGAGCAGGGCCGGCAGATCGCACGGCCGCAGGTCGAAGGGCCGCGGCCGGAGCTGTCCCAGATGCGATTCTAAGAGTTCGTCGATCCGCGCGGCTTCACGGGCGATGAGGCGGCACCGATCCCGCGCGGCCGGCGGCAGCGTGTCCTGCTCGGCCAAATGCATGGCGAGACTCCCGAGGCCAATCAACGGATTGCGGATTTCGTGCAGAATCCCGCCGGCGAGCTGGCCGACGAGTTTCACCTGCTCCGTATGACGCAGCGCCTCCAGCATCCGCTCCCGCTCGCTCAGATCGGTGAGAATCGCCAAGTAGTACCGGATCGCTCCGTCCGGATCCTTCACCGGGCTTACGCTTTCCCACACTAGGAACTCGGAGCCGTCCTTGCGCCGGTTGACGAAGCGGTCCACGAACGCGTGTCCCGAGCGGATCGCCTGCCACAACCGTTCGTAGAACTCCGGGGCGTGCTTCCCGGATTTCAGGACTGCCGGAGTCCGTCCGATCACCTCCTCCCGCTTCCATCCCGTCATCCGTTCCATCGCTGGGTTCCACTCGAGCAAACGGCCTTCCGTGTCGGTCAGCATGATGCCGTCCTGCACCAGCTCGAACAACCGATGGTAGAGCTGCAACTGGGTTTCCTCCCGGCGCCACCGCTCCAAAACCGTGGCTACGGTGTTCGCCACGGAGCACAGAAACTCCAACTCTTTGTCGGAAAATTCCCGGACACTTTTGCAATGGGCGCCCATGACGCCGTAGACGCGGTCCTGGACCATCATGGGGGCGCTCATGCCCGAAATCCCGCCATGCTCAGACAGAAGCCGGGACGGCGTGAAGCGGGTTTCGTGGCGGAGATCGCGAACGACGACCGGACGGCGCTCCCGGATAGCATAGCCGGCCTGCGAGTGGGTCCCCCCTTCGACGGTCAGGCTACCGATCAATCCTTCCCGCCAGCCGACCCCTGCCACGAGGTAGAGGTGTTCGTCGGATTCCCGTGGAATTAGAATCTTACACAGCTCGACGCCGAGGGTCTCCGCGGTCAGCCGAACCGCTTCGTTCATGATTTCCTGGACTGCCACCCCGCTGACCGCCAGTGCGCCGATCCGGGCGAGCACCGATTGGAACCGGGCGGCCTGGGACGCCTCATGCGCGAGCAGGGTGCGCTCGGTGACGTCCTGAAGGACCAGGAGCACGCCCGCGCCGCCGTGATAGGGAACCACGTTGAAACGGCATTCATAGACGAGCGGCCGGCCCTGACGATCGGTCAGACGATATTCCTTGACGCTGCGGGCTCCGAGCAGCTCTCGACTCCAGGCGTTGGCTTCGGCAAAAAGACGCGCACGAAGAGTCTGGGACACGGCAGCCTGCTCGGCAGCCGATGGCAACGGCTCGGCCTCTCCTGCAGTTGGAGCGTCGAGGAGTTCGCCGAAGCGCGCGTTCTCGTAGATCAGGATCCCCTGGGAGACGAAACAGAGACCCCCGTCGATGCAGTCGCCGACCCAGGCCAGCACTTCCGCGGCGGCGACTTCCGATTGGGTCAACAGCGGCGGCTTCGGTCGTGGACGTCTGGCTGGCGACATGCGCTCCATGCTCGCTCAGGCGACAGGGATGAACGGCAGACCGATTCTGCCGCCGGGGACAGTATACTGGCCCGATCCGGAGACAGTCGAGTGAGCACCGGCCGCGACCGCAGCACGCGTCATTGATCCGGGTTATTTAGCGACGAAATGCTCGCGGCGGCTGACCGCCACGTCGCTGACGAACATGGCGCCGGAATGCTTGTTGAAAAGCGGGCCTAGGCCGGCCAGGATCGGCTCGACCTTCTCCTCCGGCACAACAGTGAACACAATCACCTGGCTGCTGGTATCGTTGAACAGCAGGTGACCCTCGTGAAAGCCGTGGTGCCCCTTGCCCGACACATTATTGATGATCGTATAGCCGGTGGCGCCGACGCGGTCCAGGAGGTCAGTGACAAATTTCAAGTGTTCGCCCTGCACGACGATCTTGATTTCCTTCATCGGATGCAACGTCAAGCCGATCATGGTGTGCTCCTCTTCGTATCCATCCGCCGGCGCGGTCATAGTGGTGGAACTCGCCGTCCCGCGGGTCGAGCGCCGCGAGCGCGACCCATCCCAGATTGAACAATTGTTTGAGCAACGGGTGGCGGTCGATGATCGCGGTGATGCGCTCGCGCGGTGCCTCGATGACGGCGAGCAAGCGCATCGGTTCGTGATAGGGCAGCCGGCCGCTCAGGACCGTCTGGGCGGGCAGCCCGATGCGCAAGTCGCTCCACACGCCGGTCATCACGCCGATCCGGCCGACCACGTTGTGATACACCTTGCTGCCGCTGCCGTAGACTTCGTTGTCGACGGTCGAGAAATAATGTTCCATGTTGATCCACTGTGCGACCACCAGCGGCGCGGTCATGATGGTTTCCAGCAGTTTGCCGGAGGCGTCCTGTCGATGGTCGTACGAATGCAGAAAGGCGCGCCCCTGCAGGTCGACCGGCTGGGACAAGGCCCGTCGCCCGATGATCATGAGGCTGTTCCGAGACAGTCCCCATTCCGGCCGGACCTCTGCCCAGTCGCGGCTTCGTCGTTGAGCCTGTCGCCGCGCCGCCCAGGGGTCAAGCGGGGCCGTCGGTCCATCGAGCGCGCGGCCGCGCTCCAGCGCGGTCCGAGCGCCGGCTTCTTCCAAATCCTCCATAAGCCGCTGCAGATCCTTGCGGTGCGTCGCCGGCACATCCTCCAGATCGACGATGCGGACGGTGTCGGCCGTGGTGTCGTGCTGCGCCGCAAAGAAATGCGTGTCGCTCGGAATCGCGATCCCGCGCGCCTGCAGCAACTCCCGCACGGCGGGCTTGTTCGCCATCGCGGCGATGACCCGCGCGTTGGAGAGTCCCTGATTTCCTCCGCAGGCCCCGCAGTCGAGGGCGGACTCGTAGGGATTGTTGTCCGAGGTGCTGCCGTGCGCGCAGAACAGCACCACACGCGCGAAGTTGGACGACAGCCCCGTTAAGCGGAGCGCAGCTTCGACATAATATGCCTGCTCGGTGATGGTGAACCCGGTTTGGGTAATGCGCTGCAGCCGTTCGGAAATCCCGCGCGGACTGATCCGATGGTGTTCGCGCAGTTCCCGGTAGAAGGCTTCTTCCTCCTCCGGAGTCAGGCGCAGGACGCTCGCCACTTCCCCGTCGGGGCCGTTCGCCTGGCCGAGGGCTTTTTTCCGAATCTTGTCCAGCAACGCGGGAGAGAGGGCTGCGCCCGTCAGGCCGAACCGTTCGCGCAGCAGCTCCCGAATCCGGGCCTGCTGTTCGGCCGCCACCATTTCTTCCGCTTCTTCCCGGGTGAGCTTCTCAACCGTCAAGGTCGTCGCCACGGATGGGATCAGGAGCCGTTTCACCCATCGGCTCGCGGCCTCGTACCAAACGGGGAGCAGTGTCTTCCCGAAAAGGGGCAAGCTGAAGAACCATCCGAGGGCCTCGACCATGACGTAGGGCGTGACGACGTTTCCCTTCAAATCATGCAGCAGGGCGTGCGCCGCCTCGCTGAGCCGCGCCGCCGTCTTGTGACGCTCGGCGACTGCTCCGTGATAACTGCGGGGCACCTCGCGAACCCGATTTTTCGGTTTCAGCAGGACCGGGCAGTGGGAGACGGCGTAGGATGCGTTGAAGGGCTGATAGTCCAGCGGCACGCCGAAAAAGCCAGCGAGTCCCAGCGTTTCATAGCCCCCGCGATGTTCCAGGTGCCGGCGGAACACCTCGGACCGCACGTCGATGCAAAACACGACTTGAGCGAGCGGTCTCGACGGTGGGTCCTGATCCGGGACCGGCGCAGCCGCGGAACTCCGGCGGGCGGCCGCGGCGAGGCGGTCCAGCATGTCGCGGCGATGGCTTGCCTCGAAGGCTTCGAGCCAGTGTCGGCCGTGCTCCGAAGGCGGAAACCCGTCGAGCCAGTCGAGCACCGTCCGGACGTCGGAGGGAGGAGTTGACTCGATGGCGTCCGGATCGATCGAGAGCGCCCGCGCGAGGCGCACCAGGGAACGGGCCGCCGCCTGCGGTGCATTCCGGGTCTCTTGTTCGAGGCGCCGCTCGTATTGACGACGGCCTTCATCTTCCCAGGCGGTCTGGTCGTGCCGACGGCGGGAGCGAGCGAGCCGTCGGACACACGCGAACTCGGCTCCAGACAGGCGTCCTGCCACCCATTCCCGTCGCAGCCAACAGGCGTGCGGGTGTTGGTCGATGAACCGCCGAATTTCCTCGTAGTCGCCGGGCAGACCGAGGCGATCGCGGCAGATCCATTCCACCAGCTCGCGCTCGTAAAACAGGCGGACCGCCAGATAGTTCACCAGATCGACAGGATATTGCTCCTGCCAGGGGAATCCGGTCTGATTCGCCCGCCACTTGATGTAGCCGGTCCATCCCGGCAGGGCGGCGAGATGCAGGGTCAGATAGGCTTCCCACGCCGCCTTGGGAAGTTTCAGATGCGTTAAGCTTTCCAGGATCGCATCCTCCGGCCGGTCCGGCAGAGCCCGAATCTTCCGGGCCGCGTGGCGAATGCCAATCAGACGAAGGGCAGCGTCATGTTGCGCCAGGGTTTTCCAGGCCAGGTAAAAGGTTCGCTCCCGGTACGGCATCGACCAACTCGCCTCGCCCTCGTCCAGGAAGGCTGCGCACCACGTCGTCATTTCCCGATTGATGATCTCTGCAATCGTCGAGCCGACGGTCCAGTCGCACCACGCGCTCAACGTTTCTCGCGTCGCGAGGGCGTCCGCGTTCTCCGGCGTCGATGGGAACCGGGCGCGAATGCCTTGCATGACCGAGGTCGCCAGCAGCCAGGACGCGACCTTCGCGACGGTATCCCGATCGTCCTCGTCCTCGCCGCGACGGCCCTGAGGAGCCGGTTCCGTCACGCCATGGATCATGGAGGCGGCCAGCACGTCCAGGTGCGAAACAGACCGTCCCGCAAACGCGGCCTGTTTGTCCGAGACAAGAGGCCGAAGAGCCGCCCGCACATCTTCGACGCAAATGCGCCCGCTCTGCAGGTAGGCGCGATAGGTGTCGTTGCTCAGGTATCCTCGCCCGCCGAATACCTGTGCGCCCCGTTCGACGGCCTGCTCGAATGGCAGGATTTCCAATCCATGGAGTGGGTTGTGGTGGATGAAGGTCCGCATCGGCCAATAGGGCGAGATGACCTCTCCGGCCAGCTGGACGTAGGAGCGCAGCTCCATCCGCTGCGCGTCGGTGAATCCATGTGAACCCCGGGTTGTCATCCTGATCACCGGCCGGTCATGGTCGTCTCCGACATGCACCGCCGCAGGCGCGCCGGAGATCCGCTGAGGCTCTGAACCGCATCTTCCACGTAGAGGCCGTGCAGAAACGCGACGTACAGACGGATGTGGATGGTCTCCATCCAGTCAGGAAGCAGTCGCAGGCCATGCGCCCTGCCGTAAAGAATGACCCATACCCCCACAACGAGGACCGCTGAAAGCGCCACGAACACCTCAAACAGCCCCCACGGCCAGGCTGCCGCCTGGAAGTACGCGGCGGGTTCGCCCGGCCTTGGATAGAGAAAATGGGTGAACGACTCACCGGCCCATAAGTAGGTCAGCCCGATGAAGGCTAACGTTGCGAGCATGGTGGCGGATACTTTCCACGAGGCGACCTCGGTGAGCCGGTAGAGGCTGAAGACAGCCTGCGCCGACGTCACCCAGGCGAAAAAGAGGAAAATCACCGCGCCTTGCGCCTCGAAGAGCGGCACATGCACCAGACCGTGGGCGATGAGCAGGATAACGAGGGGAAGTACCAGCGTGACGGCCAAGCCGGTGGCCCAGGTCATCAGCGAGAAGCCCGACGCTTCGCGGACCGGATGGTGGCCCGGCAGCTTGAATTCGATTCGCGCCCGGTGGATGTTCGATCCGGAATTCAGGAACAGCGTGGCCTTGAACAAGCCGTGGGCGCAAAGGTGGAAGATCGCCAATGCGAACGCACCCAAGCCGCATTCCATGACCATGTACCCCATTTGTCCCATCGTCGAGTAGACGAGCGTGCGTTTGATGCTGGGCTGGGTCAGCATGGTGGCGGCCCCGATCAGAGCGGTCAGGGCCCCGATGATGAATAGGAGATACAACGTCGTCGGGGCCATCCCGTAGAGAGGCGCCAACCGGTTCACCAAAAATCCCCCGGCGTTCACAATGCCGGCATGGAGCATGGCGGACACGGGCGTTGGAGCTTCAATCGTACCGGACAACCAGACATGGAACGGGAACTGGGCCGACTTGGTCATCACGGAGGCCACGAGCACCAGAGTCGCCACGGTGACGGCGCTGATCTCCCAGTCGGTCGCAATTCGAAACGTGGGAACCAAGGAAGGTTGTTCCACGAGCTGGAAGAGGTCGGGCAGATCAAGGGTGCCAAACGCGGCGTAGAGCCATGCCACCCCAATGAGCAGTGCAGCGTCGCCAATCCCGTGCACGTACAACGTCGTCCGACCCGCCTGCCGCGCCGCCGGCCTAGTGTCGTCGAAGGAAAGCAGGGCTCGCAGCAACCACGTCATGGCGTGCCAGCAGATGAAGAGCCACAGCAGATTTCCGGTGGTGACCAGGCTGAGCAGGACGAATGTCAAGAGACTCAGCAGGGTGAAGAACCTGACGTATCCCGGATCGCTGCGCATGTAGCGCCGAGAATACACATGGATCACGAGGCTGACGGCAGTGATCAAGACCATCATCACAGCGGCCAGCCGATCCACGAGCCACGTCGGAGTCGCGAAAGCCAACAGAGCGGGCATCCCGGGCAGACGGAGAACAACCGGTTCCTGATGAACGGTCTGGTAGAGGGTCAGCACAGCGGCGACGGCGGCGACCGCCAGTGCGCCGATGCCGATCTTGGCGACTCGTTCCCCGAGCAAAGCGCCCAGGGCGGTGATCAGACCGCTGGCAAGAAGCGGCGCTCCGATTGCAATGAAGGCGAGGGTGAACGGCATACGACTTTTTGCCTCAACGAAGCTTGGCGTAAGGTTGTCAGCAAGATCAATACCGTTCCGAGAACATCGGCGGGGCGCGATGCAACAGCTTGATGCTTGGTTGGAAAATCACCGCAGTCCAGAGCAAGCGGCGACAGGTTCCAACGCGTCAGGAGGAGATCGGTTGTGCGCCGCCGCACGTCGTGCATGGGCGCACCTGCAGCGGGCGGTGATTATTCCTTCACCACCACGGTCATTGTGATGGGCTCAAGAGGATTGTCGAACTCGTCGCGCGGGACAGCGACGATCTTGTCCACTACATCCATCCCGCGAAAGACCTCGCCGAAGACGGTGTAGCGACGGTCCAGGCCGCTCGCATCCGCCACGCAGATGAAGAATTGCGACCCGCTATCATTGAAGTCGCGCGTGCTGTTGCTCTCACGCGGCACCTTGGCCATCGACACTGCACCGCGCTTGTGGGGACGGTCGTTCGGTTCTGGGTTGAGCCAATAGCCTGGCCCCCCGGTGCCGTGCAGCTTGCGATCCGGTTCCTTGCTCAGCGGATCTCCTCCTTGAATGATGAATCCGGGAACGACGCGATGGAAGGTCGTGCCGTTATAGAAGCCGAGCTTCGCCAGATTGATGAAGTTCTCGACGTGTCTAGGCGCTTCTTCGGGATAGAAACGGATCGTAATCTCTCCGAATTTCGTGATGATCGTCGCCCGCGGATTTTTCTTCTCAAACTGGATGACCATGCTTCGTGACCTCGTTCGGCAATCTACCAAGCCGGCACCGCCGACGGCAAGGGCGCTGTATTCCTAATCGCTTCCGCGCAACCCCTTGCCTGGATCAATCTTTAGCCACATCAGCCCTCCCAGAATGGCGATCAGCGCCGCAACGCCCAGCGAGACGGACCACCCCCATTGCTCGGCCAACCAGGGCGTCAAGGTCGGCGAGAGGCTTCCTCCGAGGTTGGCGCCGGTATTCATGAGTCCGGACAGGGTGCCGGCATGGGCTTTAGACAAATCGGCGGTCGACGCCCAATAGGCTCCCACTGTAAAGTACAGCCAACCCGCCCCCAGCGAGAGGCACAGGATCGCGATCCACGCGGAATCGACCGCGGCGCCGAGAGCGATCACCGTGCCGGAGAGCAGCATGCCCGCCATTCCCGTGGCGCTCCGGCCCTTCGTCACGCCGTAGGCGGCTGCCAGCCGGTCGGTTACCCACCCGCCGAGCGGGCAGAACACCAGAATGGCCAGAAACGGAGCGGATGCGAAGACTGCGCCCCGCAACTCGCCAAACCCGCGCACGTTCACCAAGTAGAGATAGAACCACGACATGTACACATAGGCGACATAGCCCAGGCAACTGTAACTGAGCACGAGCCACCACACGGTCGGCGTGGCGGCGATGGCTTTCCAGGGCGTCTTCCCGGACACGGAGGTCTCACCGTCGGTCCGGCGGGACGCCGGGCCCTCCCGCCGCTTGGAACCGGTCGTCCGCGTCTGCCGCGCCGGATGATCCGCGGTGCACCAATACCAGAAGCCGGCGATCAGCAGCCCCAGCGCAGCCGACCAGTAGAACACCGTCTGCCACCCAAAGTTCACCATGAGCCAGGCGGCAATCGGCGGTGTCAGCGCCGAGCCGACCCCGATGCCGCCGATGGCGATCCCGATGCCCAATCCCCGCTCCTGCGGATCGAGCCAGTCCGCCACCGCCCGGTTGAAGTTCGGCAAGGCTGCTGCCTCGCCGATGCCGAGCAGAAACCTGACGAGGGCGAGCGAACCGGCGATTCCGACCAGGTCCACCAGCGGCAGTATGGCGGCGACCGCGGTCAACGCCGTGAAGAGCGACCACCAGAGCACCGCCGCGGTTAACACGCGACGTGCGCCCCAGCGATCCCCCAACCACCCTCCGGGAATCTGAAAGAGCGCATAGCCCAGCACGAAGGCGGAGAAGATGCGTCCCATTTGGCCGTCCGTCAACCCGAAAGCCGGCATCATCTGCCTGGCTGTGACGGAAATGTTGACCCGGTCGACGTAGGTCACCACGCTGATGGCGAACAGCAGGGCAAGGACGGTCCACCGGGCGTGCAGCGAATGAACCGGCGGCGCGGAAAACCTCACAGGAATTCCCCTCAGACGGAATGGGTCGGCGTCCGGCGCATTATATCCGTTCCGTCGCCGACCGGCGAGAGAAGCCGGACACGGCGTTTACGCGACACGCCGGAGGAGATGGGCCAATCGGTGGATTTCCCCCCATCGATCCGGTAAGATGATGGTCAATACGTACTTCCCTGATCCATTCAACCGGAGGAGGAGTGAGGGTTCGTTTCGGCGCGCTGTTCCTTGCGCTGCTAGTCCTTGTGCTGCTCGGCGTGGTCTTCTCCCGCCCCCTGACCGGCCAGGATTATCTCAAAGAGTTTTTTCTCCGGCAGATCGAGCGCAGCATTGGGCGCAAAATCGACGTGGGACACGTCAAGCTTGTCGTCTTTCCCAGGGTCCGGCTCGAGCTGAGTCAGGTGGTCGTGCATGACCGCGATCCGACCCGTATCCTCCTGACCGCCAGGCGGGTGGATATGGTGCTTCGTCTCATCCCGTTGCTGCGCCGGCAGGTGGTCGGCAAGCGGTTGTTGATCGAAGATCCGCAGGTGACCCTGCGCCGGGGTCGGGATGGCCAGTGGAACATCCTCGCCGATGCGGAGGCCCAGAACGTGCAGGACGGGTCCGCCCTGAAGGCGTTGGGGCAGATTCTGCGCGTCCGCGAGGCGGCTCTGTTGAACGGCACCGTGACAATCCTCGACGATTCCCGTCCGGATGGGCCTCGGCGCCTGCAACTCAACACCGTCGATGCGACGCTCTCAGTTCCGCCCGGACGGCCGCGCGCCGATGTTCACCTCGCCGCGACACTATCCGGACAAGAGGGCGTGTCGGCGGTGTCCCTGACCGGGGTCGTGGCCGGCGCCGGCGCGCCGGCCACGTTGGCCGCCGAGGAGCCGGTGGAGGCCCGGGCGTTTCTCCAGTTCGACGGTCGGCTCGAGGCGGCCAATCTCCACCTTCGCGAGCTGGCGGACTTCTTCGGCCCGCGGCCGGTCCCGGAAGGTTTGGCCGGGGTGGCCAATTTGCGCGCCGGCTTGCGGATTGTGCCCGGTGTCGCGGGCTACGACGTCTTGCTATCCGACATCAGCGCCAACGTCGATCGCCTCGCCTTGAGCGGCAGGGCCAACCTGTCCGGACTGTTCACGTCCCAGCCGACCTTCTCGGTCACGTTTTCTTCCGCGGCGATCGACTTGCACGAGTTGCTGTCGCATGTGCCGCCGCAGTGGATCCACGCCGACCTGCAGCCGGTCATCGCCGAACGCCAGATTGGCGGGATCGTCGAGGCCGTGACCGCGACGCTGACCGGGTCTATCGCGGCGACGGCGCCTGTGTCCCTCACCGGCGAATTTCGAGTTCGGCAGGGCCGCGCGTTGATCGGGCAGGATCGTGTCCCGGCACGCGACCTTGCGGCAACGGTGCTGGTCGAAGCCGGGCGGATCCGGGTCCTGGGTTTGACCGGGCAATACGGCGACATCCGGATCTTGCAAGGTAAGGCGATGGTGTCATTTTTGGAAGCCGGGCCCTGGCTCGAGATGGAACTGTCCGGTAGCATGGAGGCGGCTGGGCTGGTACGTCTGCTTGCCAAGTCCCTTCACTCCGACCGCGTATCCGCGTTCCTGGCCGAGGCGCGGGACGTGACCGGAGAGGCTCTGCCGACGTTCCGGTTGGTCGGCCCGCTCAACCAGCCTGGAGGTGTCACCTTCGTCGGGGGAGAAATCATCGCCCGGAACGTCGGACTGACCAGTCCGTCCTTGCCGGAGCGCCTCAGGGATCTTCAGGGGCGACTGGTGCTGTCGGAAACCGGCACGCAACTCGATCAAGTCAGCGGCCGGTTGGGCGAGATGTTCTTCCAGCTTCACGGCACGATCACCGGCGGCGCGATCAGCGCCTTCGAGGGATTCGTCGTTCGAGCGCGGAGCGACGCGGCCTTCCTGGCCTGGTTGTTCCCGGCCGGCGTCTTTTCTGATGGTTCTTTGCAGGGGCCGATCGTTGCCGCCGTGGCGCTTTCCGGAAGCACTGCGACGCCGCAACTGCGCGGCCAGGTGGTGCTCGACGAAGCCAAATGGGTTCTTCCCGGCCTGGGGGAAAAACCGCCCGGCGCCCCGGCCATGCTGGAATTCGACGGCAACCTCGCGTCCGGCACTACGTTCACCGTGACCAAGCTCGAACTGGTCCTGCCATCTCTGCGCCTGGCGACCAAAGGCAAGATCCAACTCGGCAAGCGGTTCGCGCTCGACGTGTCCCTCACGACGGGCACCTTGTCGCTCTCTAGCCTGCCGGAATGGCTCTCGACGGCGGGAATCGAAGCCGGCAAGCTGGAAGTCTCTCTGGACATCAAGGGATCGAACCCCGACTGGCGCACGTGGCGGATCAACGGATGGCTGGCTCTGACCAACGGTCTGATGCTGGCCAGGGGATTGGATGGGCATGTGCAGGACCTGTACGTCCGGCTGAAGTTGATCCGCAACCACGCAGAGCTCAAACGGTTGGCGTTTCGGATCGGCGACAGCGATCTGGCGATGTCCGGCACGATCAAAAACTGGACTCATAAGCCGCTCATTACGGCCAAGATCGAGTCCTCCTACTTGGATATCGACCTGCTGATTCCCAAAGGGGCCCGCTCACCGATCCGCGACTTTTTGGAAACGCTGGCGGCCACCAGCCGCGTCAGCGCCACCGCCACCATCGACCGCGGCATCTACAAGAAGCTGCGCTTTGGCGGGCTGTCCTGTCGGATCACGATCGAAGACGGGATTCTAGACGTGGACCGGATCGCCGGACAATCCGACGGCGGACAGGTCGCGGGACGGATCGTTGTACGGCTCCCCCGGCTGGCGCCGGCGGAAGCCGAAGCGTCGGTCCGGGTCACCGGCATGCGGTTCGAGGAATTGCTTCCGCTGCTCGGCACGGAAGAGCATTGGGTGACCGGAGCGCTTAAACTGACTGGCTCGCTGCGCGGGCACGGCCGGAACCCACACGGCGTCTTTCCCACACTCGGCGGGAAAGCCACGGTGTTGATCGAAGACGGCCGCATTTTTAAAAACGACAAGCGGGCGATTTGGAAAGTTCTGAGCATTCTCAATCTGCCCGCAGTGCTGCAGGGCAAAGTCGATCTCGATAAAGAGGGGCTCCCGTTTAACCGACTGTCGGCCACTATTTCTGCGCGTAACGGACTGATCGAATCGGAAGACATCATTCTCGACAGCCCGGTCCTGAAAATCACGGCAGCCGGCAACTACGATCTGGCCACCGATCAGCTCAACATGGTCTGGGCCGTCAGCCCCTTTGGCTCCTATTCGCAATTCCTGAAATCGATTCCGCTGTTCGGACGGCTGCTGGCGGGCGAACGGAAGGGCATCGCCACGGCCCTCTTCCAAGTGAAAGGCTCTATCGAAGACCCGGAAGTGACCTACCTGCCGATGAAATCCTTCGCCACCGGCCTGACCGGCCTGGCGCAGTTGGCCTTCGACGTGCTCAAGAACGCGCTCACGTTGCCGGTGGATCTCGTCAGCCCCGATGAGAAACCTGCGGACGCCACAGAAAAAGCGCCACCGTCCGAGGCACCGCCGGCCCCTGTGTCGCCTTGACCCTCCTCGGACCGCGTGATAGCATCCGTTTGGATCGTCTACGCAAAAGCCAGCAGTCCTTGCAGCCAATAGCCGGTCGCGGGTGGCCGAATAGTTCGGATCTTTTCGGGGGTGTTCGCGACGAGCGATCGGCTAGATTCATCCGGCAGCCGGGAGCGCCTATGACGACCGCCGACCGCGCAACTCTGTTCATCGCCGCCAGCGAAACCGACTCGAATCTGTACTACGCCACACGGTTCATCGCACCCGATCCCTTTATCTATTTGGAGATCAAGGGGGAGCGGCTGGTTGTCATGAGCGATTTGGAATTGGACCGCGCCCGCAGCCAAGCGCGGGTCGATCGGGTATTGTCCTACTCCGAGTTCGAGCGGCGGGCCAAGGATCAGGGCGTAACCGAACCCGGTCCGGTGGACATCGTGCATCTGGTTTTGCGGGAGGCGGGCCTCGCGGAGCTGTTGGTGCCCGGCAACTTCCCGTACATCCACGCCTGCCGCCTGCAGGAACTGGGGTACCGGCTCCACACCAAACGCGAGCCGTTCTTCGAGCAGCGAGTTATCAAGACGGCCGAGGAGGTGGGCCATATCGAAGCGACGCAGCGGGCCACGGAGGCGGCGGTCGCGGCGGCGCACCAGGCCCTGCGGCGGGCCTCCGTGCGGGACGGCGTGTTGTGGCTCGATGGCGAGCCATTGACTTCTGAGCGCGTCAAAAAGCTGATCAACATGACGCTCATGGAACAGGATTGCGTCGCTCAACACACCATCGTCGCCGGCGGCGAACAGGCCTGCGATCCTCACCACGAAGGCAGCGGCCCGCTGCCGGCGGACCGTAGCATTATCTTCGACGTCTTCCCTCGCTCAGCCACCTCGCGTTATTTCGCCGATATGTCGAGGACCGTCGTGCGGGGCCGGGCTTCGACCGAGCTGAAAAAACTGTACCAAACGGTGAAAGACGCCCAAGAAGAGGCGATCACCAAGATCCGGGATGGCGCCGACGGCGCCAAGATCCATCAAGGCGTCTGCGAGCGATTCGACAAGGCCGGCTACAAGACCGGTTTAGTGAACGGACGCATGCAGGGGTACTTTCACGGGACTGGCCACGGCGTCGGGCTGGATATCCACGAGGCGCCGCGCATTAGCCGCACGGGCTCCATTTTGCAGGAGGGCCACGTGGTCACGGTTGAGCCTGGCCTCTACTACCCGGGACTGGGTGCCGTCCGGATCGAAGACATGGTCCTGGTCACCCGCGATGGCTGCCGCAATCTCACGGACTATCCTAAGACCTTTGAACTCAGTGATTGAGCGTGGAGGCGATGGGTGATTGTGTCTTCTGATCCGAACCAGTTGCCCTGCTACTCAATCACGTAGTGACGGAAGTCGCTACTCACTCTTCCCATGCGCCTGACCTTCACCATTCAACGCTACAATCCGGAAATCGACGTCCATCCCCATTTTGAAGAGTACCGGCTCGAAGTCGGCCGGGGGCTGACGGTCCTGGAAGCCCTGATCCGCATCAAGAACGAACAGGACGGCAGCCTCTCGCTTCGGTATTCCTGCCGATCCGCCATTTGCGGCTCCTGCGCGATGGAGATCAACGGCTCGGAAAAGCTGGCCTGTCGCACTTCCGTCCGCAAAGAATTGGAACGCCACGGCAGGATCGTCGTCGCGCCGCTCCGTAATTTACCGGTCATCAAGGACCTCGTGGTCGACATGTCGTCGTTTTGGGGAAAGATCCGGGCGGTCACGCCCTGGCTGCTGGCCGAACCGAGCGCAGGAGGCGATCGTCCCCCCGGCCCGATGACGCTCATGCCGCAGAGTTATGAATTCCACAATGTGGACGCCTGTATCATGTGCGGCGCCTGCGTGGCTGCCTGCACGGTGCATGAAGTCTCCAAAGAGTTTTTGGGGCCGGCGGCCTTGGCCAAGGCCGACCGCTTTCTGGCGGACCCGCGCGAACCGGAGACCAGCAAGCGCTTCCGGCTGAAAGAATTGGAAAAGGACCACGGCATCTGGGACTGTACGCGCTGCAATTTCTGTGTGCAGGTGTGCCCCAAGGATGTGAAGCCCATGGAGGCCATCGTGCGCTTGCGCCGGGCAGCGATCCAACGCGGCCTGACCGCAACCGGCGGCGCGCGGCACATTCTAGGCTTTGCGGATCTCATCGAGCGACAAGGTCGCCTGAACGAGGCGATCATGCCGCTCAAGGTGGTCGGCTTCGACTGGAAGCGGCTGCTGAGCGTGATTCCATTGGGGATCAAGATGCTGCTGAAGGGAAAGGTGCCCAATCCTCTGGGCCACTCCATTGAAGGGATCGAGTACGTGCGTTCCCTCTTCGCTGCCGCACGCCGTCGCGTCAAACCGACGTAAGGCGCCATGCCGCCCTCCTTCAGATTTCTCGAGGACGTGGCGCTCGCCGATGCCGCGTTCGAAGCCACGGGCGACTCTCCTTCGGAGGTGTTCCAAGCCGCGGCGCAGGCGGTGATTGAGACCCTGGCCGACCCGCGAACCGTCGCCGCCGCCCGGCGGCTCACAATCACGCGCGAAGACGAGGACCTCGCCGCACTGCTGTTTGATTGGCTGTCCGAAATCGTGTATGTCAAAGATGCGCAAGGTGTGGTGTTCCGGGAGGCCGTCCCTGTAGTCAGACAGGAAAACGGGCGGTGGCGGTTGGACGCGACGCTGGTCGGCGCCCCGGTGGATCCCGCGACGCAGGAGTTGCGGGCGGACGTGAAGGGCGTAACCAAACATCTGTACGAGCTGAAGCAGGAGGGCATCCGTTGGAAGGCTCGAGTGGTGTTGGATATATGAAGCGTGCGACGCATGACCGGCGAGGCGCGCGAAAGACTTCTTCTCGTCGCGCGAGTCTCGCGCGTCCCATCCGTATGTCTCGCCAGGATCGCCCTCATGGTGAGGTGATATGAAGCTGAATACCGAAATGGCGGTGAACCGCATCGCCGATGAAATCTGGGAAATTCCTCCGTCGGAGAAGCCGGGCATGCTCGTGCCGGCCCGCATTTACGCGACGGAGCGGATCCTCGAAACGATGGATCGCGGCGTCTTCGACCAGGTGACGAACGTCGCCTGTTTGCCCGGCATCCGCCGTTACGCCCTTTGCATGCCGGACGGTCATTGGGGATACGGATTCCCCATCGGCGGGGTGGCGGCGTTCGACACGGGCGAGGGAGTCATTTCACCCGGCGGAGTGGGTTATGACGTCAACTGCCTCGATGGAGACTCGCAGATTCTTCACGAACTAGGATATTGGCGACCTATCAAATCGCTCGACGCCGAGTGGCCCGGATTTCGGGTCACCTGCGTGAATCCCTCCCATACGGTCCAGAGTGCCGAGGTTGGAGCGTTCCTCATCAAGACGCCGACCTCTTCGGTCCTGCGGGTCACCACTGAATCGGGGCGGCAGATCTATGCCACCGCCGATCATCCCTTCCTCACGAGACGAGGAATGGTTGCTCTTGGCAGACTCGTTCCCGGTGATCAAGTATCTGTCTATCCGTTTGACGGCGTGCCTTATCAGGCTCCCAGGAGGGATTTGTTGTTGACTGAAAGAGAGCTCGCCGCAATCTATCGAGGCACTGAAAATGGTTTAGCACAGGCGCTGAAGGCTCTTCGACAGCGGAATCTCCTGCCTTTAACCATGGATAACCCGAAACTCCCTCGTTTGATCAGGCTGATGGGATTTGTCCAAGGTGCTGGGCACCTGCAATTGGGGAACGGAGGGCGGGCCAAGATTGGACTGTATGGAGAACCGGAGGATCTTGCAGCTATTCGACGTGATATTGAGGCCATTGGTTTCCGCACCTCACGAGTGTACGCACGGTCGCGAACGCACGAGATCATGACTCACTCTGGTCGTAAGAGCTTCAGGAGAACCGAAACAGCCATTCATGTCCGTTCGTCGGCTCTGGCGTTGCTGTTGGTCGCCCTAGGAGTTTCCGGGGGAAACAAAGCAGGACAGAATTTTGGCGTGCCCTTCTGGCTGGATCGGGCTCCTCTTTGGATGAAGCGACTGTATTTGGCCGCCTTCTTTGGTGCCGAGCTATCCAGTCCGAGAGCAGTGACAGGACATCCTGACAACTTCTCCGGACCGATCTTGTCGGTCAATAAACGGTCGTCTGTGGCGCCGAGCGGGAAAGCCTTCATGACGCACATGCAGACATGGCTTCAGGAATTCGGCGTCGCAAGCACGTTACTGGCCGACCGCGAGAAGTGCGCCAATACGGTTAGACTGCGCCTGCAAATCTCGTCTGAGCCGGACAATCTCATCCGCCTTTGGACCCGCATTGGCTATGACTACAACCGGCGGAAACAATACCTGGCCAACGTGGCTGCCCACTATCTCAAGCTAAAGACCGGGGTGCTTCAAGAACGAGCAACCGGCATCGAAAAGGCAGTTACCTTGAGAAAGACAACCGGCGCATCGGTCAAAGCGATCACTGATGCGATCGGCTCACCATATATCAATGAACGCTTCGTCGCCCGTAGCTTCTGGGAAGGTAGGTGCTTGAGCGTCGGGATCGGAACCGCCTTTGCCGATTTCCACGAATTCCTCAGTGATAGGACAGAAGGTCTGGGAACAACCGGACAGGTATGGGATACGATTATCCACATCGAGTCGGTGGATCATCGAGGACCGGTCTATGATCTGACGGTCTTAGACGACCATCATAACTTCATCGCCAATGGATTTGTGGTTTCCAACTGCGGCATGCGCCTGATCCGAACCGATCTCACGCTAGCCGATGTGCAGCCTCGGCTGGAGACGCTGATGACCGAATTGTTCCGCAAGGTTCCTGCCGGGGTGGGATCAACCGGATTCGTGCGGGTGACCCGCCGCGAATTCGAGGATGTCATGCGCAAGGGAGCCCGGTGGTGCGTGGAAAAAGGCTACGGGTGGCACGAGGACCTGGCGAGGATCGAAGAAGGGGGATGCATCGCCGGCGCGGACCCATCGAAGGTCAGCGATCACGCGGTGGAACGCGGCATCAATCAACTGGGCACGTTGGGATCCGGCAACCATTATTTGGAAGTGCAGGTCGTCTCCGACGACCGGATCTTTGATCCGCAGGTCGCCGCGGCGCTCGGCATCACCGGTCATGACCAGATCGTGGTGATGGTCCACTGCGGCTCGCGCGGGTTCGGCCATCAGGTCGCGAGTGACTACCTGAAGGTGTTCGAAAAAGCTATGCGCCGGTACGGCATCACCGTGAAAGACCAGCAACTGGCCTGCGCGCCGTTCCGATCGCCCGAGGGGCAGGACTATTTCGCCGCCATGAACTGCGCGGCGAACAGCGCCTTCGCCAACCGCCAGGTGATCACGCACCAGATTCGCCAAGCCTTCGCTGCCGTCTTCGGCAAGTCGGCCGAAGAACTGGGCATGCACGTGGTCTACGACGTGGCGCACAATATCGCCAAGGTGGAACGCTATCCGGAAGGCGAGCTGGTTGTCCACCGAAAGGGGTCCACCAGGGCCTTCGGTCCCGGCCGGCCTGAGCTGCCGGAGATCTATCGCGCGATCGGACAACCGGTCATTTGCGGCGGCTCGATGGAAACCGGCTCCTATCTGTTGGTCGGCACCGAGCGCGCGATGCAGGAGACGTTCGGCTCGACCATGCATGGGTCAGGCCGGACGATGTCGCGGGCGCAGGCCAAGAAATCCGTCCGCGGCGAGCAGCTTCAACGGGAGATGAAGCAGCGGGGGATCCTTGTCAAAGCGGTGTCGATGTCGGGTCTGGCGGAGGAGGCCGGCTTCGCCTACAAGAATATCTCGGACGTGGTTGAAACGGTGGATCGGGCGGGGATCACCAAAAAGGTGGCGGAGCTGCGGCCGATCGGGAATATTAAAGGATAATGATGTGATGGTGTGTGGCTGCTGTTCAGAAAATGCGGGTCCTGTCACCGACCAGCCGGGGACCCGTTGCTCTTTCTCAATGCAATGGGTGCAAGCTCGCACCCCGCCCGGTGTAGGGACCTCGCTGCGGGGGCACCTGTTGCATTCCCGGAGCAACGGGTCCCGGGGCGCCCAAGGTCGGCGCCACCCGCATTTTTCTGCAGTACCGGTGAGCCGCAGGCTCATGAAATGACGAAATGTCAGGCCACGATCGGCCGGACGTCAGGGAGGAGTAGTGGAGCAGCGGCGGTGTCCGCGGTTTCCAGTGCGGTTTCGGAGTTCCTTCACCTCCGCCAACGTGGTCGGCGGGGAGGGGAGCGTGATCGACCTCTCGATCCGCGGCTGCCGCGTGGACAGCAACGTGACGGTCATGCCCGGAACGACGTTGGAACTCCGCATCCATGCAACCGAGCATGAACCGCCGATTGCCGTCGACCAAGCGATTGTCCGGTGGGCAAGGAACCACCTGTTCGGCGTGGAGTTCATGAGCCTGCAACCCGGCGAATGGGCCCGCCTTCAGCATCTCGTCAAGGAATTGGAGCAGGAGCCCTACGTGAAGAAGGCGGCGGACGAGGCGTCATCGTCCTGAACGCCTGCGCGGCTCACGGAGGCGGAAACCTCGTCGCGGAGAGATGTTCCGCGCGGCGGACCGGACCGAGCGTCGAGGCGGTTACGCGTTGTGTCGGTGGCCGTACAGGAGGGTGATATTGATTCGGCGGCTTTCGTACTCGTCCTTGAACGTGAACCGGTCGGTCTGGTGGAAGAGGTCGGAGTTGAAGACGACGGCGCGGTTCGCACGGTAGGGAATCCGCACCGCTTTGGCTCCGGCGCCCGCCAGCCAGTCGAAAATCTTCTGCCGGTTCTTGTCGTTGTTATATTCCTTGAAGTTCCAAGCGCGTGGCGCTTCTTTGTCCCACACGACCAGCCCGCCCGTCTCGGAATCCAGATTGGCTTCGTCCGGCGTGATCCAGAAATTCACGTTGACGGCGGCCGCATCCGCGTGCACGCTGAGCCCTCGCCGCTGGCTGTCGTATTTGAACGCCCAAGCTTGGGTGAGGCGGTGCTGCTTGAAGATGCTCGGAAACTTGAGCCGCAATTCTTCGGCGATCTGCAGGAGCAAAGGGGTGGCAAAGCCGTCGCCCAGGAACGTGCCGAGGTAGCCGTTTTCGTACTCCTTCTTCCAGATCGTCGATTCCAAGCAAAACCGGCGCAGGGAAGCTAAGGCCTCATTGGTGAGTAGATCGTCGATATAGATGATCTCGGGCCGTGCGGCGTTGTAGCGGGCTTCAATGGCTTCGACATCCAGATCGGGGTTCACCGCGCCTCCCGGCAGCCGTTCGCAGGCCGCGCGGTGGAGCACTCGGTTGAACGACGGCGCCACGAGATCCATGTCCCGTTGATCGACGCGGATGCAGGTTGCCGTTGAGGCGTCTTCGCGAGCTTGCTGATCCAGCCGTTTCAGGGCGTCACGGTAGACCGCGTATGCCTCGCCAAGGAGGCCGCGGTCGAACAGATACTGAATCTGCTCCGCGTCGTGCTTCAGCCGGGACTTGGAAATCAGGGTCTCCGTCACGCGACACCCATGATCGTGTTTGGCCCGAGCTGATGCCCCGAGGCAGGAGAGGGCCCGGTCAAATTCGCCTCTCCAGATGGACACAATGCCAAGGTTGTACCTCGCCTTGACATAATCCGGCTGCACCCGGATCGCCTGCTCGAACGCCGCCACGGCCTCGTCCCACTCGCCTTGTTCCATCAACGCCAATCCGAGATTGTTGTGAGCCTCCACATGGCCGGGCTTGATTGTCAGAGCCTGTCGATAGGCTTGGATGGCGTCGCCCACCAGGCCTTGCTCTTTGAGGACGGTGCCCAGATTATTGTACGCGTCTGCATAGCTCGGGTTGACGCGCAGCGCCCTCCGATACGCCTGCTCGGCTTGGGTGAGTTGGCCGAGCTCTTTGTGGACATTGCCCATATTGATCAAGGCCTCAACGTACTCGGGTTTTGCGGAGATGGCGCGCTGATACGCGGAGATCGCTTCTTCGGCCCGTCCGGCTCGTTGCAGCACGACGCCAAAATTGAACCAGTAGAGCGGCTGATTGGGATGTTGCTGAACCGCGCGGTCGAGCAGCTTGCTCGCAAGGTCGAGCTTGCCGACGCGGTACGCGACAAGGCCCAGAGCATGCAGCGCCTCCGGGTGTTCGGGGCTCATCTGGAGAACGAGCCGGTACACCCGTTCGGCTTCCTGCAGGCGCCCGGCCTGATGGTGTGACTTGGCTTCGTCCAGCAGCGTGGCGACCGCAAAACTGTCCGGCGGAGGACCCAGCCTGCCGCGGAGCTTTTCCAGTCGCCGCCGCTCCGCCCGATTCATGGAGGCCCCCGTTGACGGTGAAGCCATCAACCCAGGCTGCCACAGCGTACCCGAAAACCAACGGGCGAGTCAAAGCGAAGAAAGCAGGAGCGGGGACAAAAATCTAGAACGGCGCGCGAATCAGATTGGGGAAAAAAAGAAAATACCTTACGACCGTCGCGCCTGCGCCGTCCGCCGCCGGCGTTGCTCGATGATGTCCAGTGCAGCCATGCGATATGCTTCGGCGAATGTCGGAAAATTGAAGATGCCCTCGGCGAAGGCGCCGATCGAGGCGCCGTGCTGCAATGCCATCTGGCCGAGATGGATCAGTTCGGTCGCGCCTTCCCCGACGATCTGCACGCCCAGCAGGCGCTCGCCAGCGGGATCGGCAACCATCTTCAGCAAGCCGTCGTCGACGCCGGAGATCTGGCCGCGGGCGACTTCGTCGAAACGGGCTCGGCCCACCAGCGCAGCGCCGTGCCGCTCGGTCGCTTGCCCCTCGTCCAGCCCGACGCTGGCCATTTCCGGAATCGTAGAGATGCCGAGAGGAATGGTCTCCGGCGCGCCGTCGATCGGCAGGCCCAGCGCATGGCGGACCGCGCGCCGGCCCTGTTCCATCGCATAGGAAGCGAGGCCGGGCGGTCCGATCGCATCGCCAGCCACATAGATGTGCGGCACCACCGTCTGGCAATATTCATTGACAGCGAGTGTGCCCTTTTCGGTCGTCGAGAGTCCGGCGGCCTCCAGATTGAGATCTTCCAGATTCGGTTGTCGCCCGAGCGCAACCAGCAGCTTGTCGCTCGAGATCGTCCCGCCGTCTGCCAGCGTGGTGACCACCTGCGATACGCCGTCCCAACGGACCCGGGTCACGGTCTGCCGCCCGCAATAGCGCCCACCTTGTCGTTCGAAGCTCTGGAGAAATTTCCCAACGATCTCCTCATCGAGAAACTGCATAGGGCGCTCGGTCCGATCGACCATAGTCACCTTCACGCCCAGGAGGCTGAAGATCGACGCATACTCCGATGCTACGATGCCCCCGCCCAATACCGTCAGGGATCGCGGCAAGTAGATCATCGAGAGAATCGAGTCGCCGTCAAGAATGTTCTCATGGTCGATCGGAATATTCGGCGGAATACGGGGCCGCGACCCGGTGGCGATCACGATCGTCTCCGCCGTGAACCGCTGGATGCCGCCGTCCACCGACAGCATTTCGACGAGCCGGTCCGACAGGAATCGCGCACGACCGTGGAAGTGGAACACGCCGTGTCTGGTCAGGTGATCGGCTATAGAGGCAGCGTGCGCCTTGACCGCTTCGTCCAGGCGGTGCATCAAGACGGACACCGCGGCGTCTTGTCGCAGCCGAAATTCGGACACCGCCGTCGACCGCTTCAACCGCTCCACTTGTAACGCGGTCTCGCGGAGCATTTTACTGGGAATCGTTCTCCTAGCGGCGCAGGCTCCGCCCACACCCGGCTCCCGCTCGATCACGGCCGCGCGCTTACCCGCTTTGGCGCCTTGAACGGCGGCCGTCTGGCCGGCCGGCCCGCCCCCGATGACAAGAATGTCAAACGCCGCGACCGCGCTCATACGGCCATCGCCTCGACCACGGCCAAAATCTGATCTTTGGCGGCGAGCAGAGTGTCCACGTCGTTCGGATACAGATTGAGGTCGGCGAAAACCGGATGATCTCGCACGGAGTGGTTGTCGAAGGCCTTCGGTACGAGGAGGTAGGTCGCCAACCGATCGGCCAAACAGGTGATCATGACTTCCTGGCGGAACGTCGGGGCATGCTCATAGCACGCCGAATACGCGATGGCTTCCGCCACCTGCTTCGGTAACCCCCACTTTTCAGCGATCAGCGTCCCCACACGGACGTGATAGCCCTCCAGCAACGTCATCACCGCCTCGCGCTCTAGCGGCGTATGGAGTTGCTTCGATACCTCCGCGACCGTCTTCAACACGACCGGCTTGCCGATCGCGTGCAACAACCCGCAGAGATAGGCGCTCTCCACGTTGTGTCGGCGGAGGCGGGCGATTTCCTTTGCGTAGGCGCCGCTGCCCAGGGCATGTTTCCAGAGTTGCTTGACGTCCGCTTCATGGCCCGGCACCTGGTAGGCGCCAGCCTTGAGCGACGCGGTAAACGCGATCTCGGACAGCAGCGTCAGGCCCAACATCGCGACGGCGTGTTGCAGAGAGACGATCGGCGTGCGTGGCATGTAGGCCGGAGAGTTGGCGATCCGCAGCACGTGGGCGGCCAGCGCCTGGTCCTGATGAATCAGCGCCGACAGACGGGCCGCGTCCGCCGACGGATCGTGGATCAACGCCATGATGCGGCTGGCGACCTGGGGAAGCAGAGGCAAATCCACGGCCCCGCTTTCGATCCTCCGGACGAGTTCGCACTCCACCTGTTGCATAGAGTCAGCGATCGCGGGATGATCGGTTCCGATAGTCATAGCTCCTCTCCGGCATGTATGCTGCCCGTTGATCCCAAGGCAATTCGGTACAGACTCTTGTCGGCCGGATAACACGGAAACCTTAGCCTCCGGCTAGCCTCGGCCAAACGGCCAATGGCTTGATCTGTGAACGATCCCGTCAGCAGAAGAATGTTCAGAGAGGAAAGAGAGCAGAAATAAGCAAGAGGGGACTTTCTCCCTCGAAAGCCCCCTCCTGGGCGCTTAGGACGCCTTCCAACCTTGATGGATGTGACTGTCGCTCGGTTTTTGCCAGACCCGACGATCGGCAGAGAACGAAATCCATCCGTTCACGTGATGGCGTGAATGGAACGACCGATTGATCGGTCTTCCGACTCCGCTAAATAGGCCGAACACCCGTCAACCTGCAGCGGCAATGCGCCGTGGAGTCCGTTCGCATTTGGCCACTCAATCGGAAAGTTCCGCTCGTGAGGCGAGCGCTGCCGTCGCCGGGCCGCGGTGGTCCGGGGGACTCAGGTCGTTCATGGGTGACCCCTCCTGGTTAAACCCAACAGGGTCTCGGGCCGGCCGGTCGCGTGACACCCGACCGGTCACGACGCCATCCGATATTGCCGTTCGACTTGGCACAGATAATCGGTCAATGCCGTCTGCTGAGCAGCGGTCAGCTCGCCGAACTTAATCCCGTGCGTGTACCCTTGGCCGGTGGTTTCCACGTGCACGACGCTGCCGGCGAATTCAAAATGCCGGAGAACACCGTCGGTCATTCGCGTGAGCTTGACGTGGATGCGAGACCCGGGCAGGAGACACAACGGCAAATGCAACGAGAGGCCGCCTTCGCTTACGTCCTTCAAATGGCCGACAGCCAGCGAACGGCGATCGGGATGGGAGAGCACTTCTGCCCAATCCGTATCGGGCACCCGATGATCGAACCGACTTCCGTGGTCCGTCATGGTCTCTGTTCCCCAAGCCGATTCTACGATACTCTGCTCGAGGAGCTCTTGCAAGCTCGAAGTTGCTCTGGAGGATCCCATGAGTCGCGTTGAGTCTTCAGCAAGCCGGTGACTTCGGTCTTCACGCCCGGTATACTCCTGCCGTAGCGCAAGAACGACGGCGAGAGGCATCTCACACCGGAGGAAGCAACACGAACATGGCGCGCATGGCGCGGCTTGCACTTCTTGTTGCGGCAGTGGCGTTCTGGAGTTTCAGCCGACAGGCGACGGCTGTTGAGGGGAATTCATCCATGACGACCGAACGGGTCCAACGCGAGGCTCAGGACGCCGTCGAAACGACCAAGGAATCTACGGTTCAGCGGAAGGAAGCGTTCCAGAGGAAAATTCAGGAAGAACTGGACGAGATGCAGGCGCAGATCGCCAGCCTGAGGGCCAAAACCGATCAGGCGTCTGCCGAAGCCCGGGCGAAGGTGCAACAGATGATCGCCGATCTGGAAAAGAAAAAGGAAGCGGCTCGCAAACGACTGGAAGAGTTAAAGTCCGCGGGTGCCTCTGCCTGGGCCGATTTGCAAAGGGGAATGACCGCGGCGCTGGAGGATCTCAGACGCTCGTATAGAAAGGCGCTGTCGCATCTGCCGTGAGGGACGTTGCCAGATCGCGCCTAGCGCGATCCGGCGGGCATGGGAGAAGAGAGGAGAAAGAGGATCGGTCATGGCCCTGCGATATGCGTTGTTTCCTGGCTGTGCGGCGAAGGGCGCTACTCCGGAACTCTACCAGTCCACGATGGCGATCATCGGCCGGCTGGGCATCGAGGTGGTGGAACTGGCGGCGGCTTCCTGTTGCGGAGCGGGTGTGGTCACCGAGGCTGATCCCGAGGTCGCGTTGGCGCTGAACGCCAGGACGTTCGCCCAGGCTGAGCAGCTTGGGTTGGACGTCATGACGATCTGCGGCACTTGCCAGGGCGTCATGGGCGCGGCCAACAAGCGGCTCAAAGCAGAACCGGCGCTTTTGGATCGGATCAATGCGTTGCTCGCTCAGGACGGTCTCACGTATCGGGGAACCGTCCAGGTCAAACATCTGCTTTGGATCGTGGTGCGGGAGGTCGGCTTGTCGCGTCTGGCCCAGGAAGTCCGGATTCCCTTGAGCGATTTCCGTATCGCTCCATTTTACGGGTGCTACATTCTCCGTCCTTCCTGGGATCTCGGATTCGATGACCCTGAAAATCCCAAGTCATTGGAGAAGGTCATCAGAGCCGTAGGCGGCGAACCGGTTGCCTATGCCGGGCGTACGAAGTGCTGCGGCTTTCCGATCATCCTGGAAAAGGAAGCGATCGCAGTGGCGATGGCGGGCGCCAACATGAAAGAGGCGAAGGACGAAGGAGCGGACTGTATGGTCACTCCCTGTCCTTTGTGCCACATGAGTCTGGATATCTACCAAGACCGAGCCGGGAAAGCGGCCAATGCGAACCTGCAATTGCCCATCCTGCATTTGCCCCAGTTGCTGGGGCTCGCGATGGGGGTGCCGGCGAAAGATTTAGGCGTGTCCCGCCATTTGGTGCCGGTGGATTCGATCGTACGAAGGGTCGAGCGATCACGAACACCAAGCGATCAGCCCTCGGCTCTCACCGACCAGCGGTCAGCCGTTAACCGCTAACAGCCGATAGCGATTCAAGGCGAGGAGTCGAAACGCATGAAAGTCATTAATCTTTCGGATTATTCGCAATTTAGCCAAGAGAAGATGAAGAAAAACAATATCTTTCAGACTCCCCGGTTGTTTTGCGATCTGTATTGCTTCGAACCGGGGCAGGAGCAGAAAGGGCATGTCCACGGCGACCAGGACAAGGTCTATCTAGTGCTGGAAGGGCAGGGTACCTTCACGGTCGGATCAGACACGCAGGTTTTGGGTCCTGGCCAGGGAACCCTGGCTCCAGCCGGCGAGCCGCACGGAGTGACCAATCACACCAACGCCCGGTTGAAAGTGCTGGTCATTGTCGCCCCTAATCCCTCGTGAGCCGGCCGGCTTGACTCCTCTTCGTTTTCTTCAAGTGACGCTCGAGCGAAAGATAGTGCGGTGGCGCGATTTCCGATCAAAAGTTCCGGCAGGCTGAGGTCTGGCGAAACCGGTTACATGATCATTCCTCGTTCTTTTTGGCGATCAACGGTTGCTGAAGGAACCACATTTCATACAGTGGAATGACGAACATCACCAGAAAACTGATCAGCATCAGAGAATCGCCAGCCAGCATGGTCAGCACAAAGATCGGAGACACGTAACTGATCAGCCATGGCGACGCCAGATCGAGCATCACCCCGGAGAACGCCGCCCACGTCATGCTCACCTTCATGCCGTTGCTTACACCAGTGAGATACAGCACGTGCGCGAGAATCATGAACACCACCGGCATCGTGAAGAGATGGAAGTGGGTGATCTCGGCCAGTTCGCGGAAAGACATGGGTTCGCCGAAGGTTGCGTCGGAGCCCCGGTAATGATCGGCGATGCCTTGCGGTGACAGGCCGGTCATGCTGTGCGCCCAGAAAAACGAGAACGCAAACCCCGTCAGCATCAGGAACAAGAACAGCGTGTACAGCAACCTGATCTGACGATCGGAATCCCGCAGGCGGAACCGAGTGTTGAAATTGCGCATGCCCGAGAGCCCGACCCGCGTTCCCGCTAAAAGCCGAATAGCGAACCGAAGAACCCTTTCTCCGCCTGGCGAGTCTGGACCGTATCGCTGCCGATTCCCTGGGGTTTGAGATATAACTCGTCGATCAGCACGAGCGCGCGCTTGACGCCGGCGCTCATCGAGCGCACCGACATCGTCGCGCCGCTGATGTTGATGATGTCTTTATTGATGCGGATCGGGTCGAAGACGGTCTTGCCCTCGTACTGAACGTTGAAGCGTTTCATTCGGACTTCGCTGCCTCGCGCCTCGCGGAACACGAGCAACTCGACATTGGTACATCGTCCCTGCGCGTCGACACCGACCATATAGGTCATCGGCTTGTGCTTGCCTATCGTGTTCTGGACCATGGCATAGCCATCCACGGTCGCGCCGGTCTTGCCGATGTAGACTTCGAACGATTCTTCCGGAAATTTCCAGCCAATGCGGGACTCAACCCGGGCTTTCTGCTCCGGGCTGAGCCTGAGCGTCTCCTTCCGAATGCGCTCCGATCTCGGAAACATGAGCTTCAGTGCCTCTTCCTCGGTCAGATAGACCTCCGCGTGCATCATTTCCTGCTCGGTGAGATAGCGTTTCAGCTCGCTGTCCCAAATCCGTTCCGCCCAAACCGGGATCGAGAGGACGAGCACCACCGAGGCGGCAACGACAGGGATGGGCAACGTCTTCATGCGGAAGAGCAGCCTTTCTCTTGCAGCTTGGCATAAAGCCGCGCCAGCACCGCGTCCATCGCTTCTGCCGAGGGGTCGATTGGCCACCACCGGGTGGCCTGTTGCGTCACGCCGCCTCGCGCATGCCATCGTTGCCGAGTTTCCAGCACGCTGACAGCGGTGACGTCGCGCTGCGAGGTCAATGCGAGCGTCAGGCGAGCCCGCTCTTTGTTGCCGAAACCTTCCCGGCGAAAGATCCCATACGGACGTTCTCGGCCTTCCATTTCGACCCAGCCGGTTTCGATTAGCCCCTTTTCCTTGTCTTGAAGGGTCAGCGGGCGATCCTTCACGGATTCCACGGCGGCATCCCACACGGTGTCATATGGACAGACAAAATAGTGTTCTTGCCCGCCGCTCAGCGTGGTGCAACCACCGCCGGTCACGATGACCAGAAAAGCGGTGGCGGCGAGCGGGGTCCGCGCGATGTTATGCGATTTCATCGGCATACCGGAGCCGGTGCGCTCTTTCGACTCGAAAGGTTGCGCCGGCGGCTCGTTAAAAATACGTCGCGGCCGAAATGACGAACGCGCTGTCGTGAATCCGCTGAGCTGAATTGGGATTGAAAGCCTGCGGCATGTATTGATAGCTCATCTTGAACACGGTGTCCTCGATCGGCCGGTAATTCAGACCGAACGAAATTTCTTCCAGGTCGCCCTCGCCCCCCGAGAAGTCCATGTTCGTGTTGACCCTGTCATATCGGACGACGGCTGTGAACGTGGAACCCTCGCCAAACCGCTTCGGCGACCACTTGGCCAAGAATTCGGGCATGAAGTGATAGTTCCCCTGAATGTAGAACCCCTGCATCCGCTGCGGCGGGATCCCCAGGGGATTGAGGCCGCCCAATCCGGTTAATAACGAACCTGGGGCGAAGCCGATCGTGTTGCCGGTGATGGCCCGGGAATTATGTCTCGCGTAAGCCCAGGCCGCTTCGCCGATGACCTCGAACGGTCCTCTCTGGAGGGTCCAGTCCACGGCGAAAATACTGAGGGGGTTGTAATTGGAACCATATGGCCCCCCTTGCGGGGCCGCATTGCCGTAATATCCCGATCCAGCGACTTCGATGCCGAGCACCGGGCTGAACGCCACACGGCCAGCGACAGCCTTGCCGTTGTTGATATCGAAGCCGTCGTCGGTTCCGCATTTCCGTTGGCGGGCCCCGCGTGTGCCCGACGCCTCGTTGATCGTGGGACTGCCGTTGGGTTCATAGCCGCATGGTCCCGTGGTGACATACAGCTCGTAATCCAACTTGGAGGTGCGACCGGGATAAAAGGTGCCGTAGATCCCTGACCCGGTTTCTGCCACCGTGGTGGGGATGATGAATTGGTTGACCAACGGCCGGTCTGTCAGATCGTTCAGCGGAGAATCGTGCAACAAGTTGAATTTGCCGATGGGAACCAACAGGATGCCGGCCCGCAGGTTGATCGGCTCTTTGATCAGATAGTCGATGTGGGCGAATTCGAGTCCGAACTCGAGCTCCCGGTTGCCTCCGCCTTGTTCGCGAATGCCATGCTCGATTTCCAGCTCGGCCGCCATCTTCACATGCTCCGTAATATCCGCGTAAATGAAGGGCACGAAGCGCTGCTGGTCGAAGTTGTTGCTGAGGCCGCCGAATCCGTTTTCGATGCTGCTCCTCCGATGGGATCGATACTGAATGTCCATGTAGCCGCCGACGATGGCTTTGGGCGCCGCGACGAACGGCTTCGCGTAGACCAACCGCCCTGATCCGGTAGAGCCGAAAGACAACGCCGGTTGCCGCTCGGCGCGCCGTTCCCGTCCGACCTCCGGAAGCGGGCCGACGCCCGGCTCCTCTACGGGCGCCTCCGGTCTGATCACTTCAGGTCTTTCAACCCCGGGCGGAATTCCTTCCCGTTCGCGTTTTTCTCGTTCTTCCAGCATTTGTTCCAGCTTCTTGACTCGTTCTTCCAAGGCCTTTTCGTCCGCCATTGCGGGGAAGGCCAGCATCGGACACAGCATCAGAGCCCCGAGGATCGACCGCATCCGCATCGGAAACCTCCATCGAAAAAGGGTGGTGGTCTGACTCGGGACTCTGAGGTCTCTGGTCTGTTTTGCGCGCCAAGGCGATCGCTAGGTTGTTATGAGCGTTACGTCAACTGGGAACCTCCTTTCGGGAAAGTCTCGTCGAATCTACGTGGAGAGAAACAGGTCTCCTTTAATCGAAGGAAAGGGGATCAGCACGATGCGCTTACATCGTTTGCACTTGACTTCGAGACCCTGCTCCCGGACCTTGGCGATGAGCTGGCCGCATTCACAACGAGCCGCGCCAGTCTGGGAACCGCGCACCGTTTGCCGTGTCGACTGGCTCATCAGCGGGCTGGCGTCCTCAACGAAATTGAGAACTATTATTAACTTCATTGGGAAGCAAGTCAAATGCCATGGCAAGATGCTCGTCGGTCGTGCGGGACGGGTCGTGGGCGATGAGGCGAAGTACGTGCTGGTCGCCGTAAGGTTCAAGGCGACAAAAGATCCGCGCGTATTTGCTAAAATAAATCAATGATTTTGCGTAGTTGCGTATCAAGCAGGAGCGGGAGCCTCGTTCGCCAACGAGGAAAGGTCAATGCCGAACAAGTTTCCTGTGGGACTCCCCGTGCACCCACAGAGAATGAGCGGTACTGCACAGCCCGCACTGTGCGAAAAGACATGAGGAGATGGCCATTGGGTGTGAATGAGACCTTTGATGGCGAGCGCACAGGAAGAGGGTAGTGGAGGATGCGAACAGGATCCAAATGCAATACAATGGCTTTGTGCGCACGAAGTCGAACAGAGCGGATAAGCGGGCTGCGTTATGTTTTCTGTGGCTCGGAGCCCTGCTTGCCGCCGGGTGCGCTGCTCACCTTCCTGCCATGCCGGAGACGCAGGAGGTGAGGGGCCCGATCGCCTTCGGTCGAGCCGTGGTGCTTGTCACCGGCCAGACGACCCGCTGGTACACTCCGCAAGTCAGATTTTTCGAATTCGTGAACCGCAAGACCCTTGAACGGTTCAGTGTGGACGTGCAATCGGATGACCTGGTCTTCATGCTGCAACTGCCGGCCGGCGACTACGAGCTGAGCCGCGTGCAAATCAGCGAAGGGCCGTTTCTGTCTATGGCCGACCTCTCCTCCACGTTCACAATCGACGCTGATCGAATCACCTACCTCGGGACCTGGCGATTCGGCGTGGATACGCCGCGCTATGGCCGCATGGTGGTCCTCTCGACTGTTGACGATCCCCAAGAGCGGGCCGCAGCCGGACGCGAGGTCTTGGCCAGATATCCAGCCCTTGAAGGCCGGCCCGTGGAGACGGTCTTGCCCGTTCCCAGCCAGGCCGAATCTCGCCTCTATGAAGTGATGCCGTACCCACGCTATCCGCGCTATTTCCGCCGCCATTGGTGGTAGGAGTGCTTCCCGTGTCGCGACTCGTGGCGTTCATCCATCGATGCCTGTCTCAGACTGCGCGCGCGGCCGTCTGGTTGGCTTGCGCCACCGGGTTCGGATGCGCCGTTATGGCGCCTCGCTCTGAGCCCGTGCTGGTCAAGCGGGCCCAAATGCACATGGGAACGGTGGTGACGATCACGGCGGTGGCGCCGACGGAAGCGACGGCGCAGGCAGCCGTGGCCGCCGGCTTTCGGGAAGTCCGTCGCTTGGAGGAGTTGTTGAGTACCTGGATCCCGACCAGTGAGCTTTCCCGCGTGAACGCCGCCGCGGGCCGGCATCCCGTCAAGGTTAGCCCCGAGACCTTCACCGTGCTGAAACGTTCGCTGGAGATCGCGGCGCTCACGGAAGGCGGGTTCAACATCGCCATCGGTCCGGCCATGGAGGCCTGGAATGTGACGGAACGCGCGCGCATTCCCGACGAGACAGAACTTCAGGCGCTGCGGCCGCTTGTCGACCTTTCGCAGGTCTGGTTGGACGAAACCGCCAGCACGGCGTTCCTGTCCATACCCGGCATGCGGGTGGACGTCGGCGGGATCGGCAAAGGTTATGCCGCGGACCTGGTCGTCCAGGCGATGCAGCGGGCCGGTGCGGTCGCGGGCGCGGTGGCGCTTTCGGGAGACATCAAAACCTTTGGGCGGTTACCGGACGGCTCGCGATTTCCCGTAGGAATCAGGCATCCGAGGAAAGAGGGAGCGGTGCTGGCATGGGTCGAGCTACAAGACGAGGCCATCTCTACCGCCGGCGATTACGAGCGGTTCTTCGAGCGGGATGGTGTCCGGTACCATCACATCCTCGATCCTGCCACCCTCCATCCGGCGCGAAGTTGCCAAAGCGTGACCGTGATCGCGCGGGAGGGTATGATGGCCGACGGGTTGGATACCGGCATTTTCGTGCTCGGACCGGAACAGGGCATGGCGCTCGTCGAACGGCTTCCGGACGTCGAGGCGGTGATCGTCGATCACCGCGGGCGAGTGTTCGTTTCGTCCGGGCTCGCAGGGCGGATACACCTTGTGCCGGAGTCCGACTGAGCAGCACGGCTTCGCTGGAGCGGGCAATGCGGGCCTGCACCGATCCGGACGCCCGCGAGCGGTCGCCCTTATTCTTGGTCGATCTTCTTCAAACGGCGGTCGAGCGAAAACCGGGTGAGGCCCAGGTACTTGGCTGCCAAACTCTTGTTGTGTCCCGCGAGCCGGATGACTTCCTCAATGATTGCCGATTCCACGTCGGCGAGCGATTGTTTTCCCAGCACCATTTCCACCCGCACCACTTGCTGATCGCCTTGCGTCACTGCCACCGCCACGTGTGACGAGGTCTCATGCAATTCGCGGGGAAGACATCCGGCGGTCAACGTCTTTCCATGGCAAAGGATCATGGCCCGCTCGATGATGTTGTGCAGCTCCCGGATGTTGCCCGGGTAGGCATACCGCTCCAACAACGCCCGGGCGTCCGGCTCGATGTCCTGCACGTCCTTGCCGAAGTCCTTCGCAAAGCGGACGACCGCGCGAAGCGCGAGCGGAATGATGTCTTCGACGCGCTTGCGCAGCGGAGGGAGCTCGAACGTGACCACATTCAATCGAAAATACAGATCTTCGCGGAAGGCGCCGCGTGCGACCTCTTTTTTGAGATCCTTGTTCGTCGCCGTCATCAAGCGGAAATCCACGGAAATGTCGTCCGTTCCGCCCAGCCGTCTGAATGACCGCTCCTGCAGCACCCGGAGCAGTTTGCCCTGCATCGCCAGGTCGAGATCGCCGATCTCGTCGAGAAAGAGCGTGCCGCCTTCGGCCTTTTCCATCAATCCGTGCTTTCGCTGGTTGGCTCCAGTAAACGCGCCCCGCTCGTAGCCGAAGAGCTCGCTCTCGAACAGATCCTTCGGAATCGCAGTGCAGTTGACGCCGACGAAGGGCCCGGCCGCCCGCGGCCCGTTGTGATGGAGGACGCGCGCCAGGAATTCTTTGCCGGTGCCGGTCTCTCCCTGTAGCAGGACCGTGGCCTTCGGATTTTCCGCGACATCGCGGACTTGAGCCAGCAACTGTCGCATGGCCGGGCTGTGAGCTTCCAGGTTCGACAGGGCATACTGACTGCCCTGGTCCTCCCGTTCAAATTCCACGCTCCAGCGCAGGGCCAGGAATTCCAGCGCCCGATCCACCACTGGATCGATCCCCTCGAGGTCGACGGTCTTGATGAGAAAATCATAGGCCCCCTGTTTCATCGCCTCGACCGCGTCCTGTACGGTTCCATAAGCCGTCAGCATGATTGTCAACGCGTGCGGGGCCAACGGACGCACGCGTTTCAACGTGTCGAGGCCGCTCATGCCGGGCATTTTCAGATCTAACAGCACCAGGTCGGGCTGGTCCTGTTCCAGGGCCTTCAACAAGTCCTCGCCGGACTCGAATCCCAACACGCGATGATTGCGGCGGGATAACCGTTTAACGATCGCCGACCGGATGGCCGGTTCATCATCCGTGACGAAAATCGTGGCGCGCATCGGCTAGGTCTCCGCGATCCGGGGTCGCTGCCGTAACGGGAGCCAGACCCGCACGGTCGTGCCCTTGCCCGGCTGGCTGGTGAGTTGGATGTCGCCGCCATGGGCGTCAATGATGTTGCGGCAGATGGCCAACCCCAGCCCAGTACCCCGGTGCTTTCCGCTCGTAAAAAAAGGCTCGAACACGTGGGGAAGAGCCTCGGGAGCGATACCGGTTCCGGTGTCTACGATGTGGATCGCGACCCCCGCCTCCTGTCCCCGAGTCAGCTCGAAGGAAGCCAGGGTCAGCACCCCGCCTTCTTCGGAGGCTTCAATCGCGTTCTGAACGAGGTTGATCAATACCTGCTTAACCTGGTCGCGGTCGGCTTGAAGTGGCGGCAGCGTCGGAGGCAGGGAACTGCGCACCGCCAGGCGCTTCTCGGCAATCGGAATGTCCAGCAGTTTCATGACCTCCTGCACCAAATCCGGCAAAAAGAAGAGCACCGGCGCGATCGAGCGGGGTCTGGCGTAATCGATGATCTGATTGACGATCCGGTCCAGCCGCCGTGTCTCCTGCAGGATGATTTCCAGATCCGGTCGCCGCGGGTCCGTTGGCTTGATCTCCTCCAATAGCAGCGAAGTGGTGGAGCCGATGCCGACCAATGGATTCCTGATTTCATGCGCGATACCAGCGGCGACTTGCCCCAACGTGGCGAGTCGCTCGGCGCGGAGCAGCCTGGCCTGCATCTCGTCCAGAACCGTGATGTCCACGTTGAACCCCTGGTACATGACCACACGACCGTCGGCGTCGCGGATCGGAATCCGCCGGCTGAGCACTTTGCGGACGGTGCCGTCCTTGTGCAGAAAGCGGAACACGGTCTCGTACGGGCGCCCCTCTTCCACCGCCTTCGCAAATTCCGAGAGAACCCGCTCCCGATCCTCGGGATGGTAGGCCAGCCGGACGGCTTCAGGATCGCCTTCTTCATCCGGGTCGAGACCCGCCAGGATCCGGTTGTACCGGTTGCTGAACACCATGTCGACGCCTTTGGTCGTAAAGATGCCGAACGGAGCATGGTCCACCAAGCTCCGATACTTGGACTCCGAAGCGGACAAAACCTCGTTCAATGCGCGCAGATCGGTTTCCGATTTCTCCACCTTTTCCAAATGGTCCCTGATCTGCGCGCTCATCGCATGCATGACGCGGGTCAGGTCGCCGATTTCGTCCCGACGCTCCAGCACCGGCAAGGACGGCACGAATCCCGCCGATGACGACCCGACCGCCTTGGCCAGGCTGGCGAGGGGGGTTGTGATCGAGCGCGCAATCATGTGCAGCGTCAGAATCGTTAGAATCACGGCCAGTCCGCCGCCCCCCAGAATCACCCACAGCATGGATGATCGATCTTGAGAAATCCGCGCCAGCCGGCTGTTGAGCGCATCCTGTTCCAATCGATCGAACCGCGCCATCAGCTGGCGAATGTCGAGCATGACTGCCCGCCCGCGTCCGCTCTCCATATAATGGACGGCGTTCTCCGGATGGCCGGACTTGACGGCCTGAATCAGCTCGTCCTTTTCGTTGACGAGCTGCTTGACCAGCCTTTGCACTTCCCCGATCAGCGCCCGTTGCTCATCCTGGCCATGCAGCATCTGCTCCAGCGAATCCCCCACGCTCAGGATCCGTTCCTGCGCCGTCCGGAAGGGATAGAGATAGTGTTCCTGCTTCGTCAGCACGTAGCCGCGGAATCCCGTTTCCAGATCAAGGATGAGGCGCATGTATTCGGCAGCCCGCCGTTGAACCAGGTAGGTATTATTGAGCTGTTCCTCGTCGTCCGAAAACACCGTCACGCTCCGGTAGGTGACGACGCTGAGCAAGGCGACCGCCACGACCGGAATCACGGACGCGAGGACGAGCTTGCGGGCGATGGGGAGGTCGTTGAACAATCGAAGGAGCCGTCGCATCGCTGCCTCGTGCCGGTATCGTAGGAGGCCGGAAGCGGCCTTGTCAAACCTCAGGCGGCGCGGCGATACCGCATCGGACAAGTGGGCGAGAAACGATCAAGGACGCACGGGCATGGTCAGATCGTTATTGACCCAGTTATTGGACGCGTTGACGTCGATTCCCCCAGCGCGCGGCGGTTTGTCGAGATTCACATATTGCAGCGTGCCGAAGGGTTGGATCTCATCGTCGACCGGCAGTTGCTCGCGGGTCCAGCCGCCGCCGAGTGCGCGGATGAGGGCCACCGAGGCGCGCAACAGATCGGCCTTGAGCTGCACGGCGTCGATGCGCGCCAGCAGCGTTTGGACCTGCGCGTAAATGAGCTCCAGGCTGGACGCCAGTCCGCCCTGATACAACTCGGAGGTCAGATCCTGCGTCTTGACGAAAGCCCGGACCGCGGCATCCTGCCGTTCGGCTGCGGCGGTCAACCGGTCCGTCAGGCTCAAGGCGTTTTCGACCTCTCGAAACGCGTTCAGGACGGTTGAACGGTAAAGGTCTTCCGTCTCCCGGTAGGCCGACCACGCCTGCTGCAATTGGGCGCGGCGATACCCGCCCTGAAAGATCGGCAACTCGATCATGGAACCATAGGACCAGAAACTGTTGGCGAGCGCGACCAGATTGAATCCGTCGTCCTCGTACCCGCCGCCGGCCCGGAACCGCACGTTGGGAAAGAACGCGGCCCGCGCGATGCCGATGGCTCGGTTCGCCTGCGCCATCCGACGCTCCATTGCGGCGATGTCGGGACGCCGCTCCAGCAGGGTGGAGGGGATAGTCTGCGGAATCGTGAACTGCGCGACGCGCAGATCATCGACCGGGGCGATCGTAAAACTGGCCGGGGCCCGGTTCACGAGGATCGCGATCGCCTGTTCGGTCACCTGCCGTTGCCCCTGTACCTGCGCGAGTTTCGTCTCGGTGCTGTACAGCAGCGATTCGACACGGGCGACGTCAAGCGATGAGGCAAGCGCGCCGGCGAACTGGGTCTTGACGAGGTCCAGGGTCTTTTTATAAAGGGCGACCGATTGGGTATAGATCGCGATCTGCGCGTCGTACCCGCGCAGCGTAAAGTAGTCCGCGGCGATCTCCGCCTGCAGACTAAGGCGCGCCAGCCCATAGTCGGCGGCCCGCTCTTGGGCGCGGTAGATCTCGACGCGCGTGGCGTTGCGGATCGCCGACCAGAAGTCCGGCTCCCAGGAAGCCAGACCTTCTGCGACCACGGTCGATTGGGTGCTGTCGATATTGGGCGGCCGGAACAGCGCATTGTCAGATAGGCGGTTGTTGGAGGCGCTCCCTCCGATACCGATCTGGGGAATCCGCTGCGAGCGGACCTTCATCATCACGTCGCGGGCCTGCACGAACCGCTCGGCAGCGGCCTGCAGGTCCGCGTTGGCCGCCATTCCTTCCTCAATAAGCGAGTCCAGGACCGGATCGTCGTACAGTTTCCACCAGTCCGGACGCAGCGCATCGTCGGACGGCTTCGCCTCGACGAACGGGCTTGCTCCGCGCCATGAGACAGGGACGACGTAGCGAGGCGGCTGGTAGGGAGGCGCCAGATCGACGTGCGGCAGCCAGTCACCGCAGCCAGACAAGATCAGGACGAGCAAGGCGGCGCCGCTGGACGCGCAGCGGCGCACTTCCTTCCACACTAGTCGAATGGGAGCGTACTCCATGCTCATCATGGCTGGCTCTGTGGGGACAACTGCGGCGCCTGTGCCGGCCGCGCCGCCTCCGGCGGCTGGGAGGCCAGGGCCGGCTCCGTGCCGTTGACGAGATCATAGCCCGGCGCTGGCGTGACGATGCGCACGAGGTCGCCTTCGAGCAAGCCGGCGCTCGGATTGTTGATCACGCGGTCGCTTTCGGATACCCCGTCCGCCACTTCGACGGCGTTGTCCATGAGTTTGCTTACGGTAATGGGTTTGAAGTGCACGCGGTTCGCGTCTGTCACCACGGCCACTTGCGTGCCGTGCTCCTGGAACACCAACGCGGTGGAGGGAATCGTGAAGGCCCGCCGCGCGACCGGGGCGGTGATTGTGACCTGGGCATAGGAGCCAGGCCAGAGCGCGCGATCCTCGTTGTCGAGCGTGAAGACGGCCACCGCGGTGCGCGTGCTGACGTCGAATCCGCGGGAGACGGTCAGGAATTTGGCGATGAACCGCCGATCTGGCAATTGCGGCACGGTGACCTCCGCCGTCAATCCCGGCTGGAGGAAGGGACCGAACTGTTCTGGCACGTTGACAAAGAGCCGCATCATGCTGATGTCGGCGACCGTGAAGAGGTTGCTTTTGGCGTCGGGTGTGCTGAGCGTCCCCTCCTTGCTGACTAGGTCGCCCACGTTGATGTTGCGCTGGGTCACCACGCCGTCAAAGGGCGCGACGATCGTTTTGAACTGAATGAAGGCCTCGATGTTTTTGACCTTCTGCTCCGCGGCCTTGAGCGTCGCGGCCTGCGCTTTCAGGTTTTGCTCCTGAACCAATATGGCTTGCTCCGCGACCGCGTGGCTGGGGCGCATCGCCTGATAGCGTTTCGCCGTCACCACGGCCAGCGCATACTTCGCGCGCTCCGTTTCCAGATCCGCCTTGGCCTGCGCGTATTCGGCGTCGAGGTCTGGCGCGTTGATTTCGGCGAGGACGTCGCCTTTGCGCACTACATCGCCGTAGTCCTTGTACCACATCTTCACGTAGCCGGTGACGCGCGCGTAGATCGGCGCCTCGAACCAGCCCACGATGTTGCCGGGAAGTGTGATGGTCTCGGTCGCCGGCACCGGCTTGGGAGAGACGACAGCCACGGTGGGCACGGCGGTCGTTAGCGTTTCTTCACGCAGCGACGCGGCGTCCAGTCGGCTCTCATAGATCCGGTAGCCGATATAGAGCGCCAACAGGGCGAGTGCCGCGAACGTCAGGCTTCTTCCACGGAGAGCGCTCATGCTACACCTTTGCCTCGAGAACGGCGGTCCGTCTCTCGTAAAAGATGGCGTACACGCAGGGCACGAAAAACAAGGTGAAGACGGTGGCGACGAGCAAGCCGCCGATGACGGCGCGACCCAAGGGGGCGTTTTGGGAATAGCCCGTCGCCATGGGAACCATCCCGATGATCATGGCCGAGGCGGTCATGATCACTGGGCGGAAGCGAGTCTTTCCGGCTTCAATCGCCGCGCGCAGGGCGTCACCGTGCTCCTTGAGCCGCTCGCGCGCATAGGACACGACCAGAATCGAATTGGCGGTCGCCGTGCCCATCGTCATGATCGCTCCGGTCAGGGCCGGTTCCGACAGCCTGGTGTGGGTGAAAAACAACGACCAGGCGATGCCCGCCAGCGCGCCCGGCAGGGCCGTAATGATGATGAAGGGATCGAGCCAGGACTGAAAGTTGACGACGATCAGCAGATAGATCAACACGATCGCGGCGAGCAGCCCGAAGATCAGCTCGGCGTAGGCGTCGTGCATCAGCGAGGCCTGGCCGTGGATCTCGAGCGAGGCGCCTCTGGGCATCTCGTGCTCCATGCTCTTGGCGATCTTCTGAACGTCCGCCAGCACCCCGCCCAGATCGCGTCCTTCAGCAGAGACATAGATATCGAACAGCGGCATGATGTTCCCGTGCGTGACCACACCCGGCGTTCCTTCGACCGACAGGTTGGCCAGATTGCCGAGGAGTTGCACATCATCCTTCTTCGAGGCATTGTCCGCGTTGTTCGAAGGGTGGTCCGAAGACTTGACCGGAATGGTCTTGAGACTGTTGAGGCTATTGACCTGCGGCTGCGGCGTATAGACATTGATCAGATAGGACATGCCGGTCTTGGGATCGAGCCAATAGATCTGATCCACCTGTTGGCTGCCGGCGGTCGTCATCAGCATGCTGTCGGCCATGTCACTCAGCGTCCTGTTGACCCCGAGTCCGAAGGTGCGGTCGCCCTCGACCATGAGGGTCGGCGTTCGCATGGTCTGCTGGATTACCACGTCCGCCGCCCCGGGAATCTCGCGAAACTTCCCCGCCAGTTTGCGAGCGAACTCGTAGTTGGGATAGATATCCGGACCGTTGATCTGCACGTCGATCGGCGCGGGCGCGCCGAAGTTAAGAATCTTCGCGGTCAGATCGGACGGCTGGAACGTGAATTCGGTGCCCGGATAGCGCTCCTTCAAGCCCTTGCGGAGCATACGCCGGTATTCCCACACCGGCGACTTTTCATTCTTCAAAATGATCGTCAAGTCGCAGTCCTGCGGGCCGACCGTCGGTGTCGGGATAAAGGCGAGATTGTGCGGTCCGACCGGCAGGCCGCAATTGCTGACGATGTTGTCGACCTGGCCGGGCAACAGGTCCTCGACGCTTTGGGAGACCAACGTGGCCAGGCGGCCTGACACCTCGATGCGCGTCCCGAGCGGCGCGCGCATATGCATTTGAATGGTCCCCGACCTGATCTCGGGAAAGTACTCGCGCCCGAGGAAGAAATACAGGCTCATTGAGGCGACCGCGATCGCCAGTGAGATCTTGACGAAGGCGCGGCGGCGGGCAATTACCTGTTCGAGCAACTCACCGTAGCGCTCGCGGAACCGATCGAAGCGGCGTTCGAACGCCTTCTGAAAGTGGACGAAGACGTTCCGCGACGACTCATCCTTGCGCTGCCTCTTATGCTCAGACGTCCCCATTAGGTTGGCCTTTCAGTGTCTGCTTGGTCACGGTCGGCGCTTGCGTGAACGACGGGATGACTGCGACCGGCGTCCTCGTACCGACCGATACCGCCATGGGCTGAAACAGCCGCGACGGCCGGCTCATGGTGTCCCGTCATCACGTATTTTGCCATCGTCGGCACCAATGTGAACGACAGGATGAAGGAAGCCAGCATCGCGATGATGACCGCTTCCGCCATGGGTTTGAACAGGTAGGCGGAGACGCCGGTGAGTCCGAAGAGCGGCAGCCAAGCGATCGCGATGCACAGGGTGGCGACGAACGTCGGAACAACGATCTGATTGGCGGCGTCGATGATCGCCGTCTCCAGCGGCTTGCCCATGTCGAGATGACGGTCGATGTTCTCGATCATCACGATCGCGTTATCGACCAGAATGCCGACGGCCAGCGCCAGGCCGCCCAAGGTCATGACGTTGATCGACTCTCCGAGCCAATGCAGGCCGATGATGGCGGTCAGGATGGACAGCGGGATCGAGGTCCACACGATGGCCATGGCCCTCCAGGA
>DATLZU010000022.1:0-6783 GCA_035573855.1 Nitrospiraceae bacterium
GAACCACCGACCTGCTGATTACGAATCAGCTGCTCTGCCACTGAGCTACGCCGGCTTTTGCCGATGTTGTGCTCGGATTGCGCCCTCTCTCTGACGCTCGGCAAGGGCAGTGACGTTATACAGGTCTCCCCCTCACTCCGTCAACACGTCGGGCAAGAACTCCGCGCGCAGCTCTTCCGTACATCGACGGCCCACCGACTCGCTTCACCGAAGCTTGGCGAACGGTAGAGTGCGCAACGCGGAACCCTTGCCGGCGCCCGGAATGCAGACCGGCTCCTGATCACTCCCGTCTTGTTTCTTGGCGACGCTGTGGACCTGCGCCCGCACGTATACGCAGAGTTCTCCCACCTGCACGATTCCGTTCTTGTCCATGTCGGCTTCGCCACGCAACCCCTTTAACAAATAGTAGGTGAACAGCCCGTGCCGACCCTGTTCATAGGCATGGGCTTCCTGAAGCGTTCGATTGCCGATCATGAGCAAGATCTTGTCTTCGCGCGACGCGGGTGTTTCGCCATCCCACATGGGCTCGATGCCGCGACCCGAATCCGTTCCTGGAGTCGGTTCCAGTGAGACTTCGAGCATCACCACGGCACGCTGGACCGACGCTCGGTTCAACGCGTTTTGCAAGCGGCGCAGCGAAAACAATCGGGACCGCGACACCGCAACTCCGTCATAAGGAACCAGCGAAACGGCACCCGTGGACGAATCCACGAGCGCCCGCCCCGCGAAATAGACATACACCACGCTGCCTGGTTCCACCTGGCGCGGAAGCCACTCTTCGAACACTTCGGCCAGATCATCCTTCATCGCGTGTTCGTTGACCAGCAGCTTGACCCGGCCGGCTGGAATACCCGCCAACGTCTTGAGATGGCCGGCCACGACCTCGGCGTCCCGCCCTGCGAATCTGACGTCCGGCATACCGGCGTCGCGGAACGTCTCCACTCCGATCGCAATGCCGATGGCTTTGGGCTGCTTGAACCCCGTTCCTGGTTTCACCAGTTGATCCACATCCACGGAGAGGACTTCCACTTCTTCGTTCAGATCGGGCCTGACCGCAATGAGGAACTTCTTGGGCACCGGCAAGTGCACGCCGCTCGAGAGGGTCCTGAGCGAAAGCACCAGCTCCGCCTGTTCCACTTCCTTCACCCCATCGAGCTTGGCACTGGCAGTCACCCGCTTCAGCTCTCCGGCTTGAAGGTCGCCGATCTCGATGGGATTGGGAAACCGCCCGATCAGCGCCGGGCTGCCGCCGAGCAATGCATCTACACCCAAGGCCGGTCCCGGCCCTTCGTTCTTGACCTCGATCTCAATGGAGACCTCCTCGTGGTTCTCCAGGACCTGATTGCGGTTCTCGTCTCGGACGATGGCGCGGAACGAGAGCCTGGCACCTTCGCCGCCCTTACTCGCAACGGGTGGAGAACCCTGCCCGGACGGGGAAGCAGCCGTCCCGACCGGACTCCGGTCGGCAGCCCGGGCCGGCGTCGGCGGCGCAGCCTTAGGAGCCCTTTTCCGCATGGCCGCCTCATGGATCCTCGTCGCAGTTCCCAATTGCTTGGCCATGCCTTCCGTGACTTTCTCGATCGCCTGCTCGGCAATCTTGTCGAGCCCGTGGACCTCGCAGCTTTCACCGTCGGTCTCGACTTCGCCGCGCCCGAAGCTCTGGAGCTTCTTGTTGTACAGCACCGCGCCGTCCGCGTCCGTGTAGGAAAAGTCCAGGCCCAGCGTTACCGTCGCGGGATAGGAGCGTCGGACCTTCCGCGGAATGGAAAGTTCCGTCTGGTTGATCCCCAAGCCAACCGCCACGGTGCCGTCCGAGGCGCCATGCTTAGAAGCAAGGTCGTCCACCTGGATCCGCTCGAACACCGTTCCGATCCGGCGGACCACAGCTTCCTTCAACGCCGCATGGATCGGCAGGGTTTGCGGCTGACCGCAGGCGTCGCGATACTCAAGCGCCGCGTTGGTCACCGTCTCGTCCAGCGTCAGACGGACGGTCAGCGGAAACCAGTAGCCCGACGTGAGCCCGTCCCGGCCGGAGAAGAGCCCACAACCGGCTACGAAGGCCGCCAGGCATACCAGTGCCGCGAGGCCGGCGGCCCGGCCCGTACGAGCACAGCGCGTCATCGTCCATCGGACAGGTTCCACCGTACCGCGCTTATACCGGAAATCCGCCGCAGATAACAACCCGCGACCGGGCTCCCGCATCATTGACAGCCGTTTTCCCGCTGGGCTAAGGTCCCCGCCATGGCCGAGTTGTTGACGCATTGTCCCAAACCGGTTTCCACCGGTTCACCCTCCCGGAGCAAGTGGGATTCCTTTGCCGATCTCGTCCGCCTGCGCAATCAATCCGGCACGATGCTGTTGATGCTACCGACCCTGTGGTCGCTGGTATTGGCTTCGGAGGGCCGGCCGCCGCTCAAGCTGTTGCTCGTCTTCATGGGAGGCTCGTTTCTGATGCGGAGCATGGGTGTCGTTCTCAACGACCTCGCCGACCGGTCGTTTGACCGGCACGTCGCGCGTACCTGTCTGCGCCCGTTGGCTTCCGGCGCAGTCACCGTCAACGAGGCGTTGGGACTCGCGGCCGTCTTAATCGGTTTGGTGGCGGGACTCGTGTTGTTGCTCAACCCGTTGACGATTTTGCTGAGCCCGGTCGCCTTGGCTTTGGCCATCCTGTATCCCTATGCCAAGCGGGTGCTCCACGTACCTCAAGTAGTCCTCGGACTTGCCTTCGGCTGGGGCGTCGTGATGGCCTGGGCCGCCGTGCGCAACGTTGTTGAAACACCGGTATGGATTCTCTATGCCGCCACGATCTGTTGGGTCATCGCGTACGATACCATCTATGCGATCCAGGACCGTGAAGATGACATCCGGATCGGCCTGAAATCCGCCGCGATCGCCTTCGGCGCCCGCACATGGCTTGCCGTCGGATTGTTTCTGCTCGCGATGCTGGGACTCCTCGCGATACTCGGACGCCTGACCGGGCTGGGGCTGATCTACTACGCGATATTAGCGCTAGTGGGAGGATTCTTTCTTCAGCAGGTGAAAAAACTTCGAGGGTCCGTTCCCGCTCCGACGGCATTCGCGATGTTCAAACAACACATCTGGGCAGGGTGGCTCCTCTTAGCGGGAATGTGGCTCGGATGCCTGTGATTCGAAAGACTCGATTCAGGACGAGGAGCCGTCGATTACGTCGCCTGCATTTCGAGCGTTGACCGACACATTTTGAGTGTTGAGCATTACGTCGGTGTGAACCTTCTCGACCGCCTGGTCCGGCCTCGGAGCGCGAAGGGTGGCGAGGTACATCGTCACAGCCTTGGCGTCGGCATCACTCAGTCCCAGGTTTGGCATCCGCGTCTCCGGCTTCATGGATTGCGGATACTTGATCCATCGATACATCCATGCGGTATTGAGGCGAAAACCCGCCCGATCGAGAGCCGGGCCGACCGTACCGCCTTCCTCTCCGATCCGGTGACAGCCATTGCAGCCGTATTTGTTGAAGTAGAGACGCTTCCCGGTCTCGACCAACTGCGCCGCCGCCTCGGCCGTCATCGTAAGGTCCGGTTTCGGCACAGGGGGGAACTTCGGCCGCGACGTGAAATTGGCTAGGGCGGCCTTCGCCTGCTCCTGCTCTTTCTTGGCAACAAGAAGCGCTTCTTGTTCCTTGGCGTACGCGGATTCGTCCACCTCGACGCCTTTTTTCTCCGCCTCTTCATTGGCTTTCTTCTCGGCCGCATCGTACGCCTGCTGGGCTTGATCGTACTTCTGCTGCGCCTCCTGAAGCTTGGCCTCCAGTTCCTTCTTACGGCCCTCCACATCGTACGTCAGTTTCATGCCGTGCAACGTCCGGACATAGGCGACGATGTCCCATATTTCCTCTTCTGAGAGTGTATATTTGAATGTGGGCATCGTCGGGACGGCGAATTCGTCCTCGCCGATCTTGTCCCCGATCTCCGGCGTCGTGTCCTTCATATCCCGCGAGATGACGGCGAAGATTTCCTCGTCCTTGAAGGTGCCCATCTCCTCTTTGTTCGAGAGATCCTTGGGCTTAGGATCCGGCATATATCTCCAGTTGTACCCCTCATTTTGCCGCCCGTTCTCCCCGTGACAGTGCATGCAGTAATGTTCGTACAGCGCCTTCCCTTTCTTGACTTGCTCGCTTTGAAACAAGGTGCAGCCGGTCACCGAAGCCCCGCCCGCGAGGCCGGCAACCGCGGCCGTGAGGATCAGTGTTCGAACAACGCCAGGAGTCGTCCAGCGCGAGGCCGACCTCATCTCGCAGCCCCTTTCTTCTTCAGTTGTCGAATGACGACGAATTGAAACCCCGCCGCGAGGCCGATCGCCAGCACGGCATAAAGATAGGGTGAATAATCCGGCGACGGCTCCGCGCGGAAATACCACCAGGAGGAGACGGCCTTTTGAGAACCCTTTTCCTTCAGGTCCCCGTTTTCCAGTTTCTTCCCATCCCAAATCGCGAACGCGATGCTGGTGAACTCTCCGGGTTTAAACTGCGTATCTTCCTCCCGATGCTCGGTGGTCAGAGCACGCGAGAAGACGACACGCCATTTGCCGTTTTGATACACTCCCTTGGCCTTCACGTCCTGGTGTTCCTGTGCCTTGAGGGTGCCGAACCCTTTGGCGTTCATGTCCACAGCCTTGTTCTCTTTATTTTTCCAATACCAGATGTTGACCGGGCCTCCTTCGACCTGAGCCATCGGCTGACCGTGAGCGAAATGGGCTTTCTTGTCGCCCACCATAAATTCAAGGGCCGCCGCGTCGTCAGGGTCCTCGGTCGGGTCCTCATATTCCAGCAGGATGGCCAGTTCTTTGCCGTCGTGCAGCGCCCGGACCTTGACCGCCTTCACCGTCACCTCTTGAATCCGTTCTCTCCAATGCACCTGCGGCGACAAGGGGAATTCCGCTTCCTGAGCGTCATCCCAGGCGGCCGCCATCGGATCTTCAGCCGGGAGCGCACCCTCGACCATAATCGCTCGGACCACGACGCTTTCCTGCGCCAGGACCATCGCGGGAAAGGTGGACAACAGCGCGAGACCAAGCGCAATGACCGAACGTGATCCAGTGAGCTGGTGAACCGGCGACCGGTCAGAACCTATGGATCCGTTTGTTCTCATCCTTGCTCCTCTACTTCACCGGATCTCCAGATTCCCAAATCGGCCCCAAGACATCACTCCCACGTGCGCGGCGTCTGATGCGCACCGTCGTACTCGCCCATAATGATCTTCCAGATCATCTCGTCGGACAGTTCGACCTCCCACCGGGGCATCGCCGATTTCCACGGCATGCCTTCTATCGGAAGACCGACTCCGCCCGTCTTGATCCGCCAGAACAGGTAACTCTCCTGGAGCATCGCGATGGTGGTGGGATCGGCAAAATTCGCCGGTGGCGGGTTAAACCCTCTCGCCGCAGGCCCCTTTCCGTCAAAATTGGCACCGTGACATGGCGAGCAGAACGCGGCATAAAACCCCTTGCCTTGCATAATGTTCTCCGGAGTTCTGGGCACCGGATTGGAGAGGCCTGTAAATTCCCCAGGCGGCGCCGGGTGAATGGTGCGGTTTTCCGGCGGGGGCAAGTCGCTGGGCACGGTGCTGACGTACGTTTGCCAGCCCACCAAGGTCGGGAACAGCGCCAAGACCGCCCATCGGGCCGCCCGCCAGGACCCCGCCCAATGGGGATTGCCTAACAGGAAGGCCACCACTGGCCCCTTAAACGCTTGCAACACATCTTCAAAGATCGAGACATAGATCAGCAACCCGATCGAGGTCATCGTCATGTACATGAAGATGACACTGGACGGCAAGGGCGGCTTGATGGCGAATTTGAGAAACAGATAAACCCCGACCCAGATGATCGCGACCCTGGCCGGTACCGAAACCCGCCCTTTCTTATGTGGGGACGTTTCGTTTCTCGTATCCATGAACGACCTCTTGCGGTTCCTCGCGATCGGTTCCTAAAACGCTGCTGGCAAGCCGATAGAACAGCTTGGCGCCTTTTCTGTAGAACCAATCCGCGTCAAGAAGAATGACCTTCGTTTCTACCGGATGGAGTCCGGATAAGATAAGCAGGCAGAAAGCCAACACGGCAAACGACAGCAACTGGAGAATGTCCACAACATGAGCCGCGGTGTAAGGCTGATAATCAACCGGCGCGGGAAGGATGCTGTAGAGAGGGCCGGGCACAATGCCAATGAGGATGCACAAAAACGCGGTGATTCCCATGGCAAGGAGCATATTCAGAGGCGGTTCCTTCGCCCGTATCCCAGAATCATGGGAGAAAAATGCATGATAGGGAACCTTGATCCCCGCGTGGTGCAGGACACCTGCCGACGCAAACAGCAGAACAAGCCAAAGCAGCCCCGTCCCCACCTGAGCGGCTGCACCCATAATCATCGATTTGCTGACGAACCCGTTGAATAACGGGAATCCGGAGATCGACACCGCTCCGATAACACAAAAGAGGGTGGTCAGCGGCATGGTCTTGTAGAGGCCACCCAGATCCGTGACGTTGATTCTCCCTGTTTGATGCATGACGGCGCCCATTGACATAAAAAGCAGAGACTTGAACAAGACATTGTTGAAGACATGGGCGACGGCCCCGTTGAGGGACAGAGCGGTTCCAATGCCGATACCGACGACCATGAATCCGGTTTGATTGATGATGCTATAGCTGAGGACTCGCCTCAGGTTATTTTCAATGGCGGCGTAAAAAATGGGGAAGACCGTCATCGCCGCTCCGATCCAGACCAAGACCTCGGTGCCGGGAAACCCTCTT
>DATLZU010000023.1:0-18086 GCA_035573855.1 Nitrospiraceae bacterium
TTCTACATGCTGGAGGCCAAGCCCCAGCATCTCATTGGCGATCGCGCCTATGACAGCGATGGGCTCGATGACGACCTCAAGCAGGACGGCGTTAACATGATTGCCCCGCACCGCTCCACGCGCAAACTCAAGACTCAAGACTCAAGACTCAAGACTCAAGACGGCCGCCACCTGCGGCGCTACCAACGTCGCTGGCTCGTCGAGCGATTCTTTGCCTGGTTGCAGTGGAAGCGACGGCTCCTGGTTCGTTGGGAATATTACGCCACCAACTTCCTGGGTTTTGTGCAGCTCGCATCGATTACCATGCTGCTGAAACAATTTTGAGATAGGTTCTAGAAATAGAAATGAACGTAATGCAGCTTGGCAGTACAGTGAAGCCTTCTTGGCGGCATATGAAGGAAAGCTTGAGGAGGCCCACAAGATATACCGGAGAGCCTTTCGAGGAAGTGTCTTAGAGGAGACGCCACTTGATGTAGAAGTATTTATAAGTGACGTATTGGAATCGGAACCAGACAAAATCCAACTGTGGTATTGTCTAGGCATGATCAATTATTTCTAGGAGAAAGACTGCGCTTCCGCGCGTAGGGATTTTTCGCGATTTATTGAAGAGGCCTCTAGACAAGACAAGTTCTCTGTTTCCGTGCAATATGCTAGACGGTATTTGCAGGAGATTCAGTAGTGTCCGGCAGAATCGAAAAACGTCATCTATGTAGTCGCAACACGTTGATTTGCAAAGAGGCCGATTTTCGATTCGCGTTCAAATCGGAGACACCTTGACATCTACGACAATCAGCGCGGCCATTGGCTTCCCGTGGCACGCACTCATTTTCTACCGGACGCTACTGGCAGGAGATTGTTGAAAAAACTTAGCGGGCATTAAAACGAAACACGTGGATCGAGGTGGCAGGATCTAACCGTCTCCCACCGCGAATTTTTTCGCGTGAGATGTTCACCCAGACTGTTCGACCCACCTGCGGCGCTCGATGGGCTTCACGAACGGCGCTTCACAATCCCGCGAGCGCAAGCATTACCAGCGGCGGCCCCAGTAGCCGCGATGCCCGAACAACCGCGGCCCCCAGTAGAAGTTGAAGCTGGGGCCATAAAAGTACGGTGGGCCGTAGATCCAGGGATGGCCGAGATAGAGTGAGAACCCGACCGGGGGATAGCCAAATGCATACGGATATGGATAAGGGTAGGGGATGATCGGCGTGACGGCCACAGGAGGAGCCGCGGCTTGGCGCTGCAGCGTGGCGGCTGCCGCGGATTGACGGTCGGCCTGTTCTTTCAGTTGGGCGACCGCGTCTTGCTGGGCCTTCAGTTGGCCTTCCAGCTTTGCAATCTTCTCGCGCTGGATTTCGATGAAGGTTCGGACACAGCGCGCCTGCGCCTCTCCCATGTACCCCGAACATTCCCAGGGCACTTCCGCGTCGGTCGCCCCTGCTGGGAATGCGGAGAGGAGAACCCCTGCCCCCACTCCCCACGCAATCAGGACGGTCCACCGCCATCGCCCGTTCTGAGAGGATTCCATAAGAGTCCTCGTGCGACGTTCCGTAAGTTCCTCCATCCTCGCCGGCTCACCTATAAACATACCACGCGTTCGGGTGCTGGAACAGGCCCCTCCATTGAGAGGTGCTAATAGCGAGTAGCTGTCAGCGTAACCTCTCCTTTGTAAGGAGGGGCAAGGGGAGGGAGAGGGGGGACCGGTTCTGCCAAGAGTGCGACGGGATGACGGCCGAAGGTTTGTGTCGGAAAGAACGGACGTGGCGACGGTCTGTGATGGACAGTTTGAGACGATGTCGATCGCAGGTATCGGCTATCTCTATGACAGGACGCCTTCGAACTCTGCCTCTTCCACGATATTTCGGCCCTGCGTGTGCGCAAGAATGCCGTAGTAGATCGCCTGGGCGCTCTCTGACCATGTTGAGTCGATCGGCAAGCCTCGAAAGGCGGCTTCGGCGGCTTTCTTTTCATCAAAGCTGAGCGTGCGGTTCCGATTCGGCGTCATGTGTCCTGTTCCTCTCGATCCCATCTGCGATGTTTGCCCTGACTCATCCTATCCGATAAGCAACTCCTTTGCCACTGTGAGATCGAATTCTGAAGGGAGAGTGCTCTCCCTGAACCATCAAGCAGTTGTGATCCGGTGTGGTCTCGAGGAGACGGGGAACAGGCAAACATGCCACAGGCGGCCGACTGCGAAATGGCAAAACGCTACAGGCTGTTGACGGATAGGGGGGCTGGCGAAGGTAGCTGGGGCAAGACTCTGGATGGTACGCTGAGGCAGCGGCGGGGCGACCATGCCGAGAATCGTAGCCCATCTGGATATGGATGCGTTCTTTGCAGCGATTGAAGAGCGGGACAATCCCGTTCTGCGCGGCCTGCCGCTCGTCGTCGGGGCCGATCCGAAGCAGGGCCAAGGGCGCGGGGTGGTCTCGACGGCGAACTACAAAGCCCGCGAGTATGGGATCCATTCTGCGCTGCCGATCTCCCGCGCCTGGCGATTGTCCGAAGCGGCCAGGAAGCGGGGACTGCCGGCGGTCGCGTTTCTGCGGGTCGATATGCAGAAATACGCGCGGGTGTCGCATCGAATTATGGAGATCGTCCGACGGTTCGCGCCACACATCGAACAAGCCAGCATCGATGAAGCCTATCTGGATCTGAGTTTCACGGGCTCATACGAGCAGGCCGAAGCCCTGTGCCACCGGATTAAGGAAGCCGTTCGCACTGAGGAGGGGCTGACTGCCTCGATCGGGATTGGGCCGAACAAACTGATCGCCAAAATCGCCTCCGGCGTCATGAAACCGGATGGGCTCACCGTTGTCAGAGAGGACGAGGCGGAAGAATTTCTGGCCCCGTTGCCGGTCCGCGCGATTCCTGGCATCGGTCCGAAGACGGAAGAGTGGCTGGCCAAACGGGACATCAGGCTGGTGAAGGATCTTAGGCGCTATCCGCTGGAAGAACTCCGTGAGATGTTCGGCAAGCGGGGGATTGACCTCTACGAGAAGGCTCGTGGACTGGACGAGTCGCCGATCGAGGAGTGTTATGAACCGAAGTCGATCGGGGAGCAGGAGACGTTCGAGCGGGATACTCTGGACCCCAAGATCCTAGGCGACCGGCTCAAGGCGATGTGCCAAAATGTGGCAGCCCGTCTGGCGGAGGAAGGACACGTGCGTTATCGGACCGTCGTCCTCACCGTGCGGTTTGCCGATTTCGAAACGGTGTCGCGTTCCCATACCCTGCGGGCGCCGACCGACTCTGCGAAGGTTCTCGAGCTGGAAGCTTTGAAACTGCTCCTGCCGTTCCTGGATACGCGCGAGAACCCCAAAAATAAACTCATCCGACTCCTCGGGGTTCGAGTGGAGAAATTGGACCGGTCCTCCGGCGGGGAAAGCGTCAGGACGTTGTTGTGACCCGGTGGCGCGCGTTCAGCCGGCCAATACTGGTATAGGAGGGGGCTGCACCGTCGAGTCTCCGGATTGGTCGGATGGAGCAAACGCCTGCGGCTCTGAGGAAAAGAACAAACGAGGCATGTGCCAAATGGCGAAGGCGAATTTTGAGTTTTCCGCAGGCGGCGTCGTGATGAAGGGCGACACCGTACTCCTCATCCGCGTGCGAAGTCTTAAGGGCTGGGAGGTGTGGACGTTTCCTAAGGGCCGGCTTAACAAGGGCGAACGGAGCTCTGAAGCAGCGTTGCGCGAAGTGGAAGAGGAGACGGGTTGGCGCTGTCGGATCGAACGCGAACTGCCTCGGTCCGTATATTGGTTCCAGCAGGATGGGCGGCGCATCCACAAGACCGTTCGGTGGTTCAAGATGGCGCCGATCGAACGCGTCGGGGAGCCGGATCGTGAAGTCGAAGAAGCGGTCTGGCTGCCGATCGCCGAAGCCGCCTCGCGTCTGACTTATGAGTCCGAGCGGCGCCTGCTCGCGCAGGCTCTTACGGCGGACGCGGCACCGGAGAATGAACAATCGAGTTAACCAGTTCATTCGGTTTTCCTTCCTCACAAGTCTTTGAAAGATGACGCGCAACTTCAGACCGCTGAACAAGCCGCAAGACTCCCCCAATGACAAAACAAGGGGCTTGCAGCAAGCGCGGTCAGTCCATGGTTGTCATGTGTGACGAAACCTGACGGCCCTCGGCCCGGTCCCTTTCCGACGCGGGCGTCCCACTCCAGGACTGCGACCGGTCATGGCGGAATCGCCACGCCGGTCGCGCGCCCCCGCGATTCTTCCGTTGTGCCCGCGATTGTCGTATCACGGGAAAATGTGATACGCTGCTCACAACGTCAACGAATAGTCTGGAACCGATCGCCTGCCTGGTGCAACCATCCTGCGACCCTTTCCAGCCTATTTAGGGGTTTCACCCTCTTTCTGGGAGGTTTAGCCTATGAACATATACAGGCTTACGGGGGGAGGCTTGTTCGCGTTTGTGATGGCCATGTCTGTCAACGTCGCCTGCGCGCAGGCACAGAAAGGAGCGTCGAAGATGACGGTTTCAGAGGGCAAACTGGTGTCGTTGGAGTACACGCTCCGGCTAGACGACAAGACAGTCATCGAGAGCAACGTGGGCGGCGATCCCTTGAGGTATACCCAAGGCGCGCACGAGCTGATCGTCGGATTGGAGAAAGCGCTGGAGGGCATGGCGGTGGGCGACAAGAAGACGGTCACCGTTCCTCCGGCGGATGGCTATGGGGCCGTCGATCCCAAGGCCTTTCAGGAAGTGAGCAAGAAACTGATTCCGCCGGACGCGTTGAGGGTCGGGGCACAGCTCCAGGGCCGGGGGCCTGATGGTCGGGTGCTCTATCCACGGGTAGCGGAAGTCAAGGATGAGACGGTCGTGCTGGATTTCAATCATCCGCTTGCCGGCAAGACGCTTGTCTTTGACGTGAAGGTGCTGGACATCAAGGACGGCGCCGTTCCGTCCAATCCGAAGCGTCCGCATTGATCAGCCGAGCTAGTCGCTGCCGAAATTAGCCCCGCTCGTCGACGGACTTAGCGAGGTCGCGGAGCGCTTGGGCGATGTGGACTGGATAGGGCGGAGCGGGGTCCAGGCGCCGCAGGAAATCGGGCAGGCGGGCGAGCTGGGAAGCGGCATGCGCTCGCGAGTCGGCGAGGGAGGGAAGCAGCGCAAGACGCCGGCCGGCCTGCAGGACGGGCTGGAGCAGCGCATCGCCTGCCTGCGCGTCATCCTCTACTGTGACGATGTCTTCGGCGAACCGGCCATTCGCCTCATAGTGGCGATACACCTGTTTCCGGCCCGGCCACGTGGCTTTCCCCTCCGATCGTTTCCGGCAGGCTCGCCCGGCGTATTCCTGCAGCTTGTACGCGCAGTCAAGCGACGGGGCGTCGGCCGATGTGGTCATGGCCGTGCCCACTGCGAAACTGTCGATGGGGGCGCCGCTTGCCACTAAGGCCTGCACCCGGTACTCATCCAGATTACCGCTCGCGAGAATCTGCACGTGTGGCAGTCCGCCGTCGTCCAGAATGCGTCGGACCTTTCGGGCGTGATCGGCCAGATCGCCGCTGTCCAGTCGCACGCCTTTGACAAGAATGCCTTTCTCCTTCAGCCGGGGCGCAAGCGCCACCACCTTGCGGGCAGCCGCCTCCGTGTCGTAGGTGTCGAGCAGCAGCACAACGTTGTCGGGCTGGGTGTAGGCGAAGTGCTCGAACGCGCTGGTCTCGTCTTCGTGCGCCTGCACGAACGCGTGAGCCATCGTGCCGTAGACCGGAATCCCGAATTTCACACCGGCGAGCACCGTCGCCGTGCCGGTGAAGCCCACCAGGTGGCTGGCCCGGGCCGCGAGCAATCCCGCCTCGGCGCCGTGAGCGCGCCGCAACCCGAAGTCGATCAGCGGCTTGCCGCCAGAGACCAGCACCGATCTCGCCGCCTTGGACGCGATCATGGTCTGAAAGTTGAGGAGGTTCATGACCCGGGTTTCGACGAACTGGGCCTGCGGGAGCGGGGCGGTCACGCGGAGGATCGGCTCGTTCGGGAAAAAGATCGTGCCCTCCGGCATGGCGTGCACGTCGCCAGTAAACTGCAGGCGTTCGAGGTAGTCGATAAACGACCGGCTGAAGCGTCCACAGTGTGCGAGCCACTCCAGATCCACCGGACTGAAGCGGAGCGTTTCCAGATAGTCCAGCACCTGCTCCAGGCCAGCCGCGATCAGAAAGTTACGCGGAGGCGGCAGCTTGCGGACGAAGAATTCAAAGACCGCCGTCTCTTCCATCCCCTGCTCCAGGTAGGCCTGGAGCATCGTGAGTTGGTAGAGATCGGTGAGGAGCGCGCTCGGGGGTTGATTCATACCGCGAGATTCTCCAGGCGGATCGGCACGGCTCCCAGACGGACCATCTCCTCCTCCGCCTTCCGCCCGTCGTCCGGTTGCACGTTCACGGCTCTGACGCCGTCCGTCAGAAGATAGACAGCATAGCCGAGTTTCCTCGCGTCTTTCACTGTGTTGAGCACGCAATAGTCGGTCGCCAGGCCGCCGATAAACAGGCGTCGCACGCCGGCGGCTCGAAGCCACTCGTCGAGCGATGTGCCCTGAAACGCGGAGTAGGCATCCTGGTCCGGCTCAGTCGCTTTGTGGATGACCACGGCCGACGGGGGCGCCTGGAACCCCGGCGGTGGCAACGAACCGGGCGAACCGGCGACGCAGTGAACGGGCCATGGACCACCCTGTTCGCGGAAGGAACAGTGATTCGGCGGGTGCCAGTCGCGAGAGAGAAAGATCGGCAACCCGTGCGACTCAAAGCGGGCCATGTAGCGCATCAGGACGGGCACGACCTGATCGCCGTCCGGCACGCCCAACGCCCCGCCGGGAAGAAAGTCGTTCTGGACGTCGACGACGATCAGAGCGTCGCCCGGTTGCAGCGTCTCTGTGCTCATAGCTGCGGCCGCGAGATCTGCGTCCGATCTACATGGCTCCCAGCAACTTGGCCGCTTTCTTTACGTCCCGCGGTTTGACCCAAAAGATCGCTCCGTACCGGCCCGATCCGGCCACCACCGCGTCCAACGCCGTGACATTGATCTTTGCCCCGGCCAGCTGGGTGAGGACGTCCACCAACGCGCCGGGTCGATCGTCTCCCTCGATGAGGAAGCAGGTTTTTGGCGCCACGAGTTTCCACTTGGCGCGCTTGGCAGCCGTTTTGAACGCTTCGGGATCAGACGGAACGAAATCCATCTGGGAGCGCCGTCCGCGGGGAAACGCGGAGAACGCCAACAGGTTGACGCCGGCGTCCCGCAACATAGTGAGCGCGCCGGCGCCAATGCCCGGTTTGTCCGGAACCTGGACTTTGAAGTACTGCGCGGTGCGGATTGTGTCAGCCATGGGATCCTCCCTTGTTGGACACCGGAGCACGAAGGGACAAACGGTGTCGGAATTGTAGACCACGTTCGGGGGGCGAGGCCAGAGGCTCCTGCCGGCTCTTAGCTGGCTGAGGCCGGCCTACTGGGGGGTGTGGCGACCTGCGCGCCGAAGCCGGCGAAAAACCAGCCGTAAACCTTGGCCAGGGTCGTCCGTTCTAACAGGAATACAAGCAGGGCCGTGAGGACAATACTAAAGAGGACCACCGCATAGGCCAGGTTCTGGATCAATTCTCCCCCCTCGATGCCCTCGTGGAGCGGAATAGCGGCCAGCACAACCGCGGCCAGACCCTTCGGGGTCATGGCCGCCATCAGCGATGCGTCGGCGACCGGCGTGGACTTCTGTACCGACAGTCGAACGACCGGAATGCGCAGGGCGAAGATCGTGACCGTGAGCAGGAACCCGAGGGAGATGACCCACAGGTCGGTCAGCTGCACGGACAGGCCGACGTACACGAAGAAGAACGTCTTGAGCAGAAACGCCACCTCGGAAAAAAAGACCTTCTCGATCTCGTTGAAGGTGATGGGATCGTGCGGAATGTAGCGCCGCCACGGGAGTATCTTGAACGTACCGATGTTGCCCAGCGTCACGCCAAAGGCCAACGCGGCGATATAGCCGCTGTAACCGAGAATCTCCGCGATCCCGAATACGACAAACACGAAAGCCGGCGTGGTGAAGATGGCGTTCTTGAGCGTCCGCACTTTGTTGAGCAGAATCGACCACAAGTAACCGCTCCCGATGCCGAGCAACGACGCCAGGACGAACGAAGACAGGATATGCCCCACCATCAGGCCCAGACGGAGCTGACCGAGCTTATACAGCTCGACCAGGGCCAACGCGACCACGATGCTGAACACGTCGCTCACCGCCGATTCGAGGAACAGAATGGTGCGGCTGGACTCCTGCATATCGAGCTGGCGAACGAGGGGCACGACCACGGCCGGAGAAGTGGACCCGACGATGGCCCCCAGCATGTAACAGACAATCGGGTCCATTTCCGTCAACGCCATCGCGACGGTCCCGACCGCCGCCATGGTGACCAGGAAGCTCACCAGTGTCAGCGACGAGGTGCCGCGCATCGCTTTCCAGAGGACATCCAGGCTGATGCCCGATCCTTCTTCGAAGAGGAGAACAATCAGGGTGACCGTGGTGAACACGGATCCAACGACGCCGAAATGCGCGGGAGTGACGAGTCCCAGCAGGGGACCCAGGAGGAGCCCGATGATGATCAAGAGCAGGACGTCCGGGAGTCGGGTCTGCTGGAAAACGCCTGTGAACAGATGGGCGAGGAAGACCAAAATGCCAACCGAGGTGATGGTAACGGCGATTTCGTCCATGAGGCAGAGTCTCCCGATTCCGGAGCGCCGACGCCTGCATTATGCAGGGAACGCCGTCTGATAGCAATCGGGCGAGGTGGTCGGAACAGCAGCCGTACTTAAGGGGTGATGCTCAGCGCCGGCGCCTCGCTCGCCGGCGGGCCTGCTGTCTGGCGCATCGACAGTGAGTGTGGGACAATGCGTCTGGCTGTCGGCCTTCCGCGCGCCGTCGGCCAGTGCGGAGGCAGGTTCCCGCACGACATCGGAGGATTGCCTATGGGAACGATGGCGAAACAAGCGTTGATGGTTTCGACCCTGCTCGCTCTGTTGACCGCGTCGCCCGCTTCGGCACAGGCTCCCGCGCCGCTGTCTGCTGAGAAACCGGCTGGGGCGCCTGTGCGGTTTGGAGAGGAGGATTTGTTGACTGTCTACGACAGCGTGGGCGCCTTCACTCCGCAGGACCGGGCCGCGGCTATCGCCGAACGCTTGCGGCGCTTATCCACAGACCCGCTGACCGCGCCTGATACGATCACGACGGTAGACCGAGAACACCTGACCGAGATTGTCGCCGGTGACAAGGTTGTCATGACGGTGACTGACGGCGATGCCCGTCCTTTGGGGAAGCCCAGGCAGACCGTCGCCAAAGAGTATGCGTTCAAAATCCGACAGGTCCTGAGTCGAACGCGCGAAGAGACCAGCTCGAAGGCAATCTTGATGGATGTGCTATTCGCGGTGATCGACACCCTCGTGCTTATCCTTGTGCTGGTGGTGTTTCACCGGTACTTTCCGAAGCTTTACACCACAATCGAAGATTGGCGGGGTACCCGCATCAAGTCGATCAAGCTGCAACGGGTCGAGATCCTCTCGGCCAGCCAGATCGCCGAGGCGCTGATCGCCGCGGCCACGGCTGTTCGGGTGGTCGCGACCCTGCTGATTTTGTACTTTTACGTTTCCACCGTGCTCGGCGTGTTCCCTTGGACCAAGGGGATTTCGGCCCAGCTCTTCGGCGCTGTTCTGACCACGCTCAAGGCCATTGGGCAGGCGTTCGCGACCTATGTGCCGGACGTGGTCTCGATTATCGTCATCATCTTCGTGGTCCGGGTGATCATCAAACTGATTCATGTGGTCTTCCTGGGGATCGAGCGCGGGGCCGTGACCTTCGCGGGTTTTCATCGGGAATGGGCGGAGCCGACCTACAAAATCGTCCGGTTTTTGGTCATCGTGTTCGGCGCGGTCGCCATCTTTCCGTATATTCCCGGTTCCGATTCACCAGCCTTCAGAGGCATTTCCGTCTTTCTCGGCGTGCTGTTTTCCTTGGGCTCCACCGGCGCTGTCAGCAATGTCGTATCCGGGATCGTGCTGACTTACATGCGGCCGTTCCGGGTCGGAGACCGCGTCAAGATTGCGGACACCGTCGGGGACGTGATCGAGAAAACGTTGCTGGTGACGCGGGTCCGGACGACGAAAAATGTGGAAATCACGGTTCCCAATGCCTTGGTCCTGGGCAGTCATATCGTGAATTACAGCACGGTGGCCAAAGATTCCGGCTTGATTCTCCACACCAGCGTCACCATCGGTTACGACGCGCCGTGGCGGACGGTCCACAAGCTGTTGATCGATGCGGCCAAGGCGACCACCCATATTCTGCAGCGGCCGGAGCCGTTCGTGCTGCAGACCAGCCTGAACGATTTCTATGTCACCTATGAGATCAACGCCTACACCGATCAGCCGAACAAGATGGCCGGTATTTATTCGGAACTGCATCAGAATATTCAGGACAAATTCAACGAGGCCGGTGTCGAAATCATGTCGCCCCATTATGCCCAGATCCGGGACGGGAACAAGACGACGATTCCGGAAGAATACCTGCCGAAAACCTATGAGGCTCCGGCGTTCAGAATTGCTCCGATCGAAACGTTCCTGGGCAGACAGGGCGAAAGCCGCGCGCAGCGAAATCCGAATAGTCCACGGGATCATTCGTGAGCGTCTTTGCCGTCCTTTTGTGTTTGTGAATGTGAGAGGGAAGGAAATGCGATGGAGGCTCTGCGACGCGCATTCGAATCGATCAAGGATTGGCTTAACGTTCCACTGTTGAAAGGCGGTGCGACGCCGGTGACGCTGTGGACGCTTGTCTCCGTAGTCGTCCTCTTCATTCTGCTGCTGTGGTTGACGAAGAAACTCAAGGATTGGATCGTGCTGACCCTGCTCGCGAGAAGCCGGATCGACATCGGTGTTCGGCAGGCGACGGGTTCGATCGTCCGGTACGTGGTCATTGCGATCGGGTTCGTGGTCATTCTGCAGACCGTCGGAATCGACCTCAGCACGGTGACAGTGCTGGCCGGCGCACTGGGCATCGGAGTCGGCTTCGGTCTGCAAACGATCACCAATAACCTGGTGAGCGGCCTGGTCCTCCTCTTCGAACGGCCGATTAAAATCGGAGACCGCATCGAGGTGGGGAGCGTGACGGGAAATGTCGTGAACATTTCGGCGCGCGCCACGACGGTGGTCACTAACGACAACATTGCGATTATCATTCCCAATTCCGAATTCATCTCTTCGAAAGTCACGAATTGGAGCTATACAACCAGGGACGTGCGGTTCACTGTTCCCATCGGCGTGTCCTATCGCGAGGACCCCGAGGTGGTGCGAAAGCTCCTGCTAGAGGTCGCTGAGAGTCATCCCGGAGTGCTGAAAGACCGCAAGCCCGATGTGCTCTTCCAGGAGTTCGGCGAGAGTTCCTTGAAATTCATCCTGCGGGTCTGGACGAGGGACTATACGGATCGTCCCGGCGTGCTCCGGAGCGAGCTGAATTACGCCATCATCCGGAAGTTTCGCGAGCACGGGATCGAGATCCCGTATCCCCAACGCGACATTCACATCAAGAGCGGCAACTTGACGCTCGCGACGCCGGCGGTGTCGTCCGCCTCATGATGGTCGCGGTTCTCTTGGCGGCGGGTGCGACGCTGACACTGGCGATCATTCCGGCCCGGTGTCTCGCCGACGAGCCTGGCGCCCGGACCGGCGACTGGCGTTACGGCGGGTTCGTCGATCTGAGCTACGCGGTCAACTTCAATTTTCCCGAAAATCATCTCTGGCGCAGCAAGACCACGACCCCGCGCGTCAACGAACTGGCGCCAAACATGGTGGTGGGATACGCGCGCAAGAGACCTGGAGAGGACTCCAGGTGGGGAATGGAATTGGCGCTCCAGGCCGGCTATGACACTCAAGATTTGGCTCCGGAGCCGATCAAAATCCGCGAGAAGCCGATCGATGGGGCGGACCTACTCCGCCGCGTCGGTCAGGCCAACGTCTCTTATCTGGCCCCGGTCGGCAGAGGGCTTACCCTTACAGCGGGAATCTTCAAAAGCTACATCGGTTACCAGTCGCTGTACGCGCGTGACAATCTCAACTACACACGGTCCTATATGGCGGATCGCTCTCCCTACCTCCTCATGGGCGTCGCCGCGCGGTACCCGCTCCGCGACGACGTGAGCCTGGGCTTCTTCATCGTCAACGCCTATACCCATCTCTCCCATATCAATGATCAGCCGAGTTACGGGGCCCAAATATCCTGGCGCCTGACGCCTAGGGTCACGGTGACCCAGAACCTCTATTACGGGCCTGATCAGGTGGACACGTCCTTGCGCTTTTGGCGGTTCTTCTCGGACAGCATCGTCGAATGGAAACGCGATCGCCTCACGCTGGCCGTGGCGTACGACATCGGGACCGAGAAAGCGGCCGAATCCCCCAACCATCCGCGGACCTTTTGGACCGCCGCGGCGGCCTTCGCCCGTTGGAACATTGCAGGACCCTGGAGCGTGGCGGTCCGTCCCGAATTCTACTGGGATCGCAATGGGCGGATGACCGGCTCCGAACAATTGCTCAAGGCCGTCACCACGACGCTCGAACACAAGGTGCGACTCGGCCCTCACACCGCATGGCTGCGGCTCGAGTACCGATTCGACGAATCCACCGGTCCCGGCGGAGGATTTTTCAAAGGCGGAGAAATCGCGCCGGGCGTGATCGGGCTGACGGGCAGTCAACACCTGGCCATCGCGGCGCTGATCTGGGCGTTCGATTCGTAAACATGTTCCGAGATCGCCGACAACGAACGGCGAACAGCCGCGGCGCCGTCGCCGTGGATCGAGACCAGGGTCGGTTGCCGTCGCGACGCATCGGAATGAACGCGATGAACCGTCATATGAGGAACGTAGGCGGCAGGACATGAAGCTCTTAAGAGATGGCTTGCCAATCGGCGTGATCGGCGGCATCGCCTTGGTCACATCCGGCGCGCTGTTCGCGACGACGGCGGCGCAGCCGCAGCGACCATCGGAAGGCGTCGCCGAGCCGGAACCGCCGGCGATCGAAGAGAAGCTGCGGAAGCTGGAGCAACAAGGACCGCAACCGGAGCCGCAGCCGTCCGAAAGTCCTCAACCGCGTCCGAAAGCAAAAGCCCTCGAGCGCCTAAAGAAATTGGAACAGCGGCGGGAGGAGGAAAAGGCGAAAGAGCTGGAAGAACAGGGGCCGAAGGAGCGGGCCCGTCAGAAGATGCAGCAGCTCAAACAACCGACGGAACCGGCGGCGCCCCCGGCCTCCAAGGTCCGGGTCAAACAACTCCTCGGCGTGTACGGCGAGGTAGTCGGCATCTACGACGAAATTCTGCAGAAGACGGAGCCGGGGCCGGGGACGCTCTATCGCGCGTTGAAAGGCCCGGCCTGGCTGGTGCTTGGCGGGGAGCATCGAACCCGCTATGAGACCCTGGATGGACGATTCCGCGCCGGTGAAGTCGGCAGCGACCAGCAACTGGCTTTGCGCACGAGGCTCCTCTTCGGGATTCAAGACATCTTCGATCCGGTTCGCCTCACCGTGGAGCTGCAGGATTCCCGCGCGTCTCTCACCGATTCAGGGTCCTTCGTGACCAGCAACCACGTGAACCAGACCGATATTCAGCAACTCCACATCGATTTCGTTTCCGACAACTTGCTAGGCATGGGCCTACCGACGGAGCTGAATATTGGGCGGGTCAACATGGACCTCGGCAGGGGAAGGTGGGTCGCCCGCAATAACTTTCGTAACGCGACCAACGCCTTCGACGGAGCCCATTGGAGCCTGGGCGAGCGGAACCGATGGCATCTGCATAGCTTCGTCGTATGGCCGGTTGAGCAGTTCCACAGAAAAGCCGATCACGTTTTCACTGAAAACCCCACCACCCTGTGGGGGGCATATGTTCAGCTTCCACCTCTAGAGTGGTTCCGCGCGGAATTGTCCTATCATGGCCATGCCAGCCGGAGAGAAGCCGGAGATTTCACGATGCTCGGCGCCAGGATCTTCAAACTCGGCGGGGTGAGCCGGCTCGAGTTTGAAGTCGAGACGGACTATCAGTTCGGCAATATCGCGCCGACCATTGGCTTCGGCCATTTTCACCACGGGGAATTCGGCTACACGTTCGATCTGCCTTGGACGCCCCAGCTTTTGTTCAAATTCGATTATGCCAGCAACGGGTTCGACACCCTTTACGGGCGGCGCTCGTTCGAGTTGATGCCGACGGGTATTTTCGGCGCCGTTCAGCGCAGCAATGTAATCTATCCCGGCTACCGCGTCCTCGTGAAGCCGGCCAAGCGGGTCTACCTGTTCGTGCAACATCGACCAGCCTGGTTGGCTGACGGGCGAGGGCATTGGGTCGGCACCGGGCTGCAGGATCCGACCGGCTCGGCCGGAACGTTCCTCGGACATATTGTCGAGCTGCGCGCCCGATGGGGCCTAACGGATTATGCCTTTCTTCAGGCCGGATTCACGCATTTCGCGTTCGGGTCGTTTCCGCAACGGGCGCCGGGCAGTCCGGGCGCCTCACACTCGAACTACGGGTACGTGGCGACCGAATTCATGTTTTGATTCCGGCGGAGCGGGGCGCGAGCTTTTGGTAAGACCTCGATGGAGGGGTCGCAAGGCGGCCGCGGAAGCGTCGCTTGTTGGGTGCCGTCGCAGAGAACCCGCCATCCGCGGTTGCTCAGGCCGGGCTCATTCGCCTTTCTTGTCCGTCGCGGGGGGCGCCGTCCACACGACCTTCTCCTCCTTGTCGCGCAGCATCAAGGCAGGGGATCCCTCGGGATCCAGAAACAGGCTGGCGCGGTGCTTATGTTTCTCGTCCAGCAGGTCCAATGCCATTTCCTTGTTTTCCCGGAGACCTAAGAACGCGCTGTGCTTGCCTTTCTTGCTACTGATCAGCAGGCTCGGCCGGTCTTCTCCCTCCAAGCTCAGGAAGAGGCCGTCCTCTCCGGTCTTATCGATGAGCGAGAGCAGAGGGCGGTCCCGCAGGATCAGACTGGGACGGTCGGCTTCGTCCAGACTCAAGCCTGCGCGCAATGCGTCCTTTTTGTCATACAGCGCCAAGATCGGTTCTTCCTTTTTCGGCAGGGGCTGCACAGCCATCGTCATTAGCCGGTGGCCGTCTTTGTCTTTCAGCGCGATGCGCGGCGCGCCTTCCTCGGCCAGTTCCACCCGAAGCCGCGGATGGTTCTCTTGGTCGATCAGGTCCAGCCCATCCAGCGCGAGGCTCGTCCGGACCTTTCCGTCCTTGTACAACATGAGGTGCGCTTTCTCTGGAGCGGTGGCGAGGACGGCGTTGGTCTGCCCTTTCTGATCTTCCAGGAACAGCCGGGGATTCCCGTCCACAAACAGCAGCGTCGCGACGCCCTTGCCTTCCTTGCCGGTCAAGCGCAAGTCCGGCCACCCTTGATCGCTCAGTCCGAAGCCCGCCGTCGGCGCGCCCTCCTTGTCCATCGTCAAGTCCAGTCGGGGCTGGCCCTTGCTGAGAAGCGCCAGCCGGATGCGGGGGCTTCCGTCTCTGGCGTTCAAGCGGAGGTCGGGTTGCCCCTCCTCGGTCAGGGCCAAGCTCGCGACGGACATCCCGTCCCTGTTGACGAGATCCAGGCGCGGCGCGCCCCTGTCGGAGACGGCGAGCTGCGCGCGAGGCGTGCCTTCCTTGTCTACCAGGATGAACTGTTCGGCGATCACGACCCGCTGGCGCGGGGCCAGTTCCTGAGCGACGACAGGGTCCGCCGACAGGAATCGGTTTCCGATCGTGCCGCCGAGAAAGCCCGCCGCTAACGCCAGAACGACCACGATTCCGTACGCATGCTTAAACATACCACCCTCCTATGCGCTCTTGTTGCAGACCACGTCCCGTGTTTGCGAATCCATCGGGTCCGAATGGACCGGGGCGGCGCCGATTGTACCGCATTGGCAGAGCAGCGAGCATCAGGCGTTGACCGGGATGTCGGCGGGCAGGACCTGCACCTTGAAAGGACCGCTGGCCTCGCCGACGTAGAGGGACCGATGGGGAAAGGGAATTTCGATCCGCTGCGCGTCGAACGCGAGTTTCAGGCGCCGGCGGTATTCGCGTCCCACGTTCCATTGTTCTAATGGCCGCGTTTTGATGCGGATCCGAATGACAATGGCCGAGTCGGCGAAATTCTCCACGCCGATGATCTCGATCGGCGAGACAAATTTGTCGCGAAAGTTCGGATCGTTCTGCAGGTCCTCGCCGACCTGCCGCATGACTTCCATCACTCGGTCGGGATGTTCCTTGTAGGCCACGCCCATGTCGAGGACGAAGGCCGACCACTCTTTCGTCATGTTCGACAGCGTTGTGATGGCGCCGTTCGGAAAAATATGGACGACGCCGGAGAAATCGCGAAGCGTGATGGTTCTGAACGTGATGGCTTCCACCAACCCCCCGGTACCGTTGATCACGGCGACGTCGCCCAGCCGGATCTGATCTTCCAGAATGAGGAAGAATCCGCTGATCAGGTCGCGAATGAGATTCTGCGCGCCGAAGCCGACCGCCAGCCCGATGATGCCGGCGCCGGCGAGGATCGGCCTGATATCCAGTCCGATCTGATGAAGCACTTCGATGATCATGATTGCCCAGATCACCGCCGACGCGATGGTCCTGAGAATGCCCGTCAGGGTAGCCGCCCGCTTCCTGGCGGTCCCAGGAACCTGCTCGCCGGGTTCGTTCGCCAGGATGATCACCCGTTCCAACTGCTGAAGCCCGAGCCTCAGGAATCGAAGGCCGAGATACCCGATGACCAGAATCAATGCGATGCGTAAGCCTGCTTCGCCCGCTTTCTCGACAACGGTCAAAAGCCACGGAACGACGTTCTCGAAGGACAATTCCGCCATGGTACGAGCCTCCCTGCTGAATGTGAAATGGATGGTGGATCGACCGGTCAGAATTCGCGGATGATCCGGAAGCCGACGGCCGGCAGCGTGAAGTCACGCGTCAAACGCACGCCGACTCCGGCCTGGACCATCCAGTACTTGCTCACCTCGTAATGCACCTGCGGCATCACCAGCAAGGCGGCGTGGCCGCCGACGACCTGCCCGAAGTTCGTCTCGATCCCGGCGACGAGCCGGTCGGTCACGTCCGCGAAGAGCGTCACGTTGCTGAGCAGCTCGGCGTTCGTGCCGCCGGCCGCGCGGCCGAGTTCAAAACGGGGCCCGAACATGCCAAACAGGCTCCACGTGTCATCCAAACGGTAACCGGCCAGGTACAGCCACGTGGTCGTCCAGATGTGGGGATCCAGATCATACTGCAGGATCGTTTGGGCGCCGTGAATGTACCGGTTTCGCCACGCCGTCCCGAAGGTGACTTGCCCCGCCGCCTTGTAGGCTTCGACCCGGGCGTTTTCTATCGGCAGTTCCACTTCGAGCGCGATCCCCTCCGTCAGCACGAACTCGATCTCCGGCGCCCACTCGAAGCCCTGCGTATCGGGACTCCGGCGCACCAGGCCCAGCGGATCGGGTACCTCGTCCACCCTGCGCGTTTTGCGGGAGAGGGGGACCAGACCCAGCGTATTGAATTCCGCCTCGCCTCGCGTGGCGCCGAGCGGCCGGACCAGATCGAACACCATCGGCTCCGGAATACGGGGGCCCTTTTCTTCTCCCGACACCCGCTCGATGGTCTCTGGTTCGCGCGTGTCCTCCGGCCACAGGACCCATCTTTGCTGCAGATCGCCAAGCCATGTGTCTGTAGGCGGAAGGCTGACGGCGAAGCGGCCGTCCGCCGAACGCGTGGTCCCGGGAATCGATGGGAGCCACGGCAGGCGTTCAGGTCCAACGACTTCGGCCTGGAGTTGCCCGACTTGAGCTGCCAAGAGGCAAAGCCAGGCCACGGCTATGATGGGCCTCGACGTTCCTCGGAGCAATCTGTCGGTGACAGGGACCGCCGAACTGTGGAGCGACCGCATGACCGGCATTTACGGCGCCTGCAAGATGTCGGTGGTGCGGAAGGTGAAGAAAAAGAGGACCGTGTACTGATTGTAGTACGCGTTACCCGTGGTCCAGGGGGTGGACCGGACGAACCGGCCGGTGGCGGTCTCATAGATGTCCAGGTACAGCCGCGCGT
>DATLZU010000024.1:0-13030 GCA_035573855.1 Nitrospiraceae bacterium
ACGGAGTGAGGGGGAGACCTGTATAACGTCACTGCCCTTGCCGAGCGTCAGAGAGAGGGCGCAATCCGAGCACAACATCGGCAAAAGCCGGCGTAGCTCAGTGGCAGAGCAGCTGATTCGTAATCAGCAGGTCGGTGGTTCGACCCCACTCGCCGGCTCCAGTAATTTCAATCACTTAGGTGACGCCAGGCTGATCAGATCCTGCCGATTGTGTCAAAATTGTGTCACTCGTCCAACCCTGATCCAGGATTGCGACTCCGTACCGAAGACTTTCCGGATAGTGATGTGCGTACCGCTGCGTCATCGTCGGAGACTTGTGGCCTAGCAGCCGCTGGACTGTGTACAAGTCCACCTTCGCTTGGACCAACCTGGTGGCGAAAGTGTGGCGCAGATCGTGAAAATGACAATCCGCGATCTTCGCTTCCTGTAAGGCGAGGCGGAAGGCCCGTCTGAGATTGTTAGCCTCGATCTGCGTGTGAGCCGTGCTGCAGAACACCAAGGTCGTGTGCAACGATCTGACCCTGGCCTTCCTTTTGAGCAGATCGACTACGGTCTGATTGATCGGAATGGTCCTCCGCTCCCCGTTCTTGGACCGGAACACGGTCACGGTTTTGCGGAAGAGATCGACTCCGCTCCACGTGAGCGCCAGGATTTCGCCTAACCGCATGCCGGTGTGCAGGGCGAAGACCACGATCTCCCGCAGCCACGCAGGACACGCCGCCAGCAAGCGGCGCTCTTCCTCCTGCGTCAGCCAGCGATCCCGCTTGTTCGCTTCCTTCTCCATCGACACGCGGCTCACAGGATTATCCTGACACCACTCCCACTCACGTCGCGCCAGGTTAAAGGCCTTCTTTAAGCAGGCCAGTTCCCGATTGATCGTGGCCGGTTTCACCCCGTCCGCATAGCGGTGGGTTTTGTAAGCCACGATCAGTTTCGGGGTGATCTCTGCCAAGGTCCGGTCGCCGAAGAATGCCCGGAAGTGTTTCAGGTACCCACGATAGGCCCGCTGACTGGCTAGCTTGGACACGTGTTCCTGCTCAAAGCGATCCAGCAATTCCGTGACGGTCCGGGTCTGTTCCTCTGAGACGTCGAAGTAGCGCCCCTCCACAAGGTTGACTTTCACCTTGGCCAGGATCGCCTCGGCGAGACGCTTGTCCGAAGTCCCCGTTGACCGGCGAATCCGTGCCCCTTGGTAGGTGAACTGCATCCACCAGACCTTCCCGCGTTTTACGAGCCCCATATTCCCTCCTTTCCGCGTGGGCTCGATGCTGGTCTGGGTTCCCCGTGGCGGGCAGTATAGACCGCCCGCTTGGCCGCGGCAATGGCCCGGTCAATCTCGCTCCGAGCCCATGTCGACTTGCCGGTCGAGGGCGGAGCCTGGGCGGCGCCCCGTCGGCAGGCCTGCAGCCAGGCCTCGATGTCGTCGGCATCAAACCGAATTGCCCCGTTGACCTTGAGGCACGGGATTTTTCCTTGACTGGCCCAAGCATAGACGGTGGCCTGTTTGATCTGGAGCCGAGCGGCGACCTCTTTGACCGTGAGCAGCGGCAGTCTCATGGGGTGACTCCGGCGACGAAGGCGGATGCTCGGAGCCGCCGTTTCACGGTTGCGCGGCTACAGTGCAGGCGCTTGGCAATTTCCTGGAGCGAGAGCCCTTGTTGTTTTAAGACCGCCACCTCATCCGGGCTCGCCGATGCCACAGGCCGACCGAGCCGGACGCCTCGCGCTCTCGCCCGATCCAGCCCCGCCTTCACCCGTTCGCGGATGATGTCGCGTTCCAACTGCGCCATCGCGCCGATGATCGTGAACATCGCCTGCCCGATGGGCGTGGAGGTGTCGAACTGCTCTTGCAGAGAGATGAAGTCGATCTTCAAGGCCCGGAAGGATTCGAGGGCGGTCATCAGGTGCTTGACCGAGCGGGCGAAGCGGTCAAAGCGCCAGACCAGCACGGCCTGAAAGCCTCCGCTCCAGGCCTGCTTCATCAGCCGATCCAGCGCTGGGCGTCGATCTTTCGCGCCGGAGTAGCCGTGATCGACGAATTCCTCCACGATGCGCCAGCCCCGTTGCGCCACATGCGCCCGCAACGCCTGAAGCTGCACTTCCGGGTCTTGCTCGCCCGTGCTGACGCGGGCATAGAGCGCGACGTTCATGCTCCTACCTCTCTTCTGGTTTCGCTCATCGTGGACCCTCGATCAGAACCCTTCTCCGAAGTTTTTGACCCCGTCTCATGGTCCATCTCACCGAGTCGCCCGTGTGTGGCTGGTCAACCATCGAAGCCCTTCGATCACGCGGGTCAAGCGGTGCTCCAGGTCGGGGACCCCAAACTCAGCGAGCACCTCCTCAAGAGCCTGACCGAGAGCTTCGCCTTCCCGCTGCCAGTACGACCGCGCTTCCGCCCGACGCCAGGAGACCCATCGGTCATTGACCGTAAGTGCGAGCTTGTATAACTCCCAGGGCTCCTCCCGTGACACCCGCGCTTGCGTGATGATCCGATCCAGCGCCCGCTCAATGGTCACGAGGTCCTGAGCGAGGTCGTACCATTCCGCATACGAGGGCTGCCTTCTCTGGACCGCCACGGGATCGAAGAGGCGGCGGATGGGCAGGCTTTCCACGAGGTCTTGCTGGAGACTGCGCAGGGTTTCGCTCACCCGTAGCACGGTTTCAACGGCCTCGTGATCCAGCCGGGACCCCTGAGGCGGCACGATCAGCGTCGCCTCCGATGATGTGTGGGACTTTGCCTGAGGCATTGCCTGAGGCATGCTTGGTTGCCTAGAAGGCACCTTGCCTGGATCAGGCTCGTTGCCTAGTGTCATCCTGCCTTTAGGCTCCTCGCCTGAGCCTTGGCGTTCGCGATGGGCCTTATAGGCCGCGCAGCCCTTGAGATGGGCCCGCACGGCCTGCCGGTTCCCAAAGGCTGCGCGGCAGAAATTACAGTGCGCCATAGCGTTTTTCCCGCCGTTGATCTTTTAGTTCGCGTAAGTACTCCGGGGCGTACTTGCCCGGACAGACGCGCTGATGCCGCTCCCACCGTCGCGATCCCCTGCATCGGTAGTTACACCATGAACACTTCAACTCGATCATGTCACTCATACTAGGCCCTCGCCGCTTCATCACCCATACTCCTTTCCCCTATAAGTCATGTTTTCCCAGATGGGCGAGGTGATCTGAACGCCTCGCCCACCTGATGACTTCGAAATAATTACCTACGTGTCCTCGCTCTCATCGCTCTCATCGGAATCATCGTCCTCACGTTCATCCTCCTCACTCTCCTCATCGTCACTCGCTTCGTCCGACTCGCTGTCTGTTTCCTCACCATCATCGTCACTATCTTCCTCATCCTCGAAACCCAACGCATCACCGATCACGGTAGATGCTCCGTGGATCAGGTCATACGCTTCCTCTAGCTGTGCTCGCAGTCGCTCATTTTCCTCTTGTAACTCACGTTTCGTCGCCATCGTCATCACCTCCCTTCATCGAGCACCATCGGTCCGCTCAACGCGGATCGCATCCAGTGACTCATCGACGCGCCCAACCATAACAACACAGGCACGCTCGCCCACAGCACCACGACCGAGAGTGGTAAGGACTCGGCTTCCTCATCTTCATCCCTATCCTCGTCATCCTCACCCATGTCTTCATCCTGCTCTTCATCCCTATCGATCTCCTCGTTATGTTCCATCAGTTCTCACCTCCTTTCGCTTCTTATTCACTTCATTGACTTCATATATTGGCTGGACGTTTTGCCAAAGCGTCCTCAGTGTGTGAAAGCCTTGAGAAATTTTGGCGGACGAGGGTTTCACCGTTTCACGCTCGTGAGTGCTTTGCTCTTTCGCGCACTTGTGATCTTGTGAAACCGTGAAACCCTTTTTTGTGAAACCCTATTCTGGTAATGCTTTTTCAAAAAACCATGTATTCTCACGTCGTCCGTGGCTCGACGTGATGTGGATACCGTGGCATGTTTCGAGTACCTTGCGGTTGATCCCGATCCATGTCCCCAGCGCGGTCGCCGATGGGAATGGAAAACCTTGGTCCCGGCCGGTGAACAAACTCTGCAACTGGCCATAAAGTTGGCGCGCCGTCGTTTCCACGGTGCGTCCGTTCGATATCGTTCTGACCCAAGTCCCGAAGAGCTCGAAGCGTTCGTCGCCCTGCGCCAGAAGACCAAACTGCTCGACGTTGAGCGCGGCCATAGCCTCCTCGAAGTCCTTCTCAATCCCAAGCACGCGGGCGGCCACACGGCCGAAAACGTGAAAATCCGCAAGCCGATGGTGCGACGTCTCCGAATCCGGCTGCATTCTAAGTGCACCAACTATTTCATTAAGTATATGTAGCAATGCTGCCCAGATGCGGGGCCGCGCATCTAAAATCACCTGACGCAAACGCTGCTCCGGCAGCTTCACGCCTTCGATCGTTGCGAGGTGAATTGGCAGCAAGCGCTGAACCACGTCCTCGCGGCCTTGCTTCCATGGGGTTGTGCGGGCGGTCAATATCAGGAAACAATTCGGCCGGTATGTCACTAGAGTGTTCGTGGTGTAAAGCTTCCGCCGCTCGATCTCAGAGCCGGTGGCAAGCTTGGCGAGATGGTCCGCGAGCCACGGCAGGCGCGCATCGGCGTTGTCAAAAACGACGAGGCGTTTCGCGCTGACGGCAGCGAGGAAATCGGCCTCGCCTGTTCCATTGCGGAACGAGCTAACCTCGAAGTCGCGGCCATAGAGCGTGCAGCCTACGCGACGCGCAAAACTCGTTTTGCCCGCCCCCTGATTCGCAACAAGGAGAAGAAGCGGCCGCACCGGGAGCAATTCCGCAAAAAAAAGGCCAATTGTCCAGACTTTGAGGAGGGCAAGCGCGCGACGCGGGTCGCCTTGGAGATTCAGCCCGGCGAACAGTTCGTGAAATGCGTCAAAATCACCACTCGACCAATCGGGCTGGATGGGCTCCGCGCGGCGGTCGCACTGAAAAAGGACGCGGTCTTGTCCGTTGTCGACCGTCGTGATCCGCTGGCCATCGAGCATGAACATCTGACCTTTGTTTGCGTCGACGAAAAGGCAGCCGCTACCCCGGTCGAAAAAAGCGAATGAGCGTGCTTCGACGCGCTCACCGCTTGTGAACGCATGGTTGACTAAATCCGCCGCGACGAAGCGCGTTTCGTCTTCCGTCGGATTCAACCCGAAGCGGTGATGAATGGAAGCGCGAAACTCGTCGTCGTCCAGGCGGGCAAGCTGTCTTGTCGCACGGTCGAAAAAAAAGATCTCATCGTCGCGCGTGCGGATGAATCGACCACGTCCGCTCAGGTCGTCGCGAACGATCGCCGCGATCTTACGCTTGCGCTCGAAGGCGCGGAGGTCTTTGGAACAACGAATGAGATCGATATCCGCCCGCACGAGCGCGGCGGCCGCCTCGTCGAATCGCTTCGTTTGCTCCTTATACGTAGTCTCACTCATCAGTCCACTCCTCTAAAATAGAATACGCATCCGCCAGGCGATTGAGTTCCCGGTCGAGCCGGTCATCGCTCCACGTGCTGGTGTCGATCCCGCCCGCCGCGTCGATCAACTTTCTCGCTTCGCGAATCACGTCGGCACGCAACCCCTCGCGCTGGTAACTTTGCCGTTGACGTGCCCCTCGCCACTTGCGTCGAGGACGCGAACTGTTTGGAAAAAGATCGCGGACGCAAAGCCCAACAGTCCCTAAAATTTCCTCAAGCGGGCATCCGGCGTGACAAAAGAGCAGGATGCGTCCGTCTTCACCTCGGGCAACCGAAAGTGACGGCCGCCGATCGTCATGTGCCGGACAACGTGCGGACCAACCGTTGGCGGTTCGACGGACGCCGTCGAGTCGGCTAAGAAGTTCATCTAGTAGCATCGCTCGTGCGCCGGTCTCAGCGTTTGATAACGTTGGATTTCCAATCTTGGCACGAACCAGCGACGCCCACGCTTAATTGCGTAGAGTTGTTTCTTACGAATCGCGCGCCGCACAGATTCCTCGTCGAGGAACAAAAGCCGCGCAGCCTGGGCGGTGCTCATCAATCCATACTCTTGCATTGGCCCCTCCTTTTGCGTTTTTCGTGTCATGTCCCCACACTACACCAGTGACTTTCACAACTTAGGAGGAAATTGGCATCCGGAAGGGTTTTGCCCTAGAATTTCAAGCGGATTGGGGAGCCGATGAAGTCATCACGCCAAAGGCGGCAGCGGGCGGGAACTGTCGTGTCGAATCACGACAGCAGGCTCACGGCACTACAGGAACTGTTACGTAAGTGGGATTGTGAAGAGGAGACGATCACGGTCGTCGTCCAGTTGATTCACCATTTCGGTTTGCTCCATGAGCCGACCCGTCAAGCGGGGACGACCGCGCGAATCATCCGACAACAGGCGAAGATGGCGGAACAAACGCAAGGGCGGAAGGTGCTCCATGCCCTTGTGCGACACGTGCCGCCGGATGCGTTGGCGAAGCGGACGGCGGCGGCGCGGCAGGTGGCCCGACTACGAGTTGAGGCGGAGCAGTATCAAACGCAGCGAGGCGATCGGATCATTCCGCGATTCCCTACGCCGCAGGATCGGCAACGCACGGCGAGCGGACGCCGTCCTGAGATCGAAGTGACCTACTTTCTGCAAATCCTCGATCGCTACCTCGCGGAGGAGGAAGCGATGGAGGATGTCACCTCCCGCCTTCGCTGTCTTGCCAGTCTCCTGTGTCGGATTGAAGGCAATCTCCGCCCCTCCAAGTTGGAGTTGCGGAAAATGGAGAATCGCGTTCGTGATCGGTTGCGGAAGGCTCCGCCCCTCGATGACTTCGACTATCACTGGGCACTGGGGCAAGCGCCGAAAGGCTGGGAGTACGCGCCGCTCGTGATACGACCCGAAATCAAAAGCCTCCCGGAACAGGAGTGAACAACGGTCTCTCGCGGCGAGATCAAAAACCCCCGGCGTGCTGATCGTCGGGACCCCGCATCAAGACTGGGGTTTCCAATCGCGTGTAGACAGGCTCAAAACGAAAACCTTTTGTCCGTTCTCATATCTGTAGTAACTGTGCAATGACTTCAGCCGCAAACGCGGGAATATCTTCGTAACACGCTGCTAGCTGCCGGAGTTGTTGGAGAGTTTCTTGAGACCGTTGGCTGTCCACACCGAGCATCGCATAAAGGCTTGCCAGATACTCTCCCTCGCCTTTGCTAAGGTCGAATGCTAGGTTGGCGTAGTTAGTGAGGATGAAGTGTCGCACGCGCTTCTGGAAACTGAGACGCTTGCGGTCTTCATCGGATTTTTTGATCGGTTCTAAACTAATGTGGTAAGCGTTGGGAGCGTACTCGATCATTGCCCCCGTTGCGTAATCTATTGTGGACCCCAGAAAGCCCCCACTAATGACGTTGCCCCAAAAGTAGGGGTTCAGTTTGGTTTGAAGGGTAACTTGTTCATCCTCGTAGCCTTCCTTCTTAAAGACTACGATTGTGTCTTTGGATCGCTTCACTTGTGTGCTTAGCGGAGTAACGCCTACCTGTACACCGTTGATAAAGACCTTGGCACGCTTTGGGTCTGAATTGAAACTGATCACCTGACTACTCCCGTCGAGGATCGACGCACACCCTAAGGCCGTGAGAAGTATCGAGCTAACAAGCAAGAGACCAGTCATCTTCAACATCGTTCTCCTCCTTAATGTGAAATACTGCCATGCTACTCATGATAATCTTTCATCCTCCCAGCGCCTGACCGATCACGGCTTCCTGACTTTAAAGTAGACGTAGCCCACCAGAAGAAGCGCAACGACTGACAGAAACCCTGGCGACAGGATCAGCGATTCGGGGGACAACTCCGTCGGCACACCAAACTCTTTCAGTCGTTCCTCTGCTTGTGTGGCGGCCTCGGCCAGCCAATTGGTGCCCTGTCCTCGACTGCCCTCCTCTCCCCCGAAAGGTACAGACGATCTCTCCATCACCACCACGGAACCGGACGCTAAAAGACAGACCAGCGCCTGATCGACCGACGCCGGGACCAGCGCTCGCATCCACGCCCAATCAGGAACAGACAGGCACCCAGCGACCGGACGGTCGGGCTTCTCCTGACGCGCTTCCGGCCTGCTCTGTGCAGAGTCATTGATCCTAAGCAGCAGAGTAACGGCAACGCATCCGACTACTAGAACCAGGAGTTGCGCAAGACGGTTCAGCATTTTGATATGAAAATGGGCATCAGAAGTGATACCCCACTCCGAACACCACAAAGTGAGCGTTATAGTCGGCTTTAAGGCCGCCGAAGAAGGGAAGAAAGCTCGCCTGATTGAACTTGTATTCTCCAAAAGCGGCAATGTGCTTCGTCATGAAGCCCCGCACTCCGGCCAAGACATTCAAGCCCGGCCGGATCGCAGAGCCCGCCGTCGATGAAGGAGAGGTATACCAGAAGAGGCCGAGTCCGGCCCCCGCATAGGGCTGAACAATTTCACCAGGATAACGGTAGACCACGTTAAAGGCCGCCGTGGTCACCCGAAGACGATGACCGGGAACAATAGCGGTTTGTTCTCCGCCCGAACCGCTCTTCGTGAAGTGCTGCTGCTTGAGATAGGGAGTCGCCGTATAGACCTCCGCTTCGCCACCGAAATACTTCAGGTTGTCAAGAAAGTATCCCACCTTGAGCCCATAAATCGGGGAATTCTGAAGACCGAGATTCGATCCGGTCGAGCCCGCCATGTCTCCTGATCCCTTCACGTCACTCAACTGTGCTGAAAGTCCATAACCGGCGAATCCTGCCACATAAGGTTCCGCGTTAGCCGTCCGTTCAAAGAGGACCGAAGAGCCACAGAGAAGCAGGATCATAACGAACCAACCGATAACGGCAATCATACTGAGCCTCCTTGCCCGATAGGAACCACCAGTCGAGAAATAAGGAGTAATTACACTCTATGCACTCAGTAAGTCTATCTGGTAGTTCCCATTTGTCAACATATTACGTCTGTTGGTTGGTTCCTAAGGCAAATCTGCCATCTCATACTCCCCGCCCAAGTGAGGTGGCGGCATGGGTATCAAACGAGCAGTGGGTCAACGCATTAAGACCGTGCGGCAACGGATGGGACTGACACAGGATCAATTGGCCGAACGGGTTGGATTGAGTCCGAAGTACATCAGCGGGATTGAACGCGGCGTGGAAAATCCGACGATGGACACGTTGATCCGTCTCGCGAAGATGCTGGAAGTGGAGCCCTATGATCTCTTTCTGTTTGGAGAGTCAGAGGAGAGTGAGAAGGTGTTGCGGAAGAGTATCGAGAAAATGATACGGGAAGCGGATCGAGAGAAGCTTCAGTTATGTTTCGATATCATGAGGAAAATTCTACAACTCACCTAAGGTCAAGCAAGCCGTCACGTTGTTCTGGCGGTAGCTGTACCGCTATGGCGTGCGACCGCTTTATACTCGACCGACATACGTATTGCCCCTGTGGTCATTTTTGTGTCAGAAATACTCGAAAATGAAGAAAAGGGACCGACAACCATCGAAACGATAGAATGCCCACAACTGCTGAGAAATCAAAAGGAAACGGGGAAACCGACGCAACATCGAGACCTTCGGGTAAATCACTTATTTTAATTCGTAATCAGCAGGTCGGTGGTCCAATCCAGCGCGCCGGTTGCGCCTTGTTTGCCGATCGCTGAATGTGAAGATCACGGCGAAACTGCCGACCGGCGGGGGAGAGAAACTCGAATCAGGAAGGGGTCGCAGGAAAGCGGTGCTCGGAAGGACTGCGTCCGACTCCGCCCGGCCAGGACTTCAGCAATTCGCTCATTTCCTCCGCAGAAACCGGCTCGCTGAAGGCGAACCCCTGCCCGTGAAGACAGCCTTGCTTCTGGAGCAGCAAGGTTTGCTCGTCCGTTTCGATTCCTTCGGCGATCACGGTCAACTTGAGGGCCTGGGCCATGGCGATGATGGCGGCGATGATGGCCTGGGCGTCTGGGCTCGTCATCATATCTTGCGTGAACGCGCGGTCGATCTTTAGCGTGTCGATCGGGAATCTCCTCAAATAAATCAACGAAGAATAGCCGGTGCCGAAATCATCGATGGAGACGCGAACCCCCATCCCCTTGAGCAGCTTCAGCGCCTTCAACGCGGCCTCCGCGTCCTGCATGATGGAGGTCTCGGTCAGCTCCAAATCCAGATGGCTGGGCTCCAGGCCGATCTCAGCCAGGACACCGGCAATGATCTTCGCCAGGTCCGGCTGTTTGAACTGACGAGCGGACAAGTTCACGGACAACTGAAGCGCGGTGTGCCCCGCGTCGTGCCAGGCCTTCAGTTGACGGCAGGCTTGCCGGAGAACGGATTCGCCAATCTTCACGATGAGTCCGGTCTCCTCGGCAAGCGGAATGAACTTGGCGGGTGGGATAAGGCCAGAGACCGGGTCCTTCCACCGGGCTAGCGCTTCAACCCCGATCATGCGCCGCGAGGAAAGGTGGATCAGCGGTTGGTAGTACACCACGATCTCGTTCCGCTCCAGAGCTTTGTGAAGTCGGCTTTCCAACACCAGACGTTCGTACGCCTGGGCGTTCATGTCGGGAGAGTAGAATTCGTAGCTGTTCTTGCCGCGCTCTTTCGCGCGGTACATGGCCGCATCGGCGTTCTTGATCAAGCTGCCGGCGTCGCCGTTTCCCGGGGAACTGATCGCGATGCCGATGCTGGCAGTGACGAAGACCTCGTGGCCAGCCAGCGTGAAGGAGGGCTTGAGGGTGTCCAGAATCCGTTGCGCCAAGCGTCCCGCCACGTCGGGACTGGTGATGTTCTGGAGCAGGACGGAAAACTCGTCGGGTCCCAGCCGGGCGATCGTGTCGGTCGTCCGCAGGCATTGTTTGAGCCGCGCCGCCACCGCCTTCAGCAGTTGGTCCCCGACGACATGGCCCAACGTGTCATTGATGAGCTTGAACCCGTCCAAATCCAGAAACAGCAACGCCTTGCGGTGATCGACGGGCGCCCCGTTGGTCAATTGCTGGCCCAGTAAGCGGACGAATTGGCGGCGATTGGGGAGCCCCGTCACGGGATCGTAGTAGGTCAAAAGGCGGACCGACTCGGCGGTCCGCCGATAAAAAATGGCCATGACCAGCAGAAGCGGAATGCGGATGAGATGCCGTTCCAGCACCTCTCCCGTATCCTCGATTTCCCGATAAAGGGCGAATCCGTAAATCGTCGTCACGAGCGTTAGGAACAGCGTCATCTGCATTGTCGTGCGGGACGCCGTGACGATCAGAATGATGACGAAATAGGCCAAGTACAGATCGGAGCCGGCGTTACCGGAGAAATAAATCAGGGCGGAGGTGATCACGGTGTCCAAGACAGCCAGCGCGCCGGGGAACCAATCCGCGGTGATGAGGCGAGCCGGGAGGACCATCAACATGCCACACAGCAGCAGGAGGCCGAGAATGGAGAGCATCTCCACCTCCGGCGTGATCAATGCATTGGGGCTGAGCAGGAGTTGGTAGCTCAAAACGATGGTCACGAGCGTCTGCAACTGAAGGAAATTGTGGCGCATGGTCGTGACCGCTTGCGTGGTCTCGCCGCCTGTTTCCGGCAGAACCGGCTGGGTGCTTTGCGCGCTCGGCATCAGGGCGAGCGCTCTGGACAAGAGGGACATAGACGTCGCTCTCCTTTTTCCCGCGGCTGGAGCCTCGGCGGTTACCGCAATGGCATGAGGATCTGCTCGGCCGGGCGCCCACCGGCATGCCCGACTTTCGTGTCGCGAATCTGGTCGCTGATCTCGTACCGCCCCTTTCCCTGGGACTTGGCGCGGTACATCGCCAGATCGGCGTCGCGGATAAGATCCTCGGGGCGGGCGTGCACATTGCTGCTGAGAGCGATGCCGATGCTGGCGCCGACGTGGACGATCTTGCCGACATCGATTGGTTCCGTCAGCTTGCGCAGTACGCGCTCGGCGACGCGGATCGCGTCGGTCTTGCCCGTCACATTGTTGATCAGCAGAGTGAATTCGTCTCCGCCGTACCGGGCGACGACGTCGCCCTTTCTCAGGCACGCCTGCAGCCGTTTGGCGGTCTTGATCAAGACGGTGTCGCCGGCTTTGTGACCCAGGCCGTCGTTGATCGGTTTGAACCCGTCCAGATCGATGAAGATGATGGCGAACTGGAATTCGCGGTTGTTCTTCGCGCATTCGATTGAGCGCCACACCCGCTCGATGAATTGGGCGCGGTTGGGCAGTCCGGTCAATGGGTCGGACATCGTGTCATAGCGGGCCTGCTCCTCGGATTCCACGATCCGCTTGAACTCGGTCCGGGCGATTTCTGTTTTATTGCCACAGAGCAACGCCGTGGACAAAAGGACGGGAATGAGCAAGGCATGCTCGGCCAACGTGGCCTCGACTGCGTACGCCGACAAGCCATAGGCGGCGGATACCACGCCTCCCAGACCCCACAGGTGCCGCGCGGAGGAGCTCACCGATGCCATGAGGATCACGAGGATGTACTCGAAATACATCCACGGCTCGATCGTTCCGGCTTGATAGGTCTTCAAGATCAGGATTCCCGTGTTCACCAGGGTCAATAGCGAGACGAACGGCTTGCCGACAAGCACCGGACCGCGAAGACAGAGGATCAGGAGGAGCGACACACTGATCATGACGAAGAGTGAGGTGTCGGCGCGATGGAGCACATCGAGGGACGGAAAGCGGTAAGCCAGGATGAATGCAAACAAGACCTGCAGCAGGCTCAACAGGAGGCGCGGCGAGGAGCGTCGGATAATGACGCTGGCGTAGCGATCGGTCATGAGAGGACGAGTGCCTTTACGTAGTGGCCAAGAAAACTCTACCAACAAACGTCCATTTTGTCAGGCATTTTGACAAAATCGGCGCTGCGGGATCCCTGCGAGGATCAACGGCCACTGAAGTCCGGCAATCCGATCAAAAGAGACTAATCCTTCGCCGTCCGCAAGCGATGTTTCTCTTCATCCCACTTTGACGAGTGTGCTATAACCACACTCCTCGGATCACGCATGAAAGTCTTGCTGGTTGAGAACAATCCCGTCGACGCCAAGAATGCCCAGGAGATGCTGACCAAGGC
>DATLZU010000025.1:0-61214 GCA_035573855.1 Nitrospiraceae bacterium
TGGCAAGTTGCGCCAGCGGCACCTGGATACCCGCCGGCGTCGTCACGAGGACCCGCTTGAGCTTCTCTGGATCGTCGCGCAGCTCCCGCAGGTACCGGACGTTGATCGGGTACCGCTCGCGCCCCTCGATCGTCGTCGCGATGTTCTCGCCGCCGATCGCGGACTCGATGATGCGCCCAACGTCCATCACCTTGAGGCCGTAGCGCGCGATCTCGTCCCGGTTGATCTCGAAGTCGAGAAAATAGCCGCCGGTAGCGCGCTCGGCGTAGACGCTCCGCGTGCCCGGGACGTCTTTCAAGACCATCTCCAGGTGTTCGCCGATGCGTTCGATCTCCCTCAAGTCCGAGCCGAAGATCTTGATGCCGACCGGCGTGCGGATGCCGGTCGTCAGCATATCCACCCGATTCTTGATCGGCATCGTCCACGCGTTGGTCACCCCCGGAAACTTGAGCGCCCGGTCCATTTCGTCCACCAGCCCTTCGTGGGTCAGGCCGGGCCGCCATTGGTCCTTCGGTTTCAGTTGGACGACCACCTCCATCATGCTGAACGGCGCCGGATCGGTGGATGTCTCGGCCCGTCCGGCTTTGCCGAAGACCCGCTCCACCTCGGGGAATGCACGCAGCTTGCGATCCATGATCTGCAGCAGGCGACCGGCCTCGGTGACCGAGAGGCCCGGCAACGTCGTCGGCATGTAGAGGATCGTACCCTCGTACAGCGGCGGCATGAACTCGGAGCCGAGTCGCTGAAACGCGGGAACAGCCGAAGCCAGCAAGGCCACGGCCAGCACCATCACCAGCACCCGGTGTCGCAGGCAGCCGCGCAGCACCGGCCCGTAGATCCGCTGCAGCAGCCGGCTCACCGGATGGCGCCGCTCGGGAAGGATCCGGCCCCGCATGGCGCCCGGCAGCACCGCCGGCACGAAGGTGATGGCGAGAGCCGCACAGGCCGCGATGGCGAGATTGTTGGTCCAAGCCAGCGGCCGGAACAGCCGGCCCTCCTGCTCCTGCAGCGTGAAGATCGGGATGAAGGAAATGGCGATCACCAACACCGACGCGAAGGTCGCCGGCCCGACTTCTTTGGCCGAGTCAATCAAGACTTGCAAGCGGTCTCCCGGCCTTCCGGCCCGCTCCCATTCTTCGAGTCGCTTGTGGGCGTTGTCCACCATGATGATCGCGGCGTCCACCATGTCGCCGATCGCCACGATGATCCCGCCCAACGACATGATGTGCACGCCAATGTTCAGCAGGTACATCGGCACGAACGCAATCAGCACGGCCAGCGGCAAGGTCAGGATCGGCAAGGCGGCCGACCGGATGTGCAACAGGAACAGCGCGATCAGCACACTCGTGACGATCAGTTCTTCCGCCAGGCTTTCGTAGGCCGTGGCGATGGATTCGTCGATCAGCCCGCTCCGATCGTAGACGGTCACAACCTTGACCCCCTTGGGGAACGACGGTTCCAGCTCCTTAAGCTTCGCCTTGACGCGCTGGATGACCGTGAGCGCGTTCTCCCCAAAGCGCATGACAACGATCCCGCCGGCGACCTCCCCCTGCCCGTCCAGCTCGGCCAGCCCGCGCCGCATGTCCGGGCCCAGGCGGACCGTTGCGACGTCGCGGAGCAGGATGGGCGTGCCGTTCTCGTTCACGCCGACCGCGATCTTCTCGATATCCTCAACCGACTTGAGATAGCCCCGCCCGCGAATCATGTACTCGATTCCCGAGAACTCCACGACGCGGCCGCCCACGTCGTTGTTGCTTTCCCGAATCGTCTCGATGATCGCCGGAATGGACAGCCGGTAGGCGAGCACCTTGGTCGGATCTAGGTTCACCTGGTACTGCCGGACGAAGCCGCCGATGCTCGCCACCTCGGCGACGCCCTCGACGCTCCGCAACCAGTAACGCAGATACCAATCTTGGAAGCTGCGGAGCGAGGCCAGGTCGTGCTGACCCGACTCGTCCACGAGCGCGTACTGGAACACCCAACCGACGCCGGTCGCGTCGGGACCGAGTTGCGGCACCACCCCTTCGGGCAGGCGTCCTGCGAGCTGGCTCAGATATTCCAACACGCGGGACCGCGCCCAGTAGATGTCCGTGCCGTCCTTAAAGAGCACATACACATAGGAAAACCCGAAGTCAGAAAGCCCGCGGACCACTGTGACCTTCGGCGCGGACAGCAAGGCGGTCACGATCGGATAGGTGACCTGGTCCTCCACCAGATCCGGCGAGCGGCCCGGCCACGTCGTATAGACAATGACCTGGGTATCGGACAGATCCGGCAAGGCATCCACCGGCGTCTGCCGCACGGCCCACAGCCCGGCTGTGGCGGCGGAAAACACCAGTAGCAGGACGAAGAACCGGTTCCTGGCACTGAAGTCGATGATATGTTCAACCATGCCTGAACCCGTCTCTCATATCTCGCAAGGCGGGGCGAGATACGCTTCACCAGTGACGCTTCACGGTTTACTCATTCCCATCCCCCCCATGCTCTCCACCGCCGCCTTCAATCGGCTTTCGCTATCAATCAGGAAATTCGCCGAGGTGACGACGTGTTCCCCTTCCTTGAGACCCTTGACCACTTCGTAGTAGGAATCGGCCTTCACCCCGGTTCTGATCACGCGCGGCTCCAGCCGCCCGCCGCCGTGATGGATGAACACCAGTTGCTTCTGACCGGACTCGATCACCGCATCCTGCGGGATCGCCAAGCGGGTCCCTAAGTCGACCTTCAACTCCACGTTGGTGTACATATCCGGCTTAAGCTTCTCCTCGGGATTGTCCAGCTCGAAGCGCACCTTCGCCGTGCGGGTCTTGGGATCGAGCGTAGGGTAGACAAAGCCGACGCGGCCGGTCAGCACCGTCCCGGGTTCATAGGAGAGCGAGACCGAGGCCTTCTGACCCACTTGCACGAACGCCAATTCGTATTCGTAGATGTCCGCAATGACCCACACATGAGACAGATCAGCGATGGTATACAGTTCCTGGCCCGGATCCACGTGGGCTCCAGCCAGGGCCTCTTTCCGAATGACCGTACCGGTGATCGGGGAATGAATCGGGAGGGTCTTGAGCACCTTGCCAGTTCGCTCCAGCTCCCGGATGTGGTCCTCGGTGATGTCCCAAAGCTGGAATCGCCGACGAGCCGCTTCCAACAGTTCCCGGGCGCCGCGCGACACCTCGGGAAACTCGCTCTTCCCCAACTCCTGATAGCTGCGGAGGGCCAGCAAATATTCCTCCTGTGTGGCCACAAGATCGGGGCTGTAGATCGTAAACAGGACCTGGCCGCGCTTGACATGGTCGCCGAGCGCGCTGACCATGAGCGTTTCGATCCATCCGTGAAACTTGATCGTCACCTTGGCAAGCCGCCGCTCGTCGACCGCGACCCGTCCCACTGTGCGGATGACCTTCTCCAGCGGACGATGCGCCACTGCCTCATATTTCACCCCAATTGTCTGCAGCCGCTCCGGCGCTATCGTCACGGTGCCGGCTTCCGGCGTGAGGGACGCGGCGTCAGGCATCACGGGCGTGGCCTCTTCACGAGGCATGTTCATCCCCGGCATGTCGGCCATCGTGTCTTGCCGCGAGTCGGCCGGCGGCAACACCACCCGCCGGCTTGTCAGCCACAAGGCCGCCACCGCGCCGATGGCTACAAGGAACGCCAGACTGATCACTGCTCCTCGCGTCATGGTTTGTCCCTTCCCCGTTGTGTGTCGGCGGAAAACGGACGACGGGTAGCGGCTAACGATCCGCCCGTTAACGCTTCCAACCTCGCCACGGCCTGCTCATGCGCCACCATCTCGCCGTGGAGCTCCAACTGATTCTCCTGCAGGGTCAACAGACTGTTGAGCAACGTGAGGAAATCGACTTTGCCGACGGCATACCCAGCCTGGGCCGCCTGAAGCGCCAGCGTGGACTGCGGGATGATCGCGTCGCGAAGGATCGTGATCAGCCGCTCCGCACGCTGGGTCTGCACAAACGCATCCTTGACTTGAAACAGGATGTCCTGCCGGGCGGCGGCGAGATCTTCGCGCGCGCCAGCTAGCCTCGCCAGGGCTTCCCTGACCCCTTGCCGCTGCTTTGTTTCATAGAACAGCGGGATCCTGATCCCTAGGAGCACCTGGTAGCCGTTGTCGTTGATCAGATCGTTCCGCAACCCCAGCGCGGTCACATCGAAATCCGGGTAATATTGCCGGCGGGCGAGTGAGACCGTCTGTTCGCTCCGCTCGATGCTCTTCGCCGACGCGAGGAGAACCGGTGAAAACTGTTCAGCCAACCGATTGAGTTCCGGCAAGGAGATGGTCAGGAGCGGGACCTGAAGCTCCTCCGGCGTCCCGAGCGGATCAGCGGGCGGACGGTTCAGAAGCCGGTTGATCGCCGCATGGAGACTCTCTTTCCGCTGCTCCAGCACGGCGAGCCGGTCGAGAACGCGCGAGATTTCGACTTGCGCCCGGAAGACGTCCTGCTGGGCAGCTTGACCGACGCTGTAGCGGGCCTTCGCGGTTTTCTCGAATTGGATCAGGAGCGCCTTGTTCCGCTCCACGATCTCCATGCTCTTGTGGACGAAGTGCAGGGCATAGTAGGCCTCCTTCAGCGCGGCGATCACACGGAGGCGGGTCGCGAGATATTCCTGCTCCAGGCGCTCGGCTTCGCGCCGGGCGATCTCGCCCCTGAGCGTCAACTTGCCGGGGAACGGGATCTCCTGTCCGAATCCATATAGGGCGCCCTGGACGACGGGCGGCACCATTGGCATCCGCTGATAGCCGAACTGCAGCGTCGGATCGGGAAGCGTTTGCGCCTGCGGGACAACCGCTTTCGCGGCTTCCCATCGCTCCCGCGCCGCCTTGATCTCCGGATTTCGTTCCGTTACCTCCGCCAGAAGGCCGTCCAAGGACAGCCTCGTTTCTTGCGTCGCAGAGGCAACCGAGAGCACCGGCCCCAGAAAGATCGCCGCCACCGCCGCCATGTGTACTAAGACCGTCATGAAGCGGATCATGGTCATCCTCCACCAAAGAAAAGGACCGCACAGCCGTTGACCGACTCGGTCAACGGCCCATTGGCGCATCCACTTCTCAGGAAAAGATCACAGGCGCAGTACGGCGCGCAACTGGAGACAGGGCAGAGGATCAACTGGAGACTGGGCGATCAGGCGGATACAGTAAGATGCCAGCGTCGGATGACAGACCGAGGACGTCATGCCGGCGGGACAGCGCCTGTGCGCGTCATCGTCCGGGTCGAGGGCTTTGGCGGATTCCACGGAGAGGGTCTTGAAGACGTCGCAAAACTGGGGCATCGGCTGCTGCTCCGGTGTCGAACACCCTTTGACCATCATCGCGGCCGAGTCTCCGAAGAGCGGCAAAAGGCAGGCGTAAGCGTTGAAGCTGAAACCCACGAAGAGGAGGATCAAGAGGCTGTTGAGGAGGATACCAACGCGAAACATCGGCGAGTTCCTATTCAACAGTCCATAGCTGACAGCGAAGAGCCAGCAGCCAGTGATTCCAGGCTCCTCGCTAGTCTTAATATATAAACCATACGCTCCGGTTCCTTCCCGGTCAATGCGCCGGCGCCCCGGTTCCCACACGTCAGACGCCCTATCGGACGACAAGCACCGAGCAAGAACTGTGTTGCACCACTTTGGTTGAGACGCTGCCGAGCAGAAACCGCGCGATGGCGCCCAAGCCTTTGGCACCGGTGACGATCAGATCGGCCTTCTTCCGCGACGCGACCTTCATAATTTCCTCGGCCGGCTTGCCGAGCCGCAACACTTCATCAACCCGATAGCCGGCCTTGACCAGTTTCTCCGCGCACCGCTCGACGACTTGCTTGCCCGCCTCCTTCAGCTCAGGATACTTCAGAAACGGCATCACGTGCACGATCGACACGAGGATCGGCTCAGCCACCCCCGCCGGCACGCCTGCGTCCGCCCGGAGCTTATCCGTCAGAAACCGTACCGCCTTCCCGGACGACGGAGATCCATCGGCCGCGAAGACGATGTGGCGAACTGGCCGCGCCTCCTCCTTCACCACGAGTACGGAGCACGGGGCGTGTAACGCCACCTGCGTGGACACGCTGCCGAGCATAAACCGATCGAGCGCGTCTAATCCTCGGCTGCCGACGACGACCAGCCCATCGCGCTTGGGGGACTGGTTGAGAATTGTCGCGGCGACGCTCCCTTTTCGGCTCACGACCCTTCCCTTCAGGCCGTGCGACGAGAACAGTGCGCGGGTCTCCTCAACCGTCTTTTTCGCCCGGGTTTCCAACCGCTTGACCTCTTCCTGGATAAACCGCTCGTTGCCAGCGATCACAGGTTGCACCACGAAGGGCGCGCGCAGCGCCGCCACGTCCATCACGTGCAACGCGGTCACCCGAGGCGGCGACACAAACGGCATCCGCGCGATCCACTCCGTCGCCCACCGACCGTACTTGGACCCGTCGACTGCGAGCAAGATGTTCATCGTCACCATCCTTTCTCAGTCAGCATAAGCCTCTCGCCCCTCGTCTTCCGTCCAGCACTTGAATTTTGGTCCGCGGCAGCAGCCGCTGCACATCCTTCAGCCGGCACAGTTGGTTGCCCGGGGCGAGGGTGGCCGCTGTGCCGGCAGCCGTGGCGAAACGGACGCATTCCTCCAAGTCTTTGCCGCCTGCGTGCTTGAACACAAAGCCCGCCACGGTCGAATCCCCGGCACCGACCGTGCTGCGAACCGTCACGGCTGGAGGCACGGCCCGGTATCGCTCGGCACCGCTGGCCGCCAGCAACCCACGACGTCCTTGCGAAACCAGCACGATCCGCACCCCCGCCCGATTCAGCGCCCGCGCCGCATCCCATACCGCCCCTTCGGTCCGTAACGGCCGTCCGGTCAGCCGACGCAGCTCATTCAAGTTGGGTTTGATGGCGAACGGTCGGGCCTTAAGACCGGCCTTGAAACAGGGACCGTCGGCGTCCAGCACGGCTTTGGCACCCTGCCGTTGAACAAGCGCGATGATCTGCCGGTAGGCATCCCGCGGGACTCCGCGGGGCAGACTGCCGCCCAACACGACATAGGCCCCGCGCAGGTCCAACAAACCGAGATGCGTGAGAAACGCGCGCCATTCCTGCGGCGCGACGAGAGGACCCTTGGCATTGACCATGGTCTGCGTCCCGCGCCGCTTCGCGCAGACGATGACGTTGCGGCGGGTTTCCTGCGCGATCGGCGTGAAGTAACAGGTCACGCCCTCGCGTTTGAGCAGATCGACCATGAGCCGCCCGTTATGCCCGCCGATAAACCCCAGGGCGATGCTGTCGCCGCCCAGACGCCGGATGGCGCGCGACACGTCGATCCCTTTTCCTCCCGCATAGACGCATTCTCCCGTAGCGCGGTTGGTCTCGCCTATCCGCAGCTCTTCGACGTCGAGGAAATGGTCCAGCGCGGGGTTCAGGGTGATGGTGTAAATCATCGTCAGCAGATCCTCGGCAATTGCTCGCCGGACAAGAGATCGAGGAACCGCTTGGTGCCGAGCACGGTCATCAAGACCACGGCTCGTTCTTCTGAATCCATCACGCGGCCGATGATTGCGGCCCCCTGCGAGACCTCGTGCCGGCGCATGATGGTCAGCGCCTTGTACGCCTCCGACTCCGGAACGAAGGCAACAAACCGGCCTTCGTTGGCGACATACAGAGGATCAAGCCCCAACAGTTCACAGGCGCCGCGCACGGGTTCGCTCACCGGAATCGCTCTTTCATCGACCGCCATCGCGACCCGAGCAGCCGCGGCGATCTCGTTGAGCGCACTGGCCAGGCCGCCTCGGGTGAGGTCCCGCAGGCAATGCACTTCGATCCCGCTCGAGAGGAGATCCTCGACTACGGTATGGACCGGAGCGGAATCGCTTCGAATGTCGCCGGCGAAGGCCAGCCCCTCCCGCACGCTCAAGACCGCCAGGCCGTGGCGACCGAGATCGCCACTGAGCAGAATGGCATCCCCGGACCGCACGCGCTGCGGAGCCACCGCCGCCTCCTGGAGCACGAGACCGACACCGGCGGTATTGATGAACATGCCGTCCCCTTTGCCGCGATCCACCACCTTGGTATCGCCGGTTACAACAGCCACGCCGGCTGCCTGTGCGGCCTCGGCCATCGAGGTCACCACCCGCATGAGTGTCTCAAGCGGCAGCCCTTCTTCCAGAATAAATCCCGCGCTCAGGTACAGGGGTTTGGCGCCGCACATGGCGAGATCGTTGACCGTGCCGTAGACGGCAAGCCTCCCGATGTCCCCGCCGGGGAAAAACAATGGTTGAACCACATAGGAATCCGTGGTGAACGCGAGTTGTCCCCCGTCCACCGGCAACACAGCCCCGTCATGGAGCTGAGCCAGCCAGGCGTTGTCGAACGCCGGGAGAAACGTTTGCCGGATCAACTCCTGCATGAGACGTCCACCGCCGCCGTGCGCCAGCGCGATCGTCTGTTGCCTCAACGTCGGCAGCGGACAGGAGAGTTCAAGAGAGTGGTCGTCGCTCATGGTCGGGCTCACCTCTCGTCCTCCCTCGATCCAGACGTCTCATGCATCGCGGGCTTCCGATACCGGTAATAGGCGGCACAGGCACCTTCGCTGGACACCATCGGGGCGCCCAGCGGGCGCTCAGGCGTGCACCGCACGCCGAAAGCAGGACATTCGGTCGGTTTGAGCAAACCTTGCAGCACGAGCCCGCTGCGGCATTCCGGATCCTCTTCGGTATTTCCGGTGGTCTGCGCCAGTTCACGCTGAAACTTCAACGCCGCGTCGTACGCGGCATAGGCCGGTTTCAGGCGAAGACCGCTCGCCGGGATCTCGCCGATTCCCCGCCACGCCCGCGGCGACGGCTCGAACACTTCCGCCAGCAGCGCGGTGGCCGCCTCATTGCCTTGCCGCCGCACCGAGCGGACGTATTGATTTTCCACTTCGGCGCGTCCCTCTTCGAGTTGCCGCACCAGCATCAAGATGCCCTCAAGAATATCCAGCGGCTCGAACCCGGTGACCACGATCGGCACTCGGTATTGGGCGGCCAATAGTTCATACTGCGTATAGCCCATCACCGTGCACACGTGGCCGGCGGCCAGAAATCCCTGGACGCGATTGCCCGGAGCCGAAAGGATCGCTTCCATCGCAGGGGGCACCAAGACATGCGCGACGAGCAGGCTGAAATTGGAGAGCCGAAGCCGCGCGGCTTCCTTGACCGCCATCGCATAGGCCGGGGCGGTCGTCTCGAACCCGACGGCGAAGCACACGATCTCTCGATCCGGATGCGATCGCGCCAACGCCAGTGCGTCGAGCGGCGAGTAGACCAGGCGCACGTCGCCCCCGGCGGCTTTCGCATCGAACAGACTCCGCCGGGAGCCCGGCACGCGGAGCATATCGCCGAACGTGCAAAAGATCACATGCGGCCACGACGCCAAGGCCACGGCCTGATCGATCAACCCCACGGGCGTCACACACACCGGACAGCCCGGTCCATGCACCAACGTCAGCTTCTCCGGCAACAATTCATCCAGGCCGAACCGGACGATGGCATGGGTCTGCCCGCCACAGACCTCCATGAGGGTCCAGGGCCGGGTGACCGAGCGGCGTATGGCGTTCGCCATCGCTTCCGCCGCACCCCGATCCCGGAATTCGTCCACGTACTTCACGGTGTCGTTCCGCCTTCGCCCTCTGCCGGCGCGGTGTCGCTGCGGTTCCGAGCCGTCATAGCTTTGAAGAGCTCGATCGACCGGAGCGCGGCGCCTTCATCCACGGTGCTGATCGCAAACCCGACATGCACCATGACGTAGTCTCCGACACGCGCCTCCGGGACGAGCGCCAGAGACACGTCCTTGATCATCCCGCCGAATGAGACCTTACCTGTTTTGAGCGCGTCGTCGCCAACACTCACAATCCGTCCCGGCACCGCCAGACACATTCTGCACCGCTCCTCGCGATCAGCCTTCGACGCAACTTGCGTCCCTTGCCTGCGCACACGCCACCGCCGCTTGGCCTAGCGATAGTCCGCCGTCGTTGGGGGGAACCTCGCGATGGGTGAAGACCTCACATCCGGCTTTGGTCAGACGTTCCCTGACCAGCTCAACCAACAACCCATTCTGAAAACAGCCTCCGGACAACACCACGCGCGGCAACCCGACTGCCCGCGCCACCTGGTCGATCGCATCGGCCAGCGCGAGGTGGACCCGCACGGCGATCACGGCAGGCGCAATCCCGGCCTTTAGATCATCTTGAATAGCTTGGATCATCGGTCGCCAGTCGATCTCTTGGACTTCAGGGTACGCTGAATCTTCGCCGATGGCTACAGGATAACCCGTCTCGTCGGCCCCTTTCTCCCACGCTTCCAATGCCGCGTGCTCGACAGCCATCGCAGCCTGTCCCTCGAAACTTGCGACCTGACAGAACCCGAGCATGGACGCGACGGCGTCGAAGAACCGTCCCAGGCTGCTGGTCACAGGAGACAGCGCCTGCCGGCGCAACAAGGAAGCCACCGCCTGCACCTGTTCGGTCCGCTTGAAGCCCTGCACGAGGTTGACCGCCTCCTCTCTGAAGACGTCCCACAGCACGGCCAGCGCCGAACGCCGAGGCTCGCGCACAGCTGCTTCGCCGCCGGGCAACCGGAAGGGTCGCCACCGCGCGTACCGGCGACACGACTGGTACCCGACAACGAGCCATTCGCCGCCCCAGACCGTGCCGTCCGGCCCATAGCCGGACCCATCCCACGCGATTCCCAGCACCTCGCCACCGAGGCGGTGTTCCGCCATACAGGCAGCGATGTGGGCATGGTGGTGCTGCACCGGAATCACGGGAACGGCAAGCCGCTCCGCCAGTTCCTGAGCGTACTGTGTCGACCGATAGTCCGGATGGAGATCGCAAGCGATAGCCACGGGCTTCACATCCCACAACCTGATGAGATCGTCGATCGCCCGCCGGAATGCCGCGAAGGCCTCCGGCGTGGACAGATCGCCCAGGTGCTGGCTCACCGTCACCTGATCGCCGGCCGCCAGGGCGACAGTGTTCTTGATCTGCCCGCCGACCGCCAGGATCGACACCGGGGCCCGCCGCCTCCGAAGTTCTTCAGGCAGCAGGATGGAAGAGGGCACATATCCGCGCGCCCTCCTGAGGATCACCGGTCCGGCTTTCATCATCCGCACCACCGAGTCATCAACGGGCCGCGTAATGGCCCGGTCGTGCACGAGATACGCATCGGCGATGTCCTTCAGGCGAGTCAGGGCGTCGTGTTCCTCGATCGCGATCGGTTCATCGGAGCGGTTTCCGCTTGTAGCCACGGCGGGAGCGCCCAAGCCGGTCGCCAACAGCACATGGAGGGGCGAGTGCGGCAGCATGGCCCCGACCAAGGCATTGCCGGGAGCTACCGCCGCGGCCAGCCCGCATGCCGGACGCCGCCGCAGGAGCACAACCGGGGCCTGCGGCGACGTCAGCAGCGCGGATTCCTCGGGCGAGACGACACACGCCTCCTCCACCGCCTCGAGCGATGGAAACAACACCGCAAACGGTTTGTGCGGCCGTCGCTTACGGTCGCGCAATCGCCGGACAGCCGTTTCCGAACGGGCATCCACCCAGAGCTGAAACCCACCCAGACCTTTGACAGCTAACACCAACCCGCCCGCAACCATCTCACAGGCCTGGGCCAACGCGCCTTCGCCCTCCGCCACAACGCGCCCGCAGCCGTCCCAGAGCACCACCCGCGGCCCGCAGGACGGGCACGCGAGTGCCTCGGCATGGAAACGCCGGTCGGCTGGATCTCGATACTCCCTCAGGCAGGAGGCGCACAACGGGAACCGACTCAGCGTCGTGCGTGCACGGTCATAGGGCAGATCGGTCAAGATGCTGAACCGCGGCCCGCACCGGGTGCACGTCAAAAAAGGATAGCGGAACCGGCGATCTCGCGGATCCATCAATTCGCGCAAGCAGTCGGCGCAGATGGCCAGATCGGGCGGCACGGCCGGATATCGCAGCCCTCCCATGAGACTCGTCCGAATCTGAAATCCCCGTTCTCCGGTCACAGGAACCCTTTGACGCGCCACGCGTTCGATGCGCGACAAGTCCGGTGCTTCGGCAATCAGGCGTTCGGCAAACACTTCGACGGTCTCCTTCGTCCCTTCCACTTCAACGAGGAGTCCTTCGGTCGTATTCGCCACCCACCCGCTCAGCCCCAACCGTCTAGCCAGGCGACAGGCAAAGGGGCGAAACCCCACCCCTTGAACGGTTCCCGACACAAGCAGCCGTACCCGCGTCTTTTCTTCACTATCCAGCAACGACGAGTTCATGTAAGACCACTTCCGGCGGTTCTTCCAACTCCAGCGTAAGAGAGCCGCAGGATCGGCAGATCAACGGGTCCCCCCGCCAAACATCGCCCGTGCCGCACCGACCGCACCACGTTCGGACCGGAACCCTCATCATCTCGATCATCGCCCCTTCTGCGACCGTCCCGCGGGCCGCCTCGGCGAAGGCCGACTTGATCCACGACGGATCGAGGTCGTGCAGATGAGACAGCGCGCTCACCTTCAACCGGATCGTCAGGAGACCAACCGGTTCCTGACCCTTCACTGCCGCCTCCACCATCTTCACGACTTGTTCAAACAGGGCGCGTTCATGCATCGCGCTACGCCTCGACCTCCGCCAGAACCTGTCGAACCACTTGTTCCAGGGCCACTCCCACCGCCGGGGAGAGCGGTCGGCCAGCGCCCACTTCTTCGACTTCGATCCCGTAGACCAACACCCGCCCCGGCAGTCTTCCCAGAACCCGGGCCAGCTCCAACGCGTCGACGGCGTTCAACGCGTGGGTCGAGTGCGTGAACACCGGCGCGGCGAGGGGAGTCGTCGAGGCATCGAACCGATGAATAGTGCCGGCCGGCTGGCCGGTCCTGGCCGCATCGATCAGGATTACCGCGTCCACCCCTTGCATCAGCTCGAGCAGCTCGAGCCCCGCCATCTCCGCTTCAACCACCTCAGCCCGTCCCGCCACAAGCCCGCCGAGTCGCCGGGCGGCCAGCAGGCCCACCGCGTCGTCTCCTCCAAACGCGTTGCCGAGCCCGATGATCCGAATACGCGACGGCGGGTTCATGGATTACCCACCCGTCTCGCCGGCAGTGATCTCACGCTCCACGCTCAGTCTGAGAAAATGCGTCGCGCATGAGATGCACGGGTCGTAACACCGGATGACTTTTTCGCATTCCAAAGCGGCTTCCTCATCAGCCCGCTGTAACACATGAGGAAGAAACGCCCGCAGGTCGTCCTCGATCCGCCGTTGATTTTGCGCCGTCGGCGGAACGATTTTCGCCTCTTGGATCACGCCTTCCGCGCTCACTCGGTAGCGGTGATACAGGATGCCCCGCGGAGCTTCGGTACAGGCCGTGCCGGTTCCGGCTCTCACGGTCACAGGAACGGCGGGTTCGGCCGGAGGCTCATAGCACTCAATCAAACGGAGCGCCTCGTCGACGGCATAGAGGATTTCGACCGCACGCGCGACAATTCCGTGAAACGGGTTGCGGAGTGGAAGGGGCAGCCGCGTGTCGGCCAACACCTGCTTGGCGAGCGGCGACAACCGATCATGGTTCAACGCCAAGCGGGCCAAGGGCCCGACCAGGTAGGCGGAGCCGGTCAGCGTACAATGCAGCGCATTGGAATAGGGCACCTGCGTTTCCTGAAAGTGGTCTTCGAAGCGGCCGGCCGGGACGGCAAGGCCCCGATTCGAGGCAATGGGCCCCTCGTTGAACGGATACTCATCCGGCGGCTGGAGCGCCACGAACGTGTAGTCTTGTGAAAAATTCGGAAACTCGAGCCCGGCCGCCCAGCGGACCGTTTCAATCGCGGCATCCCGCGCCCACAGCAGTTCGTCTGTGAGATCGGCCAATTCGGCGCGGCGCGGCACCCGGGAGAAGCCCCCGACCTTTACCGAGACCGGATGGACCGACCGGCCACCCAAGACCGTCATCAGCCGATTGCCGGCTTTCTTCAGCCGCAACCCGCGGGTTACCAACTCCGGATGGCTCTTCGCCATGGCAATGGCGCTCTCGTAGCCGAGAAAATCCGGCGCCTGCAACATGAAGAGATGCAACGCATGGCTTTCAATCCACTCCCCGCAATAGAGGAGCCGCCGCAACTCCCGCAGCGTTCCCGCTACGGGCATGCCGAACGCCTGCTCCAAGGCATGCACCGCACTCATCTGGTAGGCCACAGGGCAGATGCCGCAGATCCGGGCAACAATGTCCGGCACTTCGTCGTACCGGCGCCCGACAAGGAACGCCTCGAAGAAGCGAGGCGGTTCAAAGAGGCGGAGCTGCACTTCTCCGATTTCCCCGTCGCGGACCGTGACCCGCAACGCGCCTTCGCCCTCCACACGGGCGATCATGTCGACCCGGATCGTCCGTTCCCCGTTCGGGTGTTCCGATGTCTGTTCCATTCTCGCGTCCCTATTTGAGTCTCTCACTTCCCGTGCCCCGGCTTGTTGCGCCTAGTCTCGCGGGATCCGGGCGGCCCAGCTCTCCCCTTCGTTTCGAAACGGCTGGACATAGCCGTTGATTCCGCGAAAGCGCCGTACAACCTCGACGGGAATGAGCTTGAGCCCGTCGTGAAACCGCCGCGCCAAGGACGCCGTGTTCGGCGGGAGGCCGGGTCCTCGGGACCTGCCTTCGGCCGGTCCGAAGCAGCCGTAACAGTCCCGACCCATGCTCGGGCAGATCGCGCCGCAGCCCGTGCGCGTGACCGGTCCCAGACAGGGGACGCCCTTCGCCACCATGACGCAGACGATCCCTCTGCGCTTGCACTCCAGACACACGCTGTGCGTCGGCAGACGAGGCTGAACCCCGGCCAGAACGTCGGTGAGCACCGAGAGCAATTGGCCTTTGTCGATCGGACAGCCCCACAGCTCAAGGTCCACGCGCACGTGTTCGGCGATGGGCGTAGAGGTCGACAGGCTCGCAATGTAGTCCGGACTCGGATAGACGACCCGCTTGAAGGCCTCCAGTTCCGCCCAGTTGCGCAGGGCCTGGATCCCGCCGGCGGTCGCACAGGCGCCGATCGTGATCAACGTCCGGCATTGTTCGCGAATCCGCGCGATCCGGCGCACATCCTCCGGTGTGGAGACGGACCCTTCGACCAGACCGATGTCGTAGGGCCCTTCCCCCATCCGGCTTGAGGCTTCAGGAAAGTAGGCGATGTCCAACGCTTCGCCCAACGCCAGTAACTCGTCCTCCAGGTTCAGGACGCTCAGTTGGCAGCCGTCACACGAGGCGAATTTGAACACCGCCAACTTGGGCCGGACCGGACGCGATGCTGTCGTTGCGTTCATTTTTCATACCCCCGTCTTTCCTAGCCATGGCGCGACGCGATCATACCGGAACACCGGTCCGTCTTTGCAGAGAAAAAACGGCCCCATCTGACAATGGCCGCAGAGCCCGATACCGCATTCCATATGGCGCTCAAGCGACACATGGATCGACGAGGCCGGGAGACCCTTTTTAATCAGGATCGGCGCACCCAGGCGCATCATGATCTCGGGGCCGCACATCAGAACAAGGGTCCGTTCGGGATCGACCGAAACTTGGTCGAAGAGCTCGGTCACGACGCCGATGTGATACTGCCAACTCTTATCCGCACGGTCGCACGCCAGCAACACTGTGGTATGCGGCCGGCGGCGCCAGGCATCGAACTGTTCCCGATACAGCAGATCTTGCGGTGTCTTGACCCCATGAACGATGGTGACGGCGCCGTAGGCCGCGCGCCGGCGGAAGATGTATTCGATCGCGCCGACCACCGGCGCGCAACCCAGGCCGCCGGTGATAATGACCACATCGCGCCCGCGCGCCTCTTCCAGCGGCCAACCTTGCCCGAACGGCCCGCGGATACCCAGACTGTCGCCGGGCTCGTGCCGTGCAATGGCGCCGGTCACCCGTCCCACAATACGCACGGTATGGTCTAGCACCTCGGGCTCATCCGGATCGGACACGATGGAAATGGGCACTTCCCCCACGCCGAACGCGTACACCATATTGAACTGCCCCGCCGCAAATCGGAACGAACGGCGGAGAGCCGGATCGGCGAGCCGCAGGCGAAAAGTGTAAATGTCCTCGGTTTCCCGGATCTTGTCGACGATGGTTGCCGGGTGAATCAACGAGGGATTGATCTCGGCTATCGCGGTCGCCATTAGCCGTCGTTTCGCATCGTGTCTCCCGCCGGACTGTCGGCCAGGCGGATGACGGGACCGTCTCTCGAAATCAAGGAGGCCAGTTCCTCAGTCAGATCGATCCCGACTGGGCACCAGGTGATACAGCGACCGCACCCGACGCAGCCGGACACCCCGAACTGGTCGATCCACGACGCCAGCTTATGGGTGAGCCACATCCGATACCGGTCTTTGATGGTCGGACGCACATTCTTCCCATGGATATATCCGTGATCCGGCGTGAAACAGGAATCCCAGAGCCGGACGCGCGTGCTGGTCCGCCGGTCCAGATCCGGAAGATCTGTCACGCTGTGGCAGAAGCAAGTGGGACACACCATGGTGCAGTTGGTACAGGCGAGACACCGTTGAGCCACTTCGTCCCACCGTGCGTGCTCGTGCGCCTCATACAAGGCCTGCGGGAGACGGGAGGCGTCGAGACGGCGGGGCTGGCTCCGCGCGCACGCATCGAGACCCTCCTGAACCGCGGACACCTGTACCGGCGTCGCCAGCGCCGGCGCCAATTCTTCCAGCACCTCGAGTCCGGCCGGCGTTCCGGCTTGCGCCACGAACCCTTCGTCGAGCTCGGTCAGCGCCACGTCGTACCCGCCGCGGGCTTGCGGGCCCGTGTCCATCGAGGCGCAGAAACAGATGCTTGCGGCCCGTGTACAGTTCACCGCGACCAAGAAGAGGCAGTCACGCCTGGCCTGATAGTAGGGATCAGCGACACTCCCTTGCAGAAAAATCCGATCTTGCACCGCAAGACCGGCGAGATCACAGGCTCGTGCGCCAAGAATCGCGACCAACTCCCGCTTGGGGAACGTCGATGAGGCAAGCAAGCCTCCTGCCTTTCGCTCGATCGTCACGAGCGGCTCCCGAGCGGCGAAGGCGAACCGCTTCAACGATTCCGGCCCATGGACGACGTCGAACAGCCGCTCGGATCCGCTCTGTTCAAGCCGATACCGTCCTGGCTCCTGCGTCTCCCGCCAGCCTTTGGGCAAGTCCGCGACGTGACGGATCTCGTCCCAGACGAGGGCGCCGTCGCGAACGGTCGGGCCCATCACCCGATAGCCTTTGTTCCGCAACGTGTCGATCAGTCGCTGAAATAACGAAAGGGGAAGGAATCGAGGACGCGGCGAGGAAGGTCCGGGCGGTCCGTGAGGTCCTGTCGTGTCAGTCATTACACGACCTCTTCCAGCCCGACATGGGCGCGCAGCCGATTATACTCGAATGCAGGGCGGCCTGTCCGGCGCCGCCCGATGTCGTGCCGCTCCATCTCGTCGATCAGCGCCGCGACCTTGTCGCGCGTCGTCGTGGATGCCGCTGCTCGGCGAGGTGTTTGCCCGCCGAGCGCCGGCGATTCCTGATCGGCCCATTCGAGATAAACCCGGTCCAGGAACGAGGCGAGGAATGTGCGATCTTCCTCAGCCGTGATGACGAGTGACGGGCCTTCTGCTTTCATCAGATCCTCAACCGACAGCTTGCGCGCCGGCGGGCCTTCGGTCTCTCCCCTAAAATGCAGCGAATAGCCGAACGTGCCGGCCAGGCGGTGCTTAAGCTCATTGAGCCGCTCGCGAGAATCGCATTCCACCATCAATTGCGTGGGCGCGAGCGTCAGCCTCGCGACGACCGCGCCGCCCTCCCGCTGGATCCAGGTTCGCGTAGGGTGTGTGCTTGTTCCCGGCGCATCCGCGAGCCGCGCAAGGGATTCCGGCTCCAGCCCCTCTAGGGCCGCCAGCCCCTCGGCCAACCACCGGGGTTCATGATGCTCATAGAGGGCCACGGCATACAGATAGGGCTCCCCGGTCGGTGTGCGATACGTGATCCTCGCCAAGGCGTCGGACAGCGCGGCGACGCGCAACCGGGCGAAGTTCCACAGCAGGACATAGCCGTAGAGCTTGGCGAACTCCACCCATTCACCGAGCGCGAACGATCCGGAGGCGGCCTCCATGGCCAACCGCTGCTCGTGGGTGACCTGGTAGAGGCTCTGGCCGTCGGACGCGCTCAGTACAAGGGCGCTGCCGGGAATGATCGCACGATCGGTGTCGGGATCGCCAGGCTCGCGGATGAGCCGCGTCAGCAGGATCTGCCCGGCCTCGACTCGCTTGACGACATCGCCGTCGATGATCCTGAACATCCGCCCGTCGCCGATCGAGCGTGCCGTGCACGTCCCGCTTGAAATGTCCTCTTCCGTCGGGGTCACTTCCAGGAGATCCATATAGGAATGTTTCAACGGATCCAGCCAGGCCCGCTCTTCCTCGGGCACATGTTCCGTAATCGTGTCCCGGAGTTGCTCAATCAGGCTTAACCGCCCTTCAGGGTAAAAGTCCGCATAGAGATAGAGATTTGCCAGTTCCACTTCCTGCGGCAAAGGCGCGAGAAGCGTGGCCGCACCGCCTTCCAGGTACGGTCTGAGCGCCTGCTCCAACGCCATCTGGCGTTGTCCCGCGAATTCCGGCTCTAACGACAAGGCCTCGAGGCGCGCCAGGACCGCTTCCAGCGACGGGGACATCCGTACCCATAGACCGGCCGTCTGTTCATTCGCGAGTTTCATGAATCTCCTCCATCACGATGGCCTCGGCCTCCAGCCAATCCTGCAGGGCATACCCCTCGCGCCGACCCCGTTGTTCCCACAGTTCGTAGGCTTTCTTGGCGATCCGCTCCCACATGCCGTCCGGCAATTCTATGGGTTGTTGAGCGGAGGCGTCCGATGTCCGTATGGGCATCACCTTGGCCGCGCCGGTTTTCTTGACCGAGACGTTCATGGCACTCCTCCCTGTCTAGAAGATAGCGAGCAGCTAGGAGCGCACAGCTTTCAGCTATCCGCTGCTGGCTGCAGGTTCTGGTTTCCGAATGACCCGCCGATGATCCGGGGCGAATTTCGGGCTCCGCACCGTCAAGACCGGGCAATCCGCCCGCCGCAGCACCGCCTCGGTCACACTGCCATTCACTAAATGAGAAATCCCTCGACGCCCGTGCGTACCCATCACGATCAGATCGACCGCCTGACTGTGCGCGTAGTCGAGAATGGAATCCGCCGGCAGCCCTCCCCGCAGAACTTCGTCCGCCTGCAGTCCGCAGCCGGTCACCGCCGCGGTCAGGTCGCGGAGCCGATCGCCGAGTCTCGCCCGCTTGGCTTCCAGTTCGGACGGATGAGAGAGGGTGAAATCCAAGCCGTATGCCACCGGCTCCATGATATAGAGAATGGTGACGGCCGCGTCCAATTGCTTGGCGACCTGCACCGCATACTCCAACGCGTCCAATGAGCAATCGGAAAAATCGATCGGAACCAGCATGCGTCGGACGGCGAGAGGCACGGAGGCGGCCGCCGATTCCACCGCTTCCGCTTTGATCCCGCGAACCGCCAACACGGGACAAGGCGCGCCGCGAATGACCCGCTCCGCCGTACTCCCCAGAAGCACATGTTCCAGACCGGTTCGGCCGTGCGTCCCCACGACCACCAGGTCATCGCCATGTTCACGGGCGACGGCAATGATCTTCTCGCTGGGAATCCCGATCTCGACTTGTTTCCTCACCGAAAGCCCGATCTGCGAAGCTCGGTCCGCCAACCGGCCGAGATGTCGATCGGCCTCCTTCCGGAGCTGTCCCAGGTACACGTCGTTGATCGGATACGCGGGATTCATCCCGGGCGGAAATTCCAACACGCTCAGCACGTCTAGACCGGCCCCCCAAGTCGAAGCTAAGAACAACGCATAACCTTCGGCGCGAGCCGCATAAGCCGAGCCGTCGGTGGCCAAGAGAATTCGCTGAATGAGCGGTGTCATCCGTTCTCCGTTGCCTCTCACCCCTTACCCCTTTACCTCCCATTACCACTCATGCCTGACTGTCCTTCAGACCGCTTCGACGTTCAGCAACAACAATTCGCCTTTCATGGTGGGATGGATCGAACATCTGAATTCGTATCGCCCCGGCCGTTCGATCGTGAAGCGGATCTCGGTCCCCTTTTTCGGATCCAGCAACACACCGCCGAGCCCCCTGCCATAGGAAATGACTCCGTCGCTCTCAACCTTGGTCAAGGTGCCCTCGAACATCGGTGACCCGAAGTCGTGCCGTTCCTCGTCCTGATTCCGGATCGCGATCACCGTGGGCACGCCGAGCCGCAGCGGCGCCTGTTTCGCGACAAAGGTGTAATCCTTGATCGTGACCTCGATACGCTGCTCGATTTGCGCACCGACCGGTACCATACACCCGAGCGCGACGCAGCTGGCGATGACCACTCCGTTCATCCATCTTCGCGAATGCCGCCTTTCCTGCGTCATCGGTCTCCTCCTTCACGAGACTCCGTCCTGCGCGGTCGCAGTCTCGTCGGCAACGGGACGGTTAGGACCGGGCACCCCGCCGTCCGCACCACTTTCTCGGCCGTACTGCCGAAAAAGATCTTGTCCACGCTCTCGACTTGGCCTCCATAACTACCCATCACCACCAAATCCACCCGTTCCATGCGGGCCGTCCGGGCGATCTCGGCGAAGGGAACCCCTTCCGCCAATAACCGCCGGATCGTCACACCCTTGGCCTCGTCGGACTGCAATAGCCGACGGGCCTGCAGCCGTGCATGATGCCGTAGACGTTTCTTCTGCCCGCTCTCTTCCGATGGAAGTGCCAGGCCCAACCGATTCAACGCAGTCAGGCTTTTGACATCGATGACGTGCAGCAGCAACACTTCCGCCTGAAACAGTCGCGCTAGCGCCAGTGCCAACCGGAACGCCTCCTCCGAGCACGGCGAGAAATCCACCGGCACCAGGATCTTCGAAAAGAGTCTTTCCCCCATATAGCCACCTTTCTCCGCTCAAACAAGCGAATAGCCTCACAGCCAACAGCGAACAGCCGCCATCGCTCTCATCTCCTGTCCGACAAGACGCAAGATAAATTGACCCGCTGTCCTCGTGGTTCTGTGGAAATAGTCAGCAAGGCCGGTGCCATCGGCGGAGAGCCAACCGAGAAAAGGAACTCGCGAATAGCAAAGGGGAAAATCCCTCTGGCTCAGCGACTAGCCGTTCGCTGCCTGTTACAGGCTGCGAAGAGGGGGGAGTCTTGCTACAGTCCTACCCACGTTCCTGTAGCGGAAGGCTACATCCTTATGGAGTTCTGAGGGCTAAGTGATCAGCTCTGAGTTTCTAACTCTCGACTCAGCCCTCAGAACTCAACCTGTTTTGTCATGGCACCTGTCTTGCTCAACAAGTAGTGAAACATCGGCGGAGGGAGGAGAGACGCATGACCAGAACCCGATGGCTTCTGGTGGGAGCCGTTCTGTTAGGAGTGGCGATCGTGGTGTACTTCGTTTTCCTCTGCCCCACTGAATGCCACTGACACGACCGGCAGGAGGCAGGGCCCGAGACGAGTGGCCATCGAGCCGGGAGAGAAAAAGATGCGCGGCGAACGACGCCAGGGCTCATGCAATGGCCACGGCCGCCGATCTGATGATACCCTCCGTTTTCAGTTGGCACATGTCTGGCTCGGAGCCGACCCGGCGCTGGCCAGCGGGTGGCCAGCGGGCCGGTGACGACGGTGACGCAGGATCTACTAAGCATAGCCACCTCGTTTGCGCGTCGCCACAATGATCCTGCGCCGGCAGCATGAGACCGAGGTCCTGATGCCACAGCCTAGCCGAACCCCAACCGAGCAGCCGGTGACGCTCGTCGGTCCCGGTATCCGGCTGGAAGGCGTCCTGGCGGTCCCCCCACGTTCCGTCGGCGTCGTGGTCTTCGCTCATGGAAGCGGCAGCGGCCGATTCAGTCCTCGCAACAATTTCGTCGCCCGCAAGTTGCAGAACGGCGGGCTTGCCACATTGCTCCTCGATTTGCTCGAGGAACGCGAAGCGGATGATCGCCGCAAGATCTTCGACATCGATCTGCTCGCCGACCGACTTCTACTCGCGAAGGCTTGGCTGGCGGAACGGCCGGAGACCCGGCCCCTCTGCTTGGGCTATTTCGGCGCGAGCACCGGCGCCGGCGCGGCGCTTGAGGCCGCCGCGCGCGATCCCTCCTTTGTCGGCGCCGTCGTCTCCCGCGGCGGCAGACCGGATTTGGCTGAACGCTATTTGCCAGCCGTGATCGCGCCGACTCTCTTGATCGTGGGAAGTGACGACACCCCGGTAATCGAGATGAACGAACAGGCGCTCAGGCTGCTGACCTGCCCGAAAGATCTGGTCATCATTCCCGGAGCCTCGCATTTGTTCGAAGAACCAGGCACCTTGGAGCAGGTGGCCGACCATGCCTTGCGCTGGTTCCTCCGCCACTTGCCCTCCTGCCCATTCTAACTTCTCTTTGTTTCCGCCCATCCTCTCGACACCCGGAGCTCATCCTTCGTCACTTTTTCTCCTGTCCCACCCTGCCGCAGTGCGCAGGTCCTGCTTTGTCGCCAATTTCCACATACTGAGGGCTCTGCGCGACGTGCGTCCCGAACGGCCGTCGTACTCCGCGAATACTCAAGCCTTCTCCGTCGATGTCGAACTGAGTTTGGGCACCGGTCTTGCTGGTGAAATCGGAGACAGTAACCCGATCATGACCATGCAACCCGAACGACAGCGCGAACCCGCCGGGAATGGAGGCGTGCTCCCGGTCGACGGCATGCCGAACGGTGCGGGAGTCATTGTGGCAAACCACGGGACCGGCCTTCCCGCGTCGCTGCCCTCCGTCAAGCGGAAACCGTATCGCGGGCCTCGTCTCCGACTGTGGCTAGCTGGCGCCGCAGTGACGGCACTGGCTGGCGCAGCACTGTGGGTGTGGCTCTCGCCTGATGCGGCGCTGGTCCGCTATAAGACGGTCCCGGTCGATCGGGGACCGATCGTCGCGAGCGTCACCGCGACGGGGACCGTGAACCCGGTGGTTTCGGTGCAGGTCGGCAGCCAGGTCTCCGGAAAGATCGCCAAGCTGTTTGCCGACTTCAATTCCGTCGTCACCGAAGGGCAGGTCATCGCGATGATCGACGACAAGCCGTTTCGGGCCAGGGTGAAACAAGCGACAGCCACGTTGAAGAGCGCCCGCGGTAACCTGGCCCGGGCTAAGACCACCCTCGCTCAACGAGCGCTGGAGTTGAACCGCGCCAGTCGTCTCCGGATACGAGGGTTCGTGTCGCAAGCCGAATTGGATTTAGCGAAAACCAACTATCGGGACGCACAAGCCCAGGTCGAGGTCGCGCAAGCCCAGGTGGACCAGGCAGAGGCCGCGTTGTCCTCCGCCGAACTCGATCTCGGCTACACCACGATCTATTCCCCGGTCACCGGCACCGTGGTGTCACGCAACGTCGACGTGGGGCAAACCGTGGCGGCCAGCTTCCAGACGCCGACGCTCTTTGTGATCGCGCAAGACCTGTCCCTGATGCAGGTCAACGCCAACGTCAGCGAGTCCGACATCGGCGGCGTGACGGAAGGGAATGCGGCTGAGTTTCGCGTGGACGCGTATCCGAACGAAGTCTTCAAAGGCACGGTGACCCAGGTGCGGAACGCGCCGATCAGCATTCAGAACGTGGTCACCTATGACGTGGTCATCGGCGTAGACAATCGGGACTTCAAATTAAAACCCGGCATGACGGCCACTGTCTCAATCGTCGCCGCGCACAAGGAAGGAGTGCTCCGCGTTCCCAACACGGCGCTCCGCTTTCGGTTGCCCGGAGCTCCAGCGGATCGGAAGAAATCCCAAGTATGGGTCGTCGACCCGGAGGGACGGCTCCATCCCGTTCCAGTGAGCACCGGCCTCACAGACGGCACCTTCACCGAGATCATCGAGGGCGAGCTGGGCGAGGGAGACCGGGTGGTCATCGGCCTTGAATCCGTGGAGGAAAGAGCTCGGCAGGAACTTCCTCCCGGATTTGGGATGGGGCCGAGAATTCGATAGCGCCAGAAAGGCGAGACAGGCAAGTCCCGCGCTTTTCGCCAATCTCGCTGGCCTTGCACATACCTTTATCATGAACTTTCTCTTCATCACCGTCGAGCTCGCGTTCCGAGTGCTTGCCCGCAACCCTTTGCGGGCCGGCCTGACCATGCTGGGCATCATCATCGGGGTCGGCGCGGTCGTCGCGATGGTGAGCCTCGGGCAGGGCGCCAGCGCGTCGGTGCAGGCGCAAATCGCCAGCCTCGGTACCAACATGTTGATCATCATTCCCGGAGCGACCACGGTCAGCGGGGTGCGCACGGGAGCCGGCGGCGCGGCGACCCTGACTGTCGAGGATGCGCGGGACATCGAGCGGAAAATCACCGGGGTTTCCGGCGTATCCTATGCGACGCGAGCCGTCCTGCAAGTGGTGCATGAGAACAAGAACTGGAACACGGTGGTCCTCGGCACGACGGCCGACTTTGCGGATATCCGGGAATGGCCGGTGGCGGAAGGTGCGTTTTTCACGCCGTCCGACGAGGACGCGGCTGCCAAAGTGGCGGTGCTCGGTCAGACGGCAGCGCAGCATCTCTTCGAGCGCGGCGAGGAGGTCATCGGCGCCACTATTCGGATCAAGAATGTGCCCTTGCGTGTGGTCGGCGTCCTGGCACCGAAGGGCCAAACCCTGATGGGACAGGATCAGGACGACGTTGTCATCCTACCGTTCTCGACCGCGGAGCGGAAGGTGTTGGGCACCAAGTTTCTGGGCACGGTCGGGATCATTCTGGTGACCGCCGCACACCGAACCTTGTTGCCCGACGTGGTCCTGGAGATTAAGGAACTGTTGCGCGCCCGCCATCGGTTGCACCCCGCGGAAGAAGATGACTTCACCGTGCGCACGATGGAAGACGTGGCCAAGGCCACCGCCGGTGCCAGCCGGACCATGATGCTGATGTTGTTGAGCATTGCCTCGATTTCGCTGATGGTCGGAGGCATCGGCATCATGAACATTCTGCTTGTCTCGGTCACGGAGCGGACGCGGGAAATCGGCATTCGCATGGCCGTCGGCGCCAAACGGGCGCACATCCTGCTCCAGTTCCTCGTCGAAGCGGTCATCCTCAGCGCCACGGGCGGCATCCTCGGGGTGCTGACGGGAATCATCGGAGCCAAATTGCTCACCACTGTGGCCGGATGGCCCACCATCATCTCGCCCACGGCCATGGCGATTGCGTTCGTATTTTCACTCGGTGTCGGCATTTTCTTCGGCCTATACCCCGCGGAGAAGGCGTCGCGCCTAAACCCGATCGAGGCACTGAGGTATGAGTAGAGGTGGATGCCGGATGCGCAAGACCGGTGACTGGGCCATACTGTGCAGATAGAAGGTCAATGGCCGTTGGTTCCCGATGATTCGGGAAGAGCCCCGTCTAATTCCTGGGATCTCCGTGCACCCGACCGATAACCCTGACGAATCGCCAACAACCACAAATGGAGGATGCTATGCGGATCGTACTGGCGGTGGATGGATCGGATAATTCCTATGAAGCGCTCCGGGCGCTGCCTCATCTCAGCCGAGCCGAGGTGCTTATTCTGCTTCACGCCTTGGACGTTCCGCAGCCGGCTTATCCGATGATGATGCCGGAGGTCGCCCGCGACTTGTACACGACTGTCGAGAAGGAAATGCGCGAAGACGGCCAGCGGCTGTTGGACCGGATGGTGTCATTGCTCCCGATGAACGTCGGTCCGGCGACCAAACGGATCGAGGTCGGCACGCCGGCCGAAGTGATCGTCAGTGTCGCCCAAGACTCCGGAGCCGACCTGATCGTCATGGGCGCCCGCGGGCTGGGCCCGATCAAAGAACGACTCTTCGGCAGCGTGTCCCATCGCGTCCTGACCCACGCCTCCTGCGCAACCCTGATCGTCACCGGCCCCGTTCGGGGCATGAAGCAGATCCTGCTGCCCTTGCAGGGGCCCGACGATGCCGAGGCCGCGATCCGCTTTTTGGCCAAGCAACCGTTTCGCGAGCCGGCTAACCTGACGCTCGTCACGGTCCTCCCGTTCGCCCAACCTCTGTGGCCTGCGGGTATCTCCGTGACGGAAGCCATGAAAGAACAAGTCCTGCAGAGCGCACGGGCGTTCCTCGACAACGTCGCGGGGAAGTTGACCGGGTTGGGGTACCACGCCCGGAGTGCGACGCTGCTCGGCGTCCCCGCGCCTATGATCCTGCACGAAGCCTCGAAGCTGAATCCGGACTTGATCCTGATGGGCTCCCGCGGCCGCCGCGGTCTCGCCCGCTTCGTGCTCGGCAGTACATCCCATGCGGTGTTGCACCAGGCCCCCTGCCCGGTGTTGGTGTTTCGTTGACGAACGGTAAAGCCCGTAGTACCCTCCCACTAGGGCTTCTCGCAGGCTGCCCAATGCTGCCTTAAACCGTTGCGGGGTTCGCTCGGCCTTGAGACCGGTCATCAACGTTGTCGTCAGGATCTCGGCATGAGCATCTTGATCGTAGATGATTCGCCGGATGAATTACAGTTGCTCAGTTCTCTCCTAGAGAGGGCGGGGTACCGATCGCTGCTCACCGCCACCTCCGCGGACGATGCGTTTCGAACATTGGGGGTCGCCGGCTCCGAATCCTCGCCGGCACCGGTCGATTTGGTTCTGATGGACATCATGATGCCGCACACGGACGGGCTGGAGGCCTGCCAGCGGATCAGAGCACACCATCAACTCCACGATCTCCCTATCATTGTGATTACGGTCAAGAGCGACCCCGGCGACCTGCGCGACGCCTTCACGGCAGGGGCCACGGACTTCATCCGCAAGCCGGTCAACGAGGTGGAGCTGGTCGCCCGTGTGAGTGCCGCACTCACTCTGAGAGAGGAACGGGAATGCCGGAAGGAGAGAGAACAACAACTGATCAGACGCACCGAAGAGCTGGAACGGGCCCTTCACGAAGTAAAGGTTCTCCGAGGACTTATTCCGATCTGCAGCCATTGCAAGGGTGTGCGAAACGAGCAAGGTTTTTGGCAGCACATCGAAGAGTACCTTCGGGATCATTCTGAACTGGAATTCACCCATGGTGTGTGCGAGACATGCCTGGCCCAACCGGCCTCCCGCAGCCACAGGCCATCGACGAATCGGAACGCGACGGATTCGTCTCCTGCGGTCGCAATCACCGGAAGCGACAAGCGGGGACAAAGCGGAACGCGCGGCGTTGAGCTTTCATCCACTGAGACGGCGGAAGATGGGGTGCGGGCCAGGAAAGCGCGACGCGTGACTTTCCACTGTCGGCTCCTTTTCTCGGCGGAGCATATCCCATCGGGGGAGGCTCGCGTCCTGGACCTCTCCACCTCGGGATGCAAAGCGGAATCGCTGACGGCGGTGAAAAAGGGGATGGAACTGACGGTGAAGTTTTTTCTCCCGGATCACCAGTGGGAACTTAAAATCGAACGGGCAGCGGTCCGATGGGTCGAGGGGAAGACCTTCGGTTTGGAGTTTCTCAGCATTCGTCCGGCCCAACGCGAACGGCTTCGCCTTCTGCTGGCCAGAAGCGAGAACGACTGAGCCTCCAACAGAAATCCAACCTTCACAGGAATCGTTGCGTGATGAGCGTCATCACCTGCGCAGCCGCTTCAGCCGGCGTTGCCGTGGTCGTATCGATGCGCAAGTCTGGCTTGAGCGGCTCTTCGTAGGGCACCTGGAGGCCCGGCACCGTCGCGGACTCCCCGCCCCGCCCCTTGCGGTAGGTGCCTTTATTATCCCTCGCCATGCACACCTCCAACGGGCAGTCGACGGCGATCTCCAAAAAGCGCGGGATCAGGCTTCGCGCCAGGTCTCGATAGGCCCGCTTGGCAGCGGTGGCGTCGAAGATTACGCTGACACCGTGCTCGACGAGCCGGGCGCCGGTGAAGGCCAGCGCGCGATAGAACAGGTCCCGCTCCTCCGGCGAATAAGTCGGCTCGGGTGTAAGCACGCGCCGGACCTCATCCGACTCCAACACGTCCACGCGCAATCCCAGCGCCTCCAGCTTCGGACGCAACGCCGTGGCGATCGTGCTCTTGCCCGACGCCGGCAGGCCGGTGAGCCAGACAGCGAAGGCGGGGAGTGCTGCGGCAGACATCCATCCGCCTCAGATCCGCTTGCTCCACTTCGCGAACCGGTCCGCCAACAGGACCCCGTTGGTTTTCAGCCCTTCGGCCTGAATGGCTTTTTGGACCGCTTCGATCCGGCTGGAGAAGTTCGGATGGGTCTTGAAAAACGCGCGGTCGTCCCCCTTGAGGTCGCGCAGCCGCACGAGCAGTGTCACATAGGCAAGGGGATCGTAGCCCACGCGGGCCGCGAACACGTCGCCCAGTTGGTCTGCCTCGATCTCCTTGCTCTGATCCAGTCCTTCGTCGAGCAGTTTCTTCACCGCTCCGTCGATCAGATTCTTGAACGCCGCCGGGTTCTGGTTGGCATACGCCAGGCCGGCTTCCGTCACGCCGGCGATCTGTTTGCTCCGCTGGATCACCTGTAAAATGTGCTTCTCGGTCACATGAGCGATCTCGTGGCCAAGCACCGCAGCCAGTTCCGCCTCGTTCCGTATCTGCTTCAGCAAGCCTTTCGTAACAAAGATGTAGCCGGCTGGCGCGGCGAAGGCGTTGATGGAATCGTGATTCAGGATCGCGAACCGATAGGGAATGTCGGGCCGGTCGCAGGTGTTGGCGACTGCACGCCCGACAAGATTGACGTACCGCGTGAGCGCCGGATCCTCGACGACTCCTCCATAGCGGGCCACCACCTGCAGCGCGATGGCCTGACCGATAGAGGATTCCTCCTCATAGCCGATTGGGAGCAACCCGGCGACGAGGGTCCCGGTCCCGCGGATCACCCCGGCCAGCCGCTCATTGCCGGATTGCCGCGCCACGTCTTCAGCCGCCCGTTGCACTTCGGCGCACCCGCCGAACGCCGCGACGAACGCGAGGAGCTCAAGAACTGTAGAGATCTTACTTCGCATATTCGCCGAGCCCCCCTTCTTTCAGGAATTCTTCGACCTCCTGATCCGCAATCTGATACGCCGTCATGCGATCGACCGTGTCGCGGTCTTTCTGGGAAATCCCCGCGCGATTGGCGTACCCCTCGGAGACCTTGTCCAGTCCCCGCGCTCCGGCTGACGCGGTCACCGCCGATGCCTCGCTCCCGCGCATACTGCGGCCGAGCTGCGCCAACCCGTTGTCGCCGCCGCTCGGTTTGGTTTTGCTCGTCTTGCCGGCATAGATCCAACCCTGTGCGCCGCTTTCGGTCTTGACCTGCAGCCAGCTTCCTTCCTTCTTCAAGACCTCCAGCGGATCGCCGTAACGCAGATTGGCGACCACCTGATCCAGCGAGGTCTTGCCGGAGCGGAGTTGCGCCGTCCTGGCCTGCACATAGACGGTTTCCGCAAATACGGCGGTGACACCGACCAGTGTCACGCCGACGATCAGCCCTTGCAGAGTCCACCATGTCCGTCGTTTCACCGTCGCCTCCTCGATCTCGAGTCCACCTTCCACCCTCCGTCCTCGCTTCGCGGCCTTTATTTCGATTTCAGCTCATAGACTCCATCCCAATCCGGCGGCGGCGGAGCCGCCAGGTAGGCGGCCGCCCGCTCGCGATAAACCTTCGACGGCCCATCCACAGGATCCAGCGCCAGCGCCGCCTCGAATCGCTGTTGGGCCGTGACGAAATCCCGCCGCTTGTAAGCGGCCAGTCCCTCGAGGTACAGCTCCATCACTTTTTTCCGTTCGATGGACAGCTCTCCTTTCCGTGCCAGCAATTCGTATACCGTGACCGGTTCTTTCTTGCCCTTTACCCTGAGCACATCCACCTCGCGCGCCTCGATATCCTTCTGGGCTAACTCGTACGTCCGCGGCCCCAGCAAGATCAGTGTGTCGTAAAACTTGTTTGCCCCTTCCAGCCGCGAGGCAAGGTTCACGCTGTCGCCCATCACGGTGTATTCGAGCCGCTCCTGCGACCCCATGTTGCCCACGACCAGCAGACCCGAGTTGATGCCGATCCGCGTCACGATCTCTGGCAAGCCTTCCGCTTTCCAGGCCTCGCGCAGTTTCGTCAACTCCGCCTGGCTGTCCAACGCCGCATAGCAGGCCAGTGTCGCATGGTTCGGATCGCCCAGCGGGGCGCCGAAGATCGCCATGATGCCGTCGCCCAAGTACTTGTTCACGTTGCCGCGATGCCGGCGGATGATATCGGTCATGGCTGACAGATAGCGGTTGAGCAGCTCGACCAGTTCCTCCGGCTGCAGTTGTTCGGAGATCGTGGTGAAGCCCGCGACGTCGGAAAAAAAGACGGTCAGTTCCTTTTTCTCTCCGCCAAGCTTGATGCGCTCGGGATCGCGCATGATCTCTTCGACCACCTCCCGGGACATGTACTTATCGAACGCAGCCCGCAATTGCCGCCGCTGCCTTCCTTCGATCAGATACTCCACCGTCGCCGCGACGCCGAAGGAGACAGCCAGCGCGCCCTCCGGAAACACCAACTCGACCCACAGGCCGTGCGACGTGAAGGCGTGGACAGCCAGGCCATAGTAGATCGCCGCCAGCGCCGCGATGAACCCGATCTTCAGCACCTGCCGCCGGATCAGCATGAAGCTCCAGGCCGTCGCCAGGCACAACGCCAGCGTCGCGACCGCAAACACCCAGTACGGCGCCTGCCGCATGAACTGAGCCTGCAGGAGGTTGTCCAGCGCGGCCATATGGATCAGCACGCCCGGCGTGAACGGCGACAACGGCGTCACGCGCAATTCGTACGTGCCTGCCGCGGTCGTGGCGATGAACACGATTTTGTCCTTGAAGACCGCCGGGTCAAGCAGCGGCCGCTCTCCCTTCTGAAGCTGCGTGAAGGATTGGAGCACGGCGCCGGCTGAATAGGAGGAATAGGTTTTCCGCTCCAGTGTCCCATGCCAATCGATCAGCATGGCGCCCTGGGAGGTCAGCGGCACCGCCACGGATCCCATCCGGACCACATTCGATTCCCACGTGACCTGATCCGCGCCCAGGAGAGGCCGAGCCGCGGCCGCGGCAATCTGGAAGAAGTGACGGCCCTGGGCAGCAGCCACCAGCGGCATGCGGCGCGTCGTCCCGTCGAAATCGGGCATCAGGTTGATGAAGCCGAGACCCCGCGCGGCCTCGGCGAGCGGCGGGATCGGCAGCTTCACGCCAGGATAGGTCGCAAGCGGTGGAGCTTCCACGTCCGCCCGCACCTCGACTGGCACACCGGCCTTCGCCAACAACTCCGGTACAAGGTCCTGCGGTTCTCCCTGAAATAAAATCGGCAGGAACACATTCCCGGCCGCCCGCATCTCGTCGGCGAACACCTGGTCGAATTCTTCGGCGTTGTCGTCCGGTTCCAGAAACAGGATGTCGAAGATGACCGCCTTGGCTCCCGCCTCGCGGAGAAACCGGACGAGATACCCATGGCGGTCGCGCGGCCAGGGCCAGCGGCCGAACGTCTCCAAACTGGCTTCGTCCACCGCGACCAATACGATGTCCGGACTGGCCTTGGAGGGATCGGCGTAGGTCCGGTAGCGATGGTCAAGCGCTTTGAGCTCCACGATCTCGAGCCAACGGGTCCGATGCAGCGCCAACGCTAGAACAAAGACCGCCAGTCCCACGGCGGTCGCGATCAGGACTTTCTTAGCCGACTTAGGGAGTTCCATCCGCGTCAACTCGGAGGGTGACAGCGGCGCCCGCGCGCCACTGTTTGAAGCGTCGGCAGGGCGTTGCCGTGCGGTCGGATGCAGGTGGGTGACCGGAAAGAGTTCCGCCGGAGCCTGTGCGGACCGAAAACCATCAAGGCACGTCCTGGGCGCAGCGGAACCCGAGAGTCGGCCCCCAGTAGGTCATCTCGTCCCAGCTCCGGTAACTGACGCGCAGCTCAAGCGGTCGCTCGTTCCAGTCCCCGCCCCGCAAGACGCGGAAGGAACCGCGGAGCGGCCCCTGTGGATCGCGGGCAGGCGACATCTGGTAGAAGTCCTCGGCATACCAGTCCTTCACCCACTCCCACACGCTGCCGACGAGATCATGAACTCCGTAGGGGGACACGGTGGCCGCCTGGCTGCCGATCTGTTCCGTGCCGTTGGCGCCAGCCTTGATCTCGCCGTTCTTGGGACGCCCCTTGATCATCTCCTCGCTGTTACCCCAGGGATAGCGCCGTCCGTCCGTCCCGCGCGCGGCCTTTTCCCATTCGGCCTCGGTGGGCAGGCGTTTGCCGCGCCATTCACAATAGGTCCGCGCCTGCATCCACGTGACGTTGGTAACCGGATGCTGCGCGCGTTCGGGATCGTCGAACGCCTGGCGATCTTTAGGCGGCGTGCAGCCGCCCCCCTCGACGCACTGGCGATACTGGGCGTTGGTGACCTCGTACTTGTCCAGCCAGTACGAGCTCAAGTACACCCGGTGCATCGGTCGCGAATCCGGCAAGCCGTCCTCCGCCCCCATCAGGAACTCGCCGGCTGGAATCAGGACCATTCCCTCCGGCGGGCTGATCCCTTGCTGGGCCAACTTGCGCAACTCTTCCTGCTGCGCCGCCTGCAATTGCTGATTGACTTTGGTGATCTCGGGCTCGTCGTCGCCGGTCGGCGGCCGACCTTGTGGAGGCGTCGGCGAAGTCCGTGCGGCTGGGGGAGGAGTCGTCTCGGCCTTCGCCGACCTGCCAGACGGTTGATGACTCGCCTGCGCCGCCGGAGGCGCCTCAGCGGCCCGCACCGTCTCGATCCGGACCGTGGCCCGCATCAACTCCTGAACCAAGTCGGCCCCGCCGCCTTTGGTCTTGCGCTCCTTGCCGCCTTTGCCAATCAACGTAAAATCGAAGTCAGGAATGTTCGCCAACAGCGGCGTCGCATAGCTGATCGGAACGGCGAAGGCCATCCCTTCGGGCACGATGCCGGAGGGATGGCTGAACTTGGTCGTCACGATGCCGATCACCTCCCCCCGGCGGTTAAAGAGCGGGCCACCGCTGTTACCGGGATTGACCGCCGCATCGACCTGAAACACCCGCTGCACGCCTTTGGTGCGGACGGCCGCCACGCGCCCGCGGGTCACCGACACCTCCCGCAGACCGAACGGAAACCCGACCGCGATGACTTCCTGATCAAGCCGCACCGCTCCCGCATAGCCCAAAGCGGCTTCGGACAGCCCCACGGTTTCGATCTTGAGCAAGGCCAGATCGTGCTCCGGATCGGCGCTGACGAGGATGGCTGGCGCGCGGAACTCGCCCGGCGTCACGACCATAATCCGCCGGGCGTTCGAGACGACGTGATGCGCGGTCAGGACATATCCGTCCGTATGCACGATGACACCGCTACCGGCCGGCTTTTCCGCCGGAAGAACGAGCCGTTCCGCCGCTCCAGCGAACGGGAGTCCGCCGGCGATCGCCAGCGACGCCGCCAGTGTCAGCCATGCCGATCGTTTCATTTCCGGATGGGAATCATCACGCTGATCGCGCCCGCGTTCTGGCCGAGCTTCAACCCCTCGCGCGGATACCCGGTGCGATCCAGCTCGCCCTTCGGTTCTCCGTGACAATCAAGGCACTGTCGGGTCGTGTACAGCGGAAACATCAGGCGCAACGAACCGCCTCGGGCCGTCACTTCGCTGATCACTTTCTCGCGAGGGAATGCCGGGTCCGCGAACGCTTCCAGCGCCGCCCGCTCCATCGCATCCGGCGCATTGCGGGGATTCCGCGGAAACAGGGCCGTCTGCTTCAGTCGCACGCCGGTCCGTTCGGTAAATCGCGCGGCCACCCGCGCGCCGAAAACCGCCGGGATAAATCCTTTAAACCCGACATCGGGGCGATTGAGTTCCGGCTGCGCGTCCGCGACCACTTGCTTGCTGACCAAGACCAGCTCCCTAAGCAACCGCTTGGCGCCGTCGGGGATGCGGGCCTCCTCCAACTCCGTGAGATCCACGCCGGACCGGCTCCGGAACATGTCCACAAGCTGCCGCTCAAACACATCGGGCGTGAACCCCTTATCCGCGCGCGTGCGATCGTCGAAGAGAGATTGGTTGTCGTTGATGACGGCGCGCCCGGAGTCCAGCAGAATCGCCAGAAGGCGGGCAGTGTGCTCGAATTCCAGAACAGTTTGAAGCGGGACACCGGCGTCCGGACTCCGCTCACGGGTCGCGGCCGCCTCGCGTTCACCTCCTCCGCAGACCATGAAGACCACCATCGGCGCGAGCATCCAGCACAGGCGACGAAACATCGTGTCGATCCTGGCGCGTACGTTCGGGAGGCGACGCGGCGCGGAGACGTCCCCTGCCCGGCGACCAGGTGAGAGGACATCTCAGCGTGGATGGTACTTTTGCCCTCCCGTGAAGTCAAGCCGGGAGGACCAGACGAGGAAGATGTTCAGCGACCTCGATGGATGTCGACCAGCACATTATCGGCATCGAGTTCGATCGTGATAGGCATGCCTTCCTGCAGCACAGAGAGCTTGCTGCCGGCCAGCGGATCGACTTCATAACTGGCCAGCCCCTCCGGGGTCGAGAGCTGAATTTCGCTCCAGTAGGGATCGGAGTAACGGACCATGCCGGCGATGAAGCGATGCTCCGGGAAAAACCGATCCGTGCGCGAGACGTCGATCAGCACATTGCCCGAATCCACCAACAGATTGACCGGCTCCCCGACCTTCGCCTCATGGAGCCCCACCCGATCCGCTTTCGCCGGGCTGATCGTCCGAGGCTGCAGGCCCTTCTCGGTTTTCACAAAGAGAACCCCCGACTGGATTTTGGCAATCACTCCGCTGAACCCGTAATGGGCGGCTTGAACGAACGGCGTCATGGGCTCGGCTTTCCCCGGCGCAACCCCCATCGCCAGGAACACCCCCGTCAGAAGCACAGAGAGAACGTGTCGCATAACCTCACCTCTTGCCTTTCCCGAAGGGAAGGCGGGCCGGCTTGGTTCGCCAGACCCGCCTCTTCCGCATCGCCTTGCACGGAACAGTGTGATAGACCTCAGAACCCTCCACCCGGCGGAGGCGGGACTGAAATCCCGTATTCCTGAACCGGCGTGACCATCAGGGCGAAGTTGAGCAGCTCATCGGCCGCAATGTCGTTGATGCCGTGCTCGCGATTCCGCAGCATCTTGAACCACTTGCCCATCTCGGTCCGCACAGTGCGTTGATCGCCACGCGCCAGAGCCTCCTTCACCAGTGTAAGCTTCTCCTGGTAGGGCTGCCAGTTCGACGTCGGATAATTGGTCTTGTAGAAACTGACGGAATTGGCGATCTCGTCCACCCACGTGGGTTGGGCGAGCGTAAGACCCACAGAACACAGCAACAGCGCGCAGGCGCCGAACGTCACCACGGACAGTCTCATCCTGTTCATGTGCCCCTCCTTCTGCTGTCCCACGACCATTTCCCGGCCGACCGGATTCGGCCGCTTCGCTCAAAATGAAACGGAAGACTGGATGTCCGATTCTCTCGCGTTCTCGAAGTCGGCGAGGTCCGGGCCCTTCAGGCTCTTCAAATCGATGTGGAACGTCTCGCTGTCCGGCACCTTCATCGGTTGTTCAGCGCCTTTCCCGAGTTCGCCCGGCATCGCCTCGGTCGACTTCGAGGTTGACTCCTGGCCCGGCTTGTCTTTCTTGATCTCGGCCGGAGAACCGGTCATCGTGCCCGACGGTTCCGCCGCGAGCGCGACCGGCGCCAGCGTGAACCAGACCGCGACGAGCGCCACCGTCATTAGGGTCAGGCCTATGATGTGACTGTCTCTCATGGTGCTCACCTCCTCGTGTTGGCAGAGATTGTGTTGACGCATGGCCTGTGCCCCGGCCTCGCTGGTCGTCTGTTTACTGTAATCACGGATAGAACGCGCGGCCATCGCCGGAAGGGTGGATTTTCTATCGCCCGATCGGGTGATGGCCGCACACACTCATCCGGCGGCTCCGGGATCGTACACGTCGTCGATCCAATAGTCGCAGCCTCCCTCCTTGCACGGAGGCCCGCCCTCGTAGGGCGTCTGTACGGTATGATCGGGGACGCTCATCGGCCTTTCATTGCTGATTCCCAGCTCGATCGCGCCCGCCGTCGTACCCGGCTCCGCTGGCCGGACACCCAACGTAAAGTTGTACAGTTCATCCGCCGCGACGTCGCTGATGCCGTGCGCCCGCTCCTGAAGCATCCTCAAAAAGCGGTCCGTTTCCAGCTTCACCCGGTGTTGATCGCCGCGGAGCAGGCTCTCATGAATTCTGGCCAACTGCTCTTGATAAGGGGTGAAATCCGAAGCGGGGTTGTTCGCCTTCTCAAAGGCCACCATGTTCTGGATTTCCTCCACCCAGGTGCCTGCGGAGAACGCCGGTCCCGCGAAGAGCAGGCACCAGGCGCCTGCCATGGCCAGCAGCAGAGCAGCTCGTCGTCGAATCGCCTGTGTGTTCATTTCGGCCTCCTTGTGATTCATTTGCCCGACTAGTGCTCATTCTCTCAACCTCTCAACGTTCTCGTCCGTCGACAACCGCGGGCGCCTCGGCCTCGCCGGCGTCATCGCGCGACCGTCCCTCTTCGGCGGCGCGCGGGTCCTCGCACAAGGCGCCTTCGGCACCATGTCATCCCCTTCTCCGGTGACAACTCCGCCTGACGCAGCGGTCATCATAGGCAGCGGAAGCCCGACGGCCTATTCCCACGAGGGTGGATTTTTTCTCCATCGTTCGGGTGAGGAAACGGGAAGAGAAGAGAGGACGAGAAGGAACAGACTGCGCTTATTTCGCGTTTAGGTACGCGAGCACCGCTTCCACGCGGCCGGCGACGCCGAGCTTGCGGTAGATGTGATGGAGATGGGTCTTGACCGTGTCGGCGGAGACGCACAACTGGTCGGCGATTTCCTTGTTCCCGCGCCCCGCAGCGGCAAACGCCAGGATCTCACGTTCCCGCTCGGTGAGCGCCGCGAGCCCGCCCGGTTCCTCCGCGCGGGCTCGGTTCATGGCGGCGAAGGCCGTCCGCGCGAACCCGTCCGGCATGAAGGGCGAAAGCACCGTTTCACCCCGCGCGCTGGCGCGGATGATCCGGAGAAACTCCTGGTGGTCGGCATCCTTGAGGATGTAACCGCAGGCGCCGGCGCGGACCGCCGCGACGATCCGCGCATCGTCGTCGTGCACGGACAGCATCAACACTTTGGTCTCCGGTAGGCAGCCGCGGATCAACCGTGTGGCGGTCACGCCGTCGAGCTTCGGCATGTCCACGTCCATCAGCACGATGTCGGGCTTGAGACGCGTGACGAGATCGAAGGCTTCCCGGCCGTCGGTCGCCTCGCCGAGCACGGACAGATCCGGCTCCCGTTCCAGCAGCAGACGCAGGCTCTGTCGAAACAACCGCTGATCCTCGGCGATCACGAGGGTAATAGGCATGGTGCCTCTTGATTGGCCGGCAAGAGAATCGAAAACACCGCTCCGCCTTCGGGACGGTTCGCCGCCCAGATTCGGCCGTGATGGGCCTCCGCCACCAGCCAGCAGAAGTGCAGTCCTAGCCCCCGCCCGATCCGCAAGTCGCGGCCGTCCTTCTTGCGGAAAAACATCTCGAACAGATGCGGCAAGTCCTCGGGTCCGATCCCGGGGCCCTCATCTTCGACGCGGATCAAGACTGCCGACTCGACCCGGCCAGGCCCTTCCACATGCAGGTCGACTTCCGGCTGCGCTTCGAGCGTGACCGTAACGCGGCTCTCTGGTGGGGAATACTTGAGTGCGTTGTGGATCAAATTCATGGCGACCCGCTGCAGCCGGCGGCGGTCCGCCGTCATCCAGACCTCCTCGCGCGGCACGCGCAGACGAATGGTGACAGCTCTCGCTTCCGCTTCGCTCCGGAACAGTTGCACCACTTCTCCCAACGCCGCATTGACGGAGAACCGGGAGGTAATGAGCGGGAGACCGGAATAGCTCTCCTGATAGACGTCCAGCATATCGTTGATCATGCCCAGCAACAGGTCCGTGGTGAACCGCAGATCCTGAAACCAACGCCGCTGGGGTTCGGCCTGCAGTTCCTCCCGCTGCCCGAGCAGCTCCAGCGTTTTCTTGATCCCCGCCAGGGGATTCCGGATATCGTGCGCGAACATCGAGGCGAACTGACTGAGCGAGGCGAGCCGCTCGGACCGCAACAGTTGCTCTTCCAACCGTTTTTTCTCCGTCACATCGCTCAATTGCAGCATGATGGAGACGCCGGCCCCGGCCTGTTCGACGAGAACGAGATCCGTTTCCATCACCAGCACGGCGCCGCCCGGCGTCCGCACTCGCAGGACCGTCGCGGTGGTCTCTGCGCCGGTCTCCAGAACTTTCCGGAAGGCTTTTAGAAACGCCGCGCGGTCCGCCTCGACGAAAAGGCGCTCCGCTTGCACGCCGACCAACTCGTCAGCCCGCCGGTTCAACTTCATCTCGGCTCGGCGATTCGCGCCCCGCACGATCCCTTCGGCATCGACGAGGAGCTTGGCATCGACCGAATGGTTCCAGAGCATGCGGTAGTGCGCTTCGGACGTCGCCATCTCGCGATTCGCTTTCTCCAGTTCTTCGACGTATCTCCGCCTCTCCTCGGATGCGCGCGCCAGCCGCTCGGTGAGATCGGCGAAGCTGGCCGCTAGGGTGTCGATCTCGACGATTCCCGAGGGTTCAGTGGAGAGCGGCGGAGGGGGAGACTCCTGCCCGATCGATCGCACATGTTCCACCAACGTGTTGATCGGCTTGACGATTCGACGCGCCAACCGCCATCGGAACAGGGCGACAAGGGCGACCGCGCCGACCCAGAATGCGGCGAGCTTCCCCATCAACACGACCAACGGAGCGTAGGTCTCCCGAGGATCCTGCCTCACCAGGACGTACCACATCCCGTCCGGCACAATCTCGGCTGGCAACGAAACCGGTGCGATCCCCACGATGCCGCCGCGGTTCCCGTGCGTATCGCTGTCCACTTCCAGCCACGCGGCGGAACCCTCCCGTACACGGCCGAATCGGTCGCGCAGCGCCTGGATGCCGGTCGCTTTTCGATGCCACGCCGGCGGAAGCACGGAACAAGCCAGAACTTCCCCTTGCTCTCCAACCAGCATCACATGCCCCGTCTCCCCGATCCGACTGCGCAAGATCGACGCGAAGAGTTCATCCTGACCGATGACCACCTTTAACGCGCCGAGCACCGCACCGTCTTCGTCGAGAATCGGCGCCGCGACCTCCCAGAAACCGCGTCCCGACTGGTCAAGACGGAGATCCGACGCCCAGGGTCGCCGTTGCTCGAACACCACCGGCCACCAAGGTTGGCGCTGATAGTACGTCCTCGTCGCCTCGCTCGGGACCCCTCCGACCGAGCGCCCCTGTCGATCGATCACCGCCAGCGAACGGAAGTACCGGTGTTGCTCTTCGCGCCATTTGTGAAACACGGGGGCATCCAACGCCAGCCGGGACCCCTGCCTTACGGCGCTCCGCACATCCGGCAGGGCGCTCAAACGTGCGACCCATTCGACTTCTTTGGCCAGAATCAATCCGACCTTGTCGGCGCTTTGGCGGGCGAGTTCCTGGAACGTCAACCCGATCGAAGCCCGAAGGGAGAGCTTCGCCTGCCAGTAGGCATAGGCGAGACCGATCGTGCCCGAAAGCAGACCGATTGAAAGCACGGAGAGCGTGATCAGACTTTGAAGACTGATCCGCCTGGTCATGGAAGGACATCGCCGTGGCCGCCGGAATCAATCGATAACAGGCAGGCCGGCCACGCAGAACCGGGAGGTTACGCCGCGCGCCTGGTCTTCTCGTCTGATTCTTCTTCGGCGAGCGACCGGCCGGTGGAGGCGACCGGCCGTCGGTGCTCTGCGTCGCTTTCGCCGGCCAGAGTGGCGGCCAACACCCAGATCAACGCACACATCGTCGCCAGACCGATGATCTCGACCATGGTCGCACCTGATTTGGCGCCGCAAGCCCAATCGAACGTCCCGCGCTTAGGCCGCGTGTTTGCCGCCCGTCCGGGTCGTCTCAGCCTGTTCAGCCGGAAGCTCGCCGACTCCGGTCAGACCATTGAGCGGTTTCCTCGCCCGGGCATACAGAATTTCCATGCAGACGAAGAACACGACCAACAGGGCGACCAGGCCCGCCGCGATTCCCCAATATCCCCAGGACATCAGCAATTCGCCCGCGTATGAGGCCAACATTTCCATCCGTCCCTATTCGCGGCGGAGCGCCGCTCGAGTGTGGCGCTCCGCCGGATCTGTACGCCTCCTAAGCCGTCTTTCGATACACTTGCTGGGCCGGCTCCGGTTGAATTTCGCCGACCGCCACTCCGCGCTCCGGTTCGCCGGACGGCAACCACAGCCCGGCAAGAAACAGCCCGATCAACCCGAGCGAGGCCGCGAACCAGTAGCCGACCGGAATCTCCGGCCAGGACCGCGGTTCAGTCACCGGGAGGACTGTCCGTCGAGCCAGCGGCTCGGCTGCATCGAGCCGCGCAAAGAGGTCCGCTCGCAGCTCGGTCCGAATGGCCGCAATGGCCGCGCTGGCGAGCTGCCCCTGGTTCAGGGTCCGTGCCGTGTCATAGTCAGCTTGGACTTTCGTGACCTGCACAACGGCCGCCCCAACATGCTCCTGCGCCCGCTCGACCGCCCTCGCGCGCTGCCGGCTGGATGTCATGATCAGTTGGCCGAGATAGGGCTGCCAGCCGTTTTGGAACTCTTCCTCCATCCGTGCGCCCATGGCCTGCGTCTGCCGAATCATCCGCTTGTTGAACTCGCTCTCGTCTTGAGCCGCCGAGAGCACGCCGCTCCGCACCCCTCGCCGGGTGAAGTTCACGATCGCCCGGCCCATGACCCCTTGAATGCGACCGGCCTGGTCCGCCGCGACCTCAGCGGCGTGAGAACGAATCGCCGCAATGTGCCTAAAGGGATCGCTCGTGAGCCAATGTTGGGTCATCGTCGCCCGATTGAATTCCGAGACGGCAGTCGCCAGGTTTTCGGCCGCGTCGCGCTCGATCAGATAACTCTCCACGATGGCCTGGCCGAGAGCCGGTTGGACCCACTCCATGCCGGCCATGATGCCAGTCGAGTGATTCAGCGAGACCATCTCCGGTCTCGGCGCGGCCGCCTCTAAGGTCCCGTTCGCCGAGATGAAGACGGCGTATCCCCCAACCAGTGTTGCGCAAAGCCCGATCACAACCATCAAATCGACTGGTTCCAGCGTCCGCCTCATGGTCACCTCCCTGCTGTGCGTCCGACGTTTGCTCTATCCATTTGGGTGATTAGGACGAATACCCCACCGCTTGCCATCCGTCCACGGTGTTAACTGGAGAAGGCAAGCCAAGTGCCTGGCGCGAGTCCGTGAAACTCGTTGATCTGTCGAGAACTCTGCGAATTCCTACCTTTTTGTCTTGGTTGATTCCCACCAGATGCGCGTCAAATCCACCACCATGAACTTTTAAAAGGCGCCGCACCGTTGGCACCGTTTTTGACCTGAGACCTCAATACAGCACACGGTTATCCAGGGTCTGCGCTCGCAGCAGCCATTCTTTCCGCTTCTTTCAGACAGAGTCGGCGACCATCCCGTTCGGCGGACGCTAGGGCCGAACGGCCCTAGGCAGATGCGCAGTTCAGCAGTATCGTATTCATATCTCTATGTTTTCTCTACGAACTCTGTTGAGTTCCTCCCGCACCTTGGCCGACGTCGTTTCGAGTTGGACGGGCACTCGGAATTGTCCCGCCGAGCCCGCGGCCCGGTCGGGTCGATACGCATCGCCATTCATCCATCCCGACTCACTTGTGCGTCGCCTCGCACAGAGCGACCACGTCGCCCAAGCGACGATCGGGGCCTCGTTCGTGGGAATTTTTCTGTTGGATCTCTTCAGTCCACCAGATGTTGCGGTCTGGTCTCTCTACCTCTTCCCGTTGTGGCTTGCCCGTCGGTCTTCGAATCGATGGTTCCCCATCGCAGTCGCCGTCGTCGGCACCGGGCTGATCGTGGCGGGCTACGTCCTCTCTCCGCCTGGAGCAGCCATTCGGTTTGCGCTCGTCAACCGCGCGTTGGGCGTGCTGACTCTATGGACACTGGCACTGTTGGCTCGTCGGCGAGTCGACATGGACCCGCGGGTCCGTGAGCACGATACCTTCTTCGCGTCATTCATGCGCCATCTGCCGGCTTTCGCATGGGTCAAGACTCCGGACGGACGCTACATGTACGCGAACAAGTATTTTTGCGAGGTCTTTGGGCTCAAGCCCGACAAAGTGTTCGGACGGACCGACGTGGAGCTGTTTCCGCCGGATACCGCGAGGCAGTTCGTGGAGAACGACCGGTACGTCCTGACCGCCGACCAAGAACTCCAGACCGTCGAAACGTTTCGGATCGACGGCCGACCGCGTTACAGCTTGGTTCGTAAGTTCCCGATTCGGGAGGGTAACGCGACGCGCCTGATCGGCGGCGTTGCCATCGACATGACCGACGCGAAGCTGGCGGATGAGGCTCTGCAGGAGAGCCGAGAACGATTCGGCAGCGCGTTTCGCGACGCCGCCATCGGCATGGCGCTTGTCGGCACCGACGGCCGATGGCTCCAGGTGAACCGAGCCCTATGCCAACTCGTCGGCTATTCGGAAGAGGAACTGCTGGCGACCACGTTCCAAGCCATCACCCACCCGGACGACCTCGACACTGACCTGGGCTACGTGAACCAGATGCTGCACGGCGAGATCCCTACCTATCAAATGGAGAAACGGTATATTCACAAGCTCGGCCACGTCGTCTGGATTCTGCTCAGCGTGTCGCTCGTGCGCGACCAGGATGGAAGACCGCTCTATTTCATTTCTCAGATCCAAGACATCACCGAGCGCAAGCGGGCATTGGAACAACTCCAGGCGGCGCATGATCGGCTGCGTGACGTCACCCGCAAGCTCGTAGCCGCCGAGGAAGAAGAGCGGCGGCGGTTGTCGCGCGAGTTGCACGACGAGTTCGGCCAGGCGTTGACGTGTCTGAAATTCGACCTGGTCGCGGTGATCAAGGGGCTGTCCCAGAGCAAAGCCGCCGTTGGATCCGCACGGTTGATCGACAAGGTTCGCGCCATGGCGAACTTGGTCGACGGTATCATTGAATCGACCCGGCGGATCGCCACCGGCCTCCGACCGAGCATTCTGGATGAACTCGGCCTGGCGGCCGCCGTTGCGTGGCAGGCGCACCATTTTCAGACCCATACCGGCCTCGTCTGTGAGACCGCCGTCGATCCGCGGCTCGCGGCAACTTCCGTCGAGCCGACCCTCTCCACCACGATCTTTCGCATCCTTCAAGAGTTGCTGACCAACGTGCAGCGGCACGCCCAGGCGACCCGCGTGCGCATCACGCTGTACGAACGAGACCGCACAGTGATCTTGTCCGTGCAGGATAACGGCAAAGGCATCGAGCCGGTCCGTATCGGCGGATCGTCCACGCTTGGCATCCGAGGCATTCAAGAGCGGGCGACGCTGCTCGGCGGCGAGTTCTCGCTGCGCGGAGAACCAGGGCGGGGCACGTGGGCGGAGGTGAAGCTCCCACGCCAAGAAATCACGAAGTCGGAGGGCTGTGGACGTTGAGCATCAAGCGTATCCTGGTCGTGGACGACCACGCGATTCTCCGCCAAGGATTGAAACAGGTGCTGGCCGAGGAGTTCAGCGACGCGGTCATCGAAGAGACGGGCACCGGACAGGGAGCCTTGGAAAAACTCCGAAGCCAACGTTGGGACCTCATGATCGCGGACATCAACCTGCCTGACAGGAGCGGACTGGACGTCATCAAAGAGGCGAAAGCCGCGCAACCTCTCCTGCCGGTGATCGTGTTGAGCATCTATCCGGAAGACCAATACGCCGTCCGTGCGCTCAAAGCAGGAGCGGCGGCGTATTTGAACAAGGAAGCGGCCCCAGATGAACTGGTCAATGCCGTCAAGACCGTGACCCAGGGCAGGAGATACATGAGTCCCAGGTTGGCCCGCGAAATGGCCAAAAACGCCGCCGAGGAACCCGCTGCGCCGCCGCACGCGACCCTCTCAGATCGGGAGTTTCAGGTCTTAAGCTTGATCGCCAAGGGCAAAACCCTCAAAGAAGTCGCTGAAACGCTGGGACTCAGTAGCAAGACCGTCAGCACCTATCGCGCCCGCTTGATGGCCAAGCTCAGCCTGCCGACGACGGCCTCGTTGATTCGGTATGCCGTCGAGCAGCGGCTGGTCGAATAGTCCCTTCACCACCCATGCTCCCCTTAAGGTCGCTGTGTAGGATGAACCTGACACCAAAAGAGAGTTTTCCATGGACGTTGGAAATTCCTCGGCTATACTTGAGCTTATGGTTGACTCTGCTTCAGAAGCGCCGCAAGGGCATTGAGACCCTGTGGCGGTTTTGCCTCCGTTCATTGATTGTGCGGGTCACCACCCGGCTGTTCGAATGACCGCACTTCCAATCGAATGACCGCACTTCCAAGGAGCCGCCCTATGGCCAGGATTCTCGTAGTTGACGACGAACAGAGCATCAGAGATCTACTTGATACCATTTTGCGCCGGCGCGGGCACGAGGTGCTGTTGGCCGACCACGGTCAGAAGGCCCTGGATCTGTTCCAGCGAGAACGGCCGCATGTCGTGATCCTGGACCTTCACATGCCGGGGATGAGCGGAATCGCCGCGCTGAAACAGTTCCGGTCGATCGACGCGCATACACCGGTGATCATTCTGACCGGAGTGGGGACCGAAGCCATGGAGCAACAGGCCCGGACGCTGGGCGTGACGGACTTCCTGCAAAAGGGGTTCTCGCTCCACGCCCTCGGAAGCGCGCTAGATCGGGCGCTTCGGCAAGCGAACCCTGCGCCGTCACCGTCTCCTTCCGCGGCGCCTTCGAGAGCCGAGCGCTAACGAGTCCGGTCGCATCCGGCCAGCCATATGGCTCACGTGCTGATCATTGATGACGAGCTTCCCGTGCGAACGGTGCTCCGCGCCCTCTTGGAGCGCGAAGGACACACCGTGCTGGACGCACCCGACGGCCGGGCGGGCCTCGCCTTGCTCCGGACCGCGTCGGTAGACCTCGTGCTGACCGATATTTTCATGCCTGAAAAAGACGGCATCGAAGTCATCATGGAAATCAAGCGCCGCTGGCCTCAGTCGAAAATCATCGCGATCACGGGCGGGGGGCAAACCGGCCAAACGGAATTGATCCCGGCCGCGCTTTTATTGGGCGCGACGCGCATGTTGCAGAAGCCGATCGCCAAGCAAGCGCTCATCGCCGCGGTCGCCGAGGCGCTCGCAGACCGCGGCGCGGACGGAGCGTAGGCGGACACTCTCAGCCGACTGCATTCCAGCGACATCCGGCGCAGGCACGGAATCGGTGAAATAAGGCAGGACAGCCCGCAATGATCAATCGACGCCAACACGCCCGCTACAGGGTCGCCCTTCCGAGCACGTTTCATGGCGAGCGGATCGAGGGTGAGGGGACCGTCGTCGACATTTCGACCGGCGGATGCCGGATCAGGAGCGAGGCTTCCGTGTTCACCGGGGACTACATCGGGATCGCCATCCAACTTTCCGGTGAGACCGCTACCCTGACCGTGGACTTGGCCGCCGTGCGTTGGTCGATCGGCAAAGAGTTCGGCGTCGAATTCATCCGCATGGAAGCGGAACAGCAGGAGCGCCTGCGGGCCGTTGTGACCCAGTTGGAGCGGATTTCCGCTCATCGACAGGGTCACGACCCGGAAAGCCGCGATCCCGTCGCCGCCGAGGAGCGTCGGACACAGCGCTAGCGTAAGGAGAGCGCCGGGATACGGCGCACTCCCGACCCAACTTCGGAGACCCACGAACACATCAATCGCTTCCATCTGCGTCCGGAGGATTCACAAATGGTACGCCGATCGCCCCGCGGCGCTGCGCTCGAGACCGAGACCCGACCCGTTTCCCCGATCGGTTCCACCCGCCACCAACTCATCCTCCTTCACGCGCTGGTCACCATCGTCCTCTGCTACCAGCTCTTGTTCAGCAAAGATCCGCTGCTTCCCTCCGTGGCGCTGGAACTGATCGCGCTCACGCTCATCGGCACGATCGTGGGATTGGGCCTCTTGCCGGCCGGCCTGTGGGTCTCGCGGTGGCTCGTCTGGGCCTTGGTCTTGTTCGACACCGGCATCACCACGGTAACCATCTATCTCTCCGGACACGGGAGCGCCAACTTCTACGTGGCATACTTCCTGATCATGCTCATCGCCGCGTTCGCCCCGACCTTGCCGCAAGTGATTGGCCTGTCGGTGATCCTCTGCCTCTCGTACGCCGTCGTACTGTACTTCGAAATCGGCGAACTCGGAGCCCTGAGCGAGAGTCACTGGCTCCAACTTCCCATTCTGCTGATTCTGGCCATTTTCTACGGAAGCACCAATGAAAGCGCGCGGAAGCTCAACCGCGACAGGGTGCTCCTGGTCGAGCAGATCAGCGAACGTAAACGCGCCGAGCACGCGCTTCGCGAGAGCGAGAAGCGCTATCGCCGCCTCGTGGAAGTCTCCCCCTACGCCATCTTCATCATCCGACGGCATCGCATCGTCTTCATGAACCAAGCGTGCTACCGGCTGTTGAAGGCGACCAGTCCAGACCAGATCATCGGGCGCTCGCCGTTCGACTTCTTCGACCCCGACGACGATCCCGCCGCCATCGACAGGTTCAGACGGGCGCTTGGGGAAGGCCAAACTCTCCCGCTGATCGAACGACGGGTGCTCTGTCTCGATGGGACGGTCATCACCGCCGAACTGGCCATTTGTCCGTTGACCGATTGCACTTCTGCGGGAATGCAGGTGATCCTGCATGACATCACCGAGCGCAAACGGTTGGAGGAGCAGGTCCGGCAGTCCCAAAAGATGGAGGCCGTGGGGCAGCTCGCGGGCGGCATCGCGCACGATTTCAACAACATGCTCACCATCATCGCCGGGCACGGCGATCTGTTGGCCGAAGACGCCGCGCTGACGGAGGCCCAACGACGCAGCATCGAACAAATCAGGCAGGCCTGTATGCGAGCGTCCGCGCTCACGGCTCAACTGTTGACCTTTGGTCGGCGGCAATTGCTGCGCTCGAAGGTCCTGAACCTCAATGAGGTCGTAGCTGACATGGAAGCGATGCTTCGACCGTTGGTCGGTGAACACATCGACCTGGTCACCATCTTGTCGCCGTCGGCGGGCTATGTCAGAGCCGATCTAAACCAGATCGAACAGGCGCTCATCAACCTGGCCATGAACGCCCGCGACGCGATGCCCGACGGAGGGACCTTGACGATCGAAACCGGTGATTGCGATCTGGACGAGGACGGGATCGCTCGGCAGCGTCTCGATATCCGACCCGGCCCCTATATGTCGCTTCGGGTGACCGACACGGGTGTCGGTATGGACGAACATATCCTTTCCCGGATCTTCGAGCCCTTCTTCACCACGAAACCGAAAGGCAAGGGCACCGGATTGGGCCTGTCCACCGTCTACGGCATCATGAAGCAGAGCGGTGGCGGCATTACGGTACGGAGCAGACCCGGCCAGGGCACGACCTTCGTCTTGTATCTGCCCCGAGTGGAGGCGCCCATCTCAGCGGCTTTCCCGGAACGGGAATCATCTGGTGCCTTCGAAGGGACGGAGACCGTGCTTGTCGCCGAGGACGAACCGGGGGTCAGAAGCCTAGTGCGCGACACCTTGCGATTGAAAGGCTATACGGTGCTGGAAGCCGGCAACGGGGCGGAAGCCTTGGCTCTGGCCGACCGATGGTCGGGACCGATTCAGCTGCTGCTCACCGACGTGGTCATGCCGCAGATGAACGGGCGTGAACTGAGCGAACGCCTCGTGGAACGGAGGCCCGGCCTCAAGGTGTTGTTTATGTCTGGCTATGCGGACGACGCGGTCTTCCGGCACGGGGTGATCGCCGAGGACCTGCAGTCCATTCAGAAACCCTTCACTCCTTCGGCCTTGGCGGGCAAGGTGCGAACCGTACTCGATGCCCGCGGCGTAACACCGGTCTCCGCGATTCGCTAGCCCGCGTCAGTCTCAATTCCCACAAGGTGTGTCACTTCCAAGGAACCGGTTTTCGACCTTATTTCAGCTCGACGATCGTGACCCCATCCCCGCCTTCGGCTCGTTCTCCGGACCGGAAGCTCGCGACATAGGGAGACACTTGCAAGTATTCGCGCAGCGCGGCCTTCAGACGCCCCGTTCCATGACCGTGAATGATTTTGAGGGACGGCTCCCCCTGCAACGCCGCCCGATCCAAGCTGGCGATCAGCAGATCGAGTGCTTCATCCGCCGCCTTCCCACGGACATCCAATGCCGTTGGTGCAACGCGAGGCGGATAGGCGGTCGATCCGGATAAAGCCGTGGTTCGAGGCTGTTGACTGTGGACCGGTTCCTCAGCCGGCAATCGGCTGATCCCGGCTAGAGCGGAAACCGGCACCGAGACTTCACCTTCGCCAACTTTGACGCGGACTCGTTTCCTGCCGGACGGGGATTCGAGCAACGTCCCGGTGGCCCCGAGGCGGAGGATCTCCACCGGATCTCCGGCGTGAAGTCGCTCGACCGGCACCGGTTCCGAAGGAGCCGCCAGGGCGGCCTCCGCCCGTTGTTCCAGCTCGGTCAGGCGCTGCTTGGCTTCCTTCGCCTTCTGCACCGTGCGTTCACGCTTCACGTCATCGAGAATCGCCTGAATCGCCGCGCGCGCCCGCAAGAGTTCATCGGTCAGCTTGCGCTTCACACTTTTCCGCTCGTCCTGTTCGGTCTCACACAGCCGGGCAAGGATCTCCGCCGCCTCCCGCGACGCCCGCTCGGCTTCGACACGGGCCAGTGAGGCCCGATCCGCTTCCGCCGCCAGCCGCCGCTGGTGTTCCTGGAGGCCGCTCAGCAGGTCTTCTAAAGCCCGCTCGTCGCCTTTGAGGAATCGGCGGGCGTCTTCGAGGACCGACTCCTCCATCCCCAGGCGGCCGGCGATATCGAAGGCGGAAGACCCGCCCGGCATGCCCATCAGCAGACGATAGGTCGGGGACAAGGTGCCGATATCGAATTCCACGCTGGCGTTGGCGAAGTCCGGTCTGCTCTGTGCCAACGCCTTAAGCGCGTTGTAATGGGTCGTCGCCACGACCTTCATCTTCAGTTGGGCCAGCCGCACCAGGAGCGCTTCGGCCAAAGCCGCTCCTTCCACCGGATCGGTGGAGGTAACCGGTTCGTCCAGGAGAACCAGCGCCCGCGGCGCCTGGTTCGTCTCGGCCGCCGCAGTCGTCGCGTGGTTCAGCAGACGTATCATCTGCGTCATGTGGGCGGAAAAACTCGAGAGGTCCTTGGCGAGATCCTGCGCGTCTCCGATATCAGCGTAGACCTCCGGAAAGAAAGCCATCTCGGACTCCGGCGCGCAGGGCAACGGCAGCCCGGCGCGGACCATCAACGCGAATAGCCCGAGCATCTTGAGGGTCACAGTCTTGCCGCCGGTATTGGGACCCGAGATCACGAGCACCCTTACTTGCTCGTCCACCAGGAGGTCGTTGGCAACCACCCGCTCTTTCGCCAGCGCCAGCAGCGGATGCCGCGCTTGTTTGAGCTGAATTCGACCGCACTCGTTCAAGGCGACCGGTCGAGCTCCGAGTTGACAGCTCAACGCGGCCTTGGCGGCGATACAGTCCAGTTCCGCCAGTGTCTCCATCGCCCTGAGTATGGCGCCGGCCCGCTCCGCAACCATCGCGGACAGCTCGCGGAGAATCCGACGCACCTCCCGGTCGACTTCCAGATCGGCCACCTTAATGGCGTTGTTCAATTCGACGAGTTCGCGCGGTTCCAGGAACACTGTCGCGCCGCTAGCCGAAACATCGTGAACGATGCCGGGAATCTTTCCGCTCATTTCAACTTTCACCGGCACGACGTAGCGACCTTCGCGTTGGGCGAAGTAAGTTTCTTGCAGCACCTCGGCGTAGCGCTTGGAGTGCAGAATCTGTTCCAGGCGCTGGCGCATGTACTGCTTCAAGTCGTGGGCGTGATGAGTCAAGCGCCGGAGTTCGGGAGAGGCCGACTCGCGGATCGACCCATCCGGCTCAATAGCCAGGTCGATCTCGCGCTTGACGTGACCGATTTGCGGCACGCTTTCCAGCGGCTCGGCCAGTTTGCACAACACCGGAGCCCGATCCCGGTGACGGCTAAGATAGCGAACGACCTCGTCCACGAGTCCAAGCACGATCGAGCAGTCCCGCAACTCATACGCCTCCATGGGCGCGCCCTTGCTCGCCCGGGCGAGCGGCTCCCGGACATCGGGAAACGCCAAAGCAGGAAAGGGATCAGCGGTCTCCAGAAGCGAGAGCAATTCCCCAGTCTCCCGCAACCTGGTCCGCGCGGCCTCGAGCCCAGACTCTAACGGCAGTTCCCGACAGCAGCGGGCGCCCATGCTGGAACGGGCGTACCGGGCCAACGCCTCGAGTAGCCGGTCCCATTCAAGGACGCGTGTGGTCTGTTCAAACAACAATGGCTCGCTCATGGGCCGTTGGCGCACCCGCCCGCCGTTCCGCGTGCCGCTCGACGGGCTGTCGGTTACGCGGACTCTACCGAAGAATCCGGCTCGGAACAAGGCACTCCTGGGCCGTCCCCGGCGGTGCATCTCGCGACAATCACCGATCATTTGTCACGTTTGGTTTCCCCCCACAACCAACTTGACAAGGTTTGGGAGGCTGGGTACCATCGGCCCTGCTTGCCGGTTGATCGCCAACCGGCATCTTTTTTTCTGCGGGGTGTACAGCCATGGCCATTCGCGTCGGCATCAACGGGTTCGGACGGATCGGGCGGACCGTGTTGCGCGCCTCTTTAAGCGATCCCGATCTGCAGTTTGTCGCCGTCAACGATTTGACGGACGCCAAGACTCTCGCCTACCTGCTGAAGTATGATTCCGTACACGGCACGCTCAACGCCAAGATCGAGACCAAAGGCGACCAGATTCTCGTCGACGGCAAGGCGATCACGGTGTTGGCTGTCAAGGATCCCAAGGCTCTCCCCTGGAAAGACCTGGGCGTCGAGTTCGTGATCGAATCGACCGGCCGGTTTACGGATCGGGAAGGGGCCGGACGCCATTTATCGGCGGGAGCCAAGGTGGTTGTCATCTCCGCGCCGGCCAAAGACCCCGACGTGACCATCGTGCTTGGTGTGAATGAGCACGTCTACGATCCCAAGGCTCATTGCATCATCTCCAATGCGTCCTGCACGACAAACTGCCTAGCGCCCGTGGCCAAGGTCTTGCTCGAGAATTTCGGCATCCAGCACGGCGTGATGACGACCGTTCACTCTTACACGAACGACCAGCAGTTGCTTGACCTGCCCCACAAAGATCTGCGTCGGGCGCGCGCGGCCGCCATGTCAATGATTCCCACCAGCACCGGTGCGGCCAAAGCGCTGCATTTGGTTCTGCCACAGCTCAAAGGAAAGATGGACGGGATGGCGATCCGCGTCCCCACGCCGAACGTGTCGCTGGTCGATCTGACCGTCGAAACCGAGCGAGACTGCGATGTCGCGTCCGTCAACGCAGCTTTCAGACGCGCAGCCGAAGGTCCGCTCAAAGGCATTTTGCAGTATTGCGAGGAGCCGATCGTGTCGATCGACCAGAAAGGAGACCCCCACTCCGCGACCCTGGACGCGCCGCTGACCACGGTGATCGAACGGCGTCTCGTCAAAGTCACGGCCTGGTACGACAACGAGTGGGGGTATTCGTGCCGCGTCCGCGATCTCATCAAGTTCATCGCGGCCAGGACTTGACCGTCCTGGACTGTCCCGATAGAAAGCCGCGCTCCAGCCCGTCCCGCTTTCCTTCTGGTCCGCCGCCTATCCGGACTGCAGGCGGCGCCGGCGGCGTGAAGCGCGAAGAAGGAGCGGTGCCGTGAACCTGCACAAACGGACCATCGAAGACCTGCAGTTGTCCAACAAGCGTGTCATTATCCGTGCCGACTTCAACGTCCCTCTTGACGACTCCCTTCAGGTGGCCGACGACACCAGGATCCGATCCACGCTGCCGACCATCAATCGCGCGATTGACGAAGGCGCCAAGGTCATCCTGTGCTCGCACCTCGGTCGGCCCAAGGGAAGATTCGATCCCAAGCTCAGCCTGGCCCCGGTGGCCAAGCGGCTCCAACGGTGGTTGGGTAAGGATGTCCTGTTCGCGCCCGATTGCGTCGGCCCTTCCGTCGAGAAGTTGGTCGCGCGCATGAAGCCCGGCGACGTGTTGCTCCTGGAAAACCTGCGTTTTCATCCCGGGGAGGAGAAAAACGACGATGAGTTCTCCAAGGCGCTGGCCTCGTTGGGCGACGTGTACATCAACGACGCTTTCGGCGCCGCCCACCGAGCCCACGCCTCCATCGTCGGGATTCCCAAGTTCATCAAGGAATCGGCGGCCGGATATCTTTTGAAAAAAGAAATCGAATACCTCGAGGGCGCGGTCGAGAACCCCATCCGCCCGTTCGTGGCGATTCTGGGCGGCGCGAAGGTTTCCGGCAAGATCGGAGTCATCGAGAATCTCGGCAAGAAAGTCGACAAGGTCATCATCGGGGGCGGCATGGCCTTCACCTTCATTAAGGCAATGGGGCTGGAAATCGGCAACTCGCTCGTCGAAAACGACATGCTCGATTTTGCCAAAGGCGTCCAGGAACACGCCTTCTCGCGCGGGGTGAAGTTTTATTTGCCGGTGGACTGCGTTGTGGCGGCCAGCCGGGAACCCGGCGCGGAGACCAAGATCGTGCCCGTGCAGGAAATTCCGAAAGACTGGTACGCCCTGGACATCGGTCCCGCGTCGGTCAAACTGTTCACCGAAGCGATACAGAACGCGAAGACGATCTTATGGAACGGTCCGATGGGCGTCTTCGAAATGGACGCGTTCGCCCGCGGGACAATGGCTATCGCTCACGCCGTCGCCAATGCCTATGCCTTGACCATCGTGGGCGGTGGCGATACGGCCCTGGCCGTGCACCGGGCGGGCGAGTCGGAAAACATGTCGTTCATTTCGACCGGCGGCGGCGCGGCCTTGGAACTCCTGGAAGGCAAGGCACTTCCCGGTCTCGTCGCCTTACCTGACCGAAATTCCTGAAGTGCCGTGCTCCCTCGCATAACAATCCGTCGAGGTCACCGCCGTGCGCCGGCTGCTCATCGTGGGCAATTGGAAGATGCATAAGACGGCCTCGGAGGCGATCGACTATGTCTGCCGCCTCTCGCCGCTGGTCCCCAAGACAGTGGAGATTGAGGCGGTCCTCGCGCCGCCGTTCACGGCGCTCCAGGCGGTGCGTGACGCGCTGGCCGGCGATTCCCGCTTTGCCTTGGCCGCGCAGAACCTATTCTGTGAAGATCAGGGCGCATTCACCGGCGAGGTTTCCGGCCCGATGTTGAAAGACCTGGGCTGCCGCTACGTGATCGTCGGACATTCCGAACGGCGGCAGATCTTCGGCGAGCAGGACGACCTCATCAACAAGAAGGTACGCGCCGCCGTGAAGCACGGCCTCCGGCCGATTTTCTGCGTGGGAGAATCGGCCGCCGATCGCGACGCCGATCGTACCGACGCCGTGGTGATTGGACAACTCCTGAAAGGACTGGCGGATCTGCGCAAAGACGAAGCGACGGCGGTGACGATCGCGTACGAACCGGTGTGGGCCATTGGCACGGGACGAGCCGCTTTACCGGAGCAGGCGGCGGTCGTGCACCGGACCATCCGGAGGAAGCTCGCGGATCAGTGGGGATCTGATGCGGCGACTGCGATCCGCATCCTGTATGGCGGGAGTGTGACACCGCAGAACGTGGAATCGTTGCTGGCTGACGACCACATCGACGGCGCGTTGGTCGGAGGGGCTTGTCTCGATCCGAACGCCTTTGCTACAATCCTCGCCGCTGCGCAAGCCCGCGCCGCGCGTTCCCGATGAGGCAGCGATGTACACCTTGATCGTGATCGTTCATGTGCTGGTCTGTTTCCTCATGATCGGCGCCATCTTGCTCCAGTCCGGCAAAGGCGCGGAGATCGGCGCCGCCTTCGGCGGCTCCAGCCAGACCGTTTTCGGAAGCCGCGGGCCGGCCAATTTCCTGAGCAAGTTCACGGTGGTGGCCGCCACCGTATTCATGATCACTTCGCTGAGCCTCGCCATCCTGGCCAAGGAACGTACCTTCTCGTCCACCGTCATCGACTTGAACAAGAAAGCGACGCCCGCCTCTCCGACAGACGGTCCCAAAGACTCCCCGCCAAGCCGGCCGGCAGAAGAAAGCAAGCCAGCGACTCCATAAGTTTTTGGCTGTCCGTCACCAGCTTTCAGTAAAAACTCCGGTCCGCACCACGTAATCAAGCGATCCGCTTCGAACCAAAGCCTCACCCTGTGAGATGGCTCTCCTCTGGAGAGAAGCTGGCCGCTGGAGACCGATGGCTGACGGCTGTTTTTACACCCTCGTCAGCCACGCCTGGTGGGAAGGATCTTCACCTGTGACCACGTCAAAGAAGGCCTTCTGAAGCGCCATTGTGATCGGCCCGGGTTTGCCCGCCCCGATCCGCCGGTTGTCGATTTCCCGCACAGGGGTGAGTTCCGCTGCTGTCCCTGTCACGAACACTTCGTCGGCGACGTACATTTCGTCGCGGGTGAACCGTTCTTCCGCTACCGGAATCCCGCGCTCCCGCGCAAGCTGAATGACGGAATTTCGCGTAATGCCTTCAAGAATGGATGTCAACGGCGTCGTCTTGAGCACGCCTCGCCTGACAATAAAAACATTCTCGCCCGTCCCTTCCGCGACATAGCCCTCGGGATCCAGCATAATGGCTTCGTCATATCCGTCCGCCTTTACCTCGCGCTTGGCAAGGATCGAGTTCACGTAGTAGCCGGAGATTTTCCCGCGGGTCATGGAGACATTCACATGGTGCCGCGTGAAGGACGACACGCGCGCGCGGATGCCGCTGGCCAACGCCTCCTCTCCCAGATAGGCACCCCACCGCCACGCCGCGATCGCGACGCGAATCGGGTTCTCCCCCGGATAGAGTCCCATCGCGCCGTACCCGATGTAGACCAGCGGACGGATATAGCAGGCCTCCAGCTTGTTCACCCGCACGGTCTCGACGATCGCCTCGGTCACCTGTTTTTTGTCATACGGTATCCGAATCATGGCGATATGCGCTGACTCGAAAAGCCGGTCCACATGTTCCGGCAGGCGAAAGATGGCCGAGCCGTTCTTCCCCTGATAGCAACGAATACCCTCGAAGGCCGCCAAACCGTAGTGGAGAGAATGGGTCAGGACATGGACGTTCGCATCCGCCCAATTCACAAACGTGCCGTCCATCCAGATTTTCTCGCTGGGTTGCATCATGGAGCCCCCAATATGGGTTCGGTTCCGAGACAAGCACAACGGTATAGCAGCGCCCTCAACCTTGTCAACGAACCGGCAAGTCCTGAGCGAGTGTCTCGTGAATTGAGCTCTGTTCTAAATCCAAATCCTAAGAGCCCTGGATCCCGTCGTCCTTTACCTTGACAGTTTTTCCGGCCCTGTGTTACATATTTTCCCTCCCGAAGTGGAGGCGAATGGTATCATGTACGCGATTGTGGAGACCGGCGGCAAACAGTATTGGGTCGAGCCGGGGACCCTGCTGCAGGTAGAAGCGCTGCCCGGCGAAGTTGGCGGGACGATCGAACTGGATCGAGTCCGGCTGGTCCACGGCGATAACGGCTTCCTGGTCGGCCAGCCGGTCGTTGAGGGCGCGCGGGTCCTGGCGGAAATCATCAAGCATGGGCGAACCCGTTCAATCACGGTCTTCAAGAAAAAACGTCGGAAGAACTATCGGCGGACGAAAGGTCACCGGCAGGACTACACGCAGATTCGGGTCACTGACATCCAGACCGCGTGAAGCGGCGAGAGCGTCCGGAAAGCGTGCTCATGAAGCGCCGTCCGTCAGCGAGATGCGATCGACGGTCGGGGCGAGAAACAAACGACGAGCGACGAGGAACTGAACAATGGCAACGAACAAAGGCGGCGGCTCCTCCCGAAACGGGCGCGACAGCAATCCCCAATATCTTGGCGTCAAGGCGTTCGGCGGTGAAACGGTGAAAGCGGGGAGCATTCTCGTCCGGCAGCGTGGGACAAAATTCTTTCCCGGCTTCAACGTCGGCCTAGGGCGGGATCATACGCTGTTCGCCAAGATCACCGGGGTGGTGAAATTCGAAGGCGGCCGGGACAGGCAAAAAGTGAGCGTGTATCCGACCTCCTTGACCGACTAGGGCGGCGCCTTCCCCCTCCTCCTTCTGATCCTTTATCCTGTATCAACGCACGGTCGCGGTCAGGTTTGACCAAGCAGATACCCTTTGCGCGATCCACAGGATCGAGCGCGGGTCCTGGTGATCTTCATGTTTGTCGATGAAGTCCGCATTTTCGTGAAGGCCGGGCGTGGCGGAGACGGCGCCTGCAGTTTTCGCCGCGAAAAGTACGTTCCGCACGGGGGACCGGACGGCGGGGACGGCGGGAATGGCGGGAACGTGATCCTGGTCGCGTCGCACCGCCTCAGCACCCTCCTCGACCTCCGGTACCAGCAGCGGTATGAGGCCCGGGCCGGTAGACCCGGAGAGGGGTCCAACCGCCACGGCCGCACCGCCGACGACGTCGTCATTCCGGTCCCGGTCGGCACAATGGTGTTCGACGACGAGACCGGCGAGATGTTGGCCGACTTGGCGGCGGACGGCGATTCTTTCGTGGCCGCCCACGGGGGGCGCGGCGGCCGCGGCAATTCCCATTTCGCGACGCCCACGAACCGCGTGCCGACGCACTTCGAGCACGGCACGCCCGGCGAGGAACGCTGGCTGCGCCTGGAACTCAAGTTGCTGGCCGATGTCGGCTTGGTCGGCTTGCCCAACGCCGGCAAATCCACCTTGATCGCTGCCATCTCCGCCGCGCGTCCCAAGATTGCGGACTATCCGTTCACGACATTGACCCCCAATCTGGGGGTGGTCCGCCTGGGCGAAGACCGCAGTTTCGTCGTCGCGGATATTCCCGGCCTGATCGAAGGCGCTCACCAAGGCAAAGGGCTGGGCTTCCAGTTCCTGCGACACATTGAGCGGACGTCGTTTCTGTTGCACCTGGTGGACGTGTCGGAGTCCGCGCCGGACGACCCCGTTGCTGCCTTCGAAGTCATGCGGAAAGAGCTGGCGGCCTATGACGCGTCGCTCAAAGCCAAACCCTTCGCGGTGGTCGGCACGAAAGTGGACATTCGCGAGTCCGGCTCGCGCCTGGAGCGCCTGCGGACCTATTGCCGACGGCACCGTCTCACATTCTTCCCGATCTCGGCCGTGACCCGTGAAGGGCTCGACGATCTCATGCGCTTCGTCGGCCAGATAGTGGACGCGTTGAGAAAAGAACCGTGCGCGACGAACTCCTAAAACACGCCAAACGGATCGTCGTCAAGATCGGCAGCAGTCTGGTCGCCTCGCGCGACTGCGGCCTGCGTCCGGAACAGATCGACCGGTTGGCCGACGAGATCGCCTTGCTCAGGACGGGTGGGCGGGAGATCCTGATCGTCTCGTCCGGTGCGATCGTGTCCGGCATCAAGAAACTCGGCCTCAAGACTTATCCAAAGAATCTGCCGGTCAAACAGGCCGCCGCCGCCGTCGGCCAGAGTCGGTTGATGTGGGCCTACGAGAAAGCCTTCGAGCGCGTCGGATTCAAGGTCGCCCAGATCCTGCTCACGCATCAGGACCTCGCCGACCGGCGGCGCTTTCTCAACGCCCGCCACACGTTGACCACGCTGCTCGCATTCGGCGTGGTGCCCATCATCAATGAGAACGACACGGTGGCGGTGGACGAGATCCGCTTCGGCGACAACGACACCCTGGCTGGCGAGGTCGCGCATTTGGTGGACGCCGATCTATTGGTGATCCTCTCCGATGTCGACGGGTTCTACACCGAGGACCCGCGACGCAACCCCACAGCGACGTTGATTCCCCTCATCCCGGACGTCACGGAGGACATCGAGCACCGCGCCGGACTCTCCTCCACCTTCGAAGGCACGGGCGGCATGGCGACAAAGGTGCGCGCCGCCAAGAAGGTGGCCGAGTACGGCGTGGCCACGTTGATCCTCAACGGGGGAAAGCCCGGGCTCTTGCCGGCCGTGTTCGCCGGTCAGCCGGGGGGCAGCCTGTTTTTGGCTCGCAGCCGCCGCTTGACCAGCCGCAAGCAGTGGATCGCCTTCACCCTGCGCGCCCGTGGATCGCTCAAACTGGACGACGGCGCGGTGGAAGCGCTGACGAAACGGGGCAAGAGTCTGCTGGCCTCGGGCATCATGGACGTGAGCGGCCGGTTCGAAGCAGGCGACCCGGTCGCCTGCACGAATCGCGACGGCAAAGAATTCGCGAAGGGACTGGTGAATTTCTCTTCCGAGACCCTGGCCCGCATCAAAGGCCTGAAGACGCCGGAGATCCAACAACTCCTCGGTCAGCAGGAGTATGAAGAGGTCATTCACCGGGACAACCTGGTGATCCTCTAGGAGCAATGAGGAATTCTGAATGCTGAGTGATGAATTGCCGGACTAGCGGTATCCTGCCCTGATCCTATGTCCTTTTTAAATTCACAATTCAGAATTCACAATTCAGAATTTTAAGATGCGTCTCGGCTTATTCGGCGGCACGTTCAATCCGATCCACGTCTGCCACCTCACGATCGCCGCACAGACGCGGGACCGGATGGGGCTCGACCGAGTTCTCTTCATCCCCACCGGCGATCCGCCGCATAAGCCGCCGGGCGTGCTCGCGCGGGCGGAGCATCGCTACGAAATGGTCCGGCTCGCCATCGCCGGCGAACCGACCTTCGCCCTGACCGACATCGAGATCCGCCGCCAGACGAAGTCCTATTCGATTGACACGGTGCGGGAGCTGCAGCGCACCCACGGCGCATCGACCTCCCTCTTCTTTATCATCGGCCTCGACGCCTTTTTGGACTTCGACAGTTGGCGGGAGGCACCGACCCTGCTGCGCCTCTGTCATTTCGTCGTTGTTTCGCGGCCCGGCGCGCTGTTCCGTTCGATCGAGAAGGTCTCCTTGCTGCCGCCGATCGAACCGGCACGGCTGACCGAGCTTGACGCCGATCAGCGAGCGCGCGTCGACGTTCAGATCCCCGACGGCCCGGGCCTTTCGCTGCTCCGCCTTCCGCCCTGCACGGTCTCCGCCTCGGACATCCGCCTCCGCATTCGGCAACGCCTGGGCTTGGCTAATCTGTTGCCCGCCCCCGTTGAATCCTATATAATCCAGCACAAGCTCTATTGGGAGGACACCGATCATACCGGAGTCTAAGGCCAAGGCTCTCGCGATTGCCCGGGCATCCCTCGACAAAAAGGCCTCCGATGTCCTGATCCTTCACGTCGCGAAACTGACCTCCGTCGCCGATTATCTGGTGCTGTGTTCCGGGGAATCGGAACGTCAAGTCAAGGCCATCGCAGACAACGTGGACGCGGTCCTCTCGGCGCAGCGATCCGCGCCGCTCAGCATTGAAGGTACCTCCGCGTCCACCTGGATTCTGATGGACTTCGGCGACGTGGTCGCGCATGTGTTCCGCAAGGACGTGCGCGAACACTATGCGTTGGAAAAACTGTGGGCTGATGCCAAACGAGTCCGGTTGCCCTCGGAAGGTTCGTCCAGCCCGGCCCCGGTCCGCCAGACTCCACGGGCCCGTCCGGTTCGGGTCCGGTCGCGAAAACAGGCCTGAGCCATGTTTCGGCTGTTGCTCACCATCTTCTTGGTCAGCGCCGGCATCTTCATTTACGGTTACTTCCGCGAGCTGAATCCCGGCACCATCACCATCCGCATAAGCCCAACCGACACCTTTGAACTGAGTCCGGTGACGCTGGTTTTGGTCTCGATGGCAGGAGGGGCCTTCATCGTCACCCTGCTGGTCGGCATGCGCGAAACGGTTCATTTCATCGGTACGTGGCGGAGCAACCGCCTGCTGCGGCGCAAAGAAAAAGTCGATGCGCTCCACCGCGAAGGCACCCATGCCTTCATGTCAAAGCGCACCGCCGAGGCTATCGGTCTCTTTGAAAAAGCTCTGGCCCTCGACCCGAACCGCACCGATTCCTTACTCTGGCTGGGCAATATCTACCGCTCGGAGAACAATTACGCCGAAGCGATCCGGCTCCACCAACACGCACACCGGGTGGATGCGCGGAACATCGAGGTGCTGCTGGAACTGGCCAAGGATCTCGAGTGCGCCAAGCGCTATGAGGACGCGCTCGAGGCCTTACAGGATATCCTGAAAATCGAGCCGGACAATCTGACCGCTCTGATCCGCAAGCGGGACCTCTTTATCCGATTGGAGAAATGGGCCGATGCGCTCGAAATCCAGCACCGCCTGCTGAAGGCCCACCTCTCGGAGTCCGACAAGCGCGCGGAGACCAACCTCCTGGTCGGCTGCATGTACGAGGTTGGACGCCAACTGCTCGAACGCGGCCATCCGGAAAAGGCGCGCCGCTACTTCCGCGGCGCCATCAAAAAAGACCGAGGGTTTCTGCCCGCCTATATCGGCTTGGGCGAAATTCTCGTCCGCGAAGGCAAGGTCAAGAACGCCGTCGAGATCCTCAAGAAGGTCTATACCAAGACAAAGAACGTCATCATCCTTCACCGACTCGAAGAACTGTACCTGGAACTAGGCGAGCCGGCCGAGATTATCCGCGTCTATCAGGAAGCCGTCCAGCAGGACCCACGCAACCCGGTGCTGCAGTTCTATCTAGGCAAGCTTTACTACCGGCTGGAGATGGTAGACGAAGCCTATGATTTGCTTTCGACGATCGAAGGGCCGCAGGATCAGATGGTCGACTATCACAAGATCATGGCCAACCTTTATTTGCGCAAACAGCACGTGCTGCAGGCCGTGGCGGAACTGAAAAAGGCGCTGGGGTTTAAGAAACGCGTGGTCGTCCCCTATGTCTGCACCCATTGCCAGCACGAGATCGTCGAATGGGCTGGCCGCTGCCGCCGTTGCGGGCTTTGGAACACCTATGTTGCCTTGCCCTGGGTGGACACCGGCAAATCCGGCGCCGATCAGGACCACCCGGTGCCTACCCTCCGCGCCGTGCCCTATCAAGGCATTGCATCGCCCTTCGAAACCGTGTAGGTTGGCCTTGCCTGTTTATCCTGATCCTCGTCCAAGTGGAGACGACTATGCCCGACTTTAACGCTCTCACCGAGAAAGCCCTGCGGGACGACATGCTCACACGGGAGGAATGCCGATTCGTCTTGCAGACTCCCGATGAGGAACTGCTCTCCCTGCTTCAGGCTGCCTTTCGCGTCCGCGAACGCTACTTCGG
>DATLZU010000026.1:0-68442 GCA_035573855.1 Nitrospiraceae bacterium
GTGCCCATAATCGCCCGCAGCCCCGCCTCGATTCCACCTGGAAAATCGCCCGCCCGAAACCGCGGGACGATTTCCTCCCGGATGATGCGCGACGCGCGCACGTCCGTGAGGACGTCTTCCAATCCATAGCCGACTTCGATCCGGACTTTCCGCTCACGCATGACCACGAGCAACAGCACGCCGTTGTCCGTTCCTTTTTGGCCAAGCCTCCAGGTCGTCACCACCCGGTGGGCATACTCTTCGAGCGGTTCGCCCTCGAGGGACGCAATCGTGAGCACCGCGACTTGGTTGCCGGTTTTGGCTTCATGGACTTCCAGCTCGGCCGACAGCGCGGCGGCTAGATCCAGAGGCAAGAGGCGCGCCTGATCCACGATGCGGCCGGTGAGCGGCGGGACGTCAAGACCGAAAGAGGGCTCGGCCGAGAGGCAGATCAAAAGCAACGCGAAGGTTGAGCAAACGACCGCAGTGACAATGATCCCTCCCTGGGTCGTTCTCTGACTGCTCCTCGGTCTCAACCTGTACCTAAAACTTGACGTCGGGCGGTTTCGCGACGGCCTTTTCGTCCGCCACGGTGAAATTGGGCTTGACGTCGAGGTGAAGGATGTACTTGGCGGTCAGATTGGTCGGGAAGAAGCGCACCGCCTTGTTGTATTCGGCTACCTTCTCGATGTATCGCTTGCGGGCGACCGCGATGCGGTTCTCGGTGCCCTCGAGTTGGCTCTGGAGATCGCGGAAATTTTCGTTGGCCTTCAGGTCCGGATACTGCTCCACCACGGCCAGCAGGCGCGCCAGGGCGGAAGAGAGTTCCTGCTGCGCGGCCTGGAACTTCTCAAACGCCGCCGGGTCCCTGAGCGCTTCCGGAGTGAGCTGGAGGCCGGCGACTTGCGCGCGCGCCCGCGTGACGCTCTCCAAGGTCTCGCGTTCATGGGCCGCATAGGCTTTCACCGTTTCGACCAGATTCGGAATCAGGTCGGCTCGGCGTTGATACTGATTCAGCACCTCGCTCCAGGCGGCGTTGGTCTCCTCGTCAAGTCCTTGCAACTCGTTGTACCCGCAACCCGACAGGATCAGCAGGGCTCCCGCCAGTGCGACCATCGACATCCCTCGCCGTGCGTTCATGGGCCAACTCCTCTCTTGTCTTGACGCGCTATCCGAGATAGACACGGTCCCGCTGTGATCAAGTCCCTGCACCATCCGGGGCCGTCATCGTGCCAGCGCAGGAGCCCTCGCGCCGGCCGCTTCCCTTCACCCGTTCGCCCGCGCGGCCTGCCCCACGCTTCTCGCCTGAACGAAGGCCAGCAGCCGTTTGTCTTCCTGGGCCTTGCGGAGAAACTTAAAGGCGATTCCCCGCGGACTGACCGATCGGACCATGGCGGCGAGTTCGAGGGGCGGCTCTCGCTCATCGAGCGCGATCTGCAGATAGAAAATATCGTCAACATGGACTTGCGTGTCGCTCTTAATGATACAGCCGCCCATGGAGATATCCATGACGGTGCCTTCGCCGCGCACCCGCCCGCCCGAAAACGAGAGGAACAAGCGAACTGGAATACGCAGATGCTCCCGCCGGTCGATTAGATGCTTGGGATACTCCCGCCCGAGACGGGCCGCCAAGAACCGATGGTTGCAGAACTGGCAGCGGAACGGGGACACGAAGAGCAGGCTGGCAAGGTATTCCCACACCGACCGACAGCGTGACCGGAGCACGCCGTCCTTTCCACAGTGGGGACAACGCAGCGGCGGGGTCATGGCTCAACGATTCCGATGGTCACTCGTCCCGGCCGCTCGGCCGGCGAGACGGAGGAGTCCGTTGCCGCCTTCCTGGGGATCGCCGGTAAGGCCCTTCACCGATAAATGATCGTCAAAGTCCTGTCAAGCGGAAGCGTCGGTTCTGCAACCGAGGCGGTGAGTCTCCGGAAGAGCGAGGAACGCGAGCCATATCAAAGGGAAATGCGGGTGGGCGCCTGCGCGGAAGGGGAAGTGCCCCGCATCGCGTCGAGAATCCGGCGCGCGCGAGGGTCATCACCGATGCGGCCCACATGGAGCGTGACCTTGGACTTCTCTGCCGAAAATTCCTCAGCCATTCACTCACACCACGGTCCAGGAGAGAGCAAACCTCTCAGAGCGTCGACCAAGAGACAGACCTGCAGTTGCACACTCCGCGCCCTGAGTGTAAGTGTACAAGACCTCTGCTCGGCGTCTGGAACGACCATGACCCCCCGTGCGAAACGCCTCGGTTGGCTTGCAGGACTGGTGATCCTGGTTGTCGCCTGCGATCCCGACGTGCAAATCGTCAGGATCGCCGCACAGGATTTTCGTTTCGACCCGGCGGAAGTGCGGGCTCCCGCGGGCAGACCGCTTCGCCTGAAAATCGTGAACGAAGGCCGAGAGCCGCACGAATTCGCCGGTCCCATCTTGTCCGATCTGCGGATTCGCCTGACCATGGATTCGTCCTCAGACGCCGTCGCTCGTCCGGACGGGATTCGAATTCTGCCCGGCCAGTCCCTGGAACTCACGCTCCGGCTGCCTCCGGGCGCCTATCCGTTTCATTGCCGAGTCCGCGGGCACAAAGGCATGACCGGGATCCTGCTCGTTGAGGAGCCCTTATCTCATTGAAAGCGCGAGCCCTTCCCACCATCATCCGGCGCCTCGTCGTCGATCTCCAGATTAGACACTTTTAACCTACCCTTAACATCGCTCTAATCTTGCGATGTTAGCCTCCTAAGCGTGAGGACGGGCCCCGAGGGGACCTGGGCACAACCCAAGGAGGTGGCTGCCATGACCTGTGAACGTTGCCAGGGGCTGATGGTAGAGGAATGGCGTCCGGACTTCTCACCCGAGTCCTATATCTGGCGGTGCATCAACTGCGGGGCGATCACTGATCCGTTGATCGAGCACAACCGCTTGTTGAGCCAGCGCATGGTCAAGCAGCCAACCTTGAGCGCGGCTTGAGATGACGGATCGGGGCCGGCGACGAACGCCGTCGGCCCTGCCGAAGACCTCCTCTCTGCGTGGACATCGCGCTTCTGGAAAGACCGAACTCCTCTCCCGACACGATAGTGCGATCCGAGGAGTCCTTCGCTCCCCTGAGCCCGATGTCCACTTCTTTTTTTCTTTCCGCCAAACCGCGCCGGCCGATCGCCTCTTGCTCGTTCAGGACTTGCAGCCAGTCAATGCGGGACGTGCGAGAGGGAGAACTCCGCCCACAGAAAGGTGTGATCCGAAGGATCCTTCGCGCGCCGCGGCGCGATGTCCACGTCCGCCTGACGCACGTCGCGGCGAGCGGCGCCGTGGCCAGGATATGATCGATCCGCCACCCCTTGTTCGCCTCCAGCGAACTCGGCGCCCGATAGTCCCAGAACGTGTACTGTTGGCGCTCCGGATAGAGCTTGACGAACACGTCCTGCCATCCCCACTTCACCGCTTCCTCATACGCCTTCCGCGCGTCTTGGTGATAGCAGACGTGTTTGAGATGTTTTTCCGGGCTATGCACGTCGATCGGCCTCGGCGCGACGTTCATGTCTCCGCACCAGATAGCCGGCTGCTCTGGCGACAGATGCTTGGCGAAGTAGCGACGGAGCCGGTCGAACCATCGCAATTTATAGGCGTACTTCGGCGAGTCGATTTGGTATCCCTGGGGTACGTAGGTGTTGATGATCGGAATGCCACGGACGATGACTCGCATGAGCCGTGAGTCGTCCGGATCTCCGTTGTCGTCGAACCCGTAGAAGACCGCATCCGGCTTGGTGCGACTCAGCACCGCTACGCCGTTGTACCCCTTGATCCCGCGAAAACTGACCGCATAGCCGGCTTCCGTCAGCGCCAGCAGCGGGAATTCTGCATCCTGCACCTTGGTCTCCTGCAGGCACAGCACGTCGGGTTTGTGCCGGTCGAGCCAGTCCAGGACGATCGGTAAACGTTTCCGGATCGAGTTGACGTTGAACGTGGCGATCTTCATGCACCGATCTGCTAAAAAACAGGAGTGATTGGATAGCGCGCGGGAAGATGGCCGCGGCGAGCGTTCATTTCTTGGCCATCGCCGAGAGATACCCCCGCAGGATCGCCTGTTCGATGCGCGACCGGCCGCGGGCCGGCGCCGGGAAACGCAGGTGCAGGTTGATGCGGCCCGGCTCGGGGATCTGCACAATCACGCGCGGGTCCAACGACGGCGCTTCCAACAGGTTCTTTTCCTCCAAAGATTGCATGTGCCGCTTCGCGTCTTCGAGATACGGCGCGCACTCGGCTTTGGCGACCTCCAGCAGAACCTGTTCCGCTTTCTGCCACTCGTCCTCGCTTCGCAACGGAACCGTTGTCACATGCAACACATACTCCTCGGTGTAGGTCTCATTGACCAACGGATGGGTGAAGAGAAGACTGTTGGGGAAGACCACGGCTCGACCGGTGGAAAGATGCGACGCCTGACCCGGCCCGATCTCCAACAGGGTCGTCGCAAACAGGTCCTGATCGAGCACGATGCCGCGATACCCGGCGATCTGAATGCGATCGCCCACCGAGTACGCGTTCGCTCCTGCACGCAACGCGGCCCCGCTGACGCAGAGGATCAGTTCCTTGGTGGCCAGGACCAGCGCCACCGCGATGGCGACCAGGGACACTGCAAAGGCCTGCAGCTCGTGGGCCCAGATGAAAAACAACCCCATCACGAAGACGAACGCGACCGTGTTGCGGACGGTCACGATCCATCGCAGCTTGGAGTCCGTCGAGATGCGGGGATTTTTGGTGATGGACCGAACCAGGACGGCCCGCAGGATCAGAAGGACGAACAAGAGAGCCAGCGATTTCGCAACGTCGGCCAGGAAGGCACTGTCGAGGTTCGGAAACCATTGTTGGAGGAGACCCATAATCAAATCATTCAGGCAGGGCGATTCAGCGAACGAGAGGGCGACGGCCGCCTGCCGCGGCGAGCGTCTCCTCCTATTGCGACGCCGCTTTCTCGTGGTTTCTCGGCACGCAATCTTCCCGTCTCCAACTCTTCAAGACCTTCGCTTCGTCAAAGGTGAGGACATAGCGGTAGCAGTAAAGCGTCTCACGCGCACCCTCGCCGCCGCCCTTGCCGATGAGTGCGGCGGCCTGCTGGGTCACATTCAATGCTCCCCTGGTCATGGTGTCGAGGCTCCAGGGACGCAACTCCTTATCGCTCATGGGAAACCGATAGGTCCACACACTCTCGCCGCCCAGCACGGGGGTCTTGGCAGTATGAGGTGGCCCGAGCTTCTCGGCGATCTCTTCCTGGGTGAGCCGGTTGATCCCCCGTTTCAAATAGGTGTCACGCCATGGCCCTCCACAGGCGGCCAGGATCAGGCACAGAAAGGGAATGAAGGCCCACAGGGCCACCGGCCAACTCGCTCGCTTCACTGGTTTGCTGGATCGCTGTCGCGTCATGGCGTGTTCGAATCGTGTTTCTCCCTCATCCGTCGAAGCGTGCAGTACAGGGCGTACCCCTGCGCCATCATGCCGGTCACGAGCAACCCCAGGGCGGTTCTGAGCCAGATGGAATCCGGATGTTCCAATCCGTGCATGCCGCTGACGAATCCCAGGGCGATCGCGACAACGCCGACTGAACGGGCGATCGCGGCGCGTTGCCGAAAGTGTCGCTTTGGCTCTTCATCCATGGCGCGGCCGCGCCGGTACGCTACACCGGGTGCCTCCCGGACTTCAACCCAGCGGCTTGGCCACGGACGCCCGGCTCTGCCTGCTCCGGATCGCGGCCGCCCGCTCTTCCAGTTTCACTGCCTCTTCCTCTCGCCGCGCCTTCCGCAGCAGAGCGGCATAGTCCTCCAGACTTTTGGCGACATCGGGGTGGTCCCCCCCCAGAGCCTTTTCTCTGATCGCCAGGGCCCGCTGATACAGCGGCTCGGCCTGCGCATAATGCCCCTGGGCCATGTGCAACCTCGCCAGGTTGCTCAAACTCAAGGCGACATCGGGATGGTCCCGACCGAGGACTTTTTCCTTGATCGTCAGGGCCCGCTCGAGGAGCGGCTCCGCCTGAGCGTATTGACCGTGCATCCGGTGCAGCACGCCCAGGTTATTGAGCGTCGCTGCCACGTCGGGATGTTCTTCCCCGTGCACGTCCTGGTAAATCTCGAGCGCTCGGAGATAGACCGGTTCCGCTTCCACATATTTGCCCTGCGCCGCATAGACCTGCGCTAACTGACTCAGCGTGACGGCGACGCGGCGATCCTTGCGCCCGAACGCCTCAGCCTTCACGACGGCGGCGGCATAAATGCGCTCGGCCTCGGCGTAATCGCCGCGCTGAATAGCCCGGTGGCCGGCCTGCATGGCGGACTCCCAGGTTTCCTGGGCGCAGGCGGACAGAGTGCACGCCAGCAGCCAAACCGCGTAAAACAGAAACGCCGTGCTCGGTCGCGCGCATAATGCGAGGTTCTCCATAGACACGAACAACGCCTTTTCCGCTCGCTGCCTTCGGGCAGACAAGGATCCTTTTTTGAGAACGGCGCGCCTCGCTTCCGGCGAGCATGGTACACCATAGTCAACCCCGGTCGCTATCGCTGCTCGAAGGACAAGCGCTAGAGGTCATCGGGCGCACCGGCGCCCGGAGACGGACGAGAGATTCGGCTTCTTTCGCGCGCCGGACGGAGAGTGCGATCCGTCGGTCAGGCCGAAGACGATGTTTCTCGAAACGGTGCGGTGGAGGGACGGTTGGCGCTTTAAGTTCAATGGCTCACAAATAGCTCCAGCGAGAGAAAGTCGCAGCCTGACCCCGGCACACACCCGCCTGGTCGATGACGGTCCAGACGACGGCGTGCTCGACCAGGAACCGGCGGCCGCTGCGGGAGATACGCACGCCTCGATAGTCGTCGATGTAGCCCCGTGACGCCGCTTCGGCGAGCATGCGTTCCCGCTCGGCCCGCTCGCCAGGCTCGGCCGTGAGCCGCGACGGAGTCTTTGTCAACTGCTCCCACGTATATTCCCAGAGGTCTAAGGCCGCTTGGTTTCCATAATTGAGGACCGGATCGTCCTCCGTCCCGTGTGAGACAACCACGAACGGGGCCGTGAACAAGGCCCGCGCCTGATCCTCCGCCGTGCCCACCCGCTCCAGTAACTCGCGTCCGGTCCACCGGTAAAAACTATCCAGCAGCAACCGGCACCAGTTGATGAGGGCAGGCGATCTCCACTCCAGAGCAGTCCCCATGGTCGCCGTCTCGCGAACCGAAAAAGCGATGGGCGCGTGAGCCCTGGCGCTCACGCGGCCGTCGTACGTAGCACGCGCAGAGCGGCGGATTCAACACCCTGTCACGTTCCGCTCTTGCGGAGCTGCCGCACAAACAACGGCTGACCGTTCTTGCCCACCAGGGTCATGACGAGGTCTCCGCGCTTCATGAAGACCTGGTGCTCTTCGTCGTTCCGATCCTGCGTAATCGCGACGCAATGCCAAGTCTCCGCTGCGGCCGCGGCTCCCTTGGCCCGCACCGTCACCAGGCCGTCACGCTCGAAGCCGTACGTCACGACCGCCGGAATCGCCTGGAACATCTTGCCGGGATTTTCCCGGAACGGCTTGGGGGAATGCGCCGATTTCATGTTCCCGTCGGCAGTGAACTGAAACACCTGATACGGGAGCAGATAGGGCGCATTCGGGTCCTTGAACTCATAGGGCGTTGTGTACTTCACCAGGTGCCACGTCCCGACGAGATCATGGGCCTTGCAGAAGCGGGAAAAAGGGTTGCCCGCAGCGGCCCGTCCGGTCGCCGGCTTGGTCGCCCGACTCTCACCGGCGCCGGCGAACGCCGGTATCAACAGGACACCGACAAACAAAACAGCTATCGTCATTCGTGTTCGCATTGCCACTCCTCCCTTCGGTCCCGCCAGCGACCGATCGTTCGCTGGCCGTCGCTATCAAAAATAGCAAACGAATCTAAGCCGTCGGAAAATCAGGGCGAGCATTGAATCAGCCGGGCTCGGCGGCCGAACGGAGTCTGGACCGGGGAACAGGCGGGCTGGGTAGAAAGCGCGCGATCGCTGAACGATCCGGGCAGCCCACGGGCGCCGGGTGCACAAGACGACTTGACGTCGAGCGGCTCCGATGCGCACCATCATGGAGCCGCCGTCGGCGGTGGCCGCCTTGCGGCCACGACCACGACCTGCCGTTCACCGTGTTCAGAAGGCAGGAGAAGCGATGCTAACTGTTCGCCCGGCGATGGAGAAGGACTTCGACTCCATCCTCGAGATCCAACGGGAAGCCTTCGGCGAGTACGCCGGACTCTACGCCACCAGCGCCTGGACGACCGAGACCCTGGACGACCTGAAGCGGGACGCGCAGGAGAAGAAGATTCTCGTCGCGGAATGGGAGGGGACCGTGGTCGGCTCGGTGCGCTTCTGGGTGGTTGGGGGCGTCTGCGTCATCCGGCTGCTATCCGTCAAGCCTTCCCACCAAGGACGTGGGATCGGTCAGGCGCTGATGAGGGAAATCGAGCAAAGGGCGACGGGCGCCCACAAACTCTACGTCTGCACGATGCTCCGCACCTCCCGCAACGTGCACCTGTTCTTGAAGCTCGGGTACCGGCCCGAGTCGCTGCTGCCGAACCATTACAACCGGATGGACATGATCTGCTTCGCCAAGTATCCCCAAGGCCTATAACCGCCCGGCCGCCGCTTCCAGACTCTGCGGTGAAGCTGCTATACTACCGTTCTCGTTGCTTGATCGGTTCGCGTGTCGAGGTTTTTCATATGTCCGGCAAGACCCTCTTTGAAAAGATTTGGGATGCGCATGTCGTGCGGCAAGAACCGGACGGCACGACCTTGCTGTACATCGACCGGCATCTGGTCCACGAAGTGACTTCGCCGCAGGCCTTTGACGGCTTGAGACTGGCGGGTCGCCGCGTTCGCCGTCCGGGGGCGGTGCTGGCCGTGCCCGACCACAATGTGCCGACTACCGACCGCCGCTTCGGGATCGCCGATCCGGTCAGCGCAAAACAGATTCACACGCTGGAGAAGAATTGCAAAGAGTTCGGCATCACGCTGTTCGGCATGAACGATGTGCGCCAGGGCATCGTCCATGTGATCGGGCCTGAGCAGGGCTTCACGCTTCCTGGCATGACCATTGTCTGCGGCGATTCTCACACTTCCACACACGGCGCGTTCGGCGCGCTCGCCTTCGGGATCGGGACCAGCGAAGTGGAACATGTGCTGGCGACCCAGTGTTTGGTCCAGAAACGGCCGAAGACGATGGAAATCCGGGTGGACGGGAAACTCTCAGATCGCTGCTCGGCGAAGGATGTGATCCTGGCGATCATCGGCAAGATCGGAACGGCGGGCGGCACCGGTTACGTGGTGGAGTACACCGGCTCGACGATCCGCGATCTGAGTATGGAAGGCCGCATGACCCTGTGCAATATGTCGATCGAAGCCGGGGCGCGAGCAGGCATGGTTGCACCGGATGACAAGACGATCGGGTACATCGAGGGGCGGCCGATGGCGCCGAGGGGCACCCTATTCCGCCAGGCCGTCGAGGCCTGGCGCCGGCTGGTGACCGACCCCGACGCGGTGTACGATCGGACGGTCCTCCTACAGGCCGAGGATATCGCTCCGCAAGTGACCTGGGGCACCAGCCCCGGCATGGTGGTCGGCGTGGACGGCAGAGTGCCGGACCCGAGCGAGATGCCCGACGAGAAAACCCGCAAGGCCGCCGAACGGGCGTTGGAATACATGGCGCTCAAACCCGGCACGCCGATCACCGAGATCCGAATCGACAAGGTCTTTATCGGTTCCTGCACTAATTCCCGCATCGAGGATCTCCGGCTGGCCGCCGGTTTTGCCAAAGGCAAGAAGGTGGCGAAAGGTGTCCACGCCATGGTGGTGCCCGGGTCTGGGCTCGTGAAGCAACAGGCCGAGCAGGAAGGACTTGACCGGATCTTCAAGGATGCCGGTTTCGAATGGCGGGAGGCGGGCTGCAGCATGTGTCTCGCAATGAACGCCGATGTGTTGCAACCGGGCGAGCGCTGCGCCTCCACCAGCAACCGTAACTTCGAAGGCCGGCAGGGGGCGGGCGGCCGCACCCATCTGGTGTCGCCGGCGATGGCCGTGGCCGCCGCGATCGAAGGGCACTTTGTGGACATACGAAACTGGCCATGACCTGGAGTGCTGAGTGAGGAGTTGATCGAGCCGAACTCAGAACTCAGCACTCACAACTTATAATATTTATTGGACTTTGAGGATGCAGCCTTTCAGGACGCACACCGGCCTCGTCGCCCCGCTGGATCGGGTCAACGTCGATACCGATCAGATCATCCCGAAGCAGTTCCTAAAGACGATCGAGCGGACAGGACTGCGGGAAGGCCTCTTCTACGATTGGCGGAGAAAGCGCGACGGCTCCCCAGACCCCGACTTTTTCCTCAATCAGCCGCGATATCAGGGGGCGACGATCCTGCTCACGCGCGACAATTTTGGTTGCGGTTCTTCGCGGGAACATGCGCCCTGGGCGCTGCTCGATCAGGGCTTCCGTTGCATCATTGCGCCCAGTTTTGCCGACATTTTTTACAACAACTGTTTTCAGAATGGCATCCTGCCGGTGGTGCTCAAACCCGACGAAGTGCAGGCGTTGTTCCAATCCGTCCTCGCCCGGCCCGGCTATCAGATCACCGTTGATCTTGCCGCGCAGACCGTCACCACTCCAGAAGGCGCGCGTTACTCTTTCGACGTGGATCCCTTCCGCAAGGACTGCCTCTACCGAGGACTCGACGCCATCGGCCTCACCTTGCAGCACGAGCCGGCCATCGCCGCCTACGAAGCCCGTCGCAAGACCGAGGCGCCCTGGCTATTTACGGATCTCTGACCTTCGAGGCGCCGACGGCCGACGAGCCCATGAGCCATCTTTTTATGGATCGCGCCGTCGCCGAAGGAGCCGAGCGAACATCCTTCACCTGGGAACCCAATCCCGATGCAACGAGAACTTGACCTGCTCCTAGACACGGTTCGGCTCGCCGGGACACGAGCTCTCGAACTGGCGCGCAACGGGTTCGACACACACCGGAAGGCCGACCGGTCCCCCGTGACCTCGGTGGACCTGGAAGTCAATCGGCTGTTGCAAGAAAGGCTGCTAGGAGCCTTCCCAGACGACGGCTGGCTCTCGGAGGAAACGCCCGACAGTCCGGCCCGCTTGGAGAAGAAGCGGGTCTGGATCGTCGATCCGATCGACGGCACCAACGCCTTCATCAAGGGGTTGCCGGAATTCTGCATCTCGGTCGCTCTGGTGGAAGGCGATCAGCCGATCGTTGGCGCCGTCTTAAATCCCGTGACGAATGAACTGTTCACCGCCGTCCGCGGACAGGGATTCCGGCTGAACGGAAATCCACCACCACCGGCGAAGCCTGCCGGGCGACCGGTCATTCTGGTCAATCCCTGGGAACTCTCGACCGGCCGGTTCGACTCTTTGCGGGAAGTCGCTGTGTGCCGCCCGATGCACTCGATCGCCTATGCGTTAGTGCTGGTGGCTGCGGGGCGGGTCGACGCGGCACTCACGTTCGAGCGCGAGCATGAATGGGACCTGGCGGCCGGCGTGCTGCTAATCCAAGAGGCCGGCGGAACCGTGACGGACGGAGCCGGCAAACCGTTCCGTTTCAACCAGCCGCGGCCGTCGATGCAAGGCACAGTGGCCGTGGCACCCGGGTCGGCCGGGCGAGTGGAGGTCCTCATCCACAGGCTGATGGCTCTGCAACGCAGCAAAACACGGACCTAATCCTCCCTTCCCGCTTCATGAACGCGCAAATAAGTCCAGCACCATTCTCCGATGCGGAATGCCTGCGTCCAGGAAGACCTCGCCGATCGCCCGAAAGCCTTCCCGTTCGTAGAAGCCGATCGCCTGGGTCTGCGCGGCCAATTCGACCTTCGTGAGGCCGCGCTCACTCGCAACCTTGAGCAGCGCCCGGAGCATTGCCCGACCCACGCCGCGGCCTCTCCATTCCTTCAACACCGCCATGCGGCCGATCTTGCCCTCCGGCTGCAGGCGCGCGGTGCCGATCGCGATGCCGCTGTCATTCCGAGCCAGGATATGGAGACAAGCCGGGTCGAGGCCGTCCCATTCCAACTCCTCCGGCACGCCTTGCTCGCGCACAAACACGAGTTCGCGGATGCCGCGAATGATGGATTCCAATTCCTCCCATGTGACCAGCGTGATGCACGGTTGGAGCGGAGTCGCCTTCATGAGGAATCCTGCACCTGGATATCCGGCAAGTCGCGGTGTGCGACATTGAATCCCGCCCGGCTGATGCCGACCCGGGCGTCGCCGAAGACCTGGCGGAACGTCTTGACGACCTCGTCAAACGGTGCCAGCCCGGTCCAGGCGTTCCACCCGTTGGCGTTCAGCAGCATCGGCAATTTCGTCTGCTTGGTCCGCTGTCCCTCGCGACTGCCGTCGCCGAGGAGATAGTGATCGAGGACCACACGGTCGCAGGCCGCTTCGAGTTGTCGCGCGAAGGTCAATGGATCGTCCAGCGGGAGCAGGGGACTCACGGCGGCCACGGTGAGGAGTCCCGCCTGCCGTAGGGCGCGGAGAGCCGCGATCCGCGCGGCCGGCAGGTAGGCATGACGGGGGAACGGTGGCGGCAAGGCCTCCTTGTCCGTCTCCACCGTGATATTGATCTCCAGCCGGCACCGTTGGCGCAACGCGAGCAGGAGAGGGAGATCCTCGATGACCAGCGGAGTATGGGATTGGATTACCAGCCGATCCGGCGGCCGCGTGAGCATCTCCTCCAACAGGCGGCGCATCCGTCTCGCCGTGCGCTCCTGCGGCGGATAGGGCTCGGTCACGCTGGAGAGAAAGATCCGAAGGGGCTTGGGTTCGCCGCGGACCGGCTGTTTCAGCCGATTGTACTGGGCCCGATAGGCCTCCACGAAGCCAGTCTTGACGTCCAAGAAGCGTCCCCACACGCGGCCCAGCGTGTGATGCGGATTCCATTGCGCATAACAGTAGAGGCCGCAGAGCGAGTTCCCCAAGGCGCACCCGCGGTACAAGTTGATCGTATGGGTGAAACCCTCTCCCAGATAGCCGCCGGTGGGATTCAGAATGGTTCCGGTGGGAATCTCCCGAATCTGCATAGCCACTCGCCTCCGTCTTGCCGCGCCGGCATGGGAAATCGGCTGGCCTATGGTACTATCACATGATCCGTCTTCATAGGGAGGGCGACACGCATGCGTGTCGCGGTAATGGGAACCGGACTCCTAGGTGGGCCGATTGCCGAACGGTTCAAGGCGACCGGCCACCAGGTCGTCGTGTACAACCGTACTCGGGCCAGGGCTGAGCCCTTGCGCGAGCTGGGAATCCAGGTCGCCTTGCAACCGAAAGAGGCCGTTCGAGCCGCCGAGTGTATCGTGCTCGTGCTGGCGGACGCGGCGGCGATCCGGAGCGTCCTGTCGGCCGACCCGGTGAGGAAGGAACTGGCCGGCCGCACCGTCATCCAGATGGGGACCATCGGCCCATCGGAGAGCCAGACGCTGAAAGAAGAGGTCTGTGCGATCGGCGGCGACTATCTTGAAGCGCCGGTCTTGGGAAGCATCGCGGAGGCCAAGGCCGGGACGCTTCAGGTGATGGTCGGCGGCAGCCAGGAGCAATTTGTCCGGTGGGCGGACCTATTCCGGTCGCTGAGCCGCGAACCGCGATTGATCGGCCCCGTCGGCAAGGCAGCTGCGCTCAAGCTGGCGCTGAACCAGTTGATCGCCGCCCAAATCGCCGCGTTCGCTCTCAGCCTGGGATTCGTGCAGCGGCAGGGGATCGACGTGGAAACGTTCATGGCTATTCTCCGCGAGAGCGCGCTGTTCGCGCCCACCTATGACAAGAAACTCCCCAGATTGCTCCATCGCGAGTATGCCAATCCGAACTTCTCGACGCGACACTTGCTCAAGGACGTCGAGCTCTTTCTGGGCGAGGCGAAGGGCTGCCGGCTCAACACGGGCAACCTGGACGGGATTCGCAGCTTGTTGCAGAAGACGGTCGGCTTGGGCCTGGCCGAGGCGGATTACTCCGCCGTGTACGAGGCCGTGAACCCCGCTCAGGGGAATGGTGCGTGATTCGGGGACCTTTCGGCATGGCCGATCAGCCCGTTGAACCCCACATCTTCATCATCTTGGGCGCGACCGGTGATCTCACACGGCGCAAGCTCTTGCCCGCGCTGTACCGCCTGCGAGATCAGGGAGTCCTGGAAAAGCGCAATACCTTGATCGTTGGCGCCGCGTTGCCCGAGATCGGGGAAGAGGGGTTCCGGCTCTGGGCATTCGAGGGATTGCGCAAAGCAGGCTGGCCGAGCGACAAAGCATTGCGCGCATGGTGCGAGGAGTGTCTGTACTATCACGCGCTGCCCACCGGGAATGAGCAGGATTATGAAGCGCTAGCGGCCTACGTGCGCCGGCTGGAGCGGATGCACGGGTTGCCGGAAAATCGCGTGTTTTACCTGGCCTTGCCTCCGGCTGCCGTGCCCGACGCGATTGAAGGGCTAGACCACGCCGTACTCCTCAAGAGTCACGGCTGGGTCCGGGTCGTGGTCGAAAAACCGTTCGGCCATGATTTCCACTCCGCCCGTGCCTTGAACACGCTGCTGCACCGGTACCTGGAAGAGCCCCAGATCTATCGGATTGATCACTACTTGGGGAAAGAGACGGTGCAGAACCTCCTGGCGTTCCGTTTCGCCAACCCGATCTTCGAATCGCTGTGGAACCGCAACACGGTGGAGAACGTGCAAATCACGGTTGCGGAAGACATCGGGGTCGAACACCGCGGAGCCTACTATCAACAGGCCGGCGCGCTCCGCGATATGGTCCAGAATCACCTGACCCAGCTCATGACGGTGGTCGCGATGGAGGTGCCGGTCTCCTTCGAGGCCGGCGCGATTCAGGCGGAACGCTTGAAAGTGCTCCATTCAGTGTCACCCATTGCGCGGGAGGACGTGGTTTTCGGGCAGTACACCGCCTGGCAGATCGCGGGGCATACGATCAAAGGCTATCGCGAAGAGGCCGGAGTGCCGGGAGATTCGCTGACCGAAACCTACGTGGCGCTGAAAGTCGATATCAACAACTGGCGATGGAAGGGCGTGCCATTCTACCTTCGGACCGGCAAGCGGCTGCCGCGCAAGTTGACCCAGGTCGCGGTGACTTTCCGTGAAGCGCCGACGCAGGTGTTCCGGTCACTCGAACCGGGCAGTATCGCTCGCAACAAACTGGTCATCACGCTCCAGCCCAGCGAAGGCTTCTCCCTCTGTTTCTCAGTCAAAAGTCCGGGACGGCCATTCCGCCTGGCCGACCATGCGCTGCATTTCGACTATGAAAAAGCCTTCGGCCAACTGCCCGAGGCCTACGAGACCCTGCTTCGCGACATCATGATCGGCGACCAGACACTCTTCGTGAGCGCAGAATTCACCGAAACGGCCTGGCGCCTGTATGACCCCTTGCTGCAAGGCGAGAAGACTATCCATTTCTACACCGCCGGCACGTGGGGCCCCAGCGAGGCCGATGAATTGGTGGCGCGGTACGGGCATCAGTGGCAGTTGGGATGGTGAGAGGGCTCGCCCCTCATTCCTCCGGTGCGCCGACGCAACCGCCGGCAACACATTGCCTGGCGGCAGTGACGATTCATCCATCAGCAAAACAGAGGGGGACCTATGTCTCGCATAAAAGAACTCAGAGTATCTATCGACAAAAAGCTGGACGCGTTGGAGCACCAGGCGCTGGCGTTGGAATCACAGCTCACCCAGACAAAGGGACAGGCGTTCCAGCGGCTGGAGCAACGGAAGCAGCAACTCCGGGAGCTGCTCAAGCAGGTGCAGGTCGAGATCCAGCAATCGAAAGAGCTCGCTGCACAGGTCAAGACAGAGGTTCAGGCCAAGCTGGAGCATCTTCAAGTGCAATTGGCGCTCGGCAAGGCGGAAGCCCGCGAGGCGCTTGAGGAGCAGCGGACCAGGATTCTCAAGGCCCTGAGCGAGTTCGAATCCATCGTAGACGAGAAATTGAAAGGGGCCGCCTTCGAGTCGGGCAAGCTGTGGGAGAATCTCGTGGACCGGGCCAGCATTCTTGAAGCGGAATTCGAGGCGCTGAAGAACCGGTTTGAGAGCGAGAAGGCGAAGCAGGAGGCCAAGCTGGAGGAGAAAAAGCAGGAGATCCTGGCCAAGCTACAGGCCTTCAAGGACCAGCTCAAGGAGAAACGCCGGATGGTCCAGAACAAAGCCGATGCCCTGGAAAGCGACCTGCGGGAAAGGCTGGAGCAGATCAAGCGGGCGTTTCGGAGCTTGTTCGAGTGAACAAGGTGATGAAGGATCCGGGGCAAAGAAAAGGGGGGCCGTAAAGAAAAAAGTCGGGAATCTTTTCACGCGAAGCTCAGGCCTGCCTGGCCCGCAGCGAGGCCTTTACAGCGGACGGGTGTGCGCTTTCGCCCGTTACTATCAGCCTTCACAACCCGGCCGGTCGGCGTCAGAACCCGCATTTTCGAATCGGGATACAGGCGCTCTGCAGGATGGATATCGGCGCGCTCGGCTACTTCACGATGTCGAGTAGTGCGACTTCAAAGATCAGCGTGGCGCCGGGCTTGATCTTTGGCGGCGATCCACGATCCCCGTAGGCCAGGTCGGCAGGACAGACCAGACGGCTCTTACCCCCGCTTTGATGTGTTGCAGGCCCTCGGTCTAACACGTGATGACTTGATTCAGGGGAAACGTCGCTGGCTCCCCTCACTTGACCGAGCTGTCAAACACCGTGCCGTCGAGGAGCATCCCGTGATAGTGAACCTTCACCGTATCCGTCGCTTTCGGAGTTGCGCCACTCCCTTCCTTCAGCGTCGTGACGATCGCACCGGACGCGGTTTTCTTCGCTCCTGACTCCGCCGCCTTCGCGAGGAACGCGGCCCCGGCTTTCTTCTCGGCCTCGGCGACCGCCGCCGCTCGCGTCTGCTGCAATTGCTGAATCTTGGGCGTCATCGCTTGAAGATCCACCTTGCGCGGCCGCTTGAGGACGCCATCCGTGAGACCGGCCTTCACGAACTCCAGCTCGGACTCGCTGAGCGTGAAACTGCCGAGGGAGTCGCTGATGGCCAAGCCAATGGCATACAACGCTTTCTGCTCATCGGTGACGGGATCCGGTCTGGCGGCGATGGCGACAGAAACGGTGAAGCACAGCAGGGCTAAGATGGAAAAGCCGATAACGCGCATGGGTCATCCTTTCTTGTGAGGAGGTTCGGCATGGCAACGCTGCAGGCACTCTGCGGCACGATCACGAAGCGCTAGCATAGGACACCCGCCCGGACGCCCACAACACCTTTGTTGGGCAGGCTTGCGGGAGGCGAGAGCGCACAGGAAAGCGGGATGCAGGGCGTCGCCGAGCACCCAACGGATGACCGCCCGGACGAAGTACGGTATGATCGTCCATGCCGGCGAGAATCGGGCAATTCCTTAGGGCGATGTAGTAATGGACAGGGCGCATCCTCGGCGCGCATTCAACCTCGGGTGCGTCCGGCTTTCTAACCCTATTCCCGACTGGAAAGGAGGTGCGCGATGGCCTTGTACGCGTTCGACGGGACCTGGAATGAAGAAAAGGACGCGGGGGAGTACGGCAAGAACACCAACGTGGTGAAATTCCGCGACGCCTACGAGGGCAGATCTGAGTTTTACACGAAAGGGGTCGGCACCAGATATGGGTTCGTCGGGAAACTCTTCGGCGGCGCGTTCGGCGTCGGGGGTAAGGACCGGATCAACCAGGCGGCGGAGCAACTGGCGCAGTACTTTGCCGCTGGCGATCGTGACATCGACATCGTCGGGTTCAGCCGAGGCGCCGCGTTGGCTCTTCATTTCGCCAACACGATCGCGAGCCGCGGCGTGCGGGATCGGGACGGCCGGGTGATCGAAGCGCGACCTGTGATCCGCTTTCTCGGTCTGTGGGACGTGGTGGCGGCCTTCGGCATCCCGATCGATCTCGGCATCCCGTTCGGTCGGATCAACTTGGGTTATCGGCTCAGCCTGCCCGGCAACGTGACCTACTGCTTTCATGCTCTGGCGCTGGACGAACGCCGCCAGGCGTTCCGGCCGACCCGGGTTCGCGGCGGCTACGAAGTGTGGTTCCGCGGCGTGCATTCCGACATCAGCGGCGGGAACGGCAATCTCGGGCTGAACAACATCGCGCTGCGGTGGATGCTGAAGAAGGCGCTGGCGGTCGGGTGCCCGATCAACCGCAACGCCCTCGCCACGCTCGATGCGCTGGTTGATCCGCAGGCGGACATCAGCCGCAACCTGGACCCGATCAAGAACAGGCCGCGCGCCGTGCGCGCGACTGATCGCATCCACTACACAGTGACGCCCAGACCCAACCACAACAACCCGCCACCGCACGCGCCGGTCGAGAGTCCGGAGGATGAAGCGGGAAGGTTAGCGTGAATCGGACGGGAACAAAACAGGCTGAGGAGAGAACGGCTCCGGTTCCGCGGCGGTATCTTCGCTCCCGGCGTCCTCGATTTTCGTCAGGTGGAAGGCGCCACCGGGTTGCGTCGGCGCGGTGTCATCGGCGATGCGGGTGTACCACCAGCGGCCTTCGCCTTCCGAGTAGTCGTCTGAAAGTCTCACCTCGAAACCGCCTTCGCGGCCGTTTCCCGGTTGTCTCCACGTCCCCGTCCAGGTGTGATCGGAAAGCGCGAGGGTCAGGAGCTCGCCATCGTTCCACGGATAGGTTCCGTTTCCTTGTTCATCGAGTTTCAGGGTCACGACCACGCCGCTGTCTTCGTATTCCCACACCCCTTCCAGCACCTTTAAACGGTCCGGCGGGTTGGGCGCCTCGCTGACGTTCGAACTCGTGTCGGCGCGCAGGATGGCGGATGGCTGGCTACAGGCGCTCACCGCAGCCGCGCTCAACATCAGCCCGGTGATCCAAGCCCAAGAAGTTTTCACTTCACCCTCTCCATGACCGAATCGTCCGCGGGACATATCGCCGCACCGGACAAGTTCGCTACTTAGCATGATCGGCATTCCTACACAAGAATTTTTGACGGGAAGTCGCAGAGCGGTGAGCCAAGACAACTTGTCCAACCGGCGACAAGCTTCGTCCAGATCGGCGTCCGTCTTCGCAAAGCAGAAGCGGATGAAACGGTGACCCTCGGGTCCCTCGAAGAACGCTTCGCCCGGCACACCGGCCACGCCGGTCCCCTCGAGCAGGTACATCGCGCGGTCTTTTCCTGTCGCGCCGGGCAGGCGCGACGCGTCGGCAAGCACATAGTAGGCGCCTTGCGGTACGGAGGGCGGCAGGCCGGCCTTGCTCAGCGCCTGGCAGAATCGGTCCCGTTTCGCCTGATACTCGCGGGCCAAGCCCTGATAGAACGACGCCCCCAATTCCTGAATGCCGACGGCCACGCCGAACTGAAGCGGCGCCGGCGCGCAGACATAGAGCAGATCGTTCATCGCGTTGATCAGCGAGGCCCACTTGGCCTGCGCAACGCTGTAGCCGATCCGCCAGCCGGTGATGCTGAAGGTCTTGGAGTAACCGGAAATCGTGATCGTGCGCTCCCCCATGCCGGGTAGTGACGCGAGGCTCACGTGCTTCCGGTCGTCGAAGAGAAAATATTCGTAGATTTCATCGGTGAACACGAACAGGTCATGGCGGCCGGCCAGTTCAGCGATCGCTTCCAGTTCATGCCTGCTGAACACCTTGCCGGAGGGATTGGCCGGTGTGTTGACCACGATGGCCGCGGTCCGGCTCGTGATGGCCCGCTCCACGTCGGCCGGCGAGAAGGTCCAGTCCGGGGCCTGCGTGCGCACGACGCGGGGGATCGCTTCCACCGCGATCAGGGCACTGATGTGGTAGGCATAATAGGGCTCGAACACGATGACCTCGTCGCCAGGATTGAGCAACGCCAGGCAGGCGCAGTGAAACGCGCCGGTGGCGCCGGCGCTCACCGTGATCTCCGTTTCGGGATCGGCCGTGATGCCGTTGTACTCCGCCAGCTTGCGCGCGAGCGCGTGGCGCAGCTCCGGGAGGCCATCAGAGCGGGTGTAGGTGTTGATGCCTTGTCGCATCGCCCGGTCGGCCGCCTCGATCACCAGGCTCGGCGCCGGGGTATCACAGACCCCCTGCGCCATGTTGATGCCTTGTACCCGCGCGCAGGCCGAGGTCATGGCCCGAATCTCCGATTGGGTCAGCTTCGCCATACGCCGATTGCCTTCGCGCGCCATCCGACATGTTCCTTTGCTCTAAGGCCGCCCTCTTTCCTGACATACGCGCACGGAGAGGTCAAGCCTGGCCTCCTATGACGCGGGGGTGCAGGGCTCTTAACCCCTGCGCCCCCTGGGCAGGCCGATGGCACGCTGAATCGTTGGCACAGGCGGGTTCGCACCCGATCGATGTTATCTGTAGGCGGGCTGGACCTTACCGGTCCGATAAGCGTGGTAGTACGTGAGGACTTTTTTGACGTAGAAGCGGGTCTCGCGGATCGGCGGCACTTGTTGATGCCGCTTCACCCGATACTCACCGGCATTGTACGCAGCCAGCGCGAGCGTCAGGTCGCCGTTGAAGCGGTCGAGCAGATAGCGCAGATGCTTGGCGCCGCCACGGATATTCTCGATCGGGTTGAAGGGATCGTGCACCTTGAGCGACGCCGCCGTACGCGGCATCAGTTGCATCAACCCCTGCGCCCCCGTCCGAGAGACGGCGGCGGGGTCAAAATCAGATTCGGCCTTGATGACCGCCCGCAGGAGGGCGGGATGCAACCCATACCGCCGGGCATACCAGGCAATGGCCTGTTCCAATTCGCGCTGAGAGATGCGGGTTCCGATGGAAGTGGTTCCGAAGGGAAGCGGTTGATCGCGTCGATCGGCGGGCACGTTGGTCAACTTGGGCGTCCCGTCCGGCTGAAGCGCCTGATACACCTCGCTGGTCACGGCGGGTGGCACCAGCACCATCGCACTCAACATGAGCGCGACCCCCCAGCCCCGTCCCATCGACCTGGCCAGGCTCTTGCCCGTCTTGTCTGGAGTGGTGTTACCCATATTCCCGATACCTGGGTCTCCCTTCGCTGAATGGCGGCTCCCTGTGCGGCCTACCCGGCAGAGGATCAGATTCCGTGCCGTAACGATCGGAGGGACAAGAATGTTCAGCGGCGAAAAAACAGGACGTTGCGAAGAGGGGCTTCCCCTGCTTTTGGAGGAAGGCGTTTCGCCACAGGACCGCGTTTTGGCAGATGTAGGCGCAATCCTTGGCACCGCGAAAGAAGGCGTTCAGCAACGGCCCGGCCGCGGACGGGTTTCTTGACGCACGCTCGCTGTGTTACAAGTTCACTGGCTGTTCCGTCACGGAGGGAAGCGCTCCATGATCAGCCGACCGCGCTTTGCGTTCCACCTGGCGACCTTGTGGCTACTGGTCGTGGCCGGTGGCTGTGCCGAGTGGACCTACCAGCGGATGAACGATCCGTCGCGGGATGCCTGGCAGCAGCCCGAGATGGTGATCCAGGCTCTGGCGATCGCCCCCGGCTCGCGCGTCGCCGATCTGGGCGCGGGCGGCGGCTACTTCACGTGGCGTTTGGCCGAGGCGGTCGGCCCGGCGGGCAAAGTCTACGCGGTGGATGTGGACGAGACTGCGCTTCGCCTCATCGAGCGGGAGACGGCGCAGCGCGGAGTAGCCGATGTCGAACTGATCCGGGCGACGCCGACCGACGCCCGCCTGCCCGCCGCCGGCGTGGATTTGATCTTCACCTGCAACACCTACCATCACCTTCCTGATCGGACCGCCTATTTCAGGTCGCTCGCACGCGCCCTGCGGCCCGGCGGTCGCATCGCCGTGATCGAATACAAAGACAGCGGCTGGCTCTTCGGCCATGCGACGCCGAAGGAGACAGTGCTTCGCGAAATGGAAGCGGCGGGCTATCGCGTGATCCAGGAATTCGACTTTCTGCCCCAGCAGCATTTCCTGGTGTTCAGCCCGATCCGCTCATGAATCGGTCGTCTTCAGCCGACCGCTATGAACCGGCCGGCCGGCATCAAGTCGGCTGGTTTACCGCCGCCTGTGTGCTGGTGAGCAACATCATCGGCGGCGGAATCTTCACCACGACTGGGTTCATGGCACGCGACCTGGGCGACCCGGTCCTGATCCTGACGCTCTGGGTGGTCGGCGCCGGCTTCGCCCTGGCCGGAGCGATGGCCTACGGCGAGCTCGGCGCAGCGCTGCCGCAGGCCGGCGGCGACTACATCTATCTGCGCCGAGCGTACGGGCCGTTGGCCGGGTTTCTGAGCGGATGGACTTCGTTGACCATCGGCTTCGGCGCAGCCATCGCGGCTTCGGCGGTGAGCTTCGCCTCCTACTTCCTGCGCGTCGCCCCGATCGCCGACGACAACGGGTGGGCGGCCAAAGGACTCGCCTTGCTTCTGCTGTGGAGCCTGACCGCCGTCCATGTCGCGGGCGTAGGCGCCGGCGGGCGGCTACAACGGATGCTGACGACAACGAAGGTCCTCGCCATCCTTGCGCTGGCCCTGGGTGGACTCTCGCTCGGCTCAGGGAGCTGGAAGAATTTCGCTGTGCGGGCGCCCGACGCCGATCCCGGCGTGGGCACCGTGATGGTGGCGCTGATCTTCGTGATGTACAGCTACCTGGGGTGGAACGTCGCGGGGTATATCGCGGGTGAAATCGCCGAGCCAGGGCGGACCCTTCCCAGGATCATGATCGGCGCCACCGCCTTTGTGGGCGCGATGTATCTGCTGCTGAATCTCGTGTACCTGTACGCCCTGCCAGTCACCTCGCTGGCGCAGCCGCCGGTGCTGCCGGTGGCCGAAAAAGCCGCTGCCGCCCTTTGGGGTCCGGCGAGCGGACGCTTCGTCGCGGCGCTACTCTGCCTGTCGATCGCCGGCGCGGTGAGCGCCATGGTGTGGGCCGGTCCACGCGTGTACTGGGCCATGGCGCGGGATGGAGTGTTCGTCCCCTGGTTCGCCGCCCTCGACAAGAAGACCGGGGTGCCCGTGCGGGCCATCCTGCTCCAGAGCGGCTGGGCTTCGTTGTTGATTCTTACGGGCACCTTCGAGCAACTGGTGATCTACGGTGGGCTGGTCCTTGCGGTCTTTACGGCTTTCACCGTCGGGGCACTGATCGTGCTCCGACGCCGGCAACCGGACCTGCCGCGTCCCTATCGGGTGCCGCTCTATCCCGCATTGCCCGGCCTGCTGGTCGTGCTCTCACTGCTCATTGTCGGCTATAGCCTGATCCAACGACCGATCGAGTCTGCACTGGGCTTCGCGACCGTGCTGGCCGGGATTCCGCTCTACTTTGTTTGGCGCATATCACCCGAGCAGCAGCGGGCATAGACCCCACCGCTCACCTTACACACACGGCGTGAGCTTGTGTAATAAAAAAATTATGCATTGAATCGAGATCTCTCCCACCGATCGATCGGGACCGCCATATTTCCATAGCGCTGAGGCGCACCAAGGAACGGCAAGCCGAATTGCTCGCCCATCTGCCAGATACTGCATTTCGCCTGCCACAGCGGCATTCGCTTCGGGCTCGATCCTGTGGGCGGCCAGATGCCCGTCGTGGCGATCTCATGGCAACCGTTTCAGGCGCGGTTATGCTGCTGATCGCCAAGCACAGGACGGGGCCAAGGTCAACGGGGCTTGACGGGCGAACCCTGCACCTTCTGCTCGCCCGCGTGGTGGAGCCGGCCCGGTTTGAAAGCCTGGTAGTACCGCAGCACCTTGCGGACGTAGGCGCGGGTCTCGCGGATGCGCGGCAGCGTGCGCCCTTTCACGCGGTGCACGCCGGCATTGTAGGCCGCCAGGGCCAGTGGCAGGTCGCCGTCGTAGCGGTTCAAGAGACGGCGGAGCTGCCTGGCGCCGGCGCGGATATTCTGGATGGGATCAAGAGGATCAGCGACGCGGAGGGAGGCAGCGGTCCCGGGCATGAGCTGCATGAGCCCGATGGCCCCTTTGTGGGACATCGCTCGAGGACGAAAATCCGACTCGGCCTTGATGACGGCGCACAGCAGCGCCGGATCGAGCCGATATTGTTTCGCATACCAGTTGATGGCGCGGCGAAGCTCCTGGCGGGTGTAGCGCGGCCGTCCGTCCAAGTCCGACTGCGTCGTCGTGGGGAAGGCCAGCAGCAGCGCGCCCACGACCAGAGACTCACACAACCCACGCCTGAAACCTGCCCTGAAAAGTCGGTGGTTGGGGGTTGCTGCGGCCATACTCCGCCAATCGCCTGATCCCTCCACTGTCCTTGCTTGATAGCCGCTTTTTCTCAAAATTCGTGCCGATTCCGGTTCTCATGCTAACCTCTCGACCCAGCTTGAGAAATTTTGTTGCCTGCAATGCCGCCGCAGTGCGGAGATGCACACGGAGCGACCACCGTAGAGATTTTTGCCCCCACCGTTGGTCTCCAAAGAGGGAATCTGAACACCGGTCAGACAGAGGGGGTGTCAGAGTGGGGTGTAGGGAGAGTCTTTGCCGCCTGCGTTCGGTCTTCAAGCCACGTGGCCAAGATCAGCGCACCGAATCCCGGCGTGAAGAGCAGGACGCCGATCGTCGCGCCCACGATGGCCACGCCGAACAGCTCGTCGAGCGGTTGCCAGAGCGCTTCCCAAGGCAGGCACAACCGCTGGGCGGCGAGAATGAGGTCGGGGATCGGCCGGAAGATCACCAGATACCCGTTGCGCGCCAGTTCCACCGCCCACACGATACCTGCCACGGTGTTCCACGCGTAGCCGAACAATCGGAAGGACCGAATCGTGCGAGACATACTCCGTTCCCCGCCCCCGGTCACCTCTTGCCCCAGAGCTGGGCGAGCCGCTGAGCTCGACCGCAGTTGAATTTATAGAACTTGTAACGGATAGGATTCTTTCTGTAGAAGTCCTGATGATAGTCTTCGGCCGGGTAAAACGGCGAGGCCGGGACAATCTCGGTGACGATGGGTTCCTCGAACGGCTTCGTTTGTTCGACCGCCAGCTTCGATGCCTCCGCCTGCTTGCGCTGCATCTCGTCGTGATAAAAAATCGCGGAGCGGTACTGATGGCCGGTATCGCAGAACTGGCGATCGGGCGTGGTGGGATCGATGTTCCGCCAGAACACCTGCAACAACTTCTCGTAGCTCACCTTCGCCGGGTCGAAGAGAATCTCGACGGCCTCGGCATGGCCGGTTCCGCCCGCCGACACCTCCTCGTAAGTCGGATGGGCTTGCCTCCCGCCGGTGTAGCCCGAGATGACCGAGGCGACGCCGTCCACCGCCTCAAACACCTCCTCCATGCACCAGAAACACCCGCCGGCGAAGGTGGCCTTGGCCAACGGGCTTGCCGCCGGCACGTTGAAGGGTCCGGCGACCACGACCGCAACGATCGAGAGCCGCAGCAGCGACAGGATCTTCATGGGTCTCTCCCTCCCTTGCCCGGCGGTCGGCGGCCGAAGGCGTTTCTTCTCCCTCCAGCTCGCCTTTTCCAAACCGCTCGAACGGTTAGGATCTCCCCAGCGTGACGACAACGGTCTGTTCTTGTTGCCCGCGCAAGATTTTGACGGTCACTTTCTGGCCCGGCGTCGTCCGCTCGATTAGATAATTCTTCAACTGCGCACCGGCGGTGATCTCGGTCCCGTCGATCGCCAGAATAACGTCGCCTTTCTGAATACCGGCATCGCGCGCCGGCCCCATCACTTCGGAGGCCGCCACCCGCCACCGGGTCCCCATCTGAACCGCCGTGAGACCGATGCCAAGTCGCGAAAACGTCGGCTGTTCGCCGCGAATCAGCGCCGCAACCACCCGATGCACCAGTGATCCCGGCACGGCGAAGGCGAACTGGCTGCAGCGCCCCGGCCCATCCTCCTTTCCTGTCTCGATGATGGCGTGCATGACGCCCACCAACTGCCCCTGCTCGTCGAAGAGCCCGCCGCCGGAGTTTCCGCTGCACGCCGGGAGTGCGAGTTGCATGAGCCGACCTTCCGCCGTCGGCAGAAAGGTGTTCGGATTGCCGATCCGGCCGAAACCGAAGGCCGGGCCCCACCCCAGCGGATAGCCGATCGTCAGAACGGCGTCGCCGGCTTGAGGCTCGCGCTCCGCAAAGCCCACATTCGGCAAGCGGCCCGCGCCATCCGTCAGGCGATACACTGCGATGTCCAGAAATGCGCTAACCCCAACTAGTTTGGCCGGCAATTCTTCCACATCCGTCGTCAGCACCCGGATCTCCTCCTGCACGATGCGCTTCCCCCGCTCGTCCCGCTCGACCGCATGGTGCGCCGTCAGGATGTAGCCGTCATGGAGATGGACTCCCGAGGCCTGCATGACGAAATGCCCCTTGCCGGTCTGCTTGTAGGCCTCGTGCTCCGGCGCGAAGATGCCGACCGTGGCCCGTTTCGCCCGCTCGATCCCGCTGACCGTTTCGGCGGACGCCATGCCGGCCCCGACCCCGCCCATGCTCGCCACGACCACCACGCATCCCGCCGCCAGTATCAGGTTCAGCACGCTGCTCATGCCTTCCTCCGATTCAGATGCCGTCTGATCATGTCGACGACCGCCTGCGGCGTGCGCGCCGAGCGAACCAGCCCGCCGCCAAGTTTCGTGAACATCTTTACCTCCAACGGATCTCCGCCCAGCAGGATCACCGGCTTTCGCGCTTTCAGCGCCAGCGCCACTTCGGAAATCGTCCCGGGCCCGCCGGGTCCGCAGGCCACCACCACATCGCTGGAGAGGACGTTGATGTTGTTCCGGGCGTTGCCCATATCGGTGATGATTGCCACATCCACGAAGCGTGACACGCGCGTGCCAGCCGTCGGCAAAACCCCGATCGTCAAGCTGCCGGGAATCCGTTTCGCTCCCCGGTTCACCGCGTCCATCACGCCGGCGGCGCGGCCGCCGGTCAACAACACCCAGCCGTTGCGGGCGATCCCTTCGCCGAGCTCCGAGGCCAACCTCAGATGTTCCCGGGAGGCCTGGCTCGGCCCCATGACCCCAATCACCGGTCTGCGCCTCACGACGGCGACCACATAACGTGGATCTCGCGTTGCCTCGGCCCGTCCAGTTCCACCAACAGCACTGATTGCCACGTCCCCAACACCAGTGCCCCGTCCTTGACGGGCAGGGTGAGCGATGGCCCCAGAATCGACGCCGCCATGTGGGACCAAGCATGAGCCGGATCATGCGCATGCCGAAACCGAATCTTCGGGATCATCTGCTCCACCACATCGAGCAAATCGTCTTCCGTCCCCTCTCCCACTTCGCCGGTCGTGAGCGCGGCGGTCGTGTGGGCGAGGAACAATGCGCACAGGCCGTCCTTGAGCTTGGCTTGCCGGATCAGCTCGTTCACCCGAGCGGTCAGATCGACGATTTGCTTACGCTGCGACGTCGCGACCCGAACAATGTGTCCCACTTCCGTTCCTTGCGCGAAAACGAAGACGGTCGCCGAGGGCGATGCGTGAACGTATGGTGGCAGCTTTGGGCGGGAGGGTCAACCGGGCGACGATCGGAGAAGCAGCCGATAGTCAGAATCTCGACGAGGTCAGCGTCACGTCGGCGCGCGCCCAGGCCTTCTTGAATCGCTGCTCCACGGCCGCGGCTTCGTCCGTTTTGTTCTGCTTCCTCAAACTCTGGGCCAGTCCGAACAGCGCCCAGCCGTTTTCCGGGTGTCGCGCCAGGTCCTCCCGGTAGATCCGCTCCGCCTCGGCCGGGCGGCTCGCTTCGAGCAAGACGGCCCCCAAAGAATGGCGGACCGGATAATACCAGAGCGGAGGCTCATAGTAGCGCAACGCGTCTTCCAACGTGATCGCCTCTGCCAAGCGCGAGACGGCCTGCCCTCGATCGCCGCGTCGGGCGGCAATTTCTCCCGCCAGAACTTTCTCCACAATCCGCGCCAACACCGCTACCTGACTCCCGCCCAGGGTTCTGGCTCGAGGCAGGGACTTGACCGCTTCGGCCAGTCTCGCCTGTTTCGCATCCGCCTCGTCGAACCGGCCCATCGCCGCGTAGGCCAATCCGCGCGCGTAGCGCCAGATCGCCGCCGTATATACCAACTCGACCGGAGGCGACGGCACGGTTAATACCTCGCTCCATTTCCCGAACCGGACCAGCGCAAAGAGGAGCATAGGGGTGAATTCTTCCGTCGAGGGATCGTTGCGCGCCTCGTCCCACGAGACCACTCGGTGGAGTTCGCGAGCGGCTTGAATGGCTTCCCGGCTTCGCCCTTCCATGGCAAGCACCGCCCAGAGGAAGTGGAGGTTGTACGGATAGTAGCCCGTCGGATAGATGCCGGTGAGATGCCGGTGTTTTAATATTCTTGATCGACCGCCGCCGCATGCACGTTTCGCTCCACTGCTTCCCGATACCGCCCCAGTCGCAGATAAATGTGGGCGGGCATATGGACAAGATGACCCGCACCCGGGACCAGCCTCGGGAGCCGTTCGGCGCAGGGAAGTGCGCGTTCCGGCCTCTGCGACGCCTCAACGGCATGGATGTAATAGTGACACGCCCCCGGATGGTCAGGGTTCAGCGTCAAGACGCGCTCGAGGATCGCGACGATCTCTTCCGTGTTTCCCTTGGGGCACCCGTCAGGAGTCCAAAAGTTCCACGGCTGCAGGTCCATGCGCGCTTCGGCGAAGAGCGTACCGGCATCACTGTCATCCGGGTCTCGCTCCCAGACTTCCCGCATTGCCTTCGCGTAAGCTCGGTCCAGTGTCTCCCGTTTCGCGTTCGGGTCCGACGAGTACCGGGCGGCGAGTGCCTCGATGTAGGCGCGCTCCTTTGAGCTGACGCGCTGGCGCCGCGACAGGGCCTGTTGCAGGGCCTCATACGCCCGGCGTTCCTGTGCCCTGTCCATGGGGGCGTTGATGTTCGGCCCCAGCGTCAGCGCGATGCCCCAATAGGCCATGGCCGCATTGGGATTGTATCGTGCCGCTTCCTCGAACGAGTGGATCGCCTCCTCGTGATTGAAGGCGTACACCAGCCGGAGTCCCTGATCAAAATACTGCTGAGCCTTCGCCGATGCCGTGGTGATCGGGTGATGCAGGGCGCCCAGATTGTCGTACAGCGGGACTCCTGCGGACACCTGCTCCGAGACGTTCTGTCTCGCGCTCGAACACGCTCCAGAAAAAAGCGCCGCAAACAGGACAGCCCCACTCCCCCACACCACAGATCGAGACGCCACGCTCACCCTCCCCATATGCTCATAACGACACGTCCGCGCTGGCTGCCGCGACGTCTGGCTCTACGCCGCGCCGCTTGGGTTTCGAGCACCTCACCGCCCGGTTTTCAGGACTTCGCGGCCTCGCCCGGGCCGACGGCATCACGCGCATCGCCACTTGGTCCAGTTCGTCGCCGAACCGAATCAGGACTTCCTGCTGCGAGCGGATCATCGCCTGGAGGTCTCAAACTTGCGCGGTGATCTGCGCCAGCTCCCGCTGCTGAGCCTTGACCCGCTCCCGCAGGGCGATCAGAGTCTTGCCGCCTCTCACCATGCGCATCGCCTGCGCACGATCCACAAGCCATCGCATCAGCCCGTAGCTCGCCTCCGCGATGCCGCGCCGCATGCCGTTCGGCTTCGGCGGCCATGCCGCGAGCCCACGGCTGGCCGTCGATACCACGCGCCGCATTGCGGCCACCGCTTGCGCTCGGCAGAGCGCTGCCGCGAAGCGCAAGGCCTCCACCGCTGTCGCCCATCGGGAGGCAAACCGTTCCCGCATCGTTCGGAGCAGCATGGCCCGTGCGCGGCCCATGTCCCGACCCGTTTGAACCGCTGAGCGGCGCACGCCATCCGGCCTCGGGCGGCGGCCGCTCCCCGCTCGAGTTTCAACAAGACGAGGGTTCGCGAAAACGGATGGCATCCGGGCGACGGGCGTTCCGTAGGAAGAAGAATCCGGACAAGTTTCACGGGAGCCTCTTTGAACATTCGCGCCATGACAGCACCTCCAATGCGGCGAGCTTCTCAAATGGTCTCAGGCCGCCGTTCGAATTGGAAGAGGATGAAAGGAGACGAATCGGTCAGGACCAGAGGAACGTCACGGAGCTTGCGCGCCCGAATGGTGGATCGTATCCGTGCCGAAAGGGTTCAGGAACGGCCAGGCCGTCTCGGGATCGAGCGAGGAACGTCATGACGTCCTGAAGCCAGCCGCGAACAGCCGGCTAGGGTTTGTGCAGACTGCAGGCACGACTGACTTTCTGTGTACGCTTGCCCGACGCCTTAGTCAATGGGAGTCCGCCGGGGACGAGGCGCGTTGTCTGGTTCGAACGGCAGAACCCAGGATGGAGAACGGCGGACACGTTCGTGAATGCGCCGGGACGGCGAAAAACTGGGGGCGGGCCGGCCGCTTCCATGCAGCCAAAGCGGCCGGTCTCGCGGCGCACCTACTGCGCTACGCACAATTCCGGCACCTGCGCACATGCCTCATCCGGCAACGGCGCGGGAACAGGTCTGGGAGGACCAGGCGGCGTGAACGGCGGGCCTTGGGCAATAACCGGCGTGGCGAAAATCAACACCGTCAGAACGGCGAACACCAAAAGCAGCGATCGTGTCATTTATGACACCTCCCTTGTTGTTATGAACTGCCACGGAAGGAGATTCGGCAAGGACTATGCCATAGCATCAGCCGCACCGATCGCGCACAGTTTCTACAACCCGGCGCAGTTCCAAGGACTTGCACAACAGACTGGCGAGCACAAGTGCGGCTCTGGCGAAGATGTGTGCACAGTGCAGGCAGGACCCTACACAAGTCGAGTCAGGTGTCCATCCGGAGGACCTCAGATCGAATTAGAATCGCGTCACGCTGGAGAAATTGAAGTCCCGGATTTTCATAGCAGGCACAAGCAATTTCCCGGTCTCGGCAGTGACCGCCTCCTCGGGGAGGGTGAACGCATCGATCTCGTTGAAGGCCCGCAGCGGACTATCATGGAACCGGAAGTTGCGCACCGCCGTCATGATCCGGCCGTCCTCGATCAAGAAGGTGCCATCCCTGGTCATGCCGGTTAAAGTCAGATCGGTGGGATTCACTGGACGGATGTACCAGAAGTTGGTGACGAGCACGCCGCGGGCCGTGCTGCGGATCAGGTCTTCGAGACCGGGCTTCGCCGACCCATCTCCCGACAGCAGCGGCGACTCCAACGTCGCAATGTGGTCGATGCCGTGCTCCTTGGCGGTGAACCGATCGTACGACAGTTGTCGGAGCACGCCCGCGTCGATCCACGTCGACGCGTTCACAGGGAGCCCCTCGCTCGTGAATCCATAGCCGAGTAAATCAGGATGGTCCGGCCGGTTCTTCAGCGATAGCCGCGGGTCGACGACCCGTCGGTCCAGCTTGCCGCTGAACGGGCTGGTTCCCCTGTAGAACGCCTTGGCGTCCAACATCCAGATGAACCAGGTCAGAAGACCGGCCACTGCCGGCGCTTCAAGAATGACCGCATAGCGGCCGGCCGGTATCTCTTTCGCTCCAACGGACCGTTTCGCTTTGTCGATGGCGATCTGCGTCCGTTCACGCACGGCAAGCCGATCGATCGACCGGTGCGCTGCGGAGGCCCAGCCGCTCGCTTCGCCATGCTGCGCCGTCAGGCTGAACCGCGCCTCAGTCCGTTCCTCGTGAGCGAAGAGACCGGTGTTCGCGGCCACGCCGACGGTCGCGGCGGATGACGACACGATGCCAGCCGCCGTGAGCCGCTCGCCCCGGCACAACTCGATCGCCTCCCGTGCGTACGCCAAGCGCCCGGCCGGGCCCGCCGCCGCGGTTTCCGGCCGCGCCGCAGGCCATGCTGGGTAGGATTGCGGGTCGACCGGCGGCAGATATTCTGGGTCCTCGGGAGAAACCCGCGCGAGGCGCTCGGCGCGTTTGAGCGTCTCCTGCACCGAACCCGCGGTCAGGTCCGTCGTGCCGGCGGATCCATGCCGGCGGCCGAACGCGACCGTGACGCTGAACGAGATTCGCCGCGTGTCGACGTTTTGGACGACCTGATTGTTGGCGAAGCGGACGGTGCCGCCGCGTTGATCGTGCAGCGAGACGAACGTGTGGTCGCCGCTCGAGTGTTTGAACACCAGATCGGCGAGGAATCGGAATTCGTCCCGGTCGGTCAGTTTGGGTACGGCGGCCGAGCCTTTGGTCATGACGCAGCTTGTCCTCGAATCACGTCCACGTTCCGGAAGCGCGCGTGCACGGCGGCGTGGGTCATCCAACCGGACTGACCGGGCTGACCCTTCCCGCAGGTGACGAACCCGAAGCGGCGGCGGTGCGAACGGTCCGCCACGCCGTCGCACCGGCCCCAGAACTCCGGTGTGATGCCGTGATAGATCACATCCCGGAGCATGTGCGTGCGCCGCCCGTGCTCAATCAGCCAGAAGGCATCGCCGCCAAACTGAAAATTGTACCGCCGCTGGTCGATGCTGTAAGAGCCGTGCCCTTCGATGTAGATGCCGCGTTTCACGTCGGCGACGAGATCGTTCAGCGTGGCTGCGCCGGGCTCCAGCCCGATGTTGGCGATCCGCACGATTGGCACGCTGCCCCAACCGTCCGCCCGGTTCGACCCGCGCGAGCGTGGCTCGCCGATCTTGGGCGCCATTTCGCGGTTCGTGCAGTAGCCGACGAAGATCCCCTCGCGCACGATGTCCCACTTCTGGCAGGTCACTCCGTCGTCGTCGTACCCCGTGGCGGCGAGCGTCTCCGGCTCGGTGTTGTCGGCCACGAGGTTTACATGCGTCGACCCATAGCGGAAGGTCCCGCGCTTGTCGGGTGTGAGAAAACTCGTCCCCGCATAGTTCGCCTCATAGCCCAGCGCGCGATCCAGCTCGCTGGGATGGCCGCAGGATTCGTGGATGGTGAGCGACAGATGCTCCGGATCGAGCACGAGATCGTAGCACCCTGGAGCCACCGGAGGAGCCTTGACTTTCTCCACCGCCTGCGCAGCGATGCGCGGCGCCTCGGCCAAGAAGTTGGCCTCGGCGATCAGCTCGTAGCCGGTGCGGAGGTGCGGCGTGCTGAAACTGCGCGAAGCGAAGCGTCCGTCGTGGACTGCGGTCGCCTCGAAGTCCCCTTGGGTCGCCAAAAGATCGAACTCCAACCGCGAGCCTTCGGTGGAGACGAACAACTTGAGATCGCGACGGGCCCAGAGGTTCGCGCGGCTGCGGACGATGCCGGGCTGCCGGTGGACGTACTCCATCACATCCAGCAGCAGCATCGCCTTGTCTTCCAGCGGCACGGAGAAGGGATCGCTCCGCCGAGGCGTGATCACCCGGTCTCGATGGACCGGCTCGTCCGCTAGGCGCACCGGCTCGCTGAGCAGAGCGGCCGACCCCTTGGCGATCTCGATCGCCAGCTCGGCGACCTTCGGCACCTCCTCCAGGGACAGGATCGAGCTGGCCGCAAATCCCCAGGCGCCACGGTAGAGCACGCGCACGCCGAAGCCGCTGTCGCGGCTGTCCCGCACCTGCGCAATCCGCCGATCCTCGCCGTGAACGGTCTGCGTCACGCTGTCCAGAATGCGAATATCGCCGTACTCCGCGCCGACCGCCCGGACGCGCGACAAGGCCAGCTCGGCCAGTTCATCCCAGTTCGCCGCCTTCACTGTTCCGGACTCAATGCGTCGTCAAAAGGTGTGGCCGGGGAGCTAGTATAGCAGTCTTCATTGGGTTCGCCATATATGGACCTGGCACATAGCACGCAGCTAACGGCCAGCACCGCAGAGCGACTTGCTGCCGACTATCGGTCTGGCTCGCACAGTCTCCATTGCCTTCTGGGCCACCCTGTTTCACCCGTTGCCACTGAATCGCAAGCGTGTCCCCCACAATCGCCCCCACCCCACTCCCCCTCGAAGGGAAAGGGGGTGAAGCGATTAGCTATTCACCATTGGCCGCTGGCTATTTTTCAAAACAGGCCCGAGGAGGTCGGCTAGACGCCCGTTCCCGTCCGGGTGGCGTCCACAAACTGCTCGGTCGAGTCATCGATGGCCCGACCACGACGGCCGGGAGGCGGGAGGATATAGAGTAGCTTGGAACTGAACCTCTCGGGGGTCGTTTCGGGCAGCTTCATCTGGTACTTGACGGGCTTCTGATGATCGGCGAGCTGCAGCATGGGGTTGTACACGCTATTGAACTTCCACAGCATCTTCACGAAATTCGTCTGTCCGCGCAGGAGATGGCCGACTGCAATCTTGGCCGTGGACTTGAGAGCGGTCCAGCCCAGGTGCTTCTTGTTCAAGACCTGTTGAGTCTTGACCAGCTCCTCGTAAAACTCGGGAAGCGGCAGCCGCGTCGGCAACACCGCGTGCTGGATGTCGAAGAGCCGGTAATCCCGCGTCTGGAACTTCCGCGCCTCAGTGCGCCAGCTTTCCGTTCCCGGATAGGGCGTATTGACGCTGATGTTCACGATTTCCGGAATTTCCAGACACCATTCCCGGATGACCTCGAACCGTTTCCGATCCCAATCGGGGTCCGCGATCAGGTTGATGGCAACCGTGATGCCGAGCGAGCGGGCGAACTCCAGAGCCTCGAAGTTCTTGCCGAGCGAGATGCGCTTGCGGTGCATTTTGAGGCCTTCTTCGTCGATCGCCTCGATGCCCAGGAACATGTACTGGAGGCCCAATCTCTTCCAGAACTGGAACACCTCCTTGTTGCGCAGCAGCACGTCGCCGCGCGTTTCCAAATAGTACTGCTTTTTGATGCCCTCGCGGGCGATAGCCTCCCCGATGTCGAGCCCGTGTTTCGCCTGGATGAACGCCACGTCGTCGACGATAAAAATGCCCGGTTCTTCGATCCGCTTTAGATCCTCGACGGCCCGCTCCGGGCTGACAACGCGATAACTCCGCCCGTAAAAGGTCCAGGCGCTGCAGAAGGAACAGTCCCAGGGACAACCGCGCGCGAATTCGATAGAGGCGCAGGGATCGAGCACGCCAATGAAGTACTTCCGGCGATGGCGTAGGAGTTCGCGGGCTGGGCGGAGGTGATCGAGGCTCTCAACGAACTGCGGCGGCGGCCCTTCACCGGTGAGGGCGACGACGCCGGGCACCATGGTGATGGCGCGGCGATCGTGTTCGACCGCCAGCAGGAGCTTGGCGACGGCGGCCTCGCCTTCGCCTTTCAGCACGCAGTCGATGGCCCCCGCCCCGTGTTCCAGCAATTCTTGCGCGATGAAGGACGCGCTGTGGCCACCGACGAACACAAAACAGCCAGGCAGCTTTTGTGTGGTCAGTTTCGCCAGGTCCACGATTTCCGGCACATTCGCCAAGTAGTTGCAGGAGAACGCAACCACGTCGGGCCTCCAGTCGTCGAGCACTCGCACATAGTCGTGGTGCGTTTCCACCTGGAGATCCAGCAGCCGGACGTCATGGCCAGCCTGCCGAGCGGCTTGCGCGACCAATTCCAGACCGAGCGGCTCCAGCCGGAGATAAATCTTGGTGTACATGAGCGGACCGGGATGAACCGCAAGTACTTTCATAGGTCGAAACCTCTTTCGAAGACTCCATAGAACCAGCGGCTTAGGGGAATGATCCTGCCAGACCTGGCCGACTTGTTCAACTGACGAATCTCAGGGGGGTCCGCCGGTTGGTTCTCACAGGGGTCCTCACGGGAAGAAATTGCTTCCACCGTCTTCGCAGGCCCTCGGTTGGCGGAACCTGGAGCGGGCATAGAGCCGATAGCCCTAGAGAGCTTTGCCGTTCGCTGTTCGCACTGTTGGGCGAGCTGTTCGCTCCGCGCTACCAGCGACTCGCTGCCCTCTCCGCATCAGTAGCCGATCTTCTCCCACAGCCGGCCCGGCTCCAGCGCCGAGCCCCGACCACCCATGGCTAACGCCAAGTCGGGACGATCGGTGAAGAATCCGTCCACGCCGAAGAGACGGAGGGCCCGCAGTTCGCATCGATCATTGACGGTCCAGGCATGGACCACGAGGCCGGCACGATGGGCGCCCCCCGTGTACCAGGGCCAGGTCGTGAGGTAGCGCACCGGCGCTGCGGCCCGATCCCAGCGCGGGCTGAGCGCATGACGAAGGCCCCAGGTCCCGATTCCAGATGCCACCGTCTGCGCCTTTTTGAGCAACGAGTTCCACCCTTCTCGGGCGATCAGCGTTTCGTCGATCAGGAAGACTCTGGGCACCTGCGGCGCCAGAGCTTGCAACCGGGCGAGGCTGTCAAGCTCGAACGACTGGAGGATCACGCGCGATTGCGGACCGACGGCCGCCCGATCGATCCACCCTTGCGCGGCGAGCGTCTCGATCAATTGCCGCTCGATCCCCGGATAGCGGTGCGCGGATTTGGTTTCGATGTACAGGCCCGGGCGCGGGTCTTTACCCTCGGCGAGGGCGAGCACTTCGTCCAGCCGCAAGATGCGCAGGCTGCGAAACGCCGGCCGCGCCCGTTTCGGAAACCGCCGGTTGAACCAGGACCCGGCATCCAGACGCGCCAGCTCTTCGAACGTAAAGGAGCCGACCGGTGCGCGCTCTCGGCCGGGGAAGACCTCGGCCACGTCGGTGGTGCGGGACAAATCGTCATCATGAAAAACGATCAATACCCCGTCTCGCGTTCTCTGAAGATCCAGCTCCAGATAATCGGCGCCCATCTCGCGAGCGAGCAAGTACGCGGGCCGAGTGCTCTCCGGCGCGTAATAGGACGCGCCTCGGTGGGCGATGACGGCGGGATGAGGCATCCGCAGGGCCTGAGCCAACCGCTTGCCGCGCGAGGGGGCGCTCAGGGCCGCTCCCACCGCCAGCGCGAGACCCGCCAAGGCCACAGCGGCGCTCACCACCGTCATCAGCAGTTTCATGCCGTGTTCCTGACAGCCCGTTCCCGCGGCCGGCGGAGAAACGTCAACGGATGGCTTGGCTTTGTCCTTTGGTCTCGCGTATCATCACCGTCCATGCTTCCGCCGGAACAGACCGCTCGTCAGCGGATTGCGGACTTGCTCTTCAACACGCGGCTGACGTCGCGGCAATTGGCGCAACTGGTCGGCATCTCTGAACGCCAGGTCGAAGACCACCTGCTCCACATCGCGAAGACCGTCGCCAGCGACCGGTCGCGCCGCTTCATGCTGGAACCGTCCCAGTGCCGGGACTGCGGCTATATCTTTCGGGACCGGTCGCGCTTGACCAAACCAAGTCGTTGCCCACGATGCCGGAGTGAGGCGATCACGGCTCCTCGGTACGGGATCGACCTCCTAACCTCCCGAGGCAAGACCCGCCCAGAGGGTTCGTGAGCTGATGCACGTCGTGGACGCCGGTCGACGCGGGTGCGGCCGACGCACACCCGATTGACGCCACACACAACCTCGCCACGGTACTCTCGACCAATGTCCATCCGGCGCGTTGAGGGCGGACGTCACGCCAGCGCGAATTAAGGTTCCCGACCCCTTTTCTCGGTTTTCGGAAACCACGGGAAAAAGGCACTCGTGGTTCGCTGGTAGAGCCGATACTCCTCCCCGCGGCCGGCGACAGCCTGTTCCTCGCTCGGCGGAATGCCCGTCACCTTCAGCAGCGCCCATCCCATCACCAGCGGCCCCAGCAGCGTCACCCCCCAGTTCGGCAGCCCCACACCCATCACGACATACGCCCACCAGTGCAACCATTCGAAAAAATAGTTCGGGTGGCGCGAATACCGCCAGAGTCCCTCGCGGCACACTCGATCGCGATTCCAGGGCTTGGCGCGAAATCGAGCCAGTTGCCAGTCGGCCATCGACTCGCCGGTGACGGCGAGGAGCCACAGGAGCGCGCCGGCCAACTCCCACAGGCTAAACGTCGGCCGAGGATTCTGCATAAGGACCAGAAACGGGAGCGAGAACAGGGCGATTGCGGCGGCCTGTAATTGAAAGTAAAAAAACATTCGGACATGTTGTTGCTCCCCCCACTCCTGCCGGAGCCGCTGATAGCGCGCATCTTCCGCTTTGCCGAGCACGCGATCGATCAAGATGTAGAACCCAAGGCGAAGGGCATAGATCGATCCCATGATCGCGACGAGCCATCGGCGATCCGTGTCCCCGTGGGCGGCCCCTGCGTACCAGCAGACGATGAGGACGAGACCCAGGCACCATCCGGCATCCGCGATCGAGGCGTTCCGCAGGCGGAGTTGCAAAGCCCACAGCCCCGCCATGAACGCGGCCATCGCGACATAAGCGGTCACGACGAGCGGAAGCGGATCGGACCCCGTCACGGCATGTTCCTCTTGCCAAACTTGCGCCTCACGGTCACGCTTGGCGCATCGCGCTTCACGGGCTTTCGTAGTCCCACGGATCGTGATTACGGCCCGCGCGCCCGGCCAGCCACTCGCCGAATCCCGGCAACCGAAACGACAGCACCGCTTGGATCTTGTCGCAGTTCAAGGACAAATCCGGAGGACGGTACGGCCCAGCGTAGTCCCGAACCGACCCGGGCGCCATCTCGGCGCGGAGCTCCGACCACTGTGCAGCCAGTAGCCGGCCAATGTCCCAACGCGACAGCCGCTCGGCGCCGGCCAGATGATACAGTCCGGGCCGATTCTTTGTCGTCAATTCCCAGACGGCCCGCGCCGTGACCCCGGCGGGAATCGGGCACCGAAATTCATCGGTGAACAGCATGAGCCTCCGCCCGGCTTGCCACGCCCGTCGCATCTCTTCGACGAAACTCCGGTCCCCGGTCGGCGACCATCCGGCGTTCAACGACGTCCGCACCACCGTGTGCCTCGGATGCGCCAGCACATGCCGTTCGGCCGCCAGCTTGGTTTCGGCATACACATTGAGCGGATGGGGTTCGTCTGTTTCCATGTACCAGCCTGCGCGGCCATCAAAGACTTGGTCACTGGAGAAAAAGACAAAGGGAAGGTTTGCGGAGAGGTCGGCAAGCAGCGCCGTGACCTCGACGTTGAGCTTGCGGGCCAGAGCCGGATCGCGTTCGCAGGCTTCCGTCCGGCTCATGGCCGCGCAGTGAATGACCAGGCTCGGCTTCAAAGTCCGCCATAGCTCGCGGACCCGATCCATATCGGTGAGATCGACCTCGGAACGGCTCAGCCCCTGGACCCGCCATTCCGGTGCCCAGCGCGCGGCGGTCTTGACGAGGTAGCTCCCGATCAGGCCGCCGGCTCCGGTGACAAGGGCGATCGAGTTCGTGCCTTCCTCGCCGGCGGGACGTGGCATGACGACCGGCTAACTGCGGATCAGTTTCCGATACCGAATCCGGTGCGGGCGTTCAGCTTCTTTGCCGAGCCGTTTCTTTCGGTCGGCTTCGTATTCGCTGTAGTTGCCTTCGAACCAGACGACGCGGCTATCGCCCTCGAAGGCCAGGATGTGGGTGGCGATGCGGTCCAAGAACCAGCGGTCGTGGCTGCTCACGACGGCGCAGCCGCCGAACGACTCGAGCCCCTCTTCCAACGCGCGCAGGGTGTTCACGTCCAGATCGTTCGTCGGCTCATCCAGCAGGATGAGGTTCGCCCCCTCTTTCAGCATCCGCGCGAGGTGCACCCGGTTGCGTTCCCCGCCCGAGAGGTCCTTCACCTTCTTCTGCTGGTCGGTGCCGCTGAAGTTGAACCGCGCGCAGTACGCCCGCGAGTTCACTTCGACCTTGCCGAGCCTGATCGTGTCGTTCCCGTCGGAGATGACTTCCCAGACGGTCTTGTTGCCGTCGAGCGTGCGGTCCTGATCCACATAGCCGAGCTTCACCGTCTCGCCGAGCGTGATCGTGCCCGCGTCCGGCTTCTCCTTGCCGACGATCATCTTGAAGAGCGTTGTCTTGCCGGCGCCGTTCGGCCCGATGACGCCGACGATGCCGCCGCGCGGCAGACTGAAGCTGAGGTTCTCGAACAGGACCTTGTCGGCGTAGGCCTTGCTGAGGCCTTTCGCCTCGACCACCACGTCGCCGAGGCGCGGCCCCGGCGGAATGTAAATCTCCAGGTCCTCGGCTCTCCGCTCTTGTTGCTGATTCACCAGTTCTTCGTAGCGGTTGAGCCGCGCCTTGCCCTTGGCCTGGCGAGCCTTGGGCGACATGCGAATCCATTCCAGTTCGCGCTCCAAGGTCTTCCGCCGCTTGGATTCGGCTTTCTCTTCCTTTTCCAGCCGCGCCTGTTTCTGCTCCAGCCACGACGAATAGTTGCCCTGGAACGGAATCCCGTGGCCGCGATCCAGTTCCAGAATCCAGCCGGCGACGTTGTCGAGAAAATAGCGGTCGTGCGTCACGGCGATGACCGTGCCCTTGTATTGCTGCAGATGCTGCTCCAGCCACTGAACGGATTCGGCGTCGAGATGGTTGGTGGGCTCGTCCAGCAAGAGGATATCCGGTTCCTGGATCAACAGGCGGCAGAGCGCGACCCGGCGCTTTCCACCGCCGGAAAGCGTGCCGATCTTCTGGTCGGGCGGCGGGCAGCGCAGCGCGTCCATCGCGACCTCCAGCTCGTTTTCCAGCTCCCAGCCGTTGGCCGCCTCGATCCGTTCTTGAAGCTGGGCCTGCTTCTCCAAGAGCTTGTCCATTTCCTCAGGCGAGACCTCGCCGATCCTGTTGCTCACGTCCTCATACTCTTTCAGCAGGGCGATCACGTCCTTGCGGCCTTCTTCGACGACCTCCTTGACCGTCTTGGTCGGATCGAGCTGCGGTTCCTGTTCCAGCAGTCCGACCGTGTAGCCCTTGGACCTGGTGATCTCGCCGAGATAGTCGCTGTCCACGCCGGCGATGATGCGCAGCAGCGTGCTTTTGCCCGACCCGTTCAACCCCAGGACGCCGATTTTGGCTCCGTAGTAGAAGCCCAGATAAATGTCCCGCAGCACCTGCTTCTTCGGCGGATAGACCTTGCCGACGCCGATCAAGGAAACAATCACCTGCTTGTCGTTCGCGCTCATGGATGGCGAACCAGTCCTTTCTTCCGCCGTACGCTCGGAGAGCGTTCGTTTGACCGTTTGACGACTCGCGACCGAGCCGGCAGCGCGGTAGTCTAACACAGCATCAGCAGAGACGACAGGGCGCAGGCGCATCCCCTGTCCATCGGTCACGTGATATGGTACACAGGAGCGAGACCAGGGCCATTTCCGTTTCATCAACCCGAGATATCCTCTTGAACGAGCATCCGCCTTCCGCGTCGCCCTGGCGCGCCCTGCGCCATCGCAACTTCGCCCTCTTTGCGGCAGGCCACGGGTTTTCCCTGTGCGGCTCCTGGATGCAAAGCCTGGCGCAAGCCTGGCTCGTCTATCGGCTGACGGAGTCACCGCTTCTCCTGGGCGTGACGGAATTCCTCGCCCGGGCGCCGATTCTCGTTCTGTCGCTCGCGGCAGGCCTGGTGGCGGACCGAGTTCCTCGCTATCGGCTGATGGTCCTCACCCAAGTTCTGTTGCTGTTGCAGGCTGCGACCCTAGCAGCGCTCACGCTGACCGGCTTCGTGACGGTTCCCTGGATTCTTGCGCTGGCGTTGCTGATGGGCCTGATCAGCGCATTGGAGGTCCCCACCCGGCAGACATTCATGACCGATCTGGTCCCGCCGCAGGACATCCCGTCCGCCATCGGGCTGAATTCCTCGATGTTCAACGCCGCCCGGATTGTCGGCCCGTCGATCGCGGGCGTGCTGGTCGCGGCGCTGGGCGAGGGCTCGTGTTTCGTGATCAATGCCCTGAGCTACCTGGCGGTCCTGGGCTGCCTGAAGGCCATGCAGATCGCGCCGCCCCCGCCTCATCCGACGGGGAACGCCGCGAGCCAGTTCCACGAAGCGCTCACTTACGCTCGCACGACGCCCCATGTCCGCGCGGTGCTGTCCGCCGTCGCCGTCGTGAGCATCGCCGCCATGCCTTATGCCACGCTCCTGCCCGTCTTTGCGGGGGAGGTGCTGCGGATCGGCCCGGCCGGGCTCGGCTGGCTGATGGCCGCGACCGGCCTGGGCGCCTTGGCCGGCGCGCTCAGGCTCGCGCGCCGGCCCTCGGTGACCGGCCTCCCCTCATCCATCTGCCACGCCGCGGCCCTGTTCGGCGGCAGCCTGGTCCTGTTCGCTGCCAGCCGCTCGCTGTGGCTCTCCCTCCCGGCCCTGATCGCGATCGGCTTCGCCATGGTCAGCACCTTGGCCGGGAGCAACACCCTGCTGCAATCGCTCGCGCCGAACGGCATGCGGGGACGGGTGGTCAGCCTTTATACGACCGCCTCGCTAGGATTCACCGTTTTCGGCAGCCTGTTGGGCGGCATCGCTGGCGCGTGGATCGGCGCGCCGCTGACGGTCGCCCTCGGCGGGGTGGTCACGCTGGCGGCGGCCGCCGGGCTGCGCTGGGCCCTGCCGGGGTTCCGTAGTGATGCGGAATTCGAGCGCCTTCCGGTCCCGTCACACACGGTTCCGTCTCGATGGTCGAAATGATCGCTTGAACGCGTTGTTCCGCTGCGGGGTTGCCCAAGGCCAGGCCGTCGGCGACAATGGCCGAACGCTGAGAAGCAACGGTCCTGTGACGCGAGGCGAACCATCGCGCACGCAAATGGAGGGATCATGTTCAGACCACAGAGACAGGCACTGCGAGTCTTTCTTCCAAAACCCATCGCCCGGCCCGTCGCGAAGCTTGTCCTCGCCGTCGTCCTGACTGCGCTCTCGGGAGCGGCACCCGATTCGACGTGGGCCGATGACCGCGAGCAACGAGACTTGGTGGATCGGGCGCGTATGACCTTGGAAAGCTTTCTGGCCGATTCCAACATGAGCTGGTTTCGGGATCACGTGAAGGACGCCAAAGGCGTGTTCATCGTGCCCCAGTTTTTGAAGGCCGCCTTTTTCTTCGGCGGCGCGGGCGGCAGCGGCGTGTTGCTGGTGCGTGATGAGCAGACCGGCGAGTGGAGCGAGCCGGCGTTCTATACGATGGGGGCCGGCAGTTTCGGCTTCCAGTTCGGCGCGCAGGCGGCCGAGGTGATCCTCCTCATCATGACCAAGAAGGGCGTCGAATCGATGTTGACCAGCACCTTCAAGCTCGGCGCCGATGCCTCCATCGCCGTCGGGCCGGTGGGCGCCGGCGTGGAGGGAGCGACCGCTCCCAACCTCAGTGTCGATCTGCTCTCCTTCGCGAAGGCCAAGGGGCTCTTCGCGGGCGTGTCGCTGGAAGGCGCGGTCATCGCGTTCCGGGACGAGTGGAACAGCTCGTATTACGGCAAGACCGTCCGGCCCGCCGATATCCTCGTCCGCCGCGCGGTGAACAATCCCCATTCAGCGGGCCTGCGCGAAGCGGTGATGCAGGCCGCGGCGGGAAAAGACCCCTAGCAGTCAGGCACCAGGGTTCAGCGCCAAACTTTCGGAATTGACGGTGGAGACCCGATCACTGAACATCCGCGCCGGCCGTCCGCGCTGTTGGTCGTGAACGGTGTGATCTCACTCATGTGCGACTGAGGACTGTTCGGAGAAACACACCGAGGCGTTCCACGATCCCGTCCGGAATTTCATGCCCGCCTCGAAAGCTGTGCCAGTCAACCCTGAGCCCGGCCTTTGTCAATTCGTCTCGCAGCCGCTCGGCCAACATGTGCGGCAGGATCTCATCGTGCGTGCCGTGACTTTGGAAGACCGGCAGGCCCCGTCGCTTCGGCATCAACGGCGCCCACTCATCCTGAGCGAGGAACGTGCCGGAGAGCAACACCAGTCCAGCGAACAGATGTTCCGTCCTCAAGATCACGTCGCAGGCCAGCATGGCGCCCTGGGAAAAGCCGCCGAAGACTGTCTTCCTGGGATCAACCCCGAAACGATGCTCTAATTCCATGAGCATCGCCAGCACCCCCCGTCTTGCTGCAGGCAGGCCCTTCGGGACCTCCCGCGACAAATCGCGAAAGCGGCCCGCGGCGATGTCCTGGTTGACCCGGTTCCAGTCGATGATCCACCAGGCCCGCGAGTTGCCGAACCCGAGATGAAGGGAGAGCGGCCCTTCGGGAAACACGAAGCGGGTCCCGGCCGGGGCGTCAATGGCATCCCCGAGCGACACCAGATCGTCCCCGGGCGCACCGAAACCGTGCAGGAGAATGACCACCGGGCCATGGCCTCCGCCTGTCCCGTCCGTCCCGCCGGTGATCCGGATCGTCATCCCGCCGAATTGCTCGATGCGCATGCGATCACGACGAGCAGCTCACGACCAGACGCTTGCCCCAGTCGGGCGGCGCGGCGGCGTAGGATTCCATGCCCGGCCGGTCGGTGAAAGGATCTCGAAGGACAGTGAGAAGGCGATCGATTTCAGAAAAATCTTTCTGCTGCGCCTGCTCGATGGCCCGCTGGGCCAGATAGTTCCGCAAGACATACTTCGGATTCACGCGGTTCATGCGCCGCCGGCGCTCTGCATCCTCGCTGTCTTCGTCACGCAGCCGGGCGGCGTATCGCCGGGCCCACGCGTCAACGGCGTCGCGATCCACAAAGAAATCGCGCAGCGCGGAATCGGCTCCCGGTCTGTTTCCTTTTCCGCTGGGCGAAACGGTCACAAAGTCGCCCAATGTTCGGAAACAGATCGTATAGTCCACGCGGCCGGCCTGCATCAGCGCCAACAAGTCCTGGATCAGGGTTTCGTCTTCCGGTCTTGACCGTTCTAGCCCCAGCTTCGCCCGCATCAATGCCCAGTAGTGGCGATTCAACGTCGCCTCATAGGTGTCGAGAGCGGCTTTCAGCGCCTCCTTGGCCGCCAATGGCAGCAAGGCCTGGGCAAGGCAGCTCAGATTCCAGAGACCGATATACGGCTGCCGGTCGAAGGCATAGCGGCCGTTGTGGTCAGAGTGGTTGCAGATAAAGCCGGGATCATAGTCGTCCATGAAGCCGAACGGCCCGTAGTCGAGCGTCAGGCCCAAGATCGACATATTGTCTGTGTTCATCACCCCGTGCGCAAAGCCGATCGCCTGCCACTGGGCGATGAGCTGCGCCGTCCTCGTCACCACTTCCTGGAAGAAGCGGGCGTAGCGGTCCTCAGCCTTGAGCAGATGGGGAAAGTGCTGCTCGATCACGTAATCGGCCAGCCGTTTGAGATGCTCGTGCTGCCGGCGATAGTAAAACACCTCGAATGTGCCAAAACGGACATGCGAGGGCGCCATCCGCAGGAGCATCGCGCCGGTCTCGACCCGCTCGCGATACACCTTGTCGTCGCTGCCGACCACACACAGGGCGCGCGTGGTGGGAATGCCCAGCCCGTGCATCGCCTCACCGCACAGATACTCGCGGATGGCCGACCGCAGGACCTTGCGCCCATCGCCGTCTCGCGAAAACGGCGTCCGCCCGGCGCCCTTCAGATGCAGGTCCCACTTCTCCCCGCACTCGTTGCGCACTTCTCCTAGCAGGATAGCGCGCCCGTCGCCGAGTTGCGGCACGTACACCCCGAACTGGTGGCCGGCGTACAGCATCGCCAGCGGCTCCATGCCGGGCACCAGCAGGCTCCCGCTGAACACGCCCACGAACTCGGGCCGCTCCGCTTCCGCGGGATCGAGATCGATCAGCGCCGCGGCGTCGGGATTGAAGCTCACCAGATAGGGCGGCTGCTCAAATGGGGTTGGATTCAGCTTGGCGTAGAACGCCTCCGGCAGGCGCGCGTAAGTGTTGTCGAAACGCAAGGTTTCCAGCGTTCGGGACATCGCTTCGCAGCCTTGTCGGGTCCGCCCTATTACGCCACGCTCGCGCGGTCCGAGGCGGGAGCCCGCGACCTCACCGGAAGCCAGATTCCAGATCGCGGTCGAGCGTGAACACGAACACCCGTTCGCCCACCTGCGTGTCGATGTCCGTAAACAGCGCGAGCGCGTTGGCCCCGGTAATTTCACTGACCTGGTCGAACAGCCTCTCCCGTCCCTGCGCGATTAGATTCTGTCGCAGCCGTTTCACCATGTCCACACCGTCGGGCGTTTTGGCGAGTTGTCGTTCCGCCGGCGTCAGGACGCCTTTCAAGCGCACCACGACCATGTCTCGGATAATGAAGGCCCGCACGTCTTCCGGGCCGCGTCCCATGAACTCCTGCTCGAACCTGATGACCGCGTTGCGAATAGCGGCCTCGACCTCGCCTTTGGTCCGCTTTTCCTGGTGATTCATCGATCCTCGTCGGCCGGAACGGGCGGAGGGATTATAAAGCGTTCTGACCCGCGCAGCGACAACAATATCCGCTCAGGGCCCGGCCATGGGCCTTAAGACCTACGACCTGGGACGAAATTTCTTTTGCCGTCACGCCGGCGTCTCGGCTATAAGAGCAGCATCGCAACATGAGGATGGGGCCTCGGCGCCGATTTCCACTCGGAGCCGGCGGATCCATCCGAGACCGTTTGCCGGAATTCTTGCGGCGGTAGGGCAGCCGGCTTTCTCCGGTGAGAAGGTCGGTTGCAGTGCAAGCCAGCCGGACTCCCTCGCAGAGGGAACGGTTGGCTTTTGTTTTTTGGGGCCTTGTTGGCCGTGCGAATCAGGCGTCCTCTCCGCGAAAGGCCGTGGCGCCGGACATGTCGCTCTCGATCCTTGTCCCGCTGTTGCCGCTGGCGACAGTTTTTCTCGTCCTGATCGGCGGACCTGCGACGCAGCATGGCCGCGCCAAGCTGGGCGTGGTGCCCATGGCCATGGCCTTTCTCGGCGCCATCGCGACATTGGGCGTCGTCGCTGCGCATGGGTCGGCCGACCTGCGGTTCTATGAGCCCGCCTCCGTCGGGAGACTCGCTCTCCCGCTGGGGTTCCGCATCGACCGGCTCAGCGCGGTCATGATGGTGCTGATCGCGGGGGTGGGCGCGGTCATTTACCGCTACTCTGTCGGCTACCTGTACCAGGATCGCGACTTCCGCCGGTTTCTGGCGCTCATCGGGTTCACGACCTTTGTGCTGCTCAGCATGGTGTCAAGCGCCAATCTCCTTATGCTCTTTGTGTGCTGGCAACTGCTGAGCTACCTGCTCTATTTGCTCGCGCACAACCTTTCGCACGCCGCCACGCTGGATGGCGCGTTCCGCACATTCACGCTTCTGCGCGTCGGCGACGCCGCCTTTCTTGCCGGGATCGTGCTCGCGCACTCGCTGTACGGCACCCTGGAGTTCGACGAACTCTTCCTGCGGGCCGCTGAAGCTCCGGGCGCCTTAGCCTTGGCACCCGGTCTCGAGCTCAGCGGCCCCACCGTGGTGACGCTGCTGCTGTTCGTCGGCGCGATGAGCAAGTCGGCGCAGTTTCCTCTTCACATCTGGCTTCCGCGTTCTCTCTACGCCCCGACGCCGGTCCATGCGCTGTTGCATGCCGGCATCATCAACGCCGGCGGCTTTCTGCTGAATCGGCTCGCCCCCCTTTACGGACTGAGCTCCACGACCCTTCACGTCGCCTTCGTGATCGGTTCGCTCACGGCAATCCTCGGCGCGGCGATGATGCTGGCGCAGAACGACATCAAGAAAACGCTCGGCTTCTCCACTATCGGACAAATGGGCTACATGATCATGGAATGTGGTCTGGGTGCGTTTTCGCTGGCGATCTTCCACCTCATCGCGCATGGGCTCTTCAAGGCGACCGTCTTCCTCAATTGCGGCAACGTCATTCACAAGGCCCGGCATGAGCCCGTCCTGCCGCGCGTCGCCCGCCCGTCCGAGGAAACCGAATTGTCCCGGCTCGCCTGGGCGACGGGATTCGTGACGACCCTGCTGCTCCCCCTGGTGATTTTGCTGGTGGCCCACGGGATCTTGCACATCCCGATCCGTGACTCCCAGGGGGCCGTGATTTTCCTGTTCTTCAGTTGGGTCACCTCCTCTCAAGCGATCCTGACACTCACCCGCCTGCGGGCCGTTGCCTCGTGGAAGGTGTCCGCAGCCATGCTGGCGACGCTGCTCCTCGTCGTGTTCACCTACCTCTTCGCCGCCGAATCCTTCACCGCGTTCCTCTATCCCGATCCGACGGAATTGGCTTCGTACTTCCATGCTGCGGCGCTGCCCACTCCCCTCTTCGACGCGCTCGTCGCAACGACAACTTTGCTGATCGTCCTCGGCTGGGTGTATTTGTACGCGCGCTCTCACGGACGGACGGTGCGGGTGCCGGCCTGGGCAGAGCGGGGCCAGGCACATCTGTACGTGTTGTTTCTGAATCGGCTCTATCTGGACGAAATCTACGCCAAGTTGGGCCTGGCCGTCGCCCGCGCGATGACTTGCCTTGATCGCCGATCGTGGGGGAGAACAGGATGACGGCCTGGGCGACCGCGTCTCTGCTGATCGTGGTGACGCCGCTCCTGGGCGCGGCGTCGGGCTTGCTCCTGTGGGGCCACCCCCGCATGCTCAAGGTTTGGGGACTGCTGGTCGCTGCGGCGAGCTTTCTCATGACGTGCTGGAGTCTGGGGTCCCTTCCTGTTGCGGCCGGCGCGTTCCCGCACCTCTTGCTCCTGCCGCTGACCGCCTTTCTCTCGCTGTTGGGGCAACCGGCTCATCGCAGCAACCAACCGGCCTGGTTGCTGAGCCTGCTCTTACTCGGGTTCGGGCTGGGCACGTTCGTCGGCGAAGGTCCTCTCTCCTTGATGTGTCTGCTGCTGGTTCTCGCCCTTGTCGGCCTCGCCCTGGCGGTCCATCATGTCTTTCCCGGACCTGCAGCTTGGTGGGGAATCGGGACGCTGGGGTGCGGCGTTCTGAGCCTCGCGCTCGCCCTCGTCGCGCCTTCTCCCGTTTCCTCCCTCGCCTTCCTGGTGGGCTGCGCCATCGCGCTGCCACTGGTACCGTTGCACCACGGCTACGTCGCCGCCCTCACGGCACTGCCCGGCAACCTGCCCGCCTTTCTCGCCCTGCTCCTCCCGACGCTCGGGTTCCACGGGCTCGAGGCAGCGCTTCCCGAGCTGCCGGATGGGCCGGCGCAGGCAGCCGCGGGGCTGGCTCTCGCGGGAACCCTCTACGGTTCGCTCAAGGCTCTGGCTCAAGCGCGTCCGGCTGTGCTCATCGCCTACGGCAATCTGGCGTTCCTCTCCATTCTGTGGTGGTATCTGGCCGAGACCCGCACGGCCCCGTCCCCGGCGGCCGTTTACTTGAGCGCAGTCGGGCTGGCGGGCAGCGGATTGCTGCTCGCGTGGTACGCTTTGTGCGCCCGCTACGGTGACGTCGATCTTCGGGCCTTGAGCGGGCTGGCGCGCCCGATGCCGCGTTTCGCCGTCGCGCTCTCGCTTCTGGCGCTCGCCGCGCTGGGGCTGCCGCCCTTCGGCGTATTCTCCGGCTTGGTCGGCATGCTGCTGGCGCCGTCCTACGCAGCGCCCGGCGGCTTGCTCGTCATCGTGATCGTCTGGCTCTGCGCATCCTGGTATTTCTTCGATCTTCCGCACCGCCTCCTGTTCGGCCCGGAGCGAGCGACCCTGCGTCATCAGGATCTGCGGGGCCCTGAAGCGGCTTCGCTTGCCCTTGTGATCGTCATCCTGTTGATGCTGGGCGTGATGCCGTCCCGGCCGATCGAATCCGCCCCGGCGCCGCTTCACCCAACGGCCACCGCGGAGTTTCCCGCATGGACCAAATAGCGCGTGACATCGACATGGAAGCCCGCCGCATGGAATTGCGCGGCATCGTCCGCGTGGCCGGCGAGGTGATCGCGCCGTATTGGCCCATGCGCACGTTTGTGCACCACAATCCGTTGCACGGCCTCGAATATCTGCCGTTCGACGACGCGGTCGAACGGGGCGCGCAGTTCCTCGGAGGAAGGGGCTATCTCGCGGGCGACCTGTATCGGCACTATTTCCGAATTGGCCGGATTCACCTCCCTCACCTGGAAGAGGCGCTACGCCCGTTGGCCCGTGACGAGCACGTGATCGTCGGCCCGTGCCGCATCGCCCATCGCGAGGTCCTGCGGGCCTGTCTCACCCACGGGCTGTGCGCACTGCCGGACGAACCGCTCGACGCCCTGGTGGACAGCGGACCGAACGAAGACCTGGTCCGCGCCCTGGCCGACTATCTGGCTCCCGTCTTGTCGGCTCCGACCGCGCGCGAGCAGATGGCTGCGGCGGTGAAAGAGGACCGTTCGTCTCTGGGACGCTGTGTGACCCTGTCAAGTTGGTGCGACCGCACCTGCGGCACGTCCATCGTCGCCCGGGTCAACGATGAAATGGTGAAGTGGTGTGAAGCGTTTTTGGACGAAGGCCATGCCGGCTGGGCGATGCCCGGGCGGGAACGGGGGTTCTACATCGCGTGGAAATCCCTGGCGGCGAAGGAATGGTCGCCTTGCGGCATTGCGGACAGTCGGCGGAAGATCGCGGCGCTGCCCGAGCGTCCTGAAGATGCCGTCCTGGAAAGCCTCGACCTACTCGCCATTTCCCACGAGCTTCGGCAAGACTATCTCTCGCTCCAGCTCACCGCGCTCCCTGGCTGGCCTGCGTTTATCAAGTGGCGCGAGGAACGGCCCAACTATGTGTGGCAACAGGCGTGCCCGATCAGTCTCGTGAAATTCCTGGCCGTCCGCCTCTGGTATGAGCGCGAACTGGTGCAACAAGTTTGCCGCGAAGCATTGGGGATCGCCGGGACCTTCCCCGCGGTGATGGGCTACATGGAGCAGCGCTCCGAAGCGTATTTCCTGCGCAAGGAACGGGCCACCGGGCGCTTGCCGGTTCCCTATGCCGACCTGGTCGATCGGCTGGCCCGCTGGGGCGACGGGTGGACAGAGGCGGTCGACCGCCTTCAGACGGAGATGGGCCCGCGTCGCGACCGGGCTTTCCGCTTAACCGCAGCCCGGCGCTTACTCGCGCTGGCCCAGGCGCTGGGTATCGTGCCGACGGTCCTGCTGGAGAGCGCTCCGGAGCATCTGGCCTTGCTCGCGCGCTGGATGGATGAATTCCCTGAGTCGGCTCACGGTCCCGTCTGGCTCAAGGCGTTCGAAGCCGGCTACCACGACCAGTTATTCGGCCAGCTCATGCGGACGTCCTCCCTTTCGCGCACGAGCGAGCGGGAGCGGTCCGTTCCGGTCAGACCTCAATCGCAATCGGTCTTTTGCATCGATGTGCGGTCCGAGCCATTCCGGCGTCACTTGGAATCCACCGGCGCGAACGAGACCTACGGCTTCGCCGGGTTCTTCGCCGTCTTCATTCGCTTCCGGCCATGGGGGAAAAATCATGAGACCGAGCAGTTTCCGGTGATCATGCGGGCCAAGAACGAGGTGCGCGAGTTTCCCCGGAGCTATCATGATCACATGGTGCCCAAGCACGAATCGAGGACCAAACTGGTCCGTGCGGGACACACCCTGTTGCATGACCTCAAAGAGAACGTGGTAACACCCTATGTCATGGTGGAATCGCTGGGCTGGTTCTACGGCTTGCCGTTATTCGGCAAGACCTTCTTTTCCGCGTGGTACCGCCGCTGGACGGCCCGGCTGCGGCGGCTCTTCGTGCCGCCCATCGCCACCACCGTGACCGTTGACAAACTGACCCCAGCGGACACCGAAGAGCTGGTCGCGGCGGAACAGCGGGCGATCATCTGGAAGGCCTTACGCAGCGAGCTTGGCCTGCATGGCCCACGGGTTTCACCCGAACTCGTGGAAGCGCTGCGCCGACAGGCGCTGAACGGCGACGGTTCACTGACATCCCAGGTGCCGGAGCTCGTTCAGCGCACCGAGTTCTCATCGGAAGCGCTGGCAAACTTTGTGCAGATCCTGCGCCGCCGATACGACGTCAATCCTCGGTCGGCCTCGCGGCAGCGGGAACGGATTACGCGGACGGGCTTCACGCTGGAGGAGCAGGTCTTCACGGTGGAGACGGCGCTCCGGATGATGGGCCTCATCCGCAACTTCGCGCGACTCGTCTTGTTCTGCGCGCACGGCAGCACGTCGGACAACAACCCGTTCGAGTCGGCGCTGGATTGCGGCGCCTGCGGTGGCAACGCCGGCAAGCCCAACGCCCGGGTGCTTGCCGGCATGGCTAACAAGCCGCAGGTCAGGGCGCGACTGGCCAAAAATGGAATCGAGATTCCGTCCGACACCTACTTCCTCGCCGGCCAGATCGATACGACGACGGACGAAGTGGAGCTTTTCGACCTCGAAGACGTCCCGCTGACCCACCGGAAAGACGTGGCCCGTTTGCTGGATGATTTGCGGGAAGCCGCCCGCTTGACCAGCCAGGAGCGGTGTGCCCGCTTTCCGGATTTGGCGCGACCGCTGTCCGTTCCGCAGGCCGTGGCGCACGTGCGCGCCCGGGCCGCCGACTGGAGTCAGATCCGGCCCGAATGGGGGCTGTCCGGCAACGCAGCCTTCATCATCGGGCGCCGCGAGCTGACGAAGGGGCTCGACCTCGCCGGGCGCGTGTTCCTGCACTCGTACGACCACCGGGAAGACCCGACCGGCCGCCTTTTGGAAGTCCTGATGACGGCGCCGCAGATCGTAGCGCAGTGGATTAACACGGAACATTATTTTTCCACCGTGGACAACGAAGTCTATGGCGCCGGGAGCAAAGTATATCATAACGTCGTGGGGCGGATCGGGATTATGTCCGGTCCCTGGAGCGATCTACGGCTCGGCCTGGCTAGGCAAACGGTCATGAACGGCGAGGTCCCTTTCCACGAGCCCATGCGGTTGCTGACTGTGATCGAAGCTCCCCGAGCCATCATCGAGAAGCTGATCACGCGCCACGAGCTGTTACGCCATTTTTATCATCACGAGTGGGTGCACCTCGCCGCGCTGGACCCCTCGGACGGAGCCGTGTATCGTTACCGGCCGACCGGTGAGTGGAGTCGGGCCATCCGTTGCGATTTCCTTGCGCCGGATCGGTGACGGCGCACACCGGGACCCATCGCATCTTTAAAGGATGCCAGGTGCGGCCTGCACCGGACAGGAAAGGAGCCAACGCATGAGCGCCCTGACGTTGCATCCCATGAAGGAGATTCGTGTCATCGTCGCCGGAGAACACCGGGCGTTCGTCACCGACTTGTTGGACCGGGTAAACGCCACCGGATACACGATCATCGGTAATGTGTCGGGGAAAGGCCATCATGGATTCCGCGAAGCGCACTTCATGTTCAGCGAGCAGGAAAGCCTGGTGATGATCATGACCGTCGTCCCGGAAGAGAAGGTTGAGCCGATTCTGGCCGGACTGCGCCCGTTGTTCGAACGGCACTCCGGCGTGATGTTCGTCGCGAACGTGGCCGTCAGCCGGCGGGAATATTTCGGCAAGACGGACGGCGGGAGCTGAACGCTGGAGGATGAGGAGTTCCCTGTTCGCCCTTGTCTTTGCTCGACGGGTTTGTCTACAATGACCGCCTCATCGGCCGATGGAAGGGAGACCCCGCGTGAAGGGTTTGCGATTCGAGCGAATCGGCAGAGACCGATACTACAACGTCGTCTTTCACATTGGCTCGACCTATGTACCGGTAAGCGACGAGACGGTCGAAGAACTCAAGGCGCACAGCTTGTTGCCGGCCGAGCGGTTTCTCGACCTGCTGCTCGACAAGGTCGGCTATTCGTCCTACCTCAAAGATCAGATCCGCGCCGAACTGAAAAGCGCCGGCGACCCCGTCACCCAAATCACGGTGCTCCAAGGAACGATCCGGGAGCTGTAGGCGCCACGCGCGGCGTGCGTCACGTATCCCACGCCCCGCCTTCTTTGAAGATCTGGTTCATGATCTCGTTTTTCTTCTGGGGATCCCGCTCGTACTTGAGCGCCTTGGTGTAGTTGTCGATGGCGGTCTGCACCTTCCCGCGACAGGCATACACCTTCGCCACGCCCAGGTAGGCGCGCGCATTCTCAGGATCGGCTTTCAAGGCCCGGTTGAAGGCGTCCATGGCGTCCTCCAGATGCCCCTTTTCAAACAACAGCCAACCGATTTCGACGCGCGCGGGCGCGAAATCGGGATTCGCCTGGACCGCCGCCTCATATTCTTTCAGCGCCAAATCTTTCCGACCCCGACTTTCGTACAAGCCGCCCAGTGCATAGCGCACCTCCGCGTCTTGGGGGTTCAGGCGAACCGCCTCCTTGTATTCCAGCAACGCCGCCTCCGTCTTGCCCTGCTCCAGCAGGGCGCAAGCGAGATTCGCATGGGCGATCGGGTCGTTCGGATTCAGCCGGATCACTTCGCGGTACTGGGGAATCGCCATCTCGAGCCGGCCCTGTTCCTGATAGGCCACCCCTAGGTTGGTCCGGGCCGGGATGTAGGTCGGGTCCAGCTTGACGGCCTCACGGTATTCCTTGATCGCCAGTTCAAGCCGGTCCGCACGCTCATGGATCTGGGCGAGGAAATAATGCGGATAAGCGGAAAGCGGATCGAGTCTAATGGCCTCCTTGTAACACTCCACCGACTGCTCGGATTTCCCGGATTGAGCCAGGAACAATCCCATGACCAAGTGGACGGTGGCCTTGTCCGGATGCCGGGCACGCAAGTCCTCCATCCAGGCGCGGATCACCTCGATGTCCTCGCCCTCCTTCAACGCTTGGGCGTGAGTCTTCCAGGCCTCCGCGAATCGTCCTTTGATGAGATGCACGACATTCAGCGCGAAGTACGGCCGCGGCTCGCGTCGGTCCTCCGGCACCGCCTGTGCCCACGCCGTCGCTTCCCCGAGCGCCGCGTCCCAGTCGCCCCGCAGGATGGCCTCTTCGATCCGAACCGCGTAGTCCGACCCGCTCAATGGTGCCTCTTGTCCTTATGATGTCTGCCTTGTGGTGCCGGTTCCGGGAGGTCGATCCCGACGAAATGGCGGTAGACCAATTCGCCTCCGTACCACCCCTGCACCCCGGTCAGCGTCGCACCGAGCACATTGACGATCACCGGCAGCGCGACGGTGCCGGAAGCCGGGAGGTCGCCTCCGTTGCGCACCGCCAGATTCAACCCTTGGATCACCAGCAAGCCAACCCCGAAGATGAAATGCGACAGGGCCGGATGCCGGGCGGCCGCTGTTCGCTCGCGGATGATCGCCAGAAAATCGGGAAATCCGGTGGCGGCGGCGCCCAGGTGCGTCACTACCCCGAACACCAGCGCCCAGTAGGCGGCGCGAAACCAGAAGGCGTCGCGGAGGAGAAGATACAGGACATCGCACACCAACGCCGCGGAGTACAGCCCGATGGGAAATCCCACTGCCATGGCATGAATCGGATGCCCGCGAAACTGCAACCGGCTTTTCATGGACCATCACCCCTTATCGGGTGAGCGTGTCCTCCACGTCCGGCGGCGTCGCCTGGACCAGATCGCCCAGCATCGGATAGCGCTCGGCGAGCTTTCGTTTCATCGACCAGGCGACGGTCCGGTATGACCAGTGTCCTTTCACGCCCGACCGGAGCTTGGCGATGTACTCCGCCTCCGCGAAGTCCATCTTGAACAGGCAACGGACCCGGAAGCCAAAGGGAATCGCGTAGAGCGCGGCTTCCTGGCTGGTTTCGCGCAACCGCTCGATGTCCGCTTTCACGGCGTCCATGGCATCCCGATAGTCCCGTTCGAGCCCGGCTTGGACGAGCGCCGGCGGGATGTCGTATCCGTGGACGGTCGTGAAGTTCTGCTGGACCTGCTGGCAACGCCGGTGTCGGTGCAGGTCCCGCCAGCCGCCGATGTCCATGAGGATGTCGAAGACGAACGCATACCCGCTACGGAACTCCTTGACCAATTCGTCGTAGGGCCCGCGCTTCCGCAGTGCGACTTCGATTGTGTCTCGCTTTTGCTTCTCAGTCCACTCGCGCACGACGGCAAGAATGTGTCGATACGGCGCCTGCGTTACGCGATAGAGCAGCGTGGCGACGAGTTCGTCGAGCGGGTGATGGGGCTCGATGAGGTCCACCGGGTCGTCCTGCTTTCTCAGCCTGTTGGGCGCCCGCACCGAATCCGGTTGATCGAGTCCCGTCCCCTTCAGCACTTCGCGCGCGTGCCGCGCCAGATCCCGGTACACTTCGGCCTGATAGGCGCTCGCCTTGGCATGCCTGGCCAGCGTCGGCGCCAGCGGCTCGGCCAGCCCGGCCGCCTGCCCCACCAGTTCTTTCCAAAGATTGACGGGGGGGCGGAGGCAGGCTTCTTTCAGTTCTTCCCCGATGGCCCGCAGTTCCGGTAACGGGGAGGAGAGCAGGCGTGTCATCTGCTTTTCAAGCGTCCTGATGCTCACCACCTGCCCGACATTGGTGCAGGCGGCGAGTGGCAGGAGGTAGCGCGTCACGTCGAACGCACGGGCCGCGATCGTCCGTTGGTATTGCGCCGGCGTCATAGATTCCGGCCGCGGCTCGCGTTCGGACAGGAATCGGGTCAGCGGCTCATGCAATGTGCGGTACACGTTGGCTAGGCTGCGGAGAATGCCCTGATAGATCCCTTCCGTTTCTGTGCCGCGGATGGAGTCCGGCACGTACCAGGTGCTGGAGGCGAAGTTCTGGTAGCGGCTGGATTTCGCCTGACCGTCCCACAACGGTTCGTCCTCCAGTCGGATCGCCGCCAACTCCGAGATGTGCTCGAAACAGACGATGACATGCCCCAAATCGGCGATCGAGGCGTGCCCGTAATCGAAGTAGAACTGTTCCCAGAACCTCTCGGACGAGTGGGCGTGGACCCACCGGATGCTGTCCTCAATCGAATCCGGCGAGCGGCTGTAGCGGGCCAACGCGTACGCGGATTTCTCCGGCGGCATGGGCGCAACGGCGATGACCCTACGTTGTGACCCGACAGTGGTCATGCCTCTCCTCCTCCGGCGTAATCGGTCATCGGCGATCCCTTCTTCTCCACCATCGCGTCTTGATCACCGATCAATGACCTCCGGTTACCAGGCGCTCCCAAACAATGCCCATGCCGCGCCCAGTGCGAACGCGGTGTTGGCCACCGTCGCCAGAAAATAGACCGCCACCGGACGCCAGCCCACCTCGGCAAACTCCGCGAAAGACAACTCCAAACCGATGCAGACAAAGGCCGCAGTCAGAAACCAGTTCCGCAACGGGACGATCGCGTGTTTGACGTGCTCCGGCTCAAGGAGCCCGACGGTGGCGAACGCCGAAGCGGTCATGAAGCCCAGGACGAATTTCGGAAACCGGGTCCAGATCTCGCGCGGACTGGGCCGCTGGTCCGGCCGGCGTTCGATGACAACAACCCAATACAACGCCAACAAGAACGCGGCGAACCCAATGAGGGCGTTCTGGGATAGCTTCACGACCGAGGCGACCTTCATGGCGGTTTCACTGTGGATTGCGCCGGCCCCGACCACGGCGGCGGTTGTATCGATGTTGCCACCGATCCACGCGCCAGCCACCTCGGCGGAGAGATCCAATGCTTTCGCCGCGTAGGGCTGGAGCAGCATGAGCGGCAGCGCGAATATGATCACCAGCGTGGCCACATAGGCCAAGTGCTCTTTCTTCGCCAACACCGCGCCCGCGGCGGCGATGGCGGCGGAAACTCCGCAAATCGAGACGGAGGCGGCCATCAGCGCGCGCAACTTGGCATCGAGCCGAAACCACGCGGCCAAGCGCCAGGTCAAGAAGAACACCGCCGTGACGACCAACACTGCTTGGATCAGACCCTTGGCTCCGATACGCAGGACGTCTGCCAAGTTGATCGTGGCGCCCATCAGGACAAGTCCCGTCTTCAGGAAAAATTCCGTTCCTATCACGGTGCTGACGTGCGTACGCACCCCGGCGGCGCTGATCGCCAGATTGGCTGCCAGTCCCAGTGTGACGGCCCACACAGGATATTCTAACAACTCCCGACCGAGCCACGCCTTGCTCGTCTGAGCCAGCCGATTGGCGATCACCGCCAGCAGGATGACAAACAGAAACGAAAGCGCCGCGGCAAGGCGCCGGGTCCTTGTTTCGGTCCGGCCCGCCACTCTCGGATCTTCCTTCGACATCGACGATCACCAGGGGACATGCGTGATCAGCCCTGCCCCGACCATGGCCGCCAATCCCAACCCGATGATGACTGCGAGCCAGTCTTCACTCATTTCCGCCGCAAGCCGAACGAGACGCCAGATCGCGATCATCCCGTTCGGTGCGCCGCACTATAAACGCCTGGAGGCTGTCGCTGCAAGGAGGCAGCGCAGGTGAGGAGGCGCGTTGACTTGCTGCGAATGCCGCCGCTATAGTGCGCCTCGCACACGCGAACGACCGCAGCCGCCGTGATTCGAGGCATTAAAGGCGTCAAAGATATCCTGCCCGACGAGACGGCCCGCTGGCAGTTTGTCGAACAGCATGCCCGCCAGACGGCCGGCCTCTATGGCTATCGGGAGATCCGCATCCCGATTTTCGAAATGACGGACCTCTTCGCCCGGAGCATTGGGGCGACGACCGATATCGTCGAGAAAGAGATGTACACCTTTCAGGACCGCGACGGCGCTTCTCTGACCCTGCGCCCCGAAGGAACTGCCGGAGCGGTCCGAGCGTATATCGAGCACAATCTGGCGGCCGACCCTCTTCCCCAAAAGCTGTATTACCTGGGTCCGATGTTCCGGCATGAGCGCCCGCAAGCCGGACGGCTCCGCCAGTTTCACCAGTTCGGTGTGGAGTTCTTCGGTACGGCGGATCCGCGCGCCGACGTCGAAGTGATCGCGCTGCTGTGGCGATTCCTCTCCGGGCTCGGCCTTCCCGATCTGGCGTTGGAGATGAACAGCTTGGGACTGGCTGAGGACAGACCGGCCTTTAAGGCCGTGCTCCTCCGGTTCCTCAAGGAGCGCGAATCCCGGCTCTGCTCGAACTGCCGGCGGCGCATGGAGACGAACCCCCTGCGCGTCCTCGACTGCAAAGTGCCCGAGTGCCGCGCGGCGACCGAGGATGCCCCGAGGCTGACGGACCACCTGTCGCCGGAGGCCCGCCGTCACTTCGACAAGGTGCTCGGCGGCCTGTCGCTGATCGGCGTCCCCTATCGGCTCAATCCCCGACTCGTCCGCGGACTCGATTACTACACGCTGACGGCCTTTGAGGTCACCTCCTCGCAGCTTGGCGCGCAAAACGCCGTTGGGGCGGGAGGTCGCTATGACGGGTTGGTGGAGGCGCTCGGCGGCCCGAAGACTCCAGCGATTGGGTTCGCCGTCGGTTTGGAGCGGGTCACGCTGATGCTCCCGCAAGGCAATACGCCTTCCGTTCAGCGGTCTGTGTACGTCGCCGCCTTCGGCGAGCGCGGATCTTCTGCTGGCCTGACCCTGGTCGAAGAACTGCGAGCCCTCGGGGTTTCGGCCAACACCGACTACAGAGCGACCTCGCTAAAAGCTCACCTGCGGCAGGCCGATCGGCTCCGCTCGATCTATGCTGTCATTGTCGGCGATGAGGAAGTTTCCAAAGACTTCCTCGTCGTCCGCGATATGGATACGAAACAGCAGGAGAACCTCCCTCTCAAGGGTGCGGCACAGTCAATCGCATTGCGGTATCGCTCCGACGGAGAACGTGCTTTTTCCCGTTGACTTTTTTGTCTGGAATCCGTAATCTGCGAAAGATAGTTTTTTTATTTATAAGTTATTGATTTATTGTGTTTTTATAAGTCTATCCCCTCTTGGATTCTTATGCAGAGAAAGAAACTCGGAATCTTACTCTCGACACCCCAATCGCATCCCAGTGTGGAGACGGTCGCCACCCTGTCTTCTGAAGCGCTGGCACAGCAGATCGATGTCTACCTCTACCTCATCGACGAGGGAGTGAAGAACGTGCGTGATCCGCGCTTGACCGAATTGGCGCATCGTGGTGTCAAACTGTTTGCATGCGCATACGGCTGCCAACGGCACGGCGTATCGACCGAAGGGCTCGATCCCGCCATATCTCTGTGCGGACTCGTCGTCCTCTCGAACATGGTAGCCGGTTGCGATCGATTTCTTGCGTTTACCTGACCCTTAGACGCTCGGCTCGCGATGCCTTACCATGTTGCCGTCGTCATCCGCGCGAATCCCACAAAGACGCACCGTGCGGTTGAGGCGCTTCGCATTGCTCTCGGTTTGAGCGCTGGCGAGCATACCGTGACCGTCTTCCTTCTAGATCAAGCTCCTGCGCTCCTCACGGAGGACCTCGAACATGTCATTGACGCCGACATTCTCGAAAAATATTTACCTTCTCTCGAGCAATTAGGTACCCCGTTTGTGGTCGTCGAGGGGACGCTGTCCCAGTTCCGCATAACCCCCGGTTTTAACGTTCGTGAAGAGCAACTCTTTAGGATTGCCGAACTGATTGCGTCGAGCGATCGGGCGCTGGTGTTCTCCTGAGGAAAACAGCTGTTGCGGAAGGTCCTTTATCTCGTCAGGCGAACGTCGGTCGAGGACGTCGCGGACCTGATTCTCTCTCCTGCCGCTGTAGAGCGGGAGGTGGAGGTGACGATTGTTCTGCTCGAGGGAGCGGAGAATTTTCCTTTTCGGGCGCATCGGGTTCTGAGGCTGGCCTCTGTAGAAGAAGCGACCGGGGTAAATTTCTGCTCGAAAGTGCCGGTGATTTCGCACACGGCTTTGGTCGGCGAGATATTTGCGTCAGACAAGGTAGTGGTTCTGTGAAGAGTGCTGCTTTCTTCCTCCGTGATGTGATCGCTACACGGGAGAGAAACCGTAAGAGGGGGATTAGGAGTAAGCTGTGTGAATAGGGTGTATTTGTTTAACTATCTGAAAAAGCAGATGTTTTTTATGTTTAATAAGGTGGATGGGCCTGGGGAAAACCTCGTGGAAGAGATGTCCGGAATTAGGAGGAGAATGGTGAGATCGAAGCGTGAAAAAGGGTATGGAATATGCTGAGTACTCAAAGAAACTGACTGCGGATTCCCTTGTTATCCACAATTGTGAATAAGGTTGTGTATAGCTTCGAGGTCGGAAAGATGGATGTCCAGGCTGTGTGGGATCGGGCGTTGGCTGAGGTGTCGGAACGGGTGCCGAAGCAGGTCTTCGAGACATGGTTCGCACCGCTTCATCTACAGAGCCTCGACGATTCCGGGGCGAAAATCGCAGTACCGAACCGGTTCTTTGCGGACTGGTTGACCCAACATTACCGCGATCTTTTAGCGGAGGCTCTGTCTGGAGCGAACGGAGGGGAAACCGTGGACGTCGCGTTTGTCGTGGACAGGAAAGCGGAGGCTCGGCCGGATGAAGGAGCGCCGCTCGTTGCGGGGCGCTCGCAGACAGCAAACCGACTCAGGCGTGGCATTCAGTTGAATCCCAAATACACGTTCAAAAGCTTCGTCGTCGGGGCGGGAAATCAGTTCGCCCATGCCGCCAGCATGGCCGTGGCCGAGCAGCCTGCAAAGGCCTATAACCCGCTTTTCATCTATGGGGGCGTGGGGCTGGGGAAAACCCACCTCTTGAATGCAATCGGGAATCACGTCGCAGACCACACCGATCTTCGTATCGCCTATGTGACAACGGAGCAGTTCACCAATGAGGTCATCAACTCGATCCGGTACGACAAGATGATCGACCTCCGCAAGCGGTATCGGAACATCGACATGTTGATGATCGATGATATTCAGTTTCTGGCGGGAAAGGAGCGGACACAGGAAGAATTCTTTCACACGTTCAACGCGCTCTATGAGGCGAGGAAGCAGATTGTGTTGTCGAGCGATCGGTTCCCTAAAGATATGCCGGATATCGAAGAGCGGCTCCGATCCCGCTTCGAGTGGGGGTTGATCGCGGATCTGCAGCCGCCGGACGTGGAGACGCGGATCGCCATCTTGCGCAAGAAGTCCGAAGACGAGGGTATCGTCCTTCCGGAAGACGTCATCCACTTCCTGGCCACCACGATGAAAAACAACATCCGCGAGCTCGAGGGTTCGCTGGTCCGGTTGGGCGCGTACTCATCGTTGACCGGGCAGGCTATCACGCTGGAGATGGCGAAGAACGTGCTGCGGGATCTGATCGGCGACAAGAAGAAAATCATCGTGCTGGACGACATTCAGGAGGCCGTGAGCGCCCGGTTCCACGTCAAGATCAGCGATCTGAAGTCACGGCGGCGCAGCAAGACGCTTGTGCATCCCAGGCAGATCGCTATGTATCTTTGCCGTGAATTGACCGACGCCTCGTTTCCCGAGATCGGCCGTCACTTCGGCGGCAAAGACCATACAACGATCATCCACGCGTGCAAGCAGATCGCGAAGGCTCGGGAGACCGACAGCGTGCTCAACGCCACGTTGGAGAGTTTAAAAGAACAGATTTTGAGGGGATAAAGGTTCGAGGCGGAGGGACCATTTATGAAGATGCGGATCGGTCGTGACGAGCTGCTGACCGGCTTGCAACGCGTCCAGGGGGTGGTGGAAAAGCGGAACACTATGCCCATTCTGTCGAATGTGCTGCTGGAAGCCAAGCAGGAAGGGACGGAGATCGTTGCCACCGACCTGGAGATCGGCATGCGGGGCCTGTACAAGGCCACCGTGCTGGAGCCCGGAGGCATCACACTCTCAGCGCGGAAGCTCTACGAGATCATCAAGGAATTGCCGGACGGCGACGTCGAGTTGACCACTGGCGACAATCATTGGACGACAATCCAGGCCGGCAAGAGCCAATTCAAGATCGTGGGCTTGCCCAGCGGCGACTACCCGGCTCTGCCGGCGATCGAGCGCGAAGGGTTGACGCCGTTGACCGGCGCCGGCTTCCTGGAGTTGATCCGCAAGACGTTGTTCGCCGCCGGGGACAACGACGCGCGCTACATCTTGAACGGGTTGCTGGTCACCCTGGCCGCGACCGACAAGAAGACCATGCTGCGGCTGGTTGGGACGGACGGGCATCGCCTGGCCGTCGCCGAGCAGGAAATCGGCCAACCCGGCAGCAGGAACGTGCCGAAGGACATCAAAGCTATCATCCCGAAAAAGGCCGCCCAGGAGATCCGCCGGCTCCTGGAAGAAGGCGGCGACGAAGAGCCGTTGATCGGGTTCACCAAGAATCTGATGATCTTTCGCAAGAGCGGCCTGCTCCTGACTTCGCGGTTAATGGAGGGCAACTACCCGAACTACCAGCAAGTCCTCCCCAAGGAGAGCCACAAGCGGATCGCCGTGAAGCGCGGCGAGTTGGAAAGTGCGCTACGGCGGGTCTCCGTTTTGTCGCGCGACAAGGCCAACGCGGTGAGGCTCTCCTTCGCGCCAGGGAGACTGACGCTGTTTGCGAGCCATCCGGAGTACGGCGAAGCCACCGAAGAATTAGCCGCCCGGTACGAGGGCGAGCCGTTGACCACCGGCTTCAACGCGCGCTACCTGCTGGATGTCTTCGGCGTGATGGACGGGGACACCGTCACCCTGCAAATGGAGACGCCGCTCAGCCCTTGCCTGATCCAGGAACCAGAGACCCCGGGGTTCAAGTGCGTGGTGATGCCTGTTAAGATATGAAGCACTAGGCAATGGGCGCTAGGCGAGGGACGACGGAACCGGTGCTTCATTTCTTGCCTGTCGCCTAGAGCCTACCGCCTGCACGTAGGAGACGGATGGCAACGAAGGAATCAGACGAGACCACCGAGAAGCCGCGCCCGGGTAAGCCGGACAGTTACAGTCCCGACCAAATCAAGGTGCTGGAGGGCCTCGACGCCGTCCGCAAGCGCCCTGCGATGTATATCGGCAGCACAGGGCCGGACGGATTGCACCACCTGGTCTACGAGGTCGTCGACAACAGCGTCGACGAGCATATGGCCGGGTTCGGCGAGACGATCGATGTCACCATCCACATCGACGGCAGCGTGACCGTTGTGGACAACGGGCGCGGGATCCCGACCGGTATGCACCCGACGCAGAAAAAGTCGGCGGCGGAGGTCGCGCTCACGATGCTCCACGCGGGGGGCAAGTTCGAACAGGGCGCCTACACCGTGTCCGGCGGACTGCACGGCGTCGGCATCTCGGTGGTCAACGCCCTCTCCGAGTGGCTGGAGCTCGAGATCTGGCAGGACGGCCAGGTCTTCGAACAGCGCTACGAACGTGGCAAGCCGACAGCGCCGCTGAAAGTCACTGGCAAAACGAAGCGGCGCGGCACCAAGGTGACCTTCAAACCGGACCCTCAAATCTTCGAGACGACCGAATTCAGCTTCGACGTGCTGGCCCAGCGGCTACGCGAGCTGGCCTTCCTTAACAAGGGACTGGCAATCACGCTCAAGGATGAGCGCAAGGAACCGGTGAAGGAGCAGACGTTCCGGTACAAAGGAGGAATCGTTTCGTTCGTCGAGCACCTCAACGAAGCCAAGACGCCGCTGCACAAGCCCATCTACATCAATGTCGAGAAGCCCGACATGATCCTGGAGGTGGCGCTTCAGTACAACGACGGCTACGCGGAGAACCTGTTCTCATTCGCGAACAACATCAATACCCGCGAAGGCGGCACCCACCTGGTCGGGTTCAAGGCGGCGCTGACCCGCACGATCAACAATTACGCCAGCGCCAACGACCTGCTGAAAAAGGAGGTCGAGTCACTCACGGGCGACGATGTGCGCGAAGGGCTGACGGCCGTCGTCAGCGTGAAGTTGCGGAATCCACAGTTCGAAGGCCAGACCAAAGCGAAGCTCGGTAACAGCGAGGTCAAGGGCATCGTGGAGGCGGCAGTCAACGAGGCGCTGGGGACGTATTTCGAGGAGAATCCCGCTATCGCCCGCAAGATCGTTGGCAAGGCGATCGAGGCGGCCAGGGCCCGCGAGGCGGCCCGCAAGGCGAAGGAGTTGATCCGTCGCAAAAGCGCGCTGGACGGAGGCTCCCTGCCCGGCAAGCTGGCCGATTGCGCGGAGAAAGACCCAGCGCAGAGCGAGCTGTTCATTGTCGAGGGCGACTCGGCCGGCGGCTCGGCTAAGCAGGGACGCGACCGCAAGTTCCAGGCTATCCTGCCGCTCAAGGGAAAGATCCTCAACGTCGAGAAGGCCCGCTTCGACAAGATGCTCTCGAGTGACGAGATTCGCACCCTGATCATGGCGCTGGGTACCGGGATCGGGCGCAAGCGCGAAGACGCGGAGAGCGAGAAGGGGAAGGACGACAAGGAAGCCTTCGACATCGCGAAGGCCCGGTATCACAAGATCATTCTGATGACCGACGCGGACGTGGACGGCAGCCACATCCGCACTCTGCTTCTCACCTTCTTTTTCCGCCAGATGCCGGAACTGATCGAGCGCGGCTATATCTACATCGCGCAGCCGCCGTTGTTCAAAGTGAAGAAAGGCAAGACCGAGCGCTATCTCAAAGATGAGGCGGCGCTGAACGAGTATCTGGCCGACCTGGCCGTCGAGGATGTCGAACTGTATATGGAGAGTTCCCAGGCTTTCGTCACCGGCCGCCGGCTGCTGCCGATTCTGAGAAAGCTGATCGCGTTCGAAAGCCTGCTTGGCCGCTTGAGCAAGAAGCATCACGAGGCGAACATTCTCCGGGCGTTCGTGGACGAACCCGGGCTGGATCGCGATCTGCTGAAGAACCAGGCGGCGCTCAAGAAGGTCGTGGCGAGCGTCAAGAAAACCCTCGCGCTCGCCTATCCTAAGGCCGCGCCGACGATCGACATCGTCGAGGATGAAGAACATCAGTCCAACAAGATCATCACCCGAATCCAGACCAACGGGTTGGTGCACAGCCTGGATGTGACGCACGAGCTGGTCGGGTCGGCCGACTTCCGCGAGCTGCAGAAACTCGCGCCGTCGGCGATCGGACTCGGCCGGGCCCCGTACAAGCTCAAGGCCAAGGGGGTCGAGACGCAGCATCCCGATACGTCGAGGTTGGTTCAGACGATTCTAGAGCATGGAAAACAAGGGTTGACCATCCAGCGCTACAAGGGCTTGGGCGAAATGAATCCCGAACAGCTCTGGGAAACGACCATGAATCCAGAGACCCGCACGCTGCTCCAGGTGAAATTGGAGGACGTCACCGGCGTGGACGAGATCTTCACCATTCTGATGGGCGACGAAGTCGAACCGCGGCGGAATTTCATCCAGGAGCACGCGCTCGAAGTGCGGAACCTCGACGTGTAGCAAGCAGCACAGTCACTCAGTCTGCCGTCGGCTGCTTGCTGCCGGCCAAGGAGACCAATGCCCTCCGACGAACGATTGGGCCAGATCGCGATCGAAGACGAGATGCGCTCGTCCTATCTGGATTACGCGATGAGCGTGATCGTAGGACGCGCGCTCCCGGACGTGCGCGACGGCCTCAAGCCGGTCCACCGCCGCATCCTTTACGGCATGCACGAGATGGGCCTGACCCACAACCGGGCCTATCGCAAGTCGGCCAAGATCGTTGGCGAGATCATGGGGAACTACCATCCCCATGGCGACGCGGCGATCTACGATACGCTGGTGCGGATGGCGCAGGACTTCAACATGCGCTATCCACTCGTGGACGGCCAGGGCAACTACGGCTCGATGGACGGCGATCCGCCCGCCGCCATGCGGTACACCGAGGCGAGGCTGACGAAGCTCGCCGAGGAAATGCTGGCCGATATCGACAAGGAGACCGTCGATTTTGTCCCCAACTACGACGAGTCGAGAGTGGAGCCCGTCGTCCTGCCCGCCAAGGTGCCCAATCTGTTGATCAACGGCGCGGGCGGCATCGCCGTCGGCTACGCGACCAACATCCCCACGCACAACCTGGCCGAAGTCATCGACGGCCTCCTCTTGCTGCTGGAGAACCCCGACGCCACGATCGCCCAACTGATGAAGAAAATCCCCGGGCCGGACTTCCCGACCGCCGGCTTCATTTACGGCACGGAGGGGATCAAAAAGGCCTACGAGACGGGCCGGGGCCTGCTGACTCTACGGGCCAAGGTCAACATCGAAAGCGACGAGCGGACCGACCGCGAGCGGCTGATCGTCACTGAGATTCCCTATCAGGTCAACAAGGCCAACCTGATTGAGAAAATCGCCGAGCTCGTCCAGGACAGGCGGATCGAAGGCATCGCGGACCTGCGTGACGAATCGGATCGGGACGGCGTCCGGATCGTCATCGAGCTCAAGCGCGGCGAGATCCCCCTGGTCGTGTTGAACAACCTCTACAAGCACACCCAGCTCCAGACGACCTTCGGGGTCATCATGTTGGCGCTGGTGAACAACCGGCCGGAGGTCCTGAACCTCAAGCAGATCCTGTCCGCCTTCATCGACCATCGCCGCGAAGTCGTCGTGCGCCGCACGTCCTTCGAGTTGCGCAAGGCGGAAGAGCGCGCCCACGTGCTCGAAGGGCTCAAGATCGCGCTTGACAACCTCGACGCGGTGATCACGCTGATCCGCCGGGCTCAGTCGCCGGACGAGGCGCGCAGCGGCCTGATGCGGCGATTCGCCCTGACTGAGATTCAGGCCAACGCGATTCTCGACATGCGCTTGCAGCGGCTGACGCAGTTGGAGCGCACCAAACTCGTCGAGGAGTACCGAGAGGTCCTCAAGCAGATCGAGTATCTCCGCTCCGTGCTGGGCAGCGAAGCGCTGGTGCGGAAGATCATTAAGGATGAGTTGGTCGAGATCCGGGAAGCGTACAAGGACGAGCGGCGGACGCAGATCGTCAAGGAAGAAGCGGAAATCAGCATCGAAGACCTCATCGCCGAGGAGGAAGTCGTCGTCACCATCTCCCACGCCGGCTATATCAAACGGAACCCGGTCTCTCTCTACCGGGCCCAACGGCGAGGCGGCAAGGGCAAAATCGGCATGGGCATCAAGGAAGAAGACTTCGTCGAGACGCTATTCACCGCCTCCACGCACGACTACCTCCTGTTCTTCACGGACGCCGGGAAGGTGTATTGGCTCAAAGTCCACGAGATCCCGGAGGCGGGCCGGGCCGCCAAAGGCAAAGCGCTCATCAACTTACTGGCTTTGGGGTCGGACGAAAAGGTCACCGCCACGGTGCCGGTTAAAGAGTTCCGCGAGGACCGGTATGTCGTCATGGCGACCAGACAGGGGATCATTAAGAAGACCGAGCTCTCCGCGTTCAGCAATCCACGCCAAGGCGGCATCATCGCGCTTTCGCTTGATGAAGGCGACAAGCTTATCGGGGTGGAGATCACCGACGGTCAGCGAGAAATTCTCCTTGGCACGCGGCAGGGAATCGTCATCCGGTTCAAGGAAGCCGAGGTGCGGCCGATGGGCCGGACGGCGCACGGCGTCCGTGGAATCACGCTCGAGGACGGCGATGAGGTGATCGGTATGGAGACGATCACCCCCGACTCGACGACCCAAATCTTGACGGTCACCGAAGGCGGCTATGGAAAACGGACGCCGGTCACCGAGTATCGGGTCACGGGCCGCGGCGGCAAGGGCATCATCAGCGTCAAGACCACGGAGCGCAACGGGCTCGCGGTCGGGTTTCTGCAAGTGCGGGACGGCGATGAGATCATGTTGATGGCGGCCAAAGGCAAGATTTTACGCTGCCGCGTGGACGATATCCGGGAGAGCGGTCGCAATACCCAGGGTGTCCGGATCATCGAGCTCGAAGGCGACGACGACCGGGTGGTCGCGGTGGCCAGACTGGCGGAGAGCGGCGAGCGCGAGGACACGGCTTCGGACGACGGGAGCGGCGGATAGCAGAGCGCCGTCGGCGATCACCTGCTAGTTCCCGCCTTACTTTGCGCATCCTTTTTTGGAGTGGTATCCCCTACTTCTCGCCGATGCGATCCGGCAGCAGCGTGGGCGCCGCAGTCCGGGCTGCGGCGAGAAGGACACCCTTCGGCGAGTCGGCGTGCATGCGGGAGCTGATCAAGGGGCGGATTGCCGCGGGGAGCGAGGTTTCTCGGGGAGAGACAGCGCCTGGGCCATGACGGCGGCCAATTGCGCCCGCAGCTCCGGGTCCTTCACTGCCTCGGCATGCGCAGCCGCCTCGTGTTCAAGAGCCGTTCGAGGGTCGAAGTCCGAGGGTCGGGAATCGAGATCCAGCCTCGAACGTTGAACATCTTCATCCGCCGGACCGA
>DATLZU010000027.1:0-9795 GCA_035573855.1 Nitrospiraceae bacterium
GGCAGCACCACGATCCCTAGCCAGAAATCCTCGATCGACTTCACCACCGTGATGAACTGCTCCAAATCTACCGGCTTGGTGATGTAACAGTTGGCGTGAAGGTGATAGCTCTTGAACACGTCTTGTTCATCCTGTGAGGTCGTCAAAATGACCACGGGAATGCGCTTCAAGTCTTCATCTGCTTTGATCTCGGCCAGCACTTCCCGTCCATCCTTCTTGGGCAGATTCAGATCGAGTAACACGAGATGCGGGCGAGGCGCCTGTGCGTATGGACCCTGCCGGCGGAGAAACGCCAAGGCTTCCACCCCGTCCTTGACGACGGTCAATCGATTGATGACCTTGGACTCTTTGAGCGCTTCCATAGTCAGCCGGACATCGCCGGGGTTATCTTCGACCAAAAGAATCTCGACCGGCCGTACCAGTTCAGGAATAACCATTGGGCCTCCATACCAACCTTCGGTTGAACCGGCGCCTCCTTATCGTCTTATCGAATAGGATGGCGCCGGAGAAACGCTTCCAGTGCCCCATGACCTTCAGTCTCTATTGACGCATGACCATTGACGATGGACGGCATGTTCTAAACAGGGAGCGTGAAGTAAAACGTCGCCCCCTTGCCGGCCTCTGACTCCACCCAGATGCGCCCGCCGTGCCGCTCGACGACCTTTTTACAGATCGCCAGACCGATGCCGGTGCCGGGATACTCTTCCCGGCTGTGCAGGCGCTGAAAGAGGACGAAAATCCGATTAGCGTACTGCGGGTCGATCCCGATCCCGTTGTCGCGGACCGCAAACCGCCATTCGGCGTCCCTCCGTTCAACCGCAATGTGCACCCGCGGCGGCTCACGGCCCCTGAACTTGATGGCATTGCCGACGAGATTCTGGAAAACCCGGCCCAGTTGCGCGCCGTCGGCCATCACGGTGGGAAGGCGGTCGTACGTCACGACAGCCCCGCTCTCCTCGATCGCGACACGCAAGTTCAGGAGCACGTCCCGCACCAGCGCCTGGCAATCCGTCGGCTCGAAGGCGTGCCCGTGTGAGGTGACCCGAGAGTAGGCCAGCAGATCGTTGATCAGCTGTTGCATGCGAACGGCGCCGTCCACCGCGTAGCCGATGAACTCGTCGGCGTCGGCGTCCAGCTTACCCCTGTAACGCCTCGCCAGGAGTTGCGTGTAGCTGGCCACCATGCGGAGCGGTTCCTGCAGGTCGTGCGAGGCGACATAGGCGAATTGCTGGAGTTCCTGATTCGACCGTTCCAACTCGACGACGGACGCCTCCAACTCCCGCCGCGTCCGTCGCAGAGCCCGGCTCTCCCGCACCAGCCGCCAGGAGGCCCACGCCGCATAGCCCGTCAGCGGCGCGATGACGAGGAGGCCGACTCCGCCCACCAGCCACACGAGACGATCGATGGGAGCGTAGGCCTGGTCGCGGTCGAGGCGAATGAGGACGGTCCAGTTCAAGCCGGGGAAACCGGCATGGCCGCGGGTCTTCGCGTACCCGGTCAACACCGGAACCTGCCGTCGCAGATGCCTTTCCTCGACGAAGCCGGACTTGCGCGGGTTCGCGTCGGCCGCCCGCACGGAATCCATCGCCTCCGCCTTGACGGGCAACGGTCTTTCCCGATCCCCGGCGCTGATGACCAGGCCGCTTCGATCCAACAACAGCCAGTCGTACGTTCGCCCCTCGCCGTGCCGTAACCGGCCCTCTTGCTCCAGCACGGGCCGCACGTTTTCCAGCGGCATACGGCTGGTGACCGCGCCGACAAATTCGCCAGCCGCTCCCAGGAGCGGAGCGGAAAATCCCACTGCCATCGCACCTCCCGACTCCGGCGAGGGCTTCACTTCAGCCACGTGCACCGCCCTGGTCCGGCGAACCTCCTGAAACCAATCTTGCCGGCTCACATCCTGTCCGCGATCATCGAGCCCGCTTCCGACCACGTCGCCGGTGGTCGCTGTCACCGCTCCGGTATCCGCAATGACCTGACCTTCCCTATTCGTGACGGCGATCCACGAGTAATATCCGTAGAGCGATCGGTACTGCCGCAGCCTTTCGGCCATCGAGTCCGGCGTACCATTCCGGAGCACGCTGTCGCGCGCGAAGGCCTGAATGTCGCCAACGCGCTCGAACAAAATACGATCGAGCGTGTCCGCCACTGCGACCGCCGTCCTGGCCAGATCCTCGCCTCGTTCACGGACGAGCGCGGTTCTCAGGTAGAACAAGGAAAACAGCGCGATGCCCACCCCGATCGCAAGGGATGATAACAGAAGGAAAGGAAGGGACAGTTCCGACCACCGATTTCTCGCTGCGGATCTCGATGCGGCGCGATTCACCGTTCGGGTCTTCCACTGCAAAACAGCCAACAGCGAGGAACGAAGAGCTGTCTACTTTGCCTCCACCCCTATCCCCCTTTTCAAGGGACGGGTTCCTTAGAGGACATTAGAGGACATTGGCGGAACCTGCCAAGAAGATTGCGCGGCGAGAAGCCTGTGCAAGCGACGGCGAACGCTAAGCGCGGAGGGTACATCGCGGGAATCGGATCTCGACAGAGATCGGCGCGGAGCAGAACGCGATTGCGCGGATGAAGCGTGCGCGGGGTCCGCATGCTGGTTCTCGGCTACAGCAAACCCTGAGAACGGAGCACAAGAAGGCGGCGGAAGGATAGCAGGCTCCGCTGGTCGAGACAAGCGCCGCGTTCTCCGTTTCCCGCTTTCCGCCTGACGGTCGACAGTCGACGGTCAACGGGTCGCGGTTTCCAGTCAACGGCCAAAAGGCGCGACAGCCGCGGCCTTTCCGGGCATTGAACAAGAGCAGGAAAGGGAATAGGCTGGTGGCGGCAATCTTGGTTTGTCGGGTCGACCGGCTGACCGATCGCCCAAACTTCGGACAAGACAGGCTCAATAAATCTAGATAGACGAGATAGACCAAGAGGCAGGAGGTGCGCCATGGCCATTACCGGCAAGCTCAAAGAATTTCTTGATCGCGAACACGTCCACTATGACGTCCTGCCGCACCCGGAGGCCTTCCGGGCCCTCGCCATCGCCCACTCGCTCCATGCCCCCGAGAAGGAGATGGCCAAGGTCGTGATCGTGAAAGTCAATGGACGCTTCGTCATGACCGTCTTGCCCGCGAGTTGGAATCTGGATCTTCATCGGCTCCGCGACCTGTTTCTGACCCACCAGGTGCGGTTGGCAACCGAAGACGAACTCAAGGACCTCTTCCCCGATTGCGAGCTGGGCGCCATGCCGCCGTTCGGGAATCTGTATGGATTGGATGTCTATGTGGATCGGTCGCTGACCGAAGACGAGCACATCTTCTTTCAAGCCGGCAACCATTGCGAAGCGGTTCGGATGCGCTATGCCGACTTTGCCGCGCTGGTTTTCCCCAGGGTAGCGGAGCTCCACCGATCACCTTCGGAAGTCTGGTGAGAAAGAGACCTAAGCAGAGGGTGGCCTGAAGCTCTCGGCGGCATCAACGGGGTGCTCGGACGGCCATCTCACCCGGAAGATGGAGCAAAAATCCACCAAGTGGGTGATAGCCGTTTTGTCTTTTTTGGTTCCAGTATTAGCGAAGCCGGCTTGGGGAGTATTCGTGTGAGTCAGAAGCCGGATTGTCTGGTTCGTGTTGCGGCGGGCTCCTTTTTCCCCTTCCCTTGGTAAGGAGAAGAGGTACGGCCCCCTCTGGGAGTCAGATCTATGGCCGCCTGGGACACATGGGGATATTGGGGAGTGGTTATCGGTCTCGTGGCTTCGCTTGCGACCTTTTTCGTCGGCTTACAGGTCATGCTTGCTGCTTCTAAGACGGCAGGGGGAAACGAAGAGTCCGGGGCGCAGCGTGAACCGTCGCCAACCACTGGAAAGCGCGCAGCCTAGGAACGAGTAGCCGGTAGCTGATAGCGGATAGCGAACGGCAAAGAGGGAGATTGGTTTGAGCTAGTGGCTATGACCTCTTGAGCGGAGAAAAAAGTAGAATTTGAGGACGTCACACGACCGTCGCCTCCATCGTGACCTTCGTCTTGACCGAATGGGAGATCAGGCAGTTGGCTTCGGCCTTGGCGAGAATCTCACGAGCCTTGGTGGGATCGGCGCCCGGCGCGAGCGTCACCCTGGGTTTCACGACCACCGTGGTCACCTGAAGCTTGCCGTCCACCAATTCGACGCGCCCTTCGGCGTCGCTCTCATAGGCCGTGAAGGCCAGGCCGGCCCGCTCGGCGAAGGCGAGGAAGGTGCTCATCACGCAGCTATTGATTGACGCGACGAACAACTCTTCGGGCGACCAGATCCCTTCGTGTCCCTTAAACTCCGGCGGCGTGGCGATCGGAACCTCCGGCTTGCCCGGTGACGCCATCACGCCCATCTTCTGCTCGGTCCATTTGACCGTCGTGCGGTAGGTGTACACCTTGCTCCTCACTTCCATCATCACCCTCCACCCTCCTGGTGAACCGATGAATGAGGAATGCTGAATGATGAATTGCGCGTCTTCCCCTGCAGAGAACTCGTCATTCAGTATTCCGAACTCCGCATTCCCGTTTCAGCCGCTCCGCCAGTCTGAGATTTTCCGAGTAATCCACCGGACAATCGATCACCGCCGGTTTGCCGCACGCGAGGGCTTCCTTGAGGACGGCGCCCAACTCCGTCGGCCCTTCGACCCGATAGCCGGCCGCGCCGAAGCTCTCGGCGTACGCGACGAAGTCCGGGTTGCCGAATTCCACGCCGGCCGTGCGCCCGAACTTCAGTTGCTGTTTGAAACGAATGACACCGTAGCCGTCGTCCCGCCAGATCAGCACGACGAGCGGCAGGCGGAGCCGCACGGCTGTCTCCAATTCCTGCGAGTTCATCAGGAACCCGGCGTCGCCAGCAACGGCCACCACCTGGCGCTGCGGGAACAGCAGCTTGGCCGCGACGGCGCCCGGCAACGCGATGCCCATGGAGGCGAATCCGTTGGAAATGATGCAGGTGTTGGGGACGTCGCAGGGGAACATCCTCGCCATCCAGAGCTTGTGGGCGCCGACATCGCAGATCACCAGGGCGTCCGATCCGAGCACCGCTCGCAGTTCGCGCACGATGTGCTGTGGCCGCATCGGCCATGAAAGCGGAGCCGCCCATTCCGCTTCGAAGGCCGCCTGAATCCGTTCCCGCCCGCCTTTCGCCCACCGCGGCTCAAAGGACGTGAGATGGTCCGCGATCTGATCGAGCGACAGCGAAAGATCACCCAGCACCCCGACATCGACGATGTAATGCGCATCCACCTCGGCGGGCGTCACGTTCACATGGACGATGTGTTTGTCCCGGTTCGGATTCCAGAAGCAGGGGGCGTATTCGACCAGGTCGTAGCCGACCGTGATCACGACGTCGCTCTCGGCAAAGACCACGGCTGAATAATCCCGCAGTTGCAGGCCGATCGTGTACAAAGACAGAGGGTCGCTGTCCGGCATGACCCCCTTACCCATGAACGTGTGAGCGACGGGAATCTGACACTGGCGGGCCAACCGGCGGAGTGCCTCATGCGCGCGGCCGCGCACCACTCCGTTGCCCGCGAGGATGATCGGCCGGCGGGCTTTGGCGATCACCTCGACCGCCCGATTCACCTGCGCGGTGAGCGGTTCGGGCAAGAACGGAAATTGGACGCGCAACGGGCTGTGGTAGGACGAATCGGCGACCTGCTGAGCGGCGACATCCTCAGGCAACTCCAGATGCGTGGCCCCCGGTTTTTCCGTTTGCGCGACCTTGAAGGCTTTGCGCACCGTTTCCGGAATGATCTGGGGGGTGAACAGCTCGGCGTTCCATTTAGTCACCGGCCGGAACATGGACAGGACGTCGATGAACTGGTGCGATTCCTTGTGCATGCGGTCGAGCGAGGCCTGCCCCGTGATCGCCACCAAGGGGGCGCCGTCGAGATAGGCATCGGCCACGCCGGTCAGGAGATTGGTCGCGCCCGGCCCCAGCGTGGAGAGACAAACTCCGGCCCGGCCCGTCAGCCGTCCGTGCACGTCGGCCATGAACGCCGCACCCTGTTCATGGCGTGTGACGATGAAGCGGATGGGCGAACCCAAGAACGAGTCCATCACGTCGAGGTTTTCTTCGCCCGGCACCCCGAAGACAAAATCCACCCCTTCATGTTCCAGACAGCGCACGAGCAGATCCGATGCCTTCATCGTCGCCTTCCTGGATATCCAACACCTTCACATCGAAGTACAGCGTCTTGCCGGCCAATGGGTGGTTCAAGTCCAGGACGACGGTCTCTTCCCGGATCTCCGCCACCCGCGGATACACCGGCGTCCCGTCTGGCGCCTCGCCCTGAAGCTTGGCCCCGACGCGCAAGGCGTCCGGCGCAATCCGATCCTTGGCGATCTCAAAGAACCCTTCGGGATGCACGTCGCCGTAGCCCTCGGCCGGACTCACTATGATCCGCTTGCTCTCGCCGATCGCCATGCCCTCCAACCCCTTCTCCAAACCGGGCAGAATTTCCTGCGCCCCATGCTGATAGATCAAGGGCTCCACGCCGACATTCGTGTCGACGATGTCTTCCTCATCGATCCGCAGGGTATATTCGACCGTCACGACTTTTCCGATTGATACGTGCATGGGGGGCACTCCTTTCGCTGCCGACGAGGACACACGCTCCAGCCGCGCCCGATGTGACGGCATCGCCGGGTTCTTCCCCGTTCGGGCTCAGACAAAAAAATCGTGGCCTGGAGAGGGCGAAACCGAGGAGGCTCCGTTCCAGGCCGTTGGCGTGGGCGTAGCCTAACACAGTTTGAACGCCGCGTCATCGACACAGAGAGCGGGCTTTGCAGAAACAATCCGACACAGCGATCGTCTAATACATAACATAGAGCGACGCAAACGAACGTTCACTTTTCACAAAGAGACAGACCCCATGACTCACCGAACCGGTTTAGCCGCAATCAGGCCGCTCATCCTGACCTGGGGCATCATGACCCTCGCAACGGGGCTGTCCTTCCTGTTCCCGCGTTTCGACCAAACGGCCTTCGCCGTGAGCAGATCGACGTTTCCGCCGCAGGTGCAACGACCGCCCGATATTGCAGTCGAGCGCCTGGACCGGCCTCCACGGGACCGTCCCGTCGTCGGCCAGGTGATCGACCTCAACACTGCCTCCCTCGATCAACTTGTCACGCTGCCCGGAATCGATGAGCCAACCGCCAGGTCGATCATCGCAGGACGGCCCTATCGGACAGGAAACGAGCTCGTAGAGAAGCGGATCCTCTCGGAGGCCGAGTACGAAATGATCAAAGATCGCGTAACCGTGAGGCCCGAGTAACGAGAAAACCCATCACATCCCCCGGACGTAGCGCCCCACCAGTCGGTAGGCGTTGTGCAGATACTGGGCCATCATGCGATGCGTGTTGAAGAAGGCGCCGTTCAAGGCGATACAGTGCCGCATGATCCCAATGAAGCGCTCGCGGTCCTTATAAAAACAGGGCAGGATGTGGTTCGCGAGCTTGTCATAGAGCGCCGCTGCGTGGCAGGCATCCATCCCGGAGGCCGGTTCCAGACAGGAGTCGATGCGCTCCCCGATCGACCAGCCGGTCACCCCTTCGACATGGCCTTCAATCCACCAACCGTCCAGGACGCTGAGGCTGGGCACGCCGTTGATCGCCGCCTTCATCCCGCTGGTTCCGGAGGCTTCCAGAGGCGGCAAGGGGGTATTGAGCCACACATCAGCGCCGGCACAGACGAGCTTCGCTAACGCCATGTCATAATTGTTGAGGTAGGCGATTGCGACGGCGCCTTCGAGTGCTTTCCGCGCCTCGTAGATCCGCTGGATCATGTCCTTGCCGTCCTGGTCCCGCGGATGGGCCTTGCCGGCGAAGACAAGCTGGAACGGCCCCACCTGCCGGGCGATGGCCTTGAGACGATCGAGGTCGTGGAAGATCAGTGTCCCACGTTTGTACAGGGCGGCGCGCCTCGCAAATCCGATGGTCAGCACGTCGCGATCGAATCCCGCATTCGTCTCGCGATTGACTAATTTCACCAGCGCCCGCTTGGCCTCCGTATGCGCCGCCCAGATCTCCGCACCGGGAATGCCCACGGCGTACCGCAGCGACAATGGATCGCGCCGCCAGTCCGGCAGGCGGCGATCGTACAGCGCCTGGAATGCCGGGGCGGCCCAGGTCACAGCATGAACCCCGTTGGTGATCGAGTGAATCGGATAGCCGGGAAACAGAGATTGGGATACCTCGCCGTGCTTCATGGCGACACCGTTGATGTACCGGGACCCACGCAACGCCAACTCGGTCATGTTCAGCGCCGGTCCGGTCCCGCAGGCCTGCAACCATCCACATCGACGCTCGCCGAGTATGCGGCGGGCGAGGTCGGCCGAAAACTGGTCGTGGCCGGCCGGGACAGGCGTGTGGGTGGTGAAGACGCATTGCGCGCGCACGGCCTCCAGCATGTCGGCGGAGACCGGCCCGGTCCTTCCTCGCGCGGCCAATTTCTCTTCCAGCAGGGCCAGAACCAACAGCGCGGCATGTCCTTCGTTCAGGTGATAGCACGGCACCTCGCGATAGCCCAATGCGCGGAGGATCTTCAGCCCGCCGTACCCCAGCACCACTTCCTGGCAGAGCCGATAGGACGCGTCGCCTCCGTATAATACATCCGTCAGCCGGCGGTCTCCCGGCTGATTCCCATCCACGTCCGTGTCCAAGAAGTACACCGGTACGGTAAAACCCGACACACCTTTCACCAAATACCGCCAGGCGCGGACTGCTACGGTCCGGTTTTCGATGTCCACCGTCACGCGTCCATCCACCGGCTCCAAAAAATCATCGATCGGCCACAGCACCGGCTCCTCGGCCTGCCGGCCGGCGTGATCCAGCCGCTGGTAGAAGTAGCCGTACCGGTGCAGCAAGGTCACGGCAACCATGGGCACTTCCAGATCGGCGGCCGAGCGAATCGTGTCGCCCGCCAGCACACCGAGTCCTCCCGCATAGGTCGGAATCGCCGGGTCCAAGCCGATTTCCATAGAGAAGTAGGCCACAAGCGGGGTCTCGATCGGTTCGGTACTCATGTCACGCGGTGCCACTCGTTCTTCTTGGCTCCTCTCACTACGTCATTTCAGCCATAGGCGCAAGTCATCCCAACGTCTCCCGAATCCAACCTCCCAGGTAATGGGTGATCGCCACGACGCACAGGCCGATGAGCAGATGCTCCCCAATGACCTTCCACGGCGCGATGCGTTGCGCTCGGGCCAGCGCAACACTGAGCAGGGTCAAGAGGAACAACCCCCAGGCGACGCTGATGCCGACTGCCAGTTGAAGAGGTAGCAGGAAGACCGGGACAGCAAAGGTCATCGCGATCACGAATTTTGCCGCAAACGTGGCGATCGTCGACTCCCAGATCTCCAAGGGCGTACCGCTGTTTTTCGACTCCTCGGAAATATGGATGCCCAGGGCGTCCGACAGGGCATCCGCGACGGCGATGGTGAGAATGCCCCCGATGACCACAGACTTCGACTGGGTACCGGAATGGAGGCCGACCATCAGCCCCAACGTCGTGATGACGCCCGAGGTCAATCCAAAGCTAAAACCCGTTTTCACTGAAGACTTCATGGCTCGCATCACCCCCGCCTTCTTTCCCCCTCCGAAGGAAGGGGAAAGGAGGGAAGATCAGCGGGGAAATGTCAGCACATACTCCAACACATCGCGGGTCTCCTCTTCGGACAGAACCCATTTCCACGCCCCCATGGCCGTGTTGGCGCGGCCTTCGTGGATGCTGCGCAAGAGCTGGGAGTTTGGTTTCTTAAGGACTTGGGGCGACGTGAGATCCGCGACCGGCGGGTT
>DATLZU010000028.1:0-13032 GCA_035573855.1 Nitrospiraceae bacterium
AAGCTGTTGGTGCTGGTCGATGGGCGTTCGATCTACGTCGATGTGCAGGGTTCGGTGTTCTGGAAGACCATCCCGGTGACGCTGCCGGAGATCAAGCGCATCGAGGTGGTGAAGGGACCGATCGAGGCGTTGTACGGGTTCAATGCCTTCGACGGCGTCATCAACATCATCACGAAATCGCCCGACGAGATCAAAGGCACGACCCTGCAGGTCGGCGGCGGCGAGTTCGGCACGCTGACCAGTGCCGCGATCCATGCCGACACCCAGGGCAAGCTCGGCTATCGCCTCTCAATCGGCGAAGATCAGACCCAGCAATGGGACGACCGCCGCGCGCTCGCCTTTCGAGCGTATAAGTTCAACGTCCATACCGAGTATGCGCTGGATGAGGCCTCGCGGCTGGTCGTCTCAGGAGGACTGGTCGACGCCAACCGATTCGACGGACCGATCACCGACCGAGTCGGGCTGAACGGCACGTTCACTGACGGCTACGCGACCATCGGCTACGAACGGCGGAATGGTTTCGTCCGCGCGTGGTGGCGGGAGTTCGACACGGCGGCGGACTTCAGGACCCACCCGGGGCTCGCCGGATTGTTTGTGCTGACAGATCGCAACGGCCGGCCCATCGGCGCCTTCGTCAACAATTCCTACAATATCGAAGCCCAGCACGCGGTCGAGGTGGGCGAGGGGCACCGCGTCACCTACGGCGTGAATTACCGGCATAATTCCTTGTCGAGCACCATCATCGACCGGTACGGCCGGGAAGACCGGTTGGGGGCGTACCTTCAAGGCGAATGGCAGGTCACTCGGCCTGTACGACTGGTGACTGGGGTCCGCTACGATCTCCATACGGAGATCAACCCGACAGTGAGCCCGCGTGTCTCCCTGCTGTACACCCCCATCCGCGATCAAACGTTCCGCGCCACCCTCTCGGTCGCGTACCGGCCTCCGACCTTGCTGGAGACGCACCTCGATACCCGCGCGGTTCTCCCCGGGCCAGTCGTGACGACCGGCATGCCTACCTCGAATCTCAATCCCGAGCAAATCGTGTCCTACGAAGTCGGCTATCAAGGCTGGTTCCTGCGACACCGGCTTAGGCTGCGGGCGGATCTGTTTCTCAATCACATCTCCGACCTGATCGCGGTGCGCACCCCGACGGCCACGACCGCCGTGAATGTGAACGAAGGCGAGGCCGACATCTACGGCGGGGAAGCGGGTGTCGAGTTTCTGGCGACGTCATGGCTCACCGGTTTTGCGAACTACGCCTACCAAGAGGTCGGGCAGACCTTCACGACTCGCGCGCAGCGCGGGGCCCCACGGTTCAAAGTTAACGCGGGACTGCGCGCCGAATGGGGCAACGGGATCAGCGCCGAAGCGCTGTTGCACCATTACGGAGCCGCCGTCTATCCGATCGACCCCACCTTTGCGACCTTGGCCCCGTTCGGCGCCGTGGTCCCGGATGGACGGGTCGGCAGCTACAATCTCCTGAATCTCCGCGTCGCCTACCGCTTTTGGCGGGAGAAAGTCGAGTTGGCTGTCTCGGCCTTTAACGCCTTGAACGACAAACATCGGGAACATCCGCTGGGCGAGGTGATTGGAAGCCGGGTGATGACCTGGTTGACGGCGAAGCTCTGGTGAGGATCGCGAGTGGTGAGGTACCGTTGAGCCAGGCGTCCAGTAACAAAGAGGTCGGGATTCTTTTATCGGTCAGGCCTGCTACGGTTAGTAGAATGACGCATTCAGCGACCGAGGCAAGGTGACTGTGACATGAATTTTGGAGAGAAAGGTTTCGTCCAGGCATGTGGAGAGGGCGTGAGTATCTGCGATAAAAGATTCCTGTGCGCTAAAAGATTCCCGACCCCTTTTCTTCGTTCCCTTCTCTTCGTTCGTTTTCTTTGTCGATGTAGAGTATGATAGTTCCTCATCTGCGACCCCGTATGACCGGTTGGCGTTCTGGTCTATTTCGGCCGAATGCTCAATCGCATCAGATGCACGATGAAACACAAAGAAAGGGCTCGCCACTTGTCCTCTCATCTCGAGGAGGGACCAATGCGTACCTATCGTCTTTTCGCCATGTGTCTGGTGCTCCTCTTGTCTTCTGCCTCGCTCGCTGCGGCAGAGATCCTCGCTCTCTTGAACTATGAGAGCAAGCCGAATCAGCCGGTCCGGCGTGAAGGCATCGCGATCATGGACATCGATCCTCAGTCGGCGGACTTTGGGAAAATTTTAATGGAGGTGCCTCTGCCGCCCGACCTAGTGGCCCACCATATCTTCTTCAACCGTGATCGGACCAAGGCGTACATCACGGCGCTCGGCAAACCGGTGCTCCATGTCGTCGACCTCACCCGCTTCCCTTACCGTCTCCGCGCTATCAACGTGCCTGAGTGCCAGGTGCTGGAAGACTTGGTGGTCTCCGAGGACAACCGCACGTGGTACCTGACCTGTATGGGATCGAGCAACGTGATTATGGGCGACGCCGTGAAGGATCTGCCGTTGAAAGTCATAAGCGCCGCCCCGCCCGCTGAGGCCTTCATCCTCTACCCGCACGGGATCGCGATCCATAACGGCATCGACCGGGTGCTCGTCACGAGTACGGTGAAGCCGGATAACATGTCGGAAGCGGGTGAGACCGTGACGGTGTTGGAAGCAAGCACGGGGAAGGTGCTGTCCACGCACAAGCTTGCGGTGAAACTCTCTCCTGCGAAATCCGCACCGGTGGAAATCATGTTCTCGCCCAAGTCCGATCCGCCGGTGGTCCATATCACCACTATGCTGGAAGGGACGCTGTGGGCCGGTGTCTGGGATCCTCAGGCGAAGACCTTCGCATTCCATCAGGTGGACGACTTCGGCCCGCGGCAACAAGGTGTGCCGCTGGAAATGCTGTACAACGCCAAGGGGGACCGGTTGTACGTCACAACGGCCAAGCCGGGGTTCGTGAATGTGTATGACAATACCGATCCGCGACAGCCGAAATTTCTGCAAGCCATTCCTGCCGCGGCTGGTGCGCATCATAGCGTGCTGTCTCCCGACGAGCGCTATCTGTTCGTGCAAAACAGTTTGCTGAATCTTGAGGGCATGAGCGATGGCTCCGTCACGGTGATCGACTTGGCCAGGGGCGGGCAGGTGCTTGGGAGCATCGACACGTTGAAGACACAGGGGTTCAACCCGAATTGCATCATGCTGCTGCCGAATCATTTTCAGCAGGCCGGCGCGCGGGTGGGCCAGATGAGGCAGTAGAGCATCGGCCGAAAAAAACGCCAAAAAGGAAGAAAGATAGGGATATTGTAGTTCGGATATAAGAGCACTCACAGTGCTCCAAGATTGATCAAGGCCAACATTTCGACAACAAAACAAAGCAGGCTGTCCCGTTTATTGACTTCGGGACTCCACTCGCCCGTCTCGCCCCGTGACTGCCGAAGAGCCGTCGCTCGGGGCCGCTCAATCTTCTATCGCTACTAGTAATGAGCCCAGGCAACGGGCGCAACGCAACGAAGCGCCATAGATGATGCGCCCGCGGTTATAAACATGACGATTGCCCGAAAAAGAGACTCGATAACCGCACAGCGAAACCCTTTGGGAAGAAGCCAACGCGCGAACGGGCTACGCCTCACGTTGGGGGCCGGCTGGCTCATCGTCCTGGGGCTGGCGGTGCTCGCCGGCTGCTCGTCGATCCTGCAAGTGCCGCCCGAGCACATCGTGATGATCAACGGCCGCGGGAACCCTGTGGACCCAACCGGGAACGTCGGCTGCGCCGAGGAGCCGGCGCCGTGCGACGGCTCGCACTTCTGGTTCACGGCCTATCCCGAGATGACACGGGACCGGTACGACGCCTACCTATCGAAGCTGTTCGAGGCGATGCGGCGTGACGCGCCCATGATCGACGGCAAGAAACGGCTCTTGATCTTCGTCCACGGTGGCTTGAACACCCAAGTGGGGACGATCCAACGGGCCGCTGCTCTCCACCGGACCATCCAAGCGGCGGGCTATTTCCCGGTCTTCCTCAACTGGCAGTCCTCGCTCTTCTCCAGCTATTTCGATCACCTGCTCTACATCAGGAAAGGTCAGGACCTTGGGGTGGCGGGCGTGCCGTTCGCGCCCTTCTACCTGCTCGCCGACGTGGCGCGGAGCGTGGCCCGCGCGCCCGTCGTCTGGTCGTTCCAATTCTGGAACGACATCCGGAGCATTCCGTTCTTCACCCCGCCGGACGAAACGGACGCCAGGCGCATCGCCGACGACGTCAAACGGGAAGGGATCTTCGACTTGGCGGAGGGAGACGACAAGCGGAATATCGCCGAGATGATTGCCTCGGGATTCTCCTGGTTCGTCACCCTCCCGACCAAACTGCTGACCGCGCCGTTCATCGACGCCTTCGGCAAAAGCACCTGGGAGATCATGTTGCGGCGCACGGACCTGCTGTACCACACCGACGGCGACTTCTCCACCGCGTCCGACGTCGCTAAGCGGGCGCACACGGAGAAAGGCTATCAGCATGTCCAGGCGGACGGCGGGTTCTCAGTCTTCATGCGCCGGCTTCAGGAGGAACTCGAGCGGAACGGCGGCGCCGACGCTTGGGACATCACGTTGGTGGGCCACAGCATGGGCACGATCGTGCTCAATCGTTTGATCCACGACTTCGGGACATCTCCGTCTGGGACGATGCCCTTCAATCGGATCGTCTACATGGCTGCGGCCGCATCGGTTAAAGAGTATGAGGACAGCGTCTTCCCCTATCTGGCCAAGAACCCTCGCGCGCAGTTCTACCATCTGACTCTGCATGCACGGGCGGAGGCTCGCGACCGCTGGGAGCCGGTCCGTTATGTGGACCTTCCACCGCGCGGCTCTCTGCTCGTGTGGGTCGATGAGTTCCTGGCCAATCCCGCGACACCGCACGACCGCACCGCGGGGCGGTTCACCAACCTCATGGTCGCCCTCCACGATACGCCAGAGGAGTTGCGCCGGCGCATTCATATCAAGGAGTTTCATGCGGGCGCGGACGTGCGAAGCACCGATCCCCAGAAGCACGGCCAATTTTCGGCGCCGTTCACCTTCTGGAAGCCGGAGTGCTGGGAGCCCAAGAGGCCCAGCTCACCGGCTTGTCTGGCTGGACGGTAATGCGTTGGGCCAAAGAGGCTCAAGCGACAGTGCGATCCGGCTTGACTCCTTTTCGCGCTTCCCGTAGCATCGCCGCGTTTGCTCGCCTTCCGGAGCCGATACCATGAGACTTCTTTTTTTCAGTTCTGTTCTTCTTGTCGGCTTGACCGCTGCGCTTTCGTCCTCTGCGCAGGACACCCCGATCGAACCAACAGCCGGACTTCGCAAACCACCAGTCATTTATTTGGACGTCAACACCAGCACGTGGCGGACGCGCGGGCGGGTCTCGTTCGCGCTGACCCCTGCGCTGAAGTCAAAACTGACTTCCGCTGGGTTTGCCGTCACGCAGGACCCGGAGACCCCTCGCGATCTGATCCTCACGGTGGACTACCGAGAGGAACGAGGAAAGCCGATCTCTCTGGGGCTTTCTGGCACGGAGATTACGTGCCTCGTGGCTCTCGATGATCCCCGGCGAGGGCGGCTGCTGGCGACAAGGATTCACGAGTCGCCGAGCTATGCCGAATTGGTCACCGCTCCCTACGTGGAGGTGGTCGAGAAGCTCCAAGAAAATCCCTATTTTTATTTTCTCGGTGACCTGATTCGCGGAAGCGTCGAGGATCACTTAGACCTCCCAGGGGCCTTGGTTCAAGCCTTGGCTCACCGGTTCGAACGCCAGCTTCACCAACGGGTCCCCACTCCGTTCGACACGCTGTTGTCGCCGGCCGAAACCTTTCCCGACCTCGATCTCTACTATGCTTCACGGGCCTGGGAGAACGCCATCGAGGAACTGGGGCGTCTCAAAGAGAGTCGAGCGATCCCTGTCCTCGAGAGACTGATGCTCCATTCCGACCGGCGAATCCGTCTCCGCGCGATCCTCGCCCTGGGCGAATTCGATGTCCCGTCGGTTGCAGCGGCCATGACGCGCATACTGGAAACGGAGGCCGATGCCGGGGTGCGTGATGCGGCACAAGCGGTTCTCGCACGACCCGCCGCACGATAGCCGTCCCTTCCGCGAGATCCCAACGCGATTTCCGGCGCGTCCTCTATTAGCGATGTCGCCAACATTCCGCTTGCTTTCCGCTGTTGCGCTCGTCCTGCTGCTCGGCGCACCGACGCGCACCCAGGCGGCCGAGCTTTCGCTGTTCGACGCTCATATCCACTATAACCACGACGCCTGGGAGGTGGTCTCGCCGAGGGAGGCGATCGCGTTCCTGCGCCAGGCCGGTGTCCTGCGGGCGCTCGTGTCCAGTTCCAGCGACGACGGCACGCAAAAGCTGTATGCAGAGGCGCCCGATCTGATCGTGCCGGAGCTGCGACCTTACCGGAAGAACGGGGAGACCTCCCGTTGGCTGCGCGACGAGTCGCTGCCCGGCTATCTTGAAGAACGGCTGAAGCGGTACAGGTACGTCGCAATCGGGGAATTTCACGTGACCGGCGCGGATGCGGATCTGCCGGTGGTACGCGCTGTCGTCCGGCTCGCCAAGCAGCACGGCTTGATGCTGCACGCTCACTCGGATGCCGATGCGGTGGAGCGTTTATTCCGCCAGGACCCGGAGGCGCGGATCCTCTGGGCCCATGCCGGCTACGAGAAGCCGCCACGCGTGCGGGAGATGTTGCGTCGTTATCAGAACCTCTGGGCAGAGCTCTCTTCACGTAACGATATCGCTCCGAATGGTCGCCTTGCCAGGGAGTGGCAGGCCCTCCTGCTCGAATTTTCCGACCGGTTCATGGTGGGCACGGACACGTTCGCTCCGGAGCGCTGGGGCATGATCGGCTCGCACGCCAGCTCGGTGCGGGCATGGCTGGCTGAGCTGCCGATGGAGATCGCCGAGCGCATCGCCTATAAGAACGGCGAAGCCGTGCTCACGGCGGAGTTCTCAAAGCAACGGTAACCCGGCTGGCGTGACGTAACCCAGCGTGATTCAACCGATTAGACCCGTTTCCACCTCCGATCCCCAACCCCGCCGCATATCCGCTCCTTTCTCTACTTCGCTTCGGAAAGCCCCATGTCGATTTTAAGATTTTCGAACGACTATCCACCAAGAACAACGGTTCACATGCCCATCGGAGGTTCGCTGCAAGAGACCATGGCGTGAAGTTTCCATCAGCGCGGTTCGGCAGCCTGGAGATGCGGCCGGTCAGGGACCTGCGCTGAGGGTAAAATCATGGTCGATTTTGGCGACCTCCGCGACTATCCTGTGGGACAAAGCGGGACTTGCAAGAAAAGCGGGACAGGCTGAACGCGACTTCCAGACGAGTCCGCGAGTCACGCCCTTCTCGCCTGTTCTGCCGAGAAGTCAGTAGAGGAGCCTTCCACATGAAATACATGCTGCTGATCTACCACGACGAAAAAGCGCTGAGCGAGGCCGAGCGGCAGGAGTGTTACGTGGAGTCCATACAGCTCGCGCATCAACTTCGCGCGAAGGATCAATATCTGGCCGTCAACCCGCTGCACCCAACCTCGATGGCGATCAGCGCCCGCGTGCGGGACGGCAACCGGCTCGTGACAGAGGCCCGTTTGCGGAGACGCACGAGCAACTGGGGGCTATTTCCTCATCGAGGCCAAGGATCTCGACGAAGCCATTGCCGTCGCCGCACGGATTCCCATAGCGCGCAAGGGCACCGTCGAGGTCAGGCCGGTGATCGAAGTCCAGGGCTTGCCGGACCGCGAAGCGTGAAGCGCATCTCGGGAGAGATCGGAGTTGATAGTTGAAAGTTCATAGCCGGTAGCTTCAATCCCGAGAGACAAGGAGGATGTCATGGCCACGCAGGTGAAACCTATTCCCACAGGCTACCACTCCGTGACTCCCATGCTCACGGTTCTGGACACGAACAAGGCGATCGACTTTTACAAGCGCGCCCTCGGCGCCGAAGAGCGGGCGCAGTTTATTGAACCGGCCGCAAACCCGGCGATACCGCCGATAGGAGAGTTTTCGGCTGACGGCTACAGCTCGCCGGGATGAAATCCGAACGAGAGTCTGCGTCGAGAAGAGCGACTGAACGTGACAGTTCATCATGTCAAGGAGAGAGCGATGAGCACGATACGGGTTCTGGTTGGGACCAGGAAAGGCGCCTTCATTCTCACGTCGGACGGCAAGCGCAAGAACTGGGACATCAACGGTCCGCTGTTTGCGGGCTGGGAGATCTACCATCTCGCGGGATCTCCCGTCGATCCGAATCGGCTCTACGCCTCCCAAACCAGCAGTTGGTTCGGACAGGTCATTCAACGGTCGGATGACGGCGGCAAAACCTGGAATGCCCCCGGAACCCAACCCAAAGATCTCATGGGGCCGGACGGCATGGCGGAGGGCGAGAGCAACATGTTTCTCTACGATACGTCTGCTGACACCGGCAGGCCGCTCACCACGCATCAGTGGTACGACGGTACGCAACGGCCGTGGGAATTCAAACGGGTCTGGCACCTCGAACCGTCGCTGACCAATGCGGACACGGTCTACGCCGGGGTGGAAGACGCCGCCTTGTTCCGCTCGATCGACGGCGGACGGACGTGGCAGGAGCTGGCCGGCCTTCGCGAGGTGAAGGGGAATCTGTGGCAGCCCGGTGCCGGCGGCATGTGTCTGCATACGATCGTGCTGGACCGGACCAATCCTCAGCGGATCTATATTGCGATCTCGGCGGCCGGCGCGTTCCGGACCGACGACGCCGGCAGGACATGGCGGGCGATCAATCGAGGCTTGCAATCCAAGTATGAGCTACCTGACCCGGACGCAGACGTCGGCCACTGCGTGCATCGCATTACTATGCACCCGTCACAGCCGAACGTGCTGTTCATGCAGAAACACTGGGACGTGCTGCGAAGCGACGACGCGGGCGAGTCGTGGCGCGAGATCAGCGGGAACCTGCCGAGCGATTTCGGATTCCCGATCGCCGTACACGCGCACCAGCCGGAGACCATCTACGTCGTCCCGATCAAGAGCGATTCGGAGCATTTTCCGCCCGACGGCAAGCTGCGCGTGTACCGCAGCCGGACGGGCGGCAATGAGTGGGAGGCGCTGACGAAAGGTCTGCCGCAACGCGATTGCTACGTGAACGTGTTGCGCGACGCGATGGCCGTCGACTCGCTCGATCCCTGTGGCGTGTACTTCGGCACCACCGGCGGGCAGGTGTACGCCTCGGCCGACGCCGGGGAGAGCTGGGCGCCGATCGTCCGGGATCTGCCGGCTGTGCTGTCGGTCGAGGTGCAGACACTGCCCTGAACCTTCGTGAAGCGTATCGCGTGGAGCGTCGTTCGCAAGCGAGATACGAGCGACGAGATACGTACGACGGTTTTTGGCGAGATACGAAATGATTCGGGTTGTATTGCCGGCCCATCTGCGGACGCTGGCGCGCATCGACGGCGAGGTGAGGCTGGATCTTGAAGGCCCGGTGACGCAGCGGTCGATCCTCGACGCGCTGGAGACCCGCTATCCGATGTTGCGGGGGACGATCCGCGATCATGTCACGCACCAGCGCCGCCCGTTCCTGCGGTTCTTCGCCTGCGAACAGGATCTGTCCCACGAGTCACCCGATGTTCCGCTCCCCGACGCCGTCGCAACGGGAGCCGAGCCTTTTCTGATCGTCGGGGCCATGGCGGGAGGGTAAGAGGAGACGTGCCTTTTGTCGCCATGAATCCTCAGCCGTAACGCGCGAGGGTTTTTTCCCGACAGCACGACTAGCGAAGGGAGAGCCCGACTTCATGCCCTTCGACGTCACGCGCATGGCCTACGGCGGATTTAAGATCCTGGTCGACGCCTGAATTCCCGCGGGCACCCGCGCAACAGCCTGATGTGGGCGCCTTCCGCCCTTGTCGCCGGCGAAACCGGTGTCATATGGAGTACAACGAGGACGCGACCAAGCGGGCTCGCGAAGCAGTGGACGCTGTCTACCGCGCCGAGTCGCGGCATGTCCTCGCCACGCTCATTCGTCTGCTTGGCGACTTCGAGCTTGCGGAAGAAGCTTTGCATGACGCCTTCGCGACGGCGGTCGAGCAATGGGAGCGGGACGGCGTGCCCGCCAATCCCCGAGCGTGGCTCATTTCGGCCGGTCGCTTCAAAGCCATCGACGGGATGCGTCGCCGCGCCCGGTACGACGCGTCGCTGGCGGAGCTGGCCGAGCGGCTCGAAACCGAGACTCCCGATCCCGCAGCGTGGGACGACCAGAGCGTGGAGGATGACCGCTTGCGGCTCATCTTCACCTGTTGCCATCCGGCCCTGTCCCCCGAAGCCCAGGTGGCGCTGACGCTGCGCGAGATCTGCGGCCTCACCACGGAAGAAATCGCGCGCGCGTTCCTCATCTCCCCGCCCACGGTGGCCCAGCGCATCGTGCGGGCCAAGAGGAAGATCCGCGACGCACGCATCCCCTATCACGTGCCGTCGCACGCCGATCTGCCGGACCGGTTGGACGCGGTGCTCCGCGTGGTCTATCTGGTCTTCAACGAGGGCTACTCCGCCTCCTCGGGCGTCTCACTGACGCGGCGCGACCTCTCGACCGAGGCGATCCGTCTGGGGCGGCTGCTGATCGAGTTGCTCCCGGAGCCCGAGGCGCTGGGACTGTTGGCGTTGATGTTGCTCCATGAATCGCGGCGCGCGGCGCGCACGTCGTCAGACGGCGAGCTGATCCTGCTGGCCGACCAGGACCGCTCGCTCTGGAACCGGGATCAGATTGCGGAGGGATTCGCGCTGGCGGGCCGAGCGCTCGCCTCGCGCCGGTTCGGCCCGTACACGCTTCAGGCGGCCATCGTGGCGGTGCATGCCGAGGCGCCGAGCGCCGCCGAGACGGACTGGGCGAAGATCGTGGGGCTGTACGACGTGTTGTTACGGGCGGAGCTGTCGCCCGCGGTCGAGTTGAACCGGGCGGTGGCGGTGGCGATGCGCGACGGACCCGCTGCCGGCTTGGTGCTGGTGGACGCCATCCTGGCGCGCGGCGATCTGCGGGACTACCATCTCGTTCACGCCGCACGGGCGGACCTGTGCCGGCGGCTGGGGAAAACCACAGAGGCTCGAGCTTCGTACCGACGCGCGCTCGGTCTCACACGGCAGGAGCCGGAGCGGCGGTTTCTGGAACGACGGCTCCGCGAACTGCCGGACGGCAGGTGACCCGACGCTCACTTCTTCTTGTCCTTCGGTCTCTCCGCAAACAGCAGCCAGGCCAGGACGACGAAACCGACCGCGACCGCCGCAATGGCCAACCAGGTGCCGAGTTTTTCCATCAATGGCCTCGCTCGACCGGCGCTTGCAGCGCTTCCACCAGCGACGGATCCAACCGCTTCACCTTGCCTTGCAGATCCACGGCCACCAGTTTCGCCGAGCCTTCCACGACGACGCGCCGGCTGGTCCGTTCCCAGATCACGTGGCTGAAGGTCAGGGAACTGCGGCCGATGTCCGCCAACTTTGTTTCGACGCTGAGGACTTCGCCGTAGCGGGCAGGAGACCGATAGTCCACGTCCGCGTGGACCACCAGAAACTGCGTGCCATCCTTCAATAGGTCGACGACCGAGATGCCGCGCTCTTCGAGATATTCCGTCCTCGCCCACTCGAAATACCTGAGGTAGTTGGCGTAGTACACCACCCCGCCGCAGTCCGTGTCTTCGTAGTAGATGCGGATGTCCACGTCAGCTACCAGCGAGACGCATGTGTCTGAATGGTCCTTAACGTCACTTCCTTTAGGCCTTTCTCTCCTTGTACGGTCAGACCCAACACCGTCCCGCTTTTCTCACCTGTCGCGCCCATCGCGCTAGAGGTTCAACACCGGAAACTTCGGCAGCGCCGCTTCGTTCACGTCCGCCAGCTTGACGGCGATCTCGTAGAGCTGCTGCACCCGCTCGGCTTTGATCGGCTCAAAACCGTGGCCGAGCACCGCGTGGCCGGCTGCGTCGAGGAGCGGTTTCATTTTCGGCCATTGGGCGAGGAAGGTCTGCCCTATTATTTGATCTCCCAGTCCGGCCAGCGTTCGGAACTGGCTCTGAAGCGGCAGCTTGTACTTGCCGTCCACGTCGTCGAGGTAACAGGTCCGGCAGGTCTCCCGCAGCGCCTGCGGCAACTGCTCGGGCTGCACGTCCCAGGTCTTGATCTTGTACTGTTTGAAAAGCTGCCGCTGCGCGAAAGCCTCGAGAGCCCGGACCAAGACCGCCATCGCTGCTTCGGCGTCATGATCGACGTCGGCGCGCCGGCGCGCGTGCGCGAGGAGATCCAGCGCGACCCCTTCCTTGACTTCCTGCGGATCGAGCACCACCCGTTCGAGAAAGCCGGCGTTCGCCTTGATCGCCGGCAGGACCGACTTCAAGCCCGGAGGCCCGCCCCATAGCGACGCCATCTCCAGCGCCTTGAGCGATGTCTTGAGTTTCTCCCACGCGGGCCGATACTGAAATTTCTCCCAGAGCCCGTAGCCTTCGGCGAGATCGGCCAGCGCCCGATAGAGCGGCTTTTGTCCGCCGCTGACGCGCGTCTCGATCTGGCGGAACAGCGCCGCTGCGGCGCCGAACTCCCCTCGATTGAACAACTCACAGGCTTCCCGGCGGGACCAGACCGCCGCCTCGTCCCACGGATTGCCTTGCACCCACACGTACGTCTGTCCTTCGACGGTCACCCTTTCACCGTCGGATGACGAACCGGCGATGGGGCGCAGCATCGTCACCACCCGCGAAGCATAGGGCATCCCCGCCAGCGACGAGGCGGCGGCCATCGCCGGCGTGGCGCCGGTCAGGTCCGTCATCAGCTCGCCGGGATGCACTTCCCAGGTCCGCAGGAGATCGGGGAGCGCGTGCGCCAGCGCCTGATAGCACGCCAGAAAGTGCTGGGGATCCGGCGTCACGATCCAGTCCCATCGGCGCGGCATCTGCGCGACCTTCGGCTGGATCGCGGTCTCCACCAACGATTTCGCCGATTCCGGCACGAAGAGGCACAGCGATTCCGGCTTCAGACGGTTAATCGCATAGACCGCCGCCGG
>DATLZU010000029.1:0-18990 GCA_035573855.1 Nitrospiraceae bacterium
TGTTCCACCAAAAACTCCGCGAAGTCGGGATAGTCGCTGGGCGCTTGCCCACAGATCCCGATCTTTTTCCCCTTCGCCTTCGCCACTCTGATCACCGATGCAATCATCGCTTTCACGGCCGGGTTCCGTTCATCAAACAGATGCGCCACGATTTCCGAATCACGATCCACGCCCAGCACAAGCTGAGTCAGATCGTTGGAGCCGATCGAAAAGCCGTCGAACACCTCGGCGAACGCGCCGGCGAGCACGACGTTGCTGGGGAGTTCGCACATGACGTAGATCTCGAGGCCTTGCTCCCCGCGCTTGAGCCCATGTTGCTCCATTTCCTCAAGGACGAGACGCCCCTCCTCCACCGTCCGGCAGAACGGAATCATGAGTTTCACGTTGGTCAATCCCATCTCTTCCCGCACCTTTTTCATCGCCTGGCACTCCAGCGCAAAGCCCGCTTTATAGCGCGGGCTGTAGTAACGGGACGCGCCGCGGAACCCGAGCATGGGGTTCTCCTCCGCGGGCTCATATCGCCTTCCCCCGATCAAGTCCGCGTACTCGTTCGATTTAAAATCACTGAGCCGCACGATGACGTCTTTAGGATAGAAGGCGGCCGCGATCATCGCCACGCCTTCGGCGAGCTTGTCGACAAAAAATTTCGGCTTATCGGAATAACCGACGGCTATCCGATCGATCTCCGCCTTCAACGCCGCATCATCCAGTCGTTGATAATTGAGCAATGCCAGCGGATGAATTTTGATGGAGGTGCTGATGATGAACTCCTGTCTTGCAAGGCCTACGCCGTCGTTCGGGATAAAAGACAGGCTGAAGGCTTCCTCTGGATTTCCAACGTTCATCATGACCTTCGTCCTCGGCCGTTCAAGACCCTTTAGGGAAATCCGATCCACCTCGTAGGCCAGTTGACCTTCGTAGACAACTCCGACATCCCCTTCGGCGACCGATACGGTGACGATTTGTCCGTCCCGGAGCACCTCGGTGCCCTTCTCGGTCCCTACCACGGCTGGCAGACCCAATTCTCGACTGACAATCGCGGCATGACAGGTGCGCCCGCCTCGGTTAGTCACAATAGCGGCGGCCTTCTTCATGATCGGCTCCCAATCCGGATCGGTTTTGTCGGTTACCAGGACCTCCCCGTCTTTCAACTGCTGCAGATATTGCGCGCTCTTGATCATGCGGACCTGGCCGGACGCGATCTTTTCCCCGACACTCCGTCCCGTCACCAGCACTCGACCGCGTTGCTTCAGGCGGTAGACCTCTATCGTGTCATGATCTTTCCGCGATTGAACGGTTTCAGGGCGCGCCTGGAGAATGAAGAGCTCGCCGGTGCGCCCGTCCTTGGCCCACTCCATGTCCATAGGTTGCGGACGGCCTCGCTTGGCGCCGTAGTGGTCTTCGATGACACAAGCCCACCGGGCTAATGTGAGAATGTCGTCGTCGCTGATGGCAAAACGGGCTCTGTCATCGGGAGGCACCGGGACATTCTTCACCATCTTGCCTCCGCCGATGTCGTAGACCAGTTTGAATTCCTTGCTGCCGAGGATTTTCTGCAGAATAGGGCGATACCCCAACTTTAGCGTCGGCTTGAAGACATAGTACTCATCGGGAATGACAACCCCCTGGACGATGTTCTCCCCCAGCCCATAGGACGCATTGATCAGCACAGCGTCGCGGAACCCGGTTTCAGTGTCAATCGAGAACATGACCCCGGAGGAGGCCAAATCGGAACGCACCATGCGCTGGACTCCGATGGAGAGACCGATCTTGAAGTGATCGAACCCCTTATCCGCGCGATAGGAAATAGCCCGGTCGGTGAAGAGCGACGCATAACATCGCTTGCAGGCGTCCAGAAGAGCGTGATGCCCTTGGACGTTCAGGTACGTTTCCTGTTGACCCGCAAAGCTGGCGTCGGGAAGATCCTCGGCCGTCGCGCTGCTACGGACCGCGACATCCACTTGATCGTGACTGGTTGCGCACAGCTGATCGTAAGCCTTCGTAATGGCGGATTTGAGTTCAGAAGGGAAGCTCGCCTCGAGAATAGCCTGTCGCGCTTGCCCGCCTCGGCGCCGCAGGTTCTCCAGGTCATGGGTGTCTAAGTCCCGGAAGATGTCCCGTAGTTGGACATCGAGCTGTGCAGCACGCAAAAACTCTCGAAAGGCTTCAACGGTGACGGCAAATCCATTGGGCACCCGAATTCCCTTCGGAGCCAACTCCCGATACATCTCTCCGAGCGACGCGTTCTTACCCCCGACCAAGGGGATGTCTTCGATGCCGATCTCTTCAAACCAGCGGATTATTCCAACACCTGATGTAATTGATGACATGCTCTGATTCCTCCTCGTGATGCCGGATGAGTCACTGCAGCGCGCTGGACAAGGAGGCGCGCGCCTTTTCCAGACAGGCGATCACCTCTTCGTCCTCTACCTGAGGAAATGCCTCATAGAATTGGCTGATCCCCAAAAACCATTCGGGCGTCTGGAGGATCAACACCTCGTCCACCATCTGCTTGAGGTCCCCCAACACCCGCGAGGGCGCAACGGGCACCGCCGCAACACGTCTCGCCGGCTCCATCGGCAGCAGCGCCGCCAGCGCCGCATAGAACGTGGCGCCTGTCGCAATTCCGTCATCCACCAGGATCACGGTCCGTCCGTTTAACGGTGGGAGCGGCCGACCTTGTCGATACTTGTCGATCCGCCGGTCGATCTCCTGCTGCTGGCGCTGTACCTCCGCTTCCAACTCTTCCCGCGATACGTTATAGCTCTGGATCACATCGCGGTTCAGATGACGATTGCCAGTTTCCGCCAGCGCTCCCATCGCCAGTTCGGGATTCCACGGCGCGCCCAGCTTGCGGACCACCAGCACATCAAGTGGCAGGCGCAGAGCCAGACTGATCTCGTACCCCACCACGACGCCGCCGCGAGGCAACGCGAGGACAAGGGCGTCTTTCGCCTCCTTGTATGGATTAAGCCGTTGTGCGAGCCGGCGGCCGGCATCATGTCGATCCCGAAAGGGATATACCCTTTCCATTTTCATTCATTTGTCTCTTTCGCCGTCACGGCACCGGGTAGAGAGCCCAGTAAGGTCCCCAGTACGGTCCCCAATGTGGTCCCCAGTAAGCTCCGAAGTACGGATAAGGACGGAACCAAAAGGCCGGCGGCTTCGTCAGCCAGATCGTCATCGCTTTGCTGACGAGCACGGGATAGACATAGTCGACCTCATCAAGTGGCAGCGTAATGGCGCCGACGACTTCACCCACCACCGTGATGCGCGTCAACGGAGGAAGTGCGGCGGGATCGATGAACTCCTTGTGCAAAGCAATGAATCGTCCACGTGAATCGGTTAGGTGTCCGCCCGGCTCAAGACCCTTATCGAGTGGTAGCTGAAGCACTTCGATACGGGTCCCTTCTTTCAAACGCTTGGCCGACAGGACCACGCCGCCCAGCACGATCAGTCGCTCCTTATATGACAACGGCGTCTCTCTGAGCCGGTCAAACGTTACCGTGCGGTCCACCTGATCCTTTAACTCCGGCGGAATGACCGTAACCCCAGCGCAACTAACAAACGATGCCATGGCGAGCAAGAAAGACGCAGCAACTGGCGCCGCAAATGCATCGGCACACTCATGCGCCGCAGCATTCCAACCGGCTTGATCGAGCCCCACCGAAAAACCTATTGGCATCCTCGGGACCACCGGCAGACTTCCACCCGAAGCTTCCCCGGACTAGCTTCTTTACCGAGTCGAGGGGGAGCAATACGGATGCCGGGAAGGATCGGCGGGAGGTCAGAGCAGCGCATGAAGTATCACCGGGTTAGACGCCCAACCGCCGAGCGGCGCGTTGACCGCTTGTCGCCTGCTGGGGGAGTTTTCCACAATCGCGTCGGATGCCCTGGGGCAGAGAGGGACAATCAAGGAGCTAGGAAGAACGCGCTTATGCTTCTTCCAATCGATTGAAACGGATACTTCCCACTTGCAAGATCTGTACTGCGCTCGTCTCCTCCAGCGGCGTCAGAACACGGATTTCCTTCATGTCTTCGCTCACGCTGTGGAGAACACCGATTCCCAGCGTCTCATTGGCCGCATTATTGAGTCCGACGAGAATCCGGGTAAACCCTTCTCCCCGCAGCATGCCCGGTGGCAGAAGTGAAGACGGCCTGTCTTTCCTCGATAGCGGGTGGCCGATGGGTGAGGAGAGAATGACAAGCCTGTTCGCCTCCAGTGGCAGTACCTTGGCGTTGGCAAAATACGCTGCGAACCGAACGGCCCGGTAGCGCGCCCGTTCAGCCGCCGTGCGCACTCGGGAAGACGGGGAAATCTCGAGGCGGTGAATGGTCAGCCCTGGCCGATGTCCGAGGACCGTTAACAGGGGTTCAAGTTCTTCGTTTCGTTGCAGGGCGATCAGGTGCCGAGGGGTCAGCAGGTCGATTTTCCGCAGCTTCAGCTGAAAGCCAGCTCCTTGCTCGATCAGGCCTGTCGTATCAACCAGCACGACGGCGGAGCCATGCCGCACGGCACGGTCTACCAGAACTTTAGTCGCGACGAGATGCTGGAGCAGATGGCCGCGCGGCGACACGGCACCAATGAAGAATAACGCGTCCGTCGGAAGCAACGCCAAGTCCCTAGCGGGCTCCGGCTTCTCTTTTAGCACGGCAAGCGCAACAGTGGCGGGAGGCCCGATGGTGGATTGTCCGATATCGGCGTCGACGATGGCGAGCGGGATGCGACCTCTCTGAGCGCACTCTTCAGCCGCTGCCTTGACCCACGTAGTCTTGCCACTGTTCGACGCCCCGAGGACCACGACAATGCCAGGATCCTGCACGACCGCATCAATGGCATGAAGCCAGCTTTCAGGAAGGGCGATCATACGTCCCTACACGTGCTCCATCGTCGCAAGAGAGTCCTCAGCTCAGTTGAGTTCGTCGTTCACCTGTCTTGACCTTAACCCATCCCGCCAGGCAACGAGCCCCCACAAGTATTCTGTCTCCAGCCTCTGATGATCCTTCGGAGTAGGGACGCCCTGGCACCCGTTGCTCAGGACGCCCATTGCTCTGCCACCAGCAACGGACCCAGGCGACGGGCTGACTGCGATGAACCATCATGAAGAATGCGAAGGCGGGTTAGACGGAATGGGAAAGAGTGCCGCACGAACACAGCGATTGCCGTTCTCGCGCAGGCAGTCACCCCTGTCTCATGGTGAAAATTTGACCGCCAACACTGAAGACAAGGGGCAGGCATAATGGTCCCCGCTCACCGGATCTCTCCACGTCACCCCAATCTCCGAAATGCCCGTCGCGCCTCCGCCGCCGAGCACGCGGCGGTTCCCAACCTCAAACTCATAGTTCACGATCTCAAAGGAGCCGGGCATGGCCGGATGCCATTGCTGGTCGGCCAGGAGAATCTCTTGGACCTTCTGCACGTTGATTGAGAACCCCATTGCATTCCTCCCGTCTTGAGCCATAGCAGCAGCCGGCAGCAAACAGCGATCAGCGCTGAGCGCTCCAGAACGATTGTAGGCTAGCAGACCGCATACACTCCTCGTGCCAGCGCGTAGCAAAAGGTTGTGATTCTTTTGAACGCCAACTGCACTCGTTGGCAAATCAGCGGCTCTACGGCTTTCAACACGTCTTGAGGCGCGGCAACTTCGACCACGACGGATTGCGGAGCCGAGATCGGCCGCCCAATCTGGCTTGTCAGCCAGACCGTCACTTCTCGCAATCCCTTCGCCTTGTGATAAATGTCCTCCGCCAAAACTTGCGCCAACACATTGTAGATCTTCCCCACATGAGCCAGCGGGTTTTTCCCAGCGGCCGCTTCCGCACTAGCCGGTCGCCGCAGCGAAATCACACCGCAGACCCGATTGCCTCGCCCGACTTCGCCGGAGTCGCCAGCTTCGGCCGATGTGCCGAGCAGAGAAAGATACATGCCCGCAGGTCCTGCTCCCCGACGATCCAACACGTTGAGGTCTATGCGGGTGCGGAAGCCCGAGCTGGCGTTTTTCAATACGAACTGAGTGATGGCCTGAAGCACGTACTTCTTGCGCGAAAAATACTGCGATTCTGTTCGAATGGCGGGAGCAAGAAACGGCATCGCAACGGTTAAGCTCACATCCCGCCCCTTTCTCAGCGCGAACACCTTCACGTCTTCTCCGGTGTCCGGGAACTCTTGCTTAAAAGACGGGCTGTTCAGGAACTGTTCCACCTGGAACACCAAACGCTCGGTGGGAGTCAGCGGAGCGTAACCCACTGCCGCCGAGGTATCGTTGGCAACTGGTCCACCGCGACGCTCTGTAACGGACTGCAGTTCGGCCGGAGCCGGTTTAAGCTCGACCTGGCAGGTGAGATGCTTCAGCGGATCCATGTGAGGCAGGTGCTGCTTGAACCATTTATACGCGGTCTGTTCCGCAATATCCTCTACTGGCACCCGCCTGCGCCGCCATTGAAAAGTGGCCCGGTCGCCGATGACGAGCCTCATGGGTGTGATGACACGCCCCCCGCCTGGACGACACTCCACCTGGCCTGCGATCAACATGCCCTTGTCGGCATTGAAATGAAGCACATGGCCACAGGTCTTGAGATAGGCCTGCGCCAATTCGACTGCAATCCGTTCCATCACGGCATCGCAGATCGTATCGGGATGTCCCAGTCCCTTGCGCTCGACGATTTCCACCTCCTGGTCAGCAAGGGGTGGTCGATCCGACGGCAAGATCAGGGGATCGAGCATAGCCTCACTGCTCCGTTCGTGTGAGCAATTTCACGCAGCGTGTAACCGTGTTCATCCCGTACCAGCCGCGCAACGGAATGTAGAGCACTTCGCAGAGGACTGTCTGATGATCCTGCGCAAATGTTTTCAAGAAACGTCAAATTCCGGAGTTCCAAGCGAAGAATTCCTTCCGCAATCAGTCATTGGACTTTTCCCTTCCGTTCCTTCTCGAACTCCCTGCGGCTTTTCTTGGGCTCCGTGGGTGGGGGGATGATCCAGCCTTCCAATCTCATACCTCCGCGATCCAGGCGATGGCCGTTCCCGGACGCTCCTGATGCAAACGATGCAGCCCGCAGGCCTTGGCCGCCTCAACCGCTTCTTCAAATTCTTCCCGTGTGATCCGCCGGTCCAGCGGCGGATACTTGAACGCCTTCCAGCAGGGCCGATACTGATCCATGATGTTGACGTAGGTGTCCTTGGAAAGTTCATCCGCGAGAAAGCGCATGACCTCCACGGTCCCGGCAAGCCCGCCCGGCAGCACGAGGTGACGAACGAGCACGCCGCGAACAGCGAGCCCCCGCTCGTCGATCACGAGGTCGCCAGTCTGTCGGTGCATCTCCTTGATCGCGGTCTTGGCGATTTCCGGATACCCCGGGACCTTGGAATACTTTAGCGCAATCTCCGCATCGGCATACTTGAAATCCGGCAAGTAGATATCGACGATCCCGTCCAGCAAGCGAAGGGTTTCCAGTTCATCGTACGAACTGGTGTTGTACACCAAGGGAATCCGAAGACCTTTCCGCGCAGCCAGGAGCAGCCCTTCCAAGATTTGCGGGACTTGATGCGAAGGGGTGACGAGATTGATGTTGTAGCAGCCCTGCTGCTCAAGGCTCAACATCATCCCGGCCAGCTCTTGAGCCGAGACTTCCCGCCCCTGCCGCCACTGACTGATCTCGTAATTTTGGCAATAGACGCACCGAAGGTTACAGCTCGCGAAAAAGATCGTGCCCGATCCGTTCCAGCCGCGAAGCGGAGCCTCTTCTCCATGATGAGGGCCGTAGCTGGACACGAAGGGCTTGGCGCCTACCAGGCAGAAGCCGAGGTCCCCTTCGAGCCGATCGATGGCGCAGTGCCGGGGGCAGACATGGCAACGTCTCAATCGCTCGCGGGCTTGGGCCACCCGATCGGCGAGTTCCCCGGTCTCCAAGAGCGAGCAGTAGCTCGCGTGTTTCTGCCCGCTTGTGAGCTTCATCGATCCCGGATGCGAACCGATTTAGCGGCCTGAGCCATCGCGCGACGCGACCGGCTAGCCCCCCTCGCATCAGGTCCCCATGCACCAGAGAATGCCACGGGAGCCCCTCGCGCCTGCTCATCGTCAACACGTCAGGTGAAGCGCGGCCACCACATTCGCCTTGTGAGACGAGATTAATCGATTAAATTCAGCGCATGCATCCTTGGTCCGGCATGCGACCAGCGCAATCCCTTCGCGCTTCAAGGCGTCGGAAACCTCCGGATCAATCTTCATTCTGCCGAAATAACCGGTTCCCACGACCAGCGTGTCTGGGTGCGCCTTCACCACCTGCTTGATGTCTTCCAGTCGCAGGTGGTGGCCTTCCTGTCTCCACCAGCGGTCGTCTATCCGATCCGGATAGATCAAGAGGTCTGAGTCGTAGGTCTTGCCGTCGATCGTCACACGACCGACATACTGCTCAATCACGACGCCAAACCCGATCCCTTGGTGATTATCCCTTTGCCGGCAGAGCGCTCGCTCGTCTCCCTCCACAGAATTCGCGCATGGGACAACTCTGCCACCGGTGCCGCCGACAGTAATCCCGGCCGAGCCGAACCAGCGCCGACTCAAAGTCGCTGAACGTTTTCCCACGGACGCCGGCCCGCTGCCACAGGGCCTTCATTCTCTCAACTTCTGACCGCCCAGCCTCACCGACCTCCTTATCCAACAACCCAAGGTCCAAAGCGGCCAGCATCGCGAGGGAAGAGAGCGGCGAGTCCGCCTTAGACCAGATCCCCCGCAATTCGCGCAAGAATACTTGTACGGTCACCTCGCCCACCCCCTTGCCCAGCGCTTTGAGTCGGTTTTCCAGATCACGGGCGTCCTGCGCTGCGCGATGCAGCTCGTTGAGATCGCCATGGTATTGATCAACCAGGGTTCGCACGACCTCAAGCAGCTTGGTGGCGGTTTTGAAATCGTACCGGGCGTACCCGCCAGCATCGAGGGCCTCGACCAATCCCTCCCACCCTGTCTTGAGAATCTGTTGGGGCGTGAGGAGACCCCGGCGGACAAACTCCGCGTACGTGCGAGCGGCGATACGCCCGGAGATCCTTGCGCCGTAAAGAATGGAAGCAAGGAACCAGAGAAAGAGGGCTTTCGGCCGATGGGATTCCAGCGCGAGGCCGAGTTTGTCCGAAAACCGTCCAGGCACTCGCTCCATGAGCACGGCGACAACCTCGTGAGGCGGAAACGGCCTCTGCCGTGTTTTCGAGGCCATCAGAGCGAGATTCCCCAGCGCAACAGAGTTCAGGGCAATGCGACGCGCTCGGTGGCCGCAGCGTTCATCTTCGGCTTGAGTGCGTCGAGGCGGCTCTTGATGACCTCGGGATCACTGATCCCCCGCAACGCCATGACGCGGTCCCTGCCGACGGCTCGGATGACCAGGGTACCGATTCCGAAGAACCGCGCGATCGGCCCTTGCTTGACCGTGATCTCCCCGATTTCGTCCAGCGCGAGGGCTTCGATCTCTTTTTTTGTATAGCCGTTGGTCACGACGATACGCCGGGAACTGATGGAGTAACGAGCCCACCTCCGTGCTGCAGCAGCGCAGCCAAGCAGGACGACGGCTCCGGCCATCCACATTTCCCATCCGCTCACGCCAAAGCGAAGAAAGAACGCCCCGCGAATCGCCGCCATCGCACTGAAGAAGTACAACCATACGAACTGGGCCCAGGACGGATAGGCCTCCCATACGAGGCGCTCACCGGTTGCGGATGTTCTGGACATCTCGTGTCAACTCGCGCTCGCCCACCGTCCCGCCAGCACTTGAGTGCAACGCGGACAGCGCCCGGCTTGAAGCGCATTTTCAACCACCGCAAATCTCTGCCGCCGGATCACCACTGCCCCGCACCAAGGACACGCGGTATCCGCAGCCCCCTCCTCTTCCGGCACATTTCCCAGATAGACATAGCGAAGGCCCGCCTCCCGGCCAATATCCCTCGCCCGCCGCAGGGTACTCACCGGAGTCAGCGACCGGTCATCCATTTTAGAGGCCGGATAAAAGCGGCTGAGATGCCAGGGGACGTCCTCTCCGAGCGCCGTTCGGATGAAGGCCGCCATCTCGCGCAACTCGCCCGCGCCATCATTGAGGCCAGGAATCAAGAGAGTCGTCAACTCGATCCAGACTCCCAGCTTCTTGTATTCCTGGATGGCCGCGAGAACCGGCTGCAGCCGACCTCCGCAAATCTTCCTGTAAAAGCTGTCGCGGAAGGACTTCAGGTCAATGTTTGCGGCGTTCAGATAGGCTGCGACCTCGCGCAAGGGCTCTAGTGCGATGAACCCATTGGTGACGAACACATTCCCCAACCCCGCCGCCGATGCGGCGCGCGCCGTTGCCAAGGCCAGTTCATAGAATATCGTCGGTTCTGTATAGGTATAGGCGAGGCTTGCGGCACCGCATCGCTGGGCCTCCTTGACCAGATCAGAGGGGGTGACAGGCCGACCGGGCACCCAATCATTTGCTGGAGCATCCTGGCGCGGACAAAACACGCCGGGAGGATGTCCCACGACCCTTTGCCGCTCGAGCTCATCTGGCTCGGGGCCATGACTTTCCTCCTCTTCACGGTCAATGCCGCCGCCTGTTTTCGACCATTGCGAGATCTCCCAGTTCTGACAAAAGCGACAACGAAAATTACAGCCGACCGTGGAAATCGAATAGGCCCGGCTTCCTGGAAGAAAATGAAAGAGCGGTTTCTTTTCGATCGGATCAAGCTCGGCGGAGACAATCCGAGCTCCCACCAAGGTGAACAATTTTCCCCGGCGATTGAGCCGGACGCCGCAGGCGCCTCGATGGCCGGGAGCGATCTTGCACTCATGCGGACAAAGGGTACAGCGCACACGGCCATCGGGAAGGCTTTCGTAATACAACGCTGCTTGAAAACTGTTGTCGGGAGGAGAGAGCTGCATGGGGATTTCGTCCAAGACAATGAGGGACTTGTACCTTGTACCTTACTCCTTATTGAGCAAAGGAGATGCCAAGTGGCTTGTCTGATCGGTCAAGAGTTTTCTTCGAAAACCGGTATGTTGGATGGAAGAAGAACCCTGCGGTGAGAGCTCCTGCGAGGTATCTTGCTACAATTCCTCTTCTCGTCCTGTAGTGAAATGCTACAGCGGAACGATTGGTTCACGCGAAGGGGCGGCAAAGCCCCAAGAAGTCCACAGGATCAACCATTCTCGCCGCCCTCGCTCCACCTCTGCTTGCTCGATCATGGCGGCGCGTTTGCTGTTTCTCTGCTTGATGCGTGCTCTGGAGAAAAGCGATGGCTTCTGCGGAGAGAATGCGGGACCTCACCGAACAGGAATACAAGTACGGCTTCGTCGCGGACATCGAGGTCGAGACCGTCACGCCGGGGTTGAACGAAGACGCCATACGGCTGATCTCGGCCAAGAAGAAGGGGCGCACCGCGCCAATGCGGGCGGAACAGCAACAGCGCACCGAGGTCGTGGAGTTGATCACGCATGATCGCGCGTAGATCAAGTATGCAACGGTCCCGAACTAGCGTCCGGGGGACAGGGAAGGCCGGGGCGGCATTTACAATTCGTGACCAAAGGGGGATCTGCTTGGGCATTACTTCCAAAATTTCCTGGACCCAAGTCGAAGTCGGCTCGGCCATCACATGGAAATATCCCAGCGTCGTTCTCCGAAGCGACGACTCGATCGGCGGGTTCTATTCAGTCGCGCTCACCACGCACTGCCAGCAGGGCAATACGGAAACCAAATGATCCACATTGGCAAGAATACGAAGAGCACGATTGTCTCGAAAGGCATCTCCGCCGGGCATGCCCAGAACACGTATCGCGGCCTGGTCAAAATCCTCAAGAAAGCTTCCGGGTGCCGGAACTCTACCCAATGCCATTCCTTGTTGCTGGGCAACCGGTGCGGCGCTCATACGTTCCCTTCCATTGACGAGCAGAACGCCTCTTTTCAAGTAGAACATGACGCCTCGACCACGAAGGTCGGCGAAGACCAGATCTTCTATTGCCGGCGACGCGGACTCTCGGCCGAAGACGCGGTGTCGTTGATCGTGAACAGTTTCTGCCACGAGGTGTTTCTGGAACCGCCGATGGAATTTGCGGTGGAAACGCAGAATTTCCTCAAGGTCCGGCTGCGAGGAAGCACCGAGGTCTCGAAGAACTGGACGCGATCGACTTTCTCGTTCTCGCCAAGGAGAAGGTGCGGCTGCTGGAGATAGACCCAGCCTTCCTGGAGCGACCCGTCAAGGCAGGACTCTCCGTGGGCCAAAAGAAGCGTCATGAGATCCTACAGATGACGATACTGGAGCCGAAGCTGGCGATCCTGGACGAAACCGACCCCGGCTTAGCATCGATGCGCTGAAGATTGTTGCTCGCGGCGTGAACGCCTTGCGACGGCTGGATCGGACGATGATTCTGATCACGCACTCAAGCGACGATCGCGCGGTTCACCGAACTGGAATCCCCTGCTGCCCAGGATGGGGAGTGGAGACATACCGCGTGATCTCGATCAAGGTCAGGGCAGTGCCCAGTGTCACCAATGTGACCGTCGACCTCATCTGGGATCACCCTGGTGCTCAGACATGATGTCCGAGGCGGCGAGGCTCCAGCTTGGCGTGTAACCGGTTCGACCAGTGGCTCAGATTGAGGCCTCCGTGGCTCTCCGATTGGCCGGACGTTCCGGCGTCATCTCCTCCCTCCCCCTTTTGCTGTTCGTTGTTCTCAGCAGCGGACAGGTCTCGGATTCCAAGCCGTCAGCGGTGGATCCCTCGCGCCAAGCGGAACGCGACAAGATGATTGACGATCAGATCATCCCCAGCGGCATTACGGACCCGAACGTGATTGCCGCGATGTGCCGCGTTCCGTGTCATCGCTTTGTTCCCGACCCTTATCCGAGTTGGCCTATGCGGACGGGCCCCTCCCGATCGGTTATGGCCAGACGATCTCCCAGCCTTCCCTGGTGGCCCGGATGACAGAGGCGCTCGAATTGCGTGGGACCGAGAAGGTGCTGGAGATCCGAACCGGTTCTGGATATCAAACCGCTGTGCTGGCCGAGCTGGCGGCGAAGGTCTTCACGATCGAAATCCTCAAACCGCTGGCAAAGCAGGCGGCTCAGACGCTGACGGAACTCGGCTATAAGAATGTGCAGGTCCGGGTTGGCGACGGCCATCATGGCTGGCCAGAAGAGGCCCCCTTTGAGGCGATCATCGTCACCGCGGCGGCGGATCACGTTCTCCCACCGCTTTTCGATCAACTCGCCGTGGGCGGTTGCCTGATCATGCCGCTAAACGGCTTTCTCCAAGAATTGGTGCGCTATCGCCGCACCGCAAGCAGCTATGAACGAAGCACCTGACCCTTGTGCGCTTCGTGCCGCTGATCCGTGAACACCGCCTTGTCGACCCGGATAAATCTTGAAGGAAAGGAGAGCCCTTCGAGCCGACGACGGCATCACATCGGGTCACGCTCCGATTGCCGCAAGCCGTTACGGTTCGGGAGGGGAACCCGTGGTGCGGTCTTGCGGCGCGATCCCTTGCTGCCCTGTTTTTTCAGCACGAGCGGCCACGAGACCGTTCCGTTGAACGATGCTTTGGAAGCGCGCTGCCGCCTTCGCTCTCGCGATAATCGCCTCAAGGTGACCTCGCAGACCGTAGGCGTGATAGAGAACTTCCAGATCCCTCATCGCCTCTTCCAGTATTGCCAACAGCTCACTGTCCTGATTTCGGACCTGGCGCCTCAACCGAGAAGCTTCGAGCGCTCGATCGACCGCCAACAGAAACATCTTTTCCTCGACCGGTTTGAGCAGGACATCATAGGCCCCGGCCTCAATCACGTGATGTGTGGTGCCCGCATCCCCACAATCCATCATGAGCAGGACCGGCGTTTCAGGACGAAACCTGCGCACAGCCCTGACGAACGACGGCCCCGGCAGCCGAGTCTGATTCGCGTCACAGATGAGAACGGCATAGTCGGTCGCGCGGATCCGTTCCAACGCCGCGACCGCCGAGGCCAATTCCTCCACTTCGAGGCGCCGCTTCAGCCGAAGGACCGCAGCCAATGTCTTGAGCACAACAGGCTCATCGTCGATGATCAGCACAGGACCGTGAAACATCTCGACTTTCCTCTCTTTCAGAGTACACGGGGCACTTGGTCTCTACGAGAACGTTATCGGTTCTCAGCCGTTAGCTCCCCCTCCTTTCTCTTGTGATCGGTCCCGATGAAATTTGCTCACCGAGCCAGCGATCAAGCAAGAAAATCGCGCCATCCTTGTCTAGGGGTTTGTTGCCGGAACCGCATTGCGGATCCTGGACGCAGGCGGGACAGCCCTCCTCGCAGGGACAGCGTCCGATCAGCCGTGCCGTCGCCCGTAGCCAATCCTCCAGAACTTCCAAAGCCCTTCGGGTAAACCCGAGACCTCCTTCGTAGCCGTCGTAGATGAAGATGGCCGGACTCGCCAGGGGAGGATAGAGGGGATAACTGTAGCCTCCAATATCTCCCTTGTCGCAAAGAACAAAAAGCGGAAGGCACGAGATGGCCGCGTGCTCGACCGCGTGCAAGCTCCCACCCAGATCATACCCGCGCGAGGCGATGGCCGCCCTCGTCTCCGGATCAATGCCGATCCACAGGCCTTCGGTCTCAAACACACTCGCTGGCAGTTCGAGGGCATGCCGTGAGAGTCTTGTCCCATCGAACAGCCCGCGTTTGTCGTAGCCCACCACCCGACGAGTCATCCGGAGGCAGCCCCAATGAATGAGCCAGTCCCGAATTCTCCTGCTATCCTGCTCGGCGAGAATCTGCGTTTCTTCCTCGGTGAGGGCCTGCGTGTAGTATTGGACGGCCGCAGGCTTGCAGTACGCTCTTCTCCTCTCCAGGTCAAGCTTGATCACCCGGTACTGCTGGCCTTGATGCAGATAGATGGCTCCGGGAAAGGCTTCGCGGAAGACCCGAGAGGTGTCAAGATCCCCGATTGTTTCTCCCGTCCCCTCCAGCACAATGCTGAAAGGATCTCCGATGCTCCTAATCCCGACCGTGCGCTGAGGACGCCTCCGGGCCGTGAACCAGATGTCGCCTCTTTTCCCTGGATGGAGATCCCCGGCAGCAACCAGATCGTCGATCAAAGGCTGTAGAGCTTGAACCTCGTAGATTTGGTCATCCGCACGCAGGGAGATCTCCGCCGCTGCGCAGGGAAGATGTTTCTTAAGTACCGTCGGATTGTTCGGATCGATGACCACCGCCTCATGGCTCTTGCCGAAAAAGGCGTCGGGATGACGCATGAAATATTGATCCAGCGCGTCCCGAAGGGCTATGAGAAAGATCAGCGACTCTTGCGCATGCCGTCCAACCCGTCCTATACGCTGCCAGGTGCTGGCAATGGAGCCGGGATAACCAACCAGGATACAGACATCGAGACCGCCGATGTCCACGCCGAGTTCCAGCGCACTGGTGGAGATGACACCGCGCAGCTCCCCGCGGAAGAGTTTCTGTTCGATCTCTCTCCGCTCGCGCGGAAGAAAGCCCGCCCGATAGGGCCTGATTTTCGCGGCAAGGTCATCCGCCCTGGCGACAGCCCAACTGTAGATGAGTTCCGTGATTTTCCGCGCTTTCGTGAAAACGATGGCGCGCAATCCTGCTTCGAGGCAATGTCGGAGGAGCCGCGCCGCTTCGGTGTACGGACTCCCCGGGGGGTTGAGGAAAAAGAAATGTTTGCCCCCCTGGGGAGCCCCGCTTTCCGTGATCGCTCGGAAGGGTGCCCCGATCAGCCTTTCTGCCAGCTCTTTGGGATTGGCGATAGTCGCCGAGCAGGCGATGAATTGCGGATTCGAGCCGTAATATCGGCAGATTCTCCTGAGCCGGCGAAAGACATGGGCCGCATTGGTGCCGAAGACCCCGCGATAGGCATGGATCTCATCGACCACCACGTATTTCAATTGCTTCAAGAACTCCGCCCAGAGCGCGTGGAAGGGATTGATGGCGAGATGAAGCATGTCGGGGTTAGTGAAGATCGCTCGGGTGGACCGGTCCCTGATTTTCTTCCTGCGAAAGGCCGTCGTGTCGCCGTCGTAGACCTCCGCAGCCTGCAGCGGAGTCCGTTCTCGTGGTCCTTTTTCCGGTTCGAGCCCAAGGGTTGACAGCAGGCGATTGAGATTCTTGACCTGGTCCTGCTCCAATCCCTTGAGAGGGAAGATGTAGAGCGCTTTCGCCGCTTCATCCTCGAGAAAGGATTCGATCACCGGGATGTTGTAGATCAGGCTCTTCCCGCTCGCCGTCGGGGTCATGACGACCACATGGTCGCCGTTGCGGATTGCCTTGATCGCGTCGACCTGATGGCTCCACAATTGCGCGATGCCTTCCTTCGCGAGGACTTCTTTGAGTCGCCCATCCAAGGCGATCTCTGCGTATTTCGCCGCGACGGGCGGGAGGTAGCGGTATTCGGCGATCTGCTGGGCAAAGCGCAGGTCGGCGCGTTGCGCCTGGATGAACCCATTGATTCCCTGTCGAAGGCTTGCACTCATCTAAATCCTAACGAGACCTAAACGCGGCTGAAGGCTGGAATAACCGCTCGGACCGCATGCGGAAAAGACCATTTGCCAGTCAGGACAAGCACCAGAAGCTTGAAGGAGCTTATGGCCGCGCTCACAGGATCGAATGGGGCATCAAGGAACAAAAGGGGGCTGACCCCTTATTTATCTTTCGAGGGCTGCTTCATAGCCACTCCCGCTCAGCCTTCTCGGAACCGCTGCCCCACATCGCGCTAACCGGCACATCCAGCAGAGAGTATGCACCGGGTTTGAGACGTGGCAGGGCGCGGGCCGCGGCCACCATGATCTGCGCGGTCAACACGGACTCATCGAAGCGGGCTTCCAGCAAAAACTGCTGATGGCCAAGCTGCCTCGGCGCACCTCGTCGCTCCAGCACCACACCTCGCCCCTCCTGTTCAAGCGCCGCCACGCTTTCCACGGGAAAGACGAACGTCTCCTCGCCGAGGAACAACGGATCGGCGCGAATCGCTTGCGCCACCCGATCTTCGTTCGCGCCTTTTTCCAGCTCCACGTAAACATAGCGTTGCAGCTTCCCTTCCCCCGTACGCCGTTCGGCGCAAAGCGCATCCTTCACCCCGGCTACCTTCTGAACCATCGTCGTATGGTGGAGACTGATTCCGGTGCGGTGCCGGGTTTCCGTGGAACCGCCCGGGGCCATCAACGCAAAGAGGGCCCGAAAGAGGGACAGGGCGCCGGGATCCCAGCCAGCTCCCACCACGGCCGGCACTCCATGATGGAGCGCCACGCGGTGAACCACCTCCTTGTGAGCGTGCAGGGATCCTCCGTGAAGCGTCGCACAGTCAACCACAGGCACACCCTGCTGGAGACACGCCTGGTCGGCCGCCACAGCCTCCATGGTCGGCACGCAGATAAGCGCCCCGTGCAAGTCCGGGATCTGCGCGATCTGCGAGACGACTGGGATATTTCGAAATCTCTCCGGCAGCGGGCAGCCCATGCTCTCAGGGCGTCGAACAACTCCGGCGAGGGCCAGATCGTGGCTCTCGTGGATAACTTCCGCACAGGCCTTGCCCACTCGTCCGAACCCTATTATCGCGAGGCGCAACCGTTTCATATACTTCTGCTTGTCCCCAACACGACCGGAGCAGATACGCCGTCACAGCGACTCTCTCCAAAACAATATCTCTGGTGCCTTTCGCTCAACCGGCGCCGTCTCTCCCTTTGGATATCCAACAACCAGCGGAAAGACCGGCGCATACTGATCCGCAATGCCCATGTCTCGTTTGACCCTGGCTTGATTCAACCGGGGTCGCGCCAATCCGATCGGACATGTGCCCAGACCCATGGCGTGTGCGGCCAGCATCAGATTTTGCGCGGCGAGGCAACAATCTTCCGCACCATTGTGCGCATCCGCTCTTGCACAGATGATGACGAGGGTCCCCGCCTGATGGAAAACGTGGTAATTGGTGTCAGAGAGGAGCTCGCGATACTTTTCCAGAGGCGAGCCAGGCTTGAGGCGCCTCAGCACGTAGGCCTTGATGCGCTCGGAATATTGCGTGAGAAGCTTCGTGTTCTGAATCACGCCGAACGCCCACGGCTGCTCGTTCATCGAACTGGGGGCTTGAACGGCGGCCTTGATCAGAGTCTCGATGGTCGCCCTATCCACTTTCTGATCAGTGTAGGCGCGCACGGAGCGCCGATGATAGATGGCCTCCATCACTTCCATATGACAACCTTCCTTCATGTCCGCGCTAACCGAAGCTCCCCCAGAGGTCGCAGTGACTCTGGTAGTTCCTGTTTCATCGCTGTTCGAATAACGTCATTTCTCACTCGTCGCTCAGCGCGTCGTACCGCAAGATATACAGGCCTCCGTCATCGCCCTGGACCTTGAAATACCGGTGGTCGCGGCCCGACCACCAATCAAGCACCTCTAGCACCTCGATCCGGCGGTCGCCGACAAAAAATGCGCGCGGCATAGCCTCCCCTCGATGGTCCGAGACGCATTCCACACGAACAGTCAATCGCGGATCCAGGCCCATACGGTCGAACTGGAGGCTTTTTCTAACTTCTCCCAATCGGCAGGAGATAGAGGGGCTGTTCTTGTGGGCCGAGCGTCAAGGTCTCCGCCACCCGCGCATCGTCGAAGGCCCCGATCGCGACCGTGCCCACAGGCAGAGCCCCCGCTTGGAGATAGACATTCTGGGCAGCATGGCCCGCCTCCATATGGACGTACCTGACACCTCGCTGGCCATACTTCCCGGTGACCCGCGCATAGACTGCGCACATCACCAGGATGGCAGGCGCCTGCGTGATCGCAGTCTGATCGAGGGCCGCACGGCCGAGCGCCAGACGCAGGTCACCTTTGGCAAGCCGAAGGAGAGCATGTTCATGCGGGCGGTAGCGATAAAGCCCAATGGAGAGTCCCTGGACATTCCCTGCAAGGACATACACTTCCAGCGGGTACAGCGCGCCCGCGGATGGCGCGGTCCGCAACCCGCTTTGGTCGGTGACACCCTGCACTGCCCAGAGCA
>DATLZU010000030.1:0-71894 GCA_035573855.1 Nitrospiraceae bacterium
TCTTTGATCAGCAGCTTCTGCAGGGTGGAATTCGCGAGGCCGGTGGCGGGGCCTATACGAGCCTGGACGGGCGGTTTACCTATGCCTTCTCGGGGACCGATCTGGTAGTCAATGGGGTCCTGACCCTGAACGAGCATTTTCAAAACGGCCAGTTCGGGATCCGCCTGTTTGAGCTCCCGGCCTATGCCGCCGCCACGCGGAGCGAGTTTGTGAAAGTGGATCATTACCAGCAGATCGGCACCGATCCGGAGGGCAACCCCATCTACGAGCCGGTCTACGCGCCCTTCTTCGATGACAATCCGAACAACACCACGACCACGACCGACCCTGGGCGGCTGGTGCCCCCCATCGGCGACGACAACAACCTGATCCATGCCTTAGGGGGAAACGACACAATCGTCAGCGGAGCGGGCGATGATCAGTTGTACGGGGAGGACGGGGATGATGAAATCTACGGCAAAGGCGGGCATGACCGCATTTACGGCGGGGCGGGCCACGATACGATCAATGGCGATGACTCGTTGACCCCTGTGACGGGGAATGACTATCTCGACGGGGGTGAGGGTGATGATCTGTTGCAAGGCAGCGCCGGGTCCGATGTCATCCTCGGCGGCGCCGGGAACGACAACCTGAACGGCGATGATCTGCAGGCCCTGCAGCTGGGCATCTATGGCAATGATTTCCTCGATGGCGGCGCCGGCGACGATGAGTTGCATGGCGGGGGCGGGGCCGATGTGCTGATCGGGGGAACCGGCAGAGACCTTCTGATTGGCGATACGACGCCGTTTCAGGGCGGCTCGCCCGAGATCGGCGGAGCCGATACGGTGGAGGGCGGCGCCGGGGATGATCGGCTCAACGGCGGTCTGGATGCCGACACCTTTTCGGTCCCCTTGGTCGGCGGGACTAGCAGCGACCTCATGACCAGACCGGTTTGTGATGGTGACTATTTCACAACTCTGAGAAAGGCGGCGTAGATGATTGCGCTTTCACTTCTGATCGGTCTGGTGGTCTACATCTTTCTCGCTTGGTTTAGCGTTCGAGTGGTCGGCTGGCTGGCCAACGTCTTGGCAGTAACGGCTACCACGAAGAGAATTTCACAGGCCTTAACTGTCGCGATCTTTGTGTTGATTCCGACATGGGACATTGCTCCAGGCAGAATTCATTTTGCGCGACTATGTGCGACCGAAGCTGGGCAGCAGGTTTTCAAGACGCTTCAGTTGGGAAGTGAATTCTTCTTGGCTCCAGGCGAGCCTGATACTTCAAAGAATGGCTCGCCACCGGCTAAGGGAGGGGAATTAAATCTATCAAAGGTTAGGAACCACTTCGAACTTGGCAAGGAACGTCAGAGCAAATCTTTTAATGTTACCAAGGTGAACTTTTTCATAAGAGATAGGAAAACAGGAGAAGTTTTAGGCAACGCAACCATTTTTGAATATTACGGGGGATGGCTCACAGACTATTTAAACGAACATCGATTTCCAAACGTATGTCCTGAGGAAAAGCGACAGCCCTATGAACCTCCCATTTACGTCATGCTATCTTCGAACGTCTTTAAGCCCATAACCTCGCCTCAGCAAAAGGGGGACTAACGATGCCGACTCCAATCAATATGTATTTTACCAGCGCTCAACTCTCAATGGCTGCGTACGCTAACCTGACAGTCGGGATGAGTCTCGACCAATACAAGCAAGAACTCGTCCGAGTCGGCTTCACTGATGACCTTGCGCAGGAATTCGTTACGCAATATTCCATCGCAGCCGACACCTTTTCCAATGCCCAAGGGCTGGCGGTTAACCTTTTTCAGAAGACTGGGAGCACGGAAAAAGTACTCGCCATCCGGGGGACGGAAGGTATCAATACTCTCTCGGACCTTGTGGCCGATGGACGCATCGTCATCGGTGAAGCCGCGGACCTTAATCCTCAATATGCCGCATTGAAAAACTACTATCAGCAACTCGTCGCGTCAGGGGTGTTGGGGACAATGAGTGTCTCACCGTGACCGGCCACTCCTTAGGCGGCTTTCTCGCTCAGGCCTTCACGATCGATTTTCCAACGAACGTCACGCACGCCTACACATTCAACTCACCGGGGTTTGGTGGTCTTTTGACGGACATTCTGGACCGGCTCGGGATTGCTGATACCGCAGTGCCTTCAGGACTCATCACTAACGTGCTTAGCCAGAACGGGTTCTCTGCCGCTGCAGGATTCGGGACGCTGGTTGGGACAGTCGAGAACATCTTCATCGAAGAGACCCTGAATCCTATCACCAATCATTCAATTGGAACTGCCACGGATGCCTTGGCCCTCTACGATCTGGTGTCTCGGGTCGATCCGCACGTATCGATCTCGTTCATCACCGGCATACTGAATGCTTTATCGAGCGTCAGTGCCAACAGCTTGGAATTCGGTCTCAACGCTTTCTCTAAAGCGCTACTAGGACCTGCTGCGCCGACCACAGCGATTGGCGACCGGGAATCCTATTACACCAATCTCACCGTGCTCCGCGACATCTTGCCGGCGACGAGCCCGTATCGCGTGGACAGTTTGGTTGAGGTGGCAAGCAGCACGGTGTTCAGTCAGGCTAAGGCCGCCACGCCGGATGGCTTGGCCTATCGCTATGCGTTGTGGGAGTTGAACCCCTTCGTCGTGCAGAGCGTGGAGTACCAAGCGCTGCATAATCAAGACGGGTCACTTGACCTCTATGATGCCACGACAGGCCAAGGGACCTGGACGCTGGTGGCGCTCAGCGATCGAGCAGAGCTGCTGGCGGAGAAGATCGCCTTCAATCAGAGGGATGGCAGTCCAGCGAGTGGGACGTTGTTCGTGGATGAGACGACCGGATTTCATAATGGTCGTGGTGCCACGGCGACACAGGTCGTGATTTTCGGCGATGCCGAGGGGCGGGAGATGCTGGGCCGGTCAGGCGATGACCGCATCTATGGCGGCGGTGGGAATGATGTCATCAATGGCCAGGAGGGGCTTGATTATCTGGAAGGCAATCAAGGAGACGATCAGCTTGAGGGCGGTGCGAAGAACGATATCCTCTTGGGCCAGCAGGGTGACGACCAACTCTGCGGCGAGGCGGATAACGATCGCCTCAACGGCGGGCTCGGCGATGATCTGTTGGACGGCGGCGACGGCCTCGACACCTATTTCTATCGTACCGGCCCAGGCCAAGATCGCATTGTCGATTCAGATAAGATCGGGGCCATCGTGCTCGATGGCCAGCCGCTCGCCGGGGGCATCTGGCGCCAAGGGACGACCGCAGATACGTGGGTCAGCCTCGATGGCCAGTTCACCTATGTCATAGTGAAACAGAGAGACCTGATCAATCGGAGGTTCAGAAGAAAGGTGGCGTAGATGTTTGGCTTAGCATTGCTCGTTGTCCTGGTGGTCTATGTTTACTTGGCGAAGTTCGTCGTCAAACTCGTCGGGCGATACACCGAGAGCAAGATCGTGAAGTATCTCACGATCGCTATCTTTGTGCTGATTCCGACGTGGGACATCATTCCGGGACACCTTTATTTTGGTCATCTGTGTCGAGATAGAGCAGGCATAAAGGTGCACAAGACGGTTGAAGTAGAGCAGAAGTATTTTTCGGCGAACGGACAACCAGACCGGAAGGAGCTTGGTGAAATCTATCAAAGCGGGAGCAAATTTGATGACCATTTCTCTAGGCTTTTCCATATCACTAAGGTGGAGACATTTGTCCGAGATATTCACACTGGAGAGATATTAGGATCAGCGACGCTCTTCCACTTTTATGGAGGATGGTTAGTCGCCTACCTGTTCCCTCAAGGTCCACCAAGTAGCTGTCCAGGATACGCTGTATATGATGATTTGTGGAAAGCTGTAATTAAACCGAAGCGAAACGTTCAAGTGGGAGGTATGTGAAATGGCAAATTTTATAAGCACTTATTTCCAGCAAGCTCAGTTCTCCTTGGCAGCCTATGCCAACTTGACGATATCAATGAATTCTAATCGGCAAGCATTTATAGACGCACTGAAGCTCGCTGGCTTCGCTGAGGCGCTCGCCACGCAATTTGCCGCCACCTATTCCATCGTCAGTGTCAGTCCGCCCAATCTGAATGGGTTCTCGGCGGTCTTGTTTCAGAAGAACGATGGGTCGAACGACCGCTTCCTGGCGATTCGCGGGACGAATGATCCTTTTGACGCCTTTACCGACCTCGTCGACATCGGGTTGCTCGGGAGTGCGGACATTCAGGCGCAATATGCCTCTCTGGAGGCGTTCTACACCCAGTTGAAGGATGAACTGAAGTTAACTCCTGCGGAGAGATTGATCGTGACCGGGCATTCCTTGGGCGGCTTCCTCGCCCAGACGTTTACCGCGGACCATGCCGACGTGGTCTCGGCCTACACGTATAACGCTCCGGGCATTGGGGGCTCGGTGCTGCAGGTGCTAGAAGTGCTGGGCGTCACCCCAGCCACATTGAATTTTCCGAACATCACCAATGTGGTCGGCCAAGGTCCTTCCCTGATCAGCGGGTTCGGGACCTCTCTGGGCACGATGGAGCGTGTATTCATCGAGGGGAGCCTCTTCGATCCCATCCACAATCATCGCATGACAACCATCACCGATGCGTTAGCGTTGTACGATCTCTTTGCCAAGGTGGATCCGACCGTGTCCGTTGCAGACGTCACACGTCTTCTGAAGGCCACCTCCGCGACCGCGGGCACCAGTTTGGAAACCGGCCTCGACGCGCTCCGCAAAGTCTTCCAGGGACCGACGGTGACGAGCACAGCGGTCGGAGATCGCAACGCGTACTACACGAACCTGGTCGTGCTCCGCGACATCTTGCCGGCGGCAAGCCCGTATCGCGTGGACAGTTTGGTTGAGGTGGCAAGCAGCACGGTGTTCAGTCAGGCTAAGGCCGCCACGCCGGATGGTTTGGCCTATCGCTATGCGTTGCGGGAGTTGAACCCCTTCGTCGTGCAGGGCGTGGAGTACCAAGCGCTGCATAATCAAGACGGGTCACTTGACCTTTATGATGCCACGACGGGTCAAGGGACCTGGACGCTGGTGGCGCTCAGTGATCGGGCGGAGCTGCTGGCGGAGAAGATCGCCTTCAATCAGACGGATGGCAGTCCAGCGAGTGGGACGTTGTTCGTGGATGAGACGACCGGATTTCATAATGGTCGTGGTGCCACGGCGACACAGGTCGTGATTTTCGGCGATGCCTCAGGAAATGATTTGATCGGGCGCGCCGGCGATGATCATCTCTATGGGGGCGCAGGGGATGATTCCATTCAAGGAGGTGAGGGGCGCGATTACATCGAAGGGAATGACGGGAATGATTTCTTGCTCAGCGGTGGCGCCGGCAATGACATTCTCCTCGGCCAACAAGGCAACGATCTACTGGATGGCGGGGTGAACGATGATCGATTAGATGGCGGGCTCGGTATCGATACGCTCAAGGGAGGCCCAGGCACGGATGTGTATTACTCTCGCAGCGGCTATGGCCAAGACATCATTGAGGATGCCGACGGGCTGGGCTCCATCCAGTTTGACCAGCGACAGCTCCAAGGCGGTCTTCGTCGAGCCAGCGATCCGGCCAACACCTACACCAGCCCGGATGGGCAGTTTCGCTATATGCTCTCAGGCACCACGCTGACGATCACGAGTCCCATCAATCCGGGGGACAGCCTCACGATCACACAGTGGCAGAACGGCCACTTGGGCCTTCGGCTCATCGAAGCGGGTGCCTTGCCTAATTACGACAACGGCCTGCCCACACGGACAGAGTTCACGCGCGAAGAGCCGGATCCGAACAATCCGGGGCAAACGATTCCCGTGCCGGTCTTTGATGACACCAATAACTCGTACACCATCGTCGGCGCGACCAACAACATCGTCCACGCCCTCGGGGGCGACGACACGGTGGGGAGCGATCTAGGAAATGACCAGCTCTTCGGCGATGCTGGGAACGATACGCTCTTGGGAGCCGACGGGCATGATCGGCTGTTCGGCGGGACAGGCAATGATGTGCTATCAGGGGATGAGACGGGAGCCGCCCCCGGGCAGGATGTCTTGGACGGCGGTGACGGGGATGATCAACTGTTCGGCGGTGCGGGGGATGACGAATTACTCGGTGGGGTCGGGGACGATCATTTGCAGGCCGACGAGGCGGGTGTGGCGGGCAATGATTGGCTGGAGGGTGGAGCAGGAAGCGATGTGTTGCTCGCGGGAGCGGGCAATGACTGGCTGGATGGCGGGACGGAGACGGATCTCTTGAAGGGCGAGGATGGCGACGACATGCTCTATGGGGGCGACGGGGACTGGTTTGATGAGTTGCAAGGCGGCTATGGAAACGATGTCCTCACCGGCGGTGACGGCAACGACAGTCTGTTTGGCGACGGTCCCAACTTCGCGACGGCGTATGATGCTTCCTTGGACGGCAACGACAGCCTCGATGGCGGCGAGGGGAACGACTTTCTGTTTGGTGGCGGCGGGAGCGATTTCTTGGTCGGCGGCGCCGGTCATGACTGGCTTGCGGGCGACTATACGAATCTCCTCTTCGATACGGGCGGACATGATCTGCTGGACGGCGGCGAGGGGGATGATCGGCTCGAAGGTGGAGCGGGGGATGACATCATCTATGCCGGGATTGGGGATGACACGCTCTTTGGCGACAATCCCAATGGCCCGACGACTACGGGAGGTAATGACTTTCTGGATGGAGAAGAGGGAAACGATAGCCTGCGTGGAGGGAAAGGGCGCGACACGCTGTACGGGGGACTGGGCGACGATGTCCTGTTCGGTGAGGAGGGCGATGATGTCCTGGATGGCGGCGCCGGGGTCGATGTGCTCGATGGCGGAACGGGTGATGATCTCGTGCACGGCGGCGCGGGCAACGACCGTCTGTTTGCCGGGCAGGGGACGGATACGCTCTTCGGTGATGAGGGGGATGATTACCTCAACAGTGGCAATGAGTATTTGGACACCGGCAACTCGGTGCTCATTGGCGGCGCGGGCCACGATATCTATGTCGTGGACAGTGCTGCCGACACGGTGATTGAAGAGGCCGCGAGCGGCACCGACACCGTCGAGAGCTTTGTCAGTTACACCCTCCCGGACCATGTAGAAAATTTCCTGGCCGCCGCAAACGGCCTTATCGGCACCGGCAATGCGTTGGACAACGAGATGCGGGGAAGTGGCTCCGCCACCCTGGATGGCCGTGCCGGTAACGACACGCTCATCGACGGGCGTACCTATGTGTTCGGCCACGGCTACGGGGTTGACACGATCGTCGAACACGATTCGAGTAGTGCCCCCTATTTTCCCGGCGGGGTCGGTGATGCGATCCAGTTCGCCGCCGATGTCCTGCCTGGCCACGTCCGGTGGCAGCGCAGCGGCGAGGATTTGATGCTGAGCCTTGATGGCACGACCGACCAGCTCCTGATCCCGTCGTTCTACACGGTCGCCTTTAACCAGGGCACCTATCTCTTGTCATCCAACATCTTTCTGCCGGGAGCCATGGTGACGGCGGGCGGGAATCCCTACTATGTGGCGCCCTCGCAGGTCGAGCGGGTCCAATTCGCCGATGGGACGGTGTGGGGGCCGGAGGCGTTCGATGCGCCGATGATCGGGGCCTACCATGCCAACACGTACAGGTTCGGGCGTGGGAGTGGCCAGGACACGATCATCGATTTTGATTTTACCAGCGACCAGGTGACGGATCTGATCGAAATGGGGGCGGACGTGTTGCCGAGCGACCTGACTGTCAGCCGCGTGGGGGATACTTTGACCCTTAGCATCGACGGGACATCGGACCGGCTCACGGTGCAGTCGCACTTCGCCTCGGTCTTTGTGCGGCCCTCGTTCTCGTTCTCCGGGATCACCGTCCCCGCCTATCGGATCGAGGAGATTCGGTTTGCGGACGGGACGGTTTGGGATGCCGCGGCCATCAACAGTCAGGTTCGGGATATCACCGGCACCGAGGTCTCGGAGTTTCTGCAAGGGAATGGGAATGACAATACGATCCTGGGGCTGGGAGGCGACGACACGTTGCATGGGCAAGAGGGCGATGATCTGCTGGATGGGGGAGCCGGCGACGACACGTTGTTCGGCGGGATCGGCGCGGATACCTACCTCTTTGGCCGAGGCAGCGGCCACGACACGGTCTACGACGACAATTTCAACGGCGCGGAGATCGACACCGTTCGGCTGGCGCCTGACGTGACGCCGGACGAGGTCGCCCTGCAGGCGAATGCGGAGAATGGGCTCGTGCTCGGGATCACCGGCACCAGCGATCAGCTCACCCTGCGCTTCTTCCTGGACGGCCCGTTCTACGAGATTGAACAAATCGCCTTTGCCGACGGCACGATCTGGGATACCGCAGCAATACTGGCCAGGGCCACAGGGCTCTTGCTAACGGGAACCGAGGATTCGGACTATGTACCCGGTACGGCACTGAACGATGTGTTGGTCGGATTGGGGGGGAATGATTTTCTGGACGGCCGGGAGGGCGACGACACGCTGCGCGGGGATGCCGGCCAGGACGAACTGGCCGGACGGGCCGGGGCGGATCTCCTGGAGGGCGGGGCGGGCCACGACACGTACTACTTCAACCCCGGCGATGGCACGGACACGATCGTGGATATGGCGGCGCCCGGCGAAGGGAATCGGCTCGTGTTCGGCGAGGGGATTGCCCAAGCCGATCTCAGGCTGACGCAGAACCCGAACACCTTGACGATTCGGGTCGGCACGGGCGGCGAGGCGATTCAGCTTGTGAACTTTGATCCTACCGGTGCGAACGGCTCGCTGGTGGTGGAAACGCTGGCCTTTGCCGACGGCAGCGAGGTGGCGTTGGCGAGTCTGCTCACTCCCACGATCCCCGGGACGGAAGGTGACGATGTTCTCTATGGCACCAACGACAGCGAGATCATTGATGCGTTGGGGGGCAATGATTATGCCGAAGGCCGGGGCGGCAACGACCAGGTGATTGGCGGGATGGGCCATGATCAATTGTTCGGCAATTCGGGCGATGATGTGTTGGTCGGGGGGGCGGGGAACGACCGGCTCTATGGCGAGTATGCCTACGATATCGGAGACACGCCGGGGAATGATCTGCTGGACGGGGGCGAGGGGGATGACAGTCTCACCGGCAACGGGGGACATGATGTGCTGCTGGGCGGCGCGGGGAATGACGGCCTGGCCGGCGGTGACGGCGATGACCTTCTGGATGGCGGGCCGGGGGACGACATCCTCACCGGCGGGGTCGGCGCGGATACGCTGCGGGGCGGCGACGGCGATGATTGGCTGATCGTCGACGGCGAGGATCTCGACGTCGATGGCGGGGCCGGCTCCGACACCGTCTCCGTCCAAGGCGTCAGGGGGGCGACGCTCGATCTGGCGACGGTGGAACAAGTCTTCGGCGGGGCGGGCGATGACCTCTTCACCAACAGCGCCCCGGACCGGCTGGTGAATCTCTCTGTGGAAGGTGGAGGCGGTCACGACACGGTGATAGGCGGCGCGGGCCATGATCAGCTCTTTGGTCGGGCGGGGAACGACACGCTGGTGGGCGGCGCCGGCCATGATACGTTGGGCGGAGAGTATGCGTACGACGTCGGGGATGGATCAGGGAACGATGTGCTGGATGGCGGCGACGGGAATGACACCTTGTTTGGCGGGAGCGGCGATGACCTCCTGCTGGGCGGGGCGGGCGATGATGCGTTGTATGGAGACTATGCGGGAGGCTCCGGAACGGGGAACGATGTGCTGGATGGCGGCGACGGGGATGACACCCTGTACGGCAATGCCGGGGCCGATACCTTGCTGGGCGGAGCCGGGGACGACACGCTGGTGATGGACGCGGAGGATATCCAGGTCGAGGGCGGCGCGGGGTACGACCGGCTGCTGGTGCAAGGGGGCGGGGGCGTGACCGCGGACCTGGCGACGTTCGAAGAGGTCTATGGCGGGGCCGGCGACGACGTCTTGACCCACAGTGCGCCGGACAGCACGGCGGCGCTGTCTGTGGAGAGCGGCGCCGGGGACGACCAGGTCACCGGGGCCGCAGGCAACGACTTGATTTACGGCCGGGCGGGGAACGACACCCTGGTGGGCGGGGCGGGCCATGATCGCCTCTATGGCGAGTATGCGTATGATGTGGGCGACGGCGCGGGCGATGATGTCCTGGATGGCGGCGCCGGTGATGATTACCTGCAGGGCGATGCGGGGAACGATACGTTGCTGGGCGGCGAGGGCGATGATCAGCTCATCGGCGGTCCGGGCAACGATACCTTGATCGGCGGCCCGGGCAACGACTCGCTCAATGGCGGGACCGGGAATGATTACTACCACTTCGATATGGGATTTGAACAGGACCTCTTGAACGATACGGATGCGATTCCGGGGAACACGGATACCGTGTTGTTCGGGACCGGTATCAATCCGCTGGATTTGATCTTGCGTCAAAATGGCAACGATCTGGAGATCGCGCGATACAATTCCACGGATCAACTGACGATCCAGAACTGGTACACCGGCGCGTCCTCTCAGACTGAGGTGATCCAAGCCGGCAACGGGCAGCACCTGCTGAACACGCAAGTCGAGCAACTCATTCAGGCCATGGCCGGGTTCAGCGCCCAGACGGGCCTCACGTGGGAGCAGGCCATCGCCCAACGGCCGGAGGACGTGCAGGCCATCTTGGCCGCCAACTGGCAGTAAGCTCACGGGCGGGGATGCTCTGGCTGGCGCTTCTCTGGGTACTCCTTGCGTGGGGGAGCGCCGCGCCCGCTCTTGTCGCCCAGGACGCCCGCCTTCTCGACCCTCCCGGCGGGCCATTCGCACTTGATCTTCCGCTCGCCTGCCAAGTCGGCGAGACCTGCTGGGTCGCCAACTACGTGGACGTCGATCCCGGCAACGACGCCAAAGATTTCCGCTGCCACGGCCGCACGGACGATGCCCATGACGGGACCGATTTTGCGATTCGTGATCGGGCCGTTATGGAGCAAGGCATTCCGGTACTGGCGGGCGCTCCCGGTGTCGTCCGGCGGGTTCGAGACGGCATGGAGGATCAGCCCATCACCGATGACACCTCACGGGCGCGTATCGCGGGTCGCGAATGCGGCAACGGGGTGATGATTGATCATGCGGGCGGCTGGCAGACCCAATACTGCCACCTGCGCCGCGGCAGTGTTCAAGTCAGGGTAGGCGAGCGGGTCGATCGCGGAAGCCAGCTTGGCCTTGTCGGCCTTTCTGGAAAGACGGAGTTCCCGCACGTGCATGTGACGGTCCGTCATCATGGCCGGGTGGTCGATCCGTTTACCGGGCAATGGGCGAGCGCCGGCTGCGGACTCGGGGGAAAACCCCTCTGGCGTGATGACGCGCACATTTCGTATGAGGAAGTGGCCCTCTACAATGCCGGCTTCTCAGGAGAGCCGCCGAACGTGGAGGCGATTCGTGGCGGTCGAAATGAGAACGATCTGCTGTCTTCCGCCGCGAAGGCCTTGGTGCTCTGGGTGGATATCTTTGGCGTCCAGGCTGGTGACACGATCAGGTTTCGCATCATTGGCCCCGATGGGAAGTTGGTGCTCGACCATGAAACGCGGATTGACCGAACCCAGGCGCGACGCTTTGTCTTTGCCGGACGAGGTCGGCAGACCGGTGCTTGGCAGGCTGGGTCCTACGTCGGCAAAGTCACGCTCCTCCGAAGCACCGGCGGCCAACAGGGAGAGCAGAGCGTCACTCGGCGAGTCACTATCGAGTCAGGTCGGACAAAAAGGAAGTCTTCATCACTGTTCCTCTTTCCTGATCTCCGGCAGGTAGCCGGCAGAGAATTGAGTGAGGTGCCGGAAACGGTTTTAGGAAAAAGGCCTGTGAGTGTTAACTATCGGGCAAACCATACGGATTTTCAGTCCGAGCGCGTGACCGACCACGACGCTCTTCTGAAGGGATAATCCTACATCTTCTGCGCTTCGTCCGGCACGGGTTCTCAGCTTGCCCGCTCGCAACCCCAATTACCACTGGAGAAATACCGGCCGATTGATACTCTGCGGCGCTGGCACAGCGGTTGCTGAGTTCCGGAGTGCCGTGTGTACCGCGCGAATCGCACGCTCACGGCGGAGGAGGATGGCCTATGGCGTTTGCATGGACGTGGCGAGTCTTTCAGGCCTATCGGAAATGGAAGCATGCGACCACTCCCGTGCTGCTGAACACCGAGACCGGGGAGCTGGTCGGATTCGATACCTACGCCAAGCCAGGGGAGGGGAACTGGGTGCTGCGCCGCCCGCTGACCTTGCCCGGGAGCACGCTGCCGCTGTTCCTAACCGCGAAACTGTCCACGGGCAACGAGTCTGCCGCCGGTGAAAGGTGCTCGCACACTTCCGACCAAGGGAAACAAGAGCCTTGCTGAACAAAGCCCCCCGGGCCAGAGCACCGGCGCATCATCGCGTCTCCGCCGAGGCGCCTCCGTTACCCGGTTTGCTTTCCTCCGGTTGGTCTTCTTTCCTGTTCGCGAGCAGATAGTCGGCGGCGAATTGGGCAAGGTGCCGATTGAGCTGATCGAGGACGCTGGTCTTGGCTTTGTCGCGGGTTCCAAACACATACGACTGAAGATCCCAGGCCCGTCCGGCCGTCAGCAGAGCCGTGTCCTGGAAGACCGCTTTCCGAGTCACTTCGATCGCGATGTGTCCGAAGAATCCCTTGAAGGTGTCCGTCGACGCATCCTGGAGAAACACCTTGCAATCGATACGGTCCGGACATCCGGGTTCGATCTTCAGGCGCGGCGCGTGGGTCCTCAGTCCGGCCCGGATCGCTTCCCGCAGCACGTCGGTCGTGATGCCGAAGGAGTCGCCAACTTCCCAGACGGACGCTTGGACGGACACGCAGTCGAGCCGGCTGAGAAACGGATCGGCAGCGACGGGGTGCGGGATCAACCACAGCAGCGCAGAAAGCGTCCACACTGCGCGGCGCGTGTGAACGTGAAATGGCTCGCGGGCGTCCATAGTGCGCATGGGCTCCGTGACCTCACCGGCTCCGTACCGGTTTTGACGGGGATTCCAACGCTCCTATCGGCGATCTCGATGCCTGACAAGCTAGGCTTCCTTTCTCGCCATGTCAAGCGGGGTCGTCGGATCTGGCCTGCCGATGCCCACAGCGGGAAACGAATCCCCTTGTAGGAAACGTGTATTTGCAAGACATAAAGGCCGTCCAGCCCTATACTGCCGATAGCCACGCAGTAGGGAACTCAGAATGCGGCAATCGGGTCGGCGCCGTTTCGAGACGCGTAAGGTCTTCCTCTCCCACGCTTGCCGATGGCCAAATCTCCCGCACAGAAGTTCGCCGCTCTCGTAGAGCGAGCGCAAACCATGCCATTGGCGGTGATGACCGCTGGGGTTGTGCTGACTGTCGCGCTAATGGCATTGGTCGGCTGGAACGCCTGGGACGTGTTCGAGCGCATCCGGTCAAGCGCGCGCATCGAAGTGCAGTTCCAGAGACTCAACGGCGATATCGTCTACCTCAATGAAGCGCGGACCATGTCGGCGCGGATGGCCTTGCTGATGGACGACTTTCAATGGAAGACCCGCTACCGGCGGTTGGAGCCCCAGTTGGCGGGCGTCATTCGGGAGATAGTCGAACTGGCGGGCGACACCGATGCTCGAGAACCCGCCGTAGGAATCGATAAGGCGAACCGCAAGCTGGTGGAGATGGAATCCCGTGCGTTCGCGCTGCTAGGGCGGGGACAGCGCCGGGCCGCCGCGGCGCTGTTGTTCGGCGACGAATATGAGAGGCAAAAACAACACTATGACGAAGCAATCCGGCTGACTGTGGAGACTGTTCGCGCGCGGATCAGGAACCGATTCATGGAAGTGCAGGGGCAATTCCTGGTTGCCGTCATCGTCTGGGTGATCTGCCTGGTGCTTCTCGTGTCGGCCTGGATCACCATTCTGTCTCTCGTGCAGCGATACCATGTGGGCCGAGACCGGACGGAGGCGGAACTTGCGTCGGCACGGCGGCAAGGCCTCTTGATTCTCAACTCGGTGAATGAAGGCATTCACGGCCTTGATGCCGAGGGACGGATTCTGTTTACCAATCGGGCGGCGGCGACGCTGTTCGGCTATGACGAACACGAACTGATAGGGAACCAGGCCCACCGACTTATCCATCATCATCATGCGGATGGCCGGGACTATCCATGGGAAGATTGTCCGGCGTTCCGGACGTTGCACGACGGCGAAGCGCGACAGGTCACGGGCGAGGTCTTTTTCCGCAAGGACGGTAGCAGCTTTCCGATCGAGTACATCTGTTCCCCGATACGGGACGAATCCGGAACGATCACCGGCGTGGTCGTGTGCTTTCACGACATTACGGCGCGCAAGCAGGTCGAGCAGCGGCTCCGCGAGAGCGAAGAGCGTTTTCGCCTGCTGGCCAAAGCCACAAACGATGCCATCTGGGACTGGAATCTGGAGACCAACGAACTCTGGTGGAACGAGGGCTTCGAGGTCCTGTTCGGCTATCGGCGGGACGAGGTGGAGCCGACCATCGAATCGTGGACGACCCGCATCCACCCCGACGACTATGATCGCATCGTCCCGGATATTTACCGTGTCATCGACGGCCGCGGCGAACAGTGGTCGGGGGAATATCGCTTTCGGCGCAAGGACGGCGCCTATGCCTACGTGCTGGACCGCGGCCACGTCATTCGCGATCCGTTCGGCACGGCCGTGCGTATGGTGGGCGGGATGACGGATCTGACCGAACGGAAGAATCTGGAAGCCCAGTTGCTGCACAGCCAAAAAATGGAAGCCATCGGTCGGCTGGCAGGAGGCGTCGCGCACGATTTCAACAATCTGCTGACCGTCATCAACGGGTATTGCGAACTCTTGCTGGAAGACAGCCGTGATGCCAGTCGAGGTCATGTCGAGCAGATCGCGCTGGCGGCCGAACGGGCCGCGACATTGACCAGCCGCTTGCTGGCGTTCAGCCGGCGCCAAGTCGTGCAGTTCAAGGTGGTGGACCTCAATGCCGTGCTGGAGAACGCCCGCAATCTTCTGATCCGGCTTATCGGCGAGCCCATCGAATTGGTCATGGTTTTAGATCAGGCGCTGGGGTGGGTCAAGGCCGATCCCGGCCAGATCGAGCAGGTCATCATGAACCTGGCAGTCAACGCGCGGGATGCGATGCCGCAGGGCGGGACGTTGGCGATTCGAACCGCCAACCTCGAGCTGGAGAAGCCGGACATTCACACGCGGTTTACGGTGCCGCCGGGCTCGTACGTGATGCTCGTGGTGAGCGACACGGGCGTCGGGATGGACGCGGAGACGCAGGCGCGTATTTTCGAGCCGTTCTTCACAACCAAAGCTCAGGGGGAAGGAACGGGGTTGGGGTTGTCCACGGTGTACGGGATTGTCAAGCAAAGCGAGGGGTATATCCTCGTGGACAGCCAACCCGGCCGGGGAGCGACCTTCACGATCTTGCTGCCCCGAGCGGCGGGGGAAGCTGTGACCCCCGAGGGGGTGCCGTCGGAACACCGACCGATGCGTGGGCGGGAGACCGTTCTCCTGGTGGAGGACGAGGACATGATCCGCGATCTCGTCCGGCATATTCTCGAAGCGCACGGCTATACCGTCATCGCCGCGTCGAGGGGGGAGGAAGCGGTGGAGCTCGCGAAACGCCACGACGGTTCGATTGATCTGCTGGTGACCGATGTCGTGATGCCAGGCATGAGTGGGCGGGAGCTGGCCGATCGGCTTGGCCGCTCCCGCGCGAATCTGCGCGTGCTGTATATGTCGGGGTATACCTACAACGAAATCGGCCGGCACGGTGTACTGGGGTCCGATATTGCGTTCATTCAGAAACCATTTGCTCCGGACGGGCTGATGCGAAAGGTGCGTGAGGTTCTGGACGCACCCGTGCCGCGTGAGCATGCCGCTGCCGGGGGAACACCGGTGCTGTGATGTTTCCCATCCTGCCCGAAGCCGTGACCACCGTGAGCCGCAGCGGGGCGGTTGGCGTGGGCTGGCTTGCGGTCGCCACGCTGGCTTTGGCGGGTGGCGAGCTGTATCAGACGGTGATGAGCAAGGAACCGAGAGTCTGCGAGACGATGGCAGAGGTGTTGAACCGCGACGCGGAGTGGGACGGCAACCTCCGCTATACGCACGACGTCTTTCGGCGCATCGCCTGGACTCCCGTGAAGTTACGCGGGCAGGCGCCCCGTGACGGACGGTGCTCGACGTTGGAGCAGGCGCGGTTCGACCTGGACAACGACGGCCGGGAAGACCTCGTAATCCGCAGCAGTTTTTGCATGCGCGGCCTGCCCAGCGACAGCCTCTACGTGTTCCCGCCGGACAGCGAGGTGCTGGAGCAGGCGACCTGGCAGGATCTGAGTCCGCTGCATGCGACCGCCGACAAATTCGAGCGGACGGGCGGAGCCTATGCGCTGAAGGAGTTGCCCGCCGAGGACACCCGGAGGAACGCAGCGCCACCAGCCGGCGTCTTCACGCTGCGGCCGTTCATCTTTGACCAGATCTCCTATGTCAGCCTGACGGACGCCCGTCGAGCCTGGATCGTCGTCGCGAAGTATCAGCAACGCGGACGCCTCCAGGATCTCTGTTATTTCCATGCTCCCTCACGGGAGCCCCGTCCCATCCAATGACGCACGATCAGTGATCAGCGGTCAGCCGTTCTCCGTATTGCCTCGCCGCCGGAGCCGAGGCATTCCAGACGATCGCCTCCGCGCACCGTTCGCCGCTGACGATCGCGCTTTCCAGCGAGGCGGGCCAGCCGGTGTCGGTCCAGTCTCCCGCGACCAGCAGGTTGGCGAACGGACTCCGGGGCAGCGGCCGCATGGCCCGCGTGCCGGGGCGGAGCGATAGCCACGCCCGCGGCTTTCGCGAGACCCGCGCGGTACTCATCGAGGCGGCAACGAGCGCCGGCAGGGCGTCGACCGCGTCGCGTTGCGCGATCTGAATCAACTCCGAGTCGGCGCGCTCCAGCGCTTCGGCGGTGCCGACGGCAACAGTCGAGACCCAGACGCCTTCTTCCTGCGATTCCGACAAGGGCCGGCTGACTATCCAGTGGAACGTCCGTCCTGCCAAGAGCACCAGGCGGGGAGATCGCAGCCGCCCCTCGAAGCGCAGGTGAACCGTGAGGGCCGAAGAGTCGGTCAGGTGCGCTAATTGCTGGAAGTAGGCGAAATGCGTGACGATCCGCTCTGGAATGAGCGCGCTCAACGCGCTGTGCGGCAGAGCGGCGATGTACCAGTCCGCGGTGAGGGTTTCGCCGTTGTGCAGGTGCACGGCGGCGACGCGGTCGTCGTCGAAAACAAGCCGCGCGGCGGCCGAGTTCAGCCGCAGCGTGACGCCGGTGCGCAGCAAACGCGCCCGCAGCGGAGCGAGCAGCCAGTGTTCAGCGTCCGTCGGCGGAATCGTAACGGCCGAATCACGCTGTCGCGAGAGAAAACACCGTTTCAACATGGTGGCGAACATGGCGGCGGAGACCGTTTTGAGATCGTCGCCCAACAGGAAGCGGGACAGGGGGTTCCAGACCGTGGCCCGCGCGGTCTGCGACTGGCCAGTCTCCTCCAGCCAGGCGTCGGCTGTCTGAAGTTCCAAGTTCTGCGGAAGCGGAGGAGCTCCCTCCCAGGTTCGCTCCAGAAATGACAGGAGACGCCAGCGGTCCCGGAACGACAGCGCCGTGAACAGTGCCACACCGCCTAGGGTATGCCAGGGGCCCGGTGCCCACAGGCGAGGGAACCGCATGCGTCGGTCGGCGGCGAAGAGCAGTTCGAATCCGACTGTGGGCGTTGAACGGATCAGCGGAGCCGTCCCGCAGCGATCCAGGAGATTCCACGTCGCGGTCTGACAGCCCAACAGGAGGATCGGGGCAGGCTCGGGCGGGATTGGTCCTCCGGCCGACTGCTCGCCGTCCAGGCAATCGATCAGGCGTCCGCCGAGCCGTCCCCGCTGCTCGCACAGGGTGACCGCGAAGCCCCGTTCGCTCAGTGCGAGCGCGGCCGTTACCCCGGCGGCCCCTCCACCGATAATCAAGACGGTTGGCTTTGTTTTGTTCACGGCAGTCGAGATCGTAGCCAGACGCCGGCGGCGATGGCCAGCCGATGGGAGGAAGAAAGACCGATGCGCGGTCCGAAGACCCGGTAACCGGATCGTTCGATGCGCCCCAAGATTCGCATATAGACGCCGCGCATGATTTCGGCTACGGTCAAGGCGCGCCGATCGTGTGCGGGGAGGGCGTCGATCGCCGCCCGCGCCCGGTCGTAAAACTCGCGCGCCCGCGCGGACTCGAACCGCATCAATTCCAGGAATGTCGGCGAATAGGTCCGCTTGAACAGTTCGTCTTCACTGTAGCCGAACCGCGCCAGATCTTCCTGCGGGAGGTACACGCGACCACGCTCCGCGTCCGCGCCCACGTCCCTCAGGATGTTCGTGAGCTGGAACGCCGTACCCAAATTGACGGCGTAGTCACACGCGCGGGGGGAGGTCAGGCCGAAAATGTGCAGACAAATCAGCCCGACCACCGACGCGACGCGGTAACAATAAAGCGAGAGTTCTTGGAACGTCGCATAACGCAAGATCGTCAGATCCATTTCGACGCCGTTGATGAGATCGTCAAAATACGCCTGCGGCACCGCCAGGCGGCGGGCGTGCTCCGCCAGACTGATTGTGACCGGATGGGTGGGGGACCCGTGATAGGCGGCGGCCAGTTCCTCGCGCCAGCGGCGAAGCTGGTGGTGCGGATCGCTTCCGGGAGGCGGTTCGTCCACTGCACTGTCCACTTCCTTGCAGAAGGCATACACGGCGTACATCGCGTCACGGCGCGGCTTCGGCAGAAACAGAAAGGAGTAGTAAAAGTTGCTGCCGCTCTTTTTGGTAACCGCGGCGCAGTAGGCTTGGGCGTCGGCGAAAGTCATGCACACGGTATTACGATGTGGCGTGGAGGAGCATGTCGAGTTGCTGGACGCCGGGCGGCAACGCTTCTCCGAACACGGTTGGGTGAAAGATCGCGGCCAGGAGCTCTACGCCGTCCACGAGGCGTGGTCCGGGGCGGCTGAAGTAGGAAACCGCCTCCACGACGTAAGCCTGGCCCTGTCGCCAGGCGCGCAGCGACTGCCACTCCGGCCGATCGATGAGGGATTTGATCTCCCGCGCTGTCCTGGCGATGGAAAATCCGCACGGCATCAGGACGATGACGTCCGGATCCGCGGACAGGAGCGCAGACCAGGTGATTCGTGGTGACGGCGTCCCGCTCGTGCCCAGCGCGTCGAGCCCTCCCGCGGCGGTGACCATGTCCGGCACCCAATGGCCCGCCGCATAGAGGGGCGACAGCCATTCGAGGCAGGCGATCCGCGGGCGTCTGGTGTCGCCGGCGACATGTTCGCGGATGCGGGCCAGCCGCGCGCGAAGGTCGGCGACAAGCCGCCGCGCTTCGGCCGTCCGCTCAGCCGCCGCGCCAATCCGTTCGATATCTGCCAGCACCTCCTCCAGAGTCGCGGGGTTCAGCGTCAGCAAGCGAGGCGGGCGTGGCAACGCCTGCACGGCCCGTTGCAATTGGTCCGGCGTGATCGCGCACACGTGGCAGAGGTCTTGAGTGATGACCAGATCCGGCGCCGCCTCGAAGAAACGCGGTTCATTCAGTCGATACAAACGACGGCCGGCTTGCACGGTCTCCCGGACACGGCGGTCGATCTCTTCGCTGGACGTGCATTCGCTGTCGATGACGGCTTCAACGAGGACCGGTTTTTCGCGGACGGTCGGCGGATAATCGCACTCGTGGCTGATTCCAACCAGATGGTCCGTCAGCTCCAGCGCGGCGACAACTTCGGTGGCTCCGGGGAGGAGGGAAACAATGCGCATAGCGGGTCACCGTCAGTATACCGGGTGATAGGCTCCAGGTGAGCGATAATGGACCGAATCGGCCAACTTGCTGCGTTCTCGCCCTGCGGATCCTTGCGTATCGTCTACGCGCCTCTGTTCTATACCCTTGGCATCCACAATCGTTTGTTCAGTTCGGCTAGGTCCACCCGCTCCAGCGATGGAACGACGGCGTCCGCTTCGCGCAAATCCTGAACTGTATGGGTGTTGGCTACGGCCAGGACCTTCATGCCGGCGGTGCGGGCTGCGCGGATGCCCGGAATGGAGTCCTCGATGACCAGGCAGTCCGCCGCCGCCAGGGACTCGTCAGACCGCTGCTGGTTCAGTGCGGCGAGCGCATGTAGAAAGCCTTCTGGATCCGGTTTGCCGCGCATCACGTCTTCCGAGCTGGTGATGTGTGCGAATTCCTTTCGGATGCCGGCCTGTTCCAGAATGAATTCGATCTCGGGACGCAGGGCTCCCGAGGCGATGGCCAATCGATACCGCGCGGCTGCGTCGCGTACCAGTTCCCGAACACCGGGAAAAATGATGAGATGCCGGCGAATGTGTTCCATGTAGGTGTTGGCCTTGCGGGCGACCAGATCGGCGATCAGCGCAGGCGGTGCAGACCGCCCGTTCGCTGCGAGCGCCGCCGCGAAACAGCCTTTGTCGTCGTAGCCCAGATAATTAGCATAATAGTCGGCCTCCGTCAGGGAGACGCCGATCTCGGCGAGCACTTTCCGGAATGCCGCGAAGTGGATCGGCTCCGTATCCGCGATGACCCCGTCGAAGTCGAAAATCAAGGCGCGTAGCATGTCAGCACGATCGAGAGAGAAGGCCGCCGCGCGGGGCTGCGGATGACGCGGATAGCTCCCGCTCCGAGAAACTGACTGCGTGGATGGATCGGCGCATGATCACACAGTGCGGTGCACCGGCAGGGTCGAGCCTGCGGCGAGTCAACGGGGTTCAAATTCGGAGAATGACGCGCTCGCGAGGCGAAGTCAGGGTTTTAGCCGCAGCCGGCTTTCCGGGATCCAACCCTTTACACCCTCGTCGGTCTTGACGAGGTAGACCCAGGCGTTGTTCCGCCATTCGCCGTCCAATACGGTCAATGTGGAACCGGGTCGAACGGCGGGACCTGGCCGTAGGCCCGCGGCGTCGAACGACAACGTCACCGTTGCGTCGGTAAGACCGGGATCGGCCACGACGGTGACTTTCTGGCCTTCAGCGAACAGCGGGCTGGGCGGCGAAGCTGGAACGGTCATCGGCACGGATGACGGACTTCCGGGTTCCGCGGCGGAAGGAGCCGGTGGCGCGGGCGGAGGCGCGGCCGGCGCAGCCGGCGTCCGCGTCGGGACCGTGGCGGTCGGCGCAGGTGCGGGTTCGCCCAGCAGCGACCCGAGCAGATCCATGACGATTTCCGGATCCATCGCGACGTATGCGGCGCCCGCAAGGAGCACGAGGATCAGCCCCCACAGAAGCGGGCGTCCGCCCGAGCGTTTGGGCGGCTTGCGGTCCGCAGTCCCGCGACCGGGACCGGTCTCTTCTTCGAGCGTGTCTTCAAATTCCAAATCCGGTTCGGGTTCGCGGGCCAAGTGGATGTTCCAGTTGGGGACTCCGGTCACTGCGCCTGCAATCCCTGACGAGGCGAGCATCAACAACCTCCTTCGACCATCGTGACGGGCCACGATCGAACTGGGCCACTAGATAGCATTATCGATCGGCAGTGTCAATTTTCTTTCGGAGGGGGCGAACGTTGCAGACGCTCAGCCATGTACGCAGCGATCCCTAAAAAAGGCTGCTGCGAAAGCCACGAGCGCGTCTTGCGCCTCAACAGTATTGAATCTGCGCGCAAGAAAGCACCTGCCTCTCGCGGCTCCCGGACCTGAAGACCGTGAGACCTTTGCAACCGAGCCGGTAGGCCAGCAAAAATGCGGAGGCGACGTCGCGCTTGGTGGCGGCCGGCGGGAGATTGATGGTCTTGGACACGCCGCTGTCGCTGTATTTCTGAAAGACCGCCTGTATGCGCACGTGGTGAGCCGGCGCGATGTCATGCGCGGTGACGAAAAGCCGCCGCAGGTCCGTGGGCAGGTCGGCCAGCTTGCGGATCGATTCGTTCACCGCCACGCGGCGCAGCAGTCTGGCAGAATAGAGCCCGGCTGCGCGCAGGCGGCGAATGAACTCGGGATGGATGGTGACCAACCGCACGTCTTCCATGACGGTCCTGACGAAACTGACGCCGTAGAGGGGTTCGATCCCGGGTGAGCAGTCGGCGATGATGCTGATGGTGCCGGTGGGGGCGATCGTCGTGACGGTCGCGTTGCGGAGCCGTCGGCCTTCCGATTCCCACCGGCTTCCCTTGAAGCTCGGAAACACCCCGCGCTCTTTCGCCAGTTCGGCCGAGGCGGCGTGCGCGCGCGCCTGCACAAAACGCATGAGCGCTTCCGCCGTTTTCAGCGCGGCGCCGGTGTCGTAGGGAATCCCGAGCTTGATCAGCAAGTCGGCGAATCCCATGATCCCCAACCCGATCTTCCGCGTGCTCTTGGTCATTGTCTCGATCTCGGGCAACGGATAGCGGTTCATGTCGATCACGTTATCGAGGAAACGGACGGCGATCGGGATCACCTGCGCGAGACGATCGTAATCGATCGACGGAGCCTTGGCCGGCCCTTTGACGAACCGGCCGACATTGATCGAGCCGAGCGTGCAGGATTCGTAGGGGAGCAGGGGCTGTTCACCGCATGGATTCGTTGCCTCGATTCGCCCGAGGTGCGGCGTCGGATTGGCGGCGTTGATCGTGTCAAGAAAGACGACGCCCGGCTCGCCGGTCCTCCACGCGGCTTCGGTCAGGCGGTCGAAGACCTCCGTCGCCGGCAGGCGTCTCACCGACTGGCCCGTGCGGGGGTTGATCAGGGCGTACGAACGTCGCTCCTTGAATGCCTGCATAAAGGCGTCGGTGATCCCGACGGACAGGTTGAAGTTCGTCAGTTCCTTAGGATCTTCCTTCACCGCAATGAAGTCCAGAATGTCCGGATGATCCACGCGCAGAATGCCCATATTCGCGCCGCGCCGCGCCCCCCCCTGCTTGATCACCTCCGTCGCCATGTTGAAGATCTTCATGAACGAGACCGGGCCGGAGGCGACTCCGCTGGTGGACGCGACGCGATCGTGTTTGGGGCGCAGATGACTGAACGAAAAGCCGGTGCCGCCGCCCGATTGATGGATCAACGCCTGGTGCTTGAGCGCGTCGAAGATGGATTCGAGGGAATCCTCGACCGGCAGGACGAAGCACGCGGACAGTTGTTGGAGATCCCGGCCGGCGTTCATGAGCGTAGGTGAGTTGGGCAGAAAGTCAAGTTGGGTGAAGAGCCGGTAGAACTGTTCCGCAATCCGGCCGCGTTCCGCCCGGGCGGAATACAGGCGCTCGGCTTCGGCGATGTTCTCTGCGACGCGTCGGAACATGTCCGACGGCGATTCGATCGGCACGCCGGCCTCGTTCTTGGCGAGGTAACGGCGACGGAGCACCGTCAGGGCGTTGGCGGAAAGACGCGGAGTGCGCGAACGGGTCTTGTCCATGGGAACGTCAAAATAACGGCCGATGATGACCTACATTATAAGTGATAGTTTCCAATCGGTACCATGCCAAATCTTCGACTCCTATGTGCTCTACAAAGAGTCCGACGCCGAGATGTCGAGGAGGGCTTGCATCCGGGCGTCGTCTGCGGCAGAATCGCCTCCCCCGCGATGACACCGCGATGAAGACCTATCGAGAAGAGCTGTGGTTTGAGACCGAGACCAGACGGGCTTACATCAACATCACCCCGCAGGTCGAGGCGGCCGTCAAGAAGAGCGGCGTGCGGGAGGGGCTTGTCCTGGTCAATGCGATGCACATTACCGCCAGCGTGTACATCAACGATGACGAGCCGGGGTTGCTCAAGGACTACGACGACTTTTTGGAGAAATTGGCGCCGCAGGGCGACCGGTATCGCCACAACCAGACCGGCGAAGACAATGGCGACGCGCACATCAAGCGCCAGATCATGGGACGGGAAGTAGTGGTCGCCATCACAGACGGACGGCTGGACTTCGGGCCATGGGAGCAGATTTTTTACGGCGAGTTCGACGGGCGGCGCCGGAAGCGGGTTCTCATCAAGGTGATCGGCGAGTGACCGAAGCGACGGGCCGGTCGATGCGAGTCCGGCGATCGCTCGGGAAAGGTCAAGATGGAGAAGTCGGGACGAGCGATGGAACGGGGAAGGTGCTTGCCACGGTTGCGAAAGTTTGGCAACATGACGCATCATACGCTGGAGAACCGACTTGATCCGGCGGTGCTGGTCTGAGGAGGTCACTATGTCAAGCTGGTCGCGGCCCGATCCGCTGATGCGCGATCTGATCCACCTTATTAACGCTCGCCGACACGACCACGGCGACACGGACGCGGCGGTGGACACCTTGCAGGCGTTTCTAGAGCAGGGCCGGGAGCAGGACCTGCTCACCGTTTTAGCGGCGCTGGACGAAGACATGGCGGAGTGGTTGTTCGATTTAGTTGCCGAAGCCGCCTGCTCGGTCGTGCTCGACGGTGATCTCGACGAGAAGCCAGCCTATGCGGTGATGGCGGCGTTGGAATTGCCGCTGCAGGCGAACCTGCCCCCGCCTCTTAAGCTCAAAATCGATCCGGTGGCGACCGCCGATCTGCTGCATCGGCATCTGCGCCTGCCAGCCGGCACCGTCGTGCGGGTCGAGCCCAGATTGCTCACCGATGCGACGCTGGAGCTGATGACGCTCCAGGCTCTCAACGAACATCTCATCGCGCTCGCCGATTCTCAGCGGACGCAGCCGATCACCGCGCGCGTGCATCCCCCAGTCGAGAACACCGCGTTCCTGATTTTCGAACTGATTGGCGCGCCGGATCCCAGTCTGCCGGAAGCGCTCGAAGAGCGGCATCGCCGCGTGCTGCTGGAAGGGTTGGTGGAACAATGTCCGGAGTTGGCCCTGGCGCCCCACATGCTTGAGGCGCCAGTCTATGCGGCCTATGCCATGTTCGACGCGCAGAACGCCGTACGACTGCACCGACTGGCAGATGAAACGGCGGCTGTGTGGCGAGACCTCGATCCGGTCGTCCGCGCGCGGACGATCGTGCACCTGCATACTCAATGCGGGAACGGGGTGTACATGCCGGTCTGGACCGACCTCTTCGACCCCGAACTCCCCGAAGACCACGGACCACTGTGGACCTCCCCGGACGTGTGGGTCTTCACCGCCGACTTACCGATCGAGTGGCCCGGGGAGATGCTCACCAATCGGCTGCTCGCTGAAGGCTGCACGCGGTTTGAGAATCATATCGTCGAAGCGCCGGAAAACTAGCCTGAAGTCAACAGTGAACAGCCAGCAGCTTCCGGCGATCAGGACACGGTCGAGGGCGCGTCGGTGCGACACGTCATTTGTCACCGTCCCCTTCCTCGTTTGGCGACCCCGCAAGTCCGTTATCGTCCCGGTCGTCCGCTGCCGCTTCCGCTGAACACGCCAAACCCGGAACGCGGAGTGAACGACGCAACAGGCGGGGGCGACTCGCGTGGCATGAGCGCGCCATGCGGATTGAAGGGCAGGATCGGCGCGGGCGTGAAGTTGTTGGGCGGAGGCGGCAGGCCGAAATTGAAAATAGTCCCGGCCCTGGTTTCTCCGCCGGGGCCGGTAAATTGATACGTCGAGATCCCGCCGAAATCGTAAATCGTGCCTCGTGTGCCGTGGCTGTCATGGTACAGCTTGATCCCGCCAAAGTCATAGACGGTGCCGGTCGTGCCATCACTGCCTTGGATGATCGTGATGTCGCCGGCCAAGGTGGGAGTGGTCGCGAGCAGGACCCAGATGATGAGCCCGGTGGTCCGGGCGATCCGGAGGTGTCTCTTCATGGCCGCCCCTCCTTGGAAACAATGAGAGCGACAGGAATCCGTGCGGTCTTGTCTTCATGATACTAAACGGAGGGCCTGAGTGGAGCAGCGTAAACGGGCGCGGGTGCTATACGGAGGCGGCTTTTTTGAGCGGATCGAGCAACTTCTCCGGCACCTTGAGATTGCCCCGGCCGACCCCGACCTCGATGTCGGGCTTTGTCACGCCGTGAAAGTCGCTGCCACCGGTGACGAGGAGGGCGAGGCGTTTGGCGATGTTGAGATATTGGGACGTCTGCTGCGCGGTGTGCGTACTGTAATAGACTTCGATGCCTCCGAGCCCCTCGCCCTTCAATTTGTCGCAGAGCCTGTACAGCCCTTCCGCTGACTCCTTGATCCAGGTGGGATGCGCCAGCACCGCCACGCCATGCGCGGCTCTGATCCAGGCGATGGCTTCGGCCGGCGTGGGCAGGGCGCGTGGCACATAAGCGGCCGCGCCTTCGGCCAAATACCGATCGAACGCTTCTTTCGCCGAGGTCACATACCCCTTGTTCATGAGCACACGGGCGATGTGTGGGCGGCCGACCGACTCGGTTCCCGCAAGGGCTCTTACCTCTTCGTAGGTGACCGCGAGACCGAGTTCGTTGAGTTTTTCGATGATGCGCGGATTACGGTCGTGGCGGCTGTTTCGCAGGTTGGCCAGACGACGAGTCAATTCGGTGTCCTTCCAATCAAGAAAGTAGCCGAGGATGTGTAATTCGCCGTCGCCGTAACAGGAGCTGATCTCGACGCCCGGGATGACCTCGATGCCCAGGCGTGCGCCGGCCTCCATGGCTTCCGGAATGCCGTCCACGATATCGTGATCAGTGATCGCCAGCGCGGTCACGCCGGCTTTCCCAGCGAGTGCCAACACGTCGATCGGTGGCAGGCTGCCGTCCGAATGCGTCGTGTGAAGATGAAGGTCAATACGGCTCATACGCCCCCTTGCCCGTCTTCTGCGCCACCAGTTGAGCGGTGAACGTGGCGCCAGCGCCGTGCCCGCCTTCGTGTTCGCCTTCGTCGTAATGCAGTACGCGCAGACGCGAAGCGAGGCGCAGCAATTCGTTATGCGCAAGGCAAAATTCCCAGCGCCGCGGGTGCTGATGGCGCAGGTAATTGTCGATCACAAACGTCTCGTAGACGAGCACGCCGTTCGGCTTCAGCGCATCGAGCAAAGCGGGAAAGAGCGACCGATAGAGGTAAAAGAAGACGACGATGACGTCGTACTCTTCCTTCGGAAGTTCGGGCGCTCGGTCACCTTTTTCCAGGTCAACCGTTCGGACGGTCAAGTTCTGGAGGTTCCGCTGCCGGGCGGTGGCCGCAAGCTGGGCCAGCGCCTGTTCGTCCCGGTCGATGGCTTCCACCTGGAATCCATGCGAGGCGAGGAACAGCGCGTTCCGGCCGGATCCAGCCGCCACGTCGAGCGCCTTCCCCTTCGGCAATCGGTGAAGCTGTTGGACGAGGAACCTCGCCGGCGGCGGATCGGCCGCCTGAAGCTGCTGGGCCGTTCGGCTCCGCTCTAGCCGGATCCCGACCGACTCGGTAGAGAGTTTAAGCGGCGGAGCCAGCTTGCGGACCCAAATTCGGACACGCTCGGCGGGAAATTCCGCGAACAACGTCCCGACGAGCCGTTCGGCCAGCGTTTCGAGGAGGCAGGTATCCTGACTCCTTCCGACTTCGACGATCCGTTCTGCGACCCGGGCATAGTCTACAGTATGGTTGATATTGTCGGTGGCCGCTGCCGCTTCGGTCTGATACTCCAGCTCCACATCGACGGCAATCGGTTGAGGCGTTTGCCGCTCTTCTGGGATGACTCCGCAATGCCCTTGAAATTCGAGGCGTTCGATGACGATACGACCAACCATACTGGCCATTCTCGTTGATCGTTCGGAAGGGTGTCAAGCAACGGGCGAGGAATCGGCCTGAATATCTTCGTGCTTGACTCCCCTTTTCAGCGGCTTCTATAATTTCTTGCATTCCTCACGCACTCGCAACGTCCTGATTCGCCGAGGAAAATGGCTGAGTTTACGCACTTTAACGAGGCGGGACGGGCGCGGATGGTCGATGTCACCGGCAAGGATCCGACTGAACGGATCGCCTCGGCGCAAGCTAAGGTCTACCTCGAGCCTGAGACGCTCGAAAAGATCCAGCGGGGCAAGATCGCCAAAGGAGACGTGCTGGCCGTGGCGCAGGTCGCCGGGGTTATGGGTGCCAAGCGGACTCCCGATCTGATCCCCATGTGCCATCCGCTTCTGCTGACCAGCGTGGACATCTCGTTCAAGGAAGATCCCCAACCCGATCGGAACGGCCGGTGCGCGATCACCATCACCGCGACCGTCAAGACGACCGGTCAGACCGGGGTGGAGATGGAGGCGATGACCGCTGTTTCGGTGGCGGCCCTGACCATTTACGATATGTGCAAGGCCGTGGATCGCGGTATGAGCTTCGGCGACATCTGTCTCCTGTCGAAGTCCGGGGGGAAGTCGGGCACGTATCGAAGGGAATGATGAATGAGGAATGTGGAATGAGGCGTTCGATAAGCGATCGGGCAAGTCGCAAATTCCTCGTTCTCAATTTCTAATTCCACATTATTATCGGTTCGATGATCGCCGTTAAACTCTTTGGCATGACGAAATCGCTCGCGCATAACCAACGCGAGCTGTCGGTGGCGCTGGCGTCGGGCGGGCGGGTCAGGGATTTGATTGGCATGCTGGACGCACAGTATCCCCAAATCGGCGAACTGATTCACAAAAAGAAAATCCTGGTGTCCGTGAACCAGGCCATCGCGCACGAGGATACCGAAATCAACGAAGGCGATGAGGTGGCGTTGTTGCCGCCTTTCGCGGGTGGGGCGCCTATGACACACGAGAGCGGAAACGGGGCAGCGCGCGGGGACGACGCCATGTTCGCCCGCGTGCAGCGCGAAGATTTTTCGGTCGATGAAGAAATCGCCCGGGTGCGCAGCCGATCCACGCGCATCGGCGGCATCGCGATTTTTCTGGGCACCGCCCGCGATCGATCGAAAGGGCGTGATGTGAGCAGTATCACCTTCGAATACTACGAAGGGATGGCCCAGAAAAAGCTGCGCGAGATCCGTGAGCGGGCGCTCAAGGAGTTCGATGTCATCGAGGTGCTCATCGTGCACCGTTATGGGGACATCGGAATCGGCGAGAACATCGTGCTGATCGTGGTCGGCGCCGAGCATCGCGCCGAGGCGTTCCGCACCTGCAAATGGGCGATCGACGAGCTGAAGCAGATCACGCCGATCTGGAAACTCGAACACACGCCGGAAGGCGAGGTCTGGGTCGAAGAGCATCCATGAGTTCGCTACCGCTCAGCGAAACGGCACCGGTGGTTGGTGATGTCTTCGGCCGACCGTTGAAGAGTCTGCGGTTGTCGGTCACCGACCGGTGCAACCTCCGTTGCAAATACTGCATGCCGGAGGAGGACTACACCTGGTTGCCCCGCGAAACCATCCTAAGCTTCGAGGAATTGGCGACGCTCACCGATTTGTTCACGGAACTCGGCGTGGACAAGGTGCGGTTGACCGGGGGCGAGCCTCTGCTCCGGAAGGATCTGCCGATCTTCGTCCGGATGCTGACCCGGAACCGGCGGATCAAGGATATCGCGCTGACGACAAACGGCGTGTTGATGGCCGATCAGGCAGAAGCGCTGCACTACGCCGGCCTGCATCGCGTCACCGTCAGTTTGGATACGCTGCGTCCCGACCGCTTCCGCGCCTTGACCCGGCGCGACATGCACCGCCAAGTACTGGAGGGGATCGACGCGGTGGTGCGGGCCGGATTCCAGAACCTAAAACTGGATACGGTAGCGATCAAGGGATTTAACGACGACGAGTTGGCGGACCTCATCGAGTATGGCAAGCACGTCAGCGCCGAGGTCCGCTTCATCGAATACATGGATGTCGGGGGCGCGACCGAGTGGTCCATGGACAAAGTTCTCTCCCGCGCCGAAATTCTCGACCGGTTGAGCCGCCGATACGGCCCCGTCGAGCCCGTGATCGAAGAAAGCTCCGCGCCGGCCCAGCGCTTCACGCTACCTGATGGCACGACGTTCGGGATCATCGCGTCGACCACCTCCCCCTTCTGCGCGACCTGCGACCGGAGCCGCCTAACCGCGGACGGTCTGTGGTATCTCTGTCTTTATGCGAAGGACGGGATCGATCTGCGCGCCCCGCTCCGCGCCGGCGTTTCGCGGGACGATCTCATCGCGCTCATTCGCGCCGGCTGGCGCCAGCGCAAGGACCGAGGCGCCGAGGAGCGCAAGGCCCTGGAGCGGTTCGGGCTTCGGGAAGCGCGACTGATCGAGATCGAGCGGCTTCGGGAAGATCCCCATCTTGAAATGCATGCCCGAGGGGGGTGACCGGGCGTCTTCCGTTCGGTTGCGTCCACGGCGCTGTTCAGCCGTCCCGCGTCCCTTTTCATGTTCATGTTGGAGAGTCACTTTCTCACGATGCTCGGCCTCGGCTTTGTGCTGGGGCTTCGGCATGCGCTGGATGCCGACCATCTGGCAGCCGTATCCACCGTACTCGCGCAGCGGCCGACGTTCAAGGCTTCGGGATTGATCGGATTGTGGTGGGGTCTGGGGCATACCGTAATGCTGCTCGCGGTGGGCTGCGTCGTCATGGCGATGAACGTGGCGATTCCTGACCGTCTGGCGGAAGCCTGTGAGTTTGGAGTTGGAGCTATGCTGGTGGCGCTCGGGGTGTCGCTGGCGCTCAAGATGTCCCGAGAACGGTGGCATCTGCACGCCCACGAGCACGACGGAAAACGGCACCTCCACTTCCATAGTCATCGATCCGGCGCCGATCACGTCCATGGGCACTGGCTGAAACATTCTCTTCAACCGTTGTTGATCGGCATGGCCCACGGCTTGGCCGGATCCGCCGCGTTGCTCTTGGTGGTGCTCTCCACCGTCCGAACGTTGGGCGAAGGGGTGGCTTACATTCTCGTGTTCGGCGCCGGGTCCATCTTCGGGATGATACTGGTCGGGCTAGCCCTCAGCGTTCCGGTCGTCTGGTCGCTTTCCCTCGGTCACCGGGTGTATTGGGCGGTGCAGGGACTTGCCAGCCTGGGAAGCATCGGTGTGGGAGTCGCAATGATGGTTCGTATCGGATTCAGCGGGGGGCCGCTGTAGGCCGCTCGCGATTGGGTTCGGGAGGCCACCTGGCGCACCCGCGGCTTTCTTCGTGCGAAGCCGCAACAGGTGTGATAGGCTTTGCGCTTGTGTGTCCGATGACCAGAGGAGGTCGCCGACGCGATGATCGGCCGACGGGGTGCCGCTTGTGAAGATCCGGGTGCTGGGGTGTCACGGTTCTGACCAGCTCTTGGATGAAGCGCGCGGACCGCTACAGTGCGGAACCTGTGGGTTTCTCGTCAATGGAACCGTGCTGGTGGATGCGGGCACTGTCGGTTCGCAGCTCCGGTTGGCCGAGCAAAAGCAGATTCGCCATGTTCTGCTGTCTCATCTTCACTTCGACCACATCAAGGGGTTGCCGACGCTGGCCGACAATCTGGTCGGCGAATCCGAGATCCCGGTCGGTGTCGCCAGCATCCCGGAAGTGCTCAAAGGGCTGGAAGCCCACATCTTCAACGGCGAGGTGTATCCGGACTTTTTCCGGTTGCCCGACCCTGGCCGACCGGTCTTTGTCTCGTGCCCGCTCACGGCCGGCAAGGAAGCCCGGCTGTCCGGGCTGACCGTGATACCCGTTCCGGTGAACCATTTGGTGCCAACGGTCGGATTTGTCCTGACTGACGGCGTGACGACGGTGCTGTACAGCGGCGATACGTACCGGACCGACCAACTTTGGCGCATCGCGGCGGGTTTCCCAACGCTGAAAGCGGCCTTCATCGAAACTTCCTTTCCGAATGAGATGGAAGAATTGGCCAAGCTCACCAAGCATTTGACGCCCGCGCTTTTGGCAGAAGAATTCCGCAAGATCGGCCGTCCGGGCCTCGCGCTCTACGTCTATCATATGAAACCGCGGTTTCGAGATCGGATCCTGCGCCAACTCAGCGATCTGAACGTGCCGAATCTGACCGTGTTGGAAGAAGGGCAGGAGCTCATCGTCTAAGCAGTGAGGATCTATGGCGTGGTTTAAAAAACACAAATCGACCGAGACCGAGGGACCGAGACGAACGAAGGTCACGGAGGGCATGTGGCTAAAGTGCAATCATTGCCGTGAAATCGTCTATCGCAAGGAAGTCGAACGCAACAACAAAGTCTGCCCCAAGTGCGATTACCATTTCCCTATTTCTGTCATGGAGCGCATCTCTCTCCTGGTGGACCTGGGGACGTTCAAAGAGTGGGATGCGGAACTGGAACCGCTCGATCCGCTGGAGTTTCACGACACCCGGTCCTACCGTGAACGGGTGAAGACCCAGCAGGAAAAAACGGGCCGCAAGGATGCGATCGTTATCGGAGAGGGCTCGATCAACGGCAAGCGGGTGGCTTTGTGTGTTTTCGATTTCGGGTTCATGGGCGGCAGCATGGGTTCCGTGGTCGGAGAGAAGATTTGCCGCGCGGTCGATCGGGCGCTGGCGTCCCGCCTGCCGGTGATCATGGTTACGACCTCGGGCGGTGCGCGGATGCAGGAAGGGATTCTTTCGCTGATGCAGATGGCCAAGACTGCGGCGGCGATCGCGAAACTGGGGGAGGCCAAACTGCCGTTCATTTCCGTGTTGGCCGATCCGACGTTCGGCGGCGTGACGGCCAGTGTGGCGATGTTGGGCGATGTGATCATCGCCGAGCCCAAAGCGTTGATTGGATTCGCCGGCCCCCGCGTCATCGAGCAGACGATCAAGCAGCAATTGCCTGACCAGTTTCAGCGGGCCGAGTTTCTGTTGGAGCACGGCATGATCGACATGATCGTCGAGCGCAAACAACTGAAGGATACGCTGAGCACGCTGGTGACCCACTTCTAGCGTCACACCCGCCCGCACCGAGCCGACCGTGATGTTCTACGAATCCGCTGTTGAGTTTCTCTACGGTCTCCAGAAACACGGGATCAAACTCGGACTGGACAACATGCGTCTGTTGACAAGCCGCTTGGGCGAACCGCAGCGGCGCTATCGGATTCTGCATATCGGCGGGACCAACGGCAAGGGATCGACCGCGGCCCTCGCGGCGGCGATCCTGCAGGCCGCGGGGTACCGCGTCGGTCTCTATACGTCGCCCCATCTGATCGATTTTCGCGAGCGTATCCGCGTCAACGGCGAACTGATCGGCGCAGCGCAGGTGGCGGAGTTGACCGAGCGCCTCCGCAGCGTCGTCCAGGGCGATTGTTCCCCGACGTTTTTCGAGTTCACCACCGCGATGGCTATGCAACACTTCGCCGATGCCGCGGTGGACGTAGCCGTGCTGGAAGTGGGCATGGGCGGCCGGTACGACGCCACCAATATCGTCGAGCCGCTAGTCACGGGCATCACCACGGTCGCGCTGGATCACGAAGAGTACCTCGGCCGGACGGTGGACGCGATCGCGTCGGAAAAGGCCGGCATCATCAAGCCGGGCGTTCCAGTGATCGTCGGGTTAGTGCCCGCGGAGGCATTCACGGTCATCGAGGCCGTTGCGTCGCAGCGCCAGGCTCCCGTGTTGCGGTTGAACCGCGATTTCAGAGTGGAGGGAAAAAGCCCGGCGCGATTCCGGTACGAGGGGGTCACCGTCCGCCATGATGAGCTGTCCTGCACGCTGGAGGGACGGCATCAACTGGACAATGCCGCCTGCGCGCTGGCGATGATCGAAGCGGCGGGCGCCAGCGGACTGCCGGTTTCGGAGGCGGCGATCCGCGCCGGCCTCAGGTCCGTTCGATGGGAGGGACGGCTTGAGGTGGTCGAACAGGAGCCGACCGTTTTGCTGGACGGCGCACACAACCCGTCGGCGGCCCAAGTGCTCGCCGATTACTTGGATCGGTATCGACGCGATCATCCGGGTTCGCGCGTGATTCTGGTGCTCGGCATGATGCGGGATAAGGATCACCGCGGCTTCCTGGCCAGGCTGCTTCCGGTTGTGGACGAGGTTGTGTTGACCCAAGCGGATATCGCCCGCGCGGCCCGCGCCGACGACCTCCGTCGCGCGCTTGCTGATTTGATTCCCTCCGCCCATGCGGTCCCGCCGGCCGCCGACGCGCTAGCATTGGCCAAGCGTTTGGCCGCTCCGTCCGATCTAATCTGCGTCACCGGTTCCTTGATGCTGGTGGGCGATATCAAGGCCCTCCTGCGCGGCTGTTGGCCCTCGCCTCTCCGGGGTTGAGATGGGTCGACGGCCCGGGGCGGTCATCGGGTGGTCATGCTGTGCGCTGACTTGGTTTCTTCTAATGGGTTGGGTTTCACCCGCGCGGGGCGCGGGCGAACCGGCCGCCCCGTCGACCGCCACCGCGACTCCCGCCGCCGCGCAGCCGATCGAGATCACCGCCAACCGGATCGACTACCTGAAGGAACTGGAAACGTACGAAGCCGATGGGTCCGTGGTCATCGTCCAAGGGACGGTCCGTCTGACGGCCGACCATGTGACCGTCAGAATGCTGCCGGGCATCCTGATCGCGACCGGCCATGTCCATCTCGCCGATCCGAAGACGGACGTGTGGGCCGAACGGCTGGAGCTGAACGTCAATACCGAGGCCGGCGTCGTCATCAACGGTCAGGTTTATCTGCGGCCGACCAATACATTTGTGACGGGCCGTCTGCTCCAGCGCTTCTCGGAAGATCATTACCGAGCCAAAGACGGATCGTTCACCAACTGCGATGCCATGGAGGGAGCGATTCCCGCCTGGCGTTTCACGTTCGACGATATCGATGTCAACGCCGGGGAGAGCGTGGCGCTTAAGGGCGCATGGCTGTGCGTCAATGACGTGCCGGTCGTACCGATCCCCACCCTCACGTACCCGCTCAGCACCCGCAAGAGCGGGTTTCTGATTCCCAATGTCGGATATGACAACCGGTTCGGCGCCAGTCTCCGGCAGAGCTACTTTTGGGCCATCAACCCCAGCCAGGATTTGACCGTCTCGCCGCAGTACTACAGTGATCTGGGGTACGGCGGCGACTTGGAATATCGGTATGTGCTGGATCGCAAATCGCGGGGCCAGTGGCTCGTCAGCGCGCTGCAGCAGCAGAAGTTGCCCAATGTGGCCGGGGTGAGCCCGGAAGGAGCGGATGTCCGGCGAACGCGGGCGCTGATCAGCGGGACACACGTTCAGCAGGTCAACCCTGACCTGCTCATTCGCGCCCAGGCGTTTCTCGTGACTGACCCCGATTATCTGCAGCAACTCAGCAATTCCGGCGCCCAACGGGCGTTGCCCAGCGGGGAATCCAATCTGTTGGGCAGCCGGCGCGTGCCCTATGGCAACCTCTATCTGCTCGGCCAATATCTCCAGCCTCTGCAATCCGGCGGCAGCGACACATTCCAGCGGCTTCCGGAATTCGGATACACGGTGTCCAACTTTACGCCCTTCGGCGGTCCGGTGCTCCTCGGGATGGACGCCAACTTCGTGAACTTCTATCGCGACCAGGGCTTCACGCAGAATCGGGTTGACATAATGCCGGGCCTGTCAACGGAGACGCTCAACATCGGTCATGTCGTCGGTCTGACGCCGCGACTCAAGGTGCGGGAGGTCTACTACACGCGCGGCGTGCGAACGGAGGAATCGGTGCACCGCGAAACGCTATGGGCCTCGCTGGAGGCGACCTCTAAACTGGCGCGACAGTTCCGGACAGGCGACGGCGGAGGATTCCTGCACACGATCGAACCGGGCGTGATTTACGAATACGTGCCGCCGACCGATCAATCGCGAATCACGCAGATCGATCAGGTGGACGATCTGCCGAAGAAAAATTTGCTGACCTATTCGCTGCGAAGCCGGGTGCTCCAACAGATTGCGCAGGGCGGCAGTTTTAACTGGTTGGACTTGACGCTGGCGCAAAGCTACCGCGTGGGCGCCGTGCAGACGAGGGCCAGAGATTTCACCCCAGGCGTGTTGCCGGAGGTCGGATCCGTGACCCAACCGCTTGTGCCGGCCACCGTGGCGATCGACGGAAAGAAGTTTTCCGATGTATGGCTGCGGGCGGTGATCGGGAATACGACCCCCCAGATCGTGCCCGCGCCGGGGCAGGCGTTCGCAAAAGGTAGCGCCGCCGGGATCGGACAACTTCCGACCCTGAACAAGTATCTCGTGGTGGATGCGTTCCTCGATCCGTATCGCGGGACCATGAGCCAGTGGAATACGGACCTCCGCTTCCAGCAACAGAACCTGTGGTATGTGGAAATCGGACAGCGTCATACGCGCGAGGGAAACCGTGTGCGGCGCGGAGACGTGTGGAATCCGATCTCGTTCAACGAAGTGTTTGCGCCGACGCCGGAAATTCAGTTCGTGACCGCGGGGGGCGCGTTTCGAACGCCGTGGGGCTGGACCGTCGGAGCCAAGGGGTACTATGACGTCAAGAATGGTCGGAGTCCGGAATACGATGTGGTCGCGCTCTATCAGAATCCGTGCAAGTGCTGGTCGCTGGGACTCTACTATCTGCAATTCCCCGACCGGGCACAGTACAATTTCATGCTGAGTTTGACCGGCGTGGGATGGACCGAAAACTTCGGCACTGCGGTCTTGCGCACGATCCTCAGCCCGCTGTTGATGGGCGAGCGCGGCCTGCCTTGGGCTTCTCCCGGCGGGCCCTATGGCCGGCCGCAGCCGGAACCCTCGCCGCCGGGTGCCGTTCAGCCTTGAAGATAGGGAACCGTCATGTTCCTATCCGGTTCGATTATCGGTTCGCCTGTAATGGCTCGGCTTCGACCAGGAGGTGTTCTATGCAGTGGATGGTTCGTCCAGACTCGTCTCTGATCCGGTTCGGCCTGACCACCCTCATGGCTGCGGTGTTGCACGCGGCCGGAGTCCAGACCGGTCCTGTCTACGGAGCGTCAGACGTGTCGGCCGGTCACCTGCAGCGCGCAAAAGTGTTTCTCGCCGCAGGCGACTACAAACGAGCGATCGAGGCCTGCCAGCGGGAGATCGATGTGCATCCGTCGGCGGAGAGCTACGTTTATCTGACATACGTGTACCATGCGCTGGACGGCTATCTGGATCATCTGGCTAAGACCGATCGCTGGGTGGCGGTCGAACATCTCTTCCTCAATCTGGCGACCGGCCGGCCGGAAGATTTGGTCGATCCGCCGGATGTGCTGGCCCGGATTGCCAAAGAGATCATTCAGAGCGCGGTGCAACGTCAATCGGATATCAGCGCGGCGATGGCGACCAGGTTGGATAAGACGGTCACCGAGCGTCTGTGGAAACAGCAGACGGCATGGCGGGCCGCCAGACCCGATGATTGGTGGTTCGGTGTGCCGGACGGATGGGGGTGGTGATGAGACGTACGGGGTGCGCATCGTGCCAAGAGCGAGCGACCGTCTTGCTAGCGACGACGAATCGGCATCGGCGTTGACAGTCCAAAGAAGCGTGGTATACGATGCGCGCACATCTTTCCGAGTCCATGTCCTGTTTGTGTTGAACCCGAGGAGGGAACGTCCGTGGGTGGTGATGTCTTAAAAGTCGATGAGGCGACCTGGGAGACCGAGGTCATCAAAGCGCCAGAGTTAGTCATGGTGGATTTTTGGGCGGTGTGGTGCGGGCCCTGTCAAATGGTCGCGCCGATCGTCGACGAACTGGCCAAGGAATATGCGGGCAGGCTTAAAGTCCGAAAACTGAACACCGACGAGAATCCCGAGATCGCCGGGCGCTATCAAATTATGAGCATTCCGACCATTCTGTTTTTCAAGAACGGCCAGCCGGTCGAAAAGCTCGTCGGAGCGAGACCCAAGCGGCAGTTCAAGGAAGTGATCGATTCGTTGCTCGCCCAGCATTCGGGCACGGCATAAGGGTTTCACCCATGTCCCGCGGCCATGCTCACCGAGCTGCACATCTCCAATTTTGCGGTCGTTGAGCAGCTCGATCTTCAGCTCGCCGGGGGTTTTACGGTTCTCACTGGCGAGACGGGCGCGGGAAAATCCATTCTCATCGACGCGATCGGCTTATTGATCGGGGGGCGAGCCTCCACGGAGCAGATACGGGCTGGGACCGAGGAAGCTCATATCGAGGCGGTGTTTCGGCTGGATCCGGCCTCTCCTGTCCTGAAAACGTTCCGAGACGCCGGTGTGCTGGGCGCGCAGGAGACCGAGTTGATCGTCCGACGCATCCTGTCGCGTTCCGGACGAAACCGTGCGTACCTCAACGGCAGCTTGACCCCTCTCCATCTCCTCGAATCCCTCGCCGGCACGGTCATCGACATTCACGGCCAACATGACCAGCAGTCGCTTCTGTCCGCGCAGGCGCAGCAGGACATGCTGGACGCGTTCGGGCGCCTCGGAGCGCTGCGCGACAGGTATGCGGCGGTTTATGAGCGATGGCTGGCGAACCGACGCGAATTGGAAGAGGCCGACCGTCTCTCGGCGGAACGGGCCCAACGGGAGGACTTCCTTCGGTTTCAATCTCGTGAGATCGAGGAGGCGGCGATTCGGCCGGGAGAGGAAGAACGTTTGCAAACCGAACACCGGCGCTTGGTGCACGCGCGGCGTCTCGCAGAATTGACGCAGGCGGCCTATGAGTCGCTGTATGCCGGGGACCACGCCGTGATCAATCAACTCTCGGCGGTCGAGAAATGCCTCCGGCAGCTTCAGGCAATCGACCCTGAGACCTCTGTCTGGGGCGAGGCATGCGGGCAAGTGGCTGTGCAATTGAAAGACCTCGCGGCGTCCCTTCGGGACTATCGAGACCGGCTGGAGCAGGACCCCGATCGGTTGGAGCGAGTCGAGGAACGGCTGGATCGCCTGCAGCGGCTGAAGAAAAAATACGGCGGGAGCGTCGAAGGCGTGCTGGCCTATGCCGCTCAACTGAAGCGGCAGCTTGAGGAACTCAGCGACTCTCAGATCCGGATTGCCGACCTACGGGCGTCGATCGAAGAAGACGTCCGCTGTCTGGATACGCTTGCATCACAGCTTTCCGATGGCCGTGCGAAGGCGGCGGAATGCATGCAGGAACGGGTGTCGGAGGAACTGGCCGCGTTGCACATGGATGACACTCGCTTCGAGATTCGAGTCAGGACCGGCGTCGGCGAAGAGGCGTTCTCGCCGACGGGGCGCGATGGTGTTGAATATCTGTTCTCGGCGAATCCAGGCGAGCCTCTTCAGCCGCTCGCCCGCGTTGCTTCAGGCGGGGAATTGTCGCGCGTCATGCTCGCGATCAAAACGGTCTTGTCCGAAACCGACCGGGTGCCCGTGCTGATCTTTGACGAAATCGACTCCGGGATCGGCGGAGCGGTTGCGACCGTCATCGGACGACGGTTGCGGGCGTTGGGCGCCTTTCGTCAAGTGCTGTGCGTCACTCATCTGCCTCAGGTCGCTTCGCAGGCCGAACACCATCTGTTAGTGGAAAAGAGCGTGCGGAGAAACCGGACGATTACGTCGGTAAGGAAGCTCGATCAGCATGCCAGGCGGGAGGAGGTGGCCAGGATGCTCGGCGGTCTCACCATTACGAAGAAGGTGCGAGAGACGGCGGCGGAGATGCTCGACGGCGCGGAGAAAACGAGGTGAACCCCAGGGCTTAGGGTTCCGGAGTCGCCGTGGGCAGGGCCGCGATGGCCAGGGCGGGAAGCGAGGCCTTGCATTCATTGACGACCCGAACGAACACCTCCGTCAGGATCGGATCGAAGCGGGTCTCCGCTTCCAGCGAGATCCGGCGAACGGCCTCTTCAATCGAGGTGGTCGGCCGCGCGGGCGAGTCGGCCGTAAGATGGTCGAACGCTTGGGCGATCGCGACGATCCGAGCGAGGAGAGGGATTCCTTCGCCTTGGAGACCGTGAGGGTAGCCGAAACCGTCGTAGCGTTCGTGGTGGTAGGCGATGATCTGGGTGACTTCCGCAGAAAAACCGAGCGGCAACATCATGCGCGCTCCGATCTCGGGATGGCGTTTCAGGTTTTCGGCTTCGGTGGGATCGCCATGGCCGAATGTATAAGGATCGAGAGCGATTCTCCCGATATCGTGGAGAAACGCGCCCAGCGCGAGGGATTTCTGTTCCGCCATGGTGAGGTTGAGGCGGTTGGCCAACAGCGTCGCATAAAAGCTGACTCGGCTGCAGTGGTTCAGCAAGTGCCGGTCCTTGGCCTCCAGCAGATCGGAGAGCAGAGGCAGCAACTCGGCCATATCGCTATCACTCGGCGTCGGTCCTTCCTGCGGTGACTTCATGCTGGTGGGATAGTGGCGTTTCAGTTCGATCCAGGTCTTGGCACAGTCCTGTTCGGTTCCCCAAGCCGAACCCGCGTGCGTGAGAAAACGACGCAAGAAATCGAGCCGCTGTTTTTTCTCCAAGGTTTGATTGATGAGCGCGATCAATTCGGTCACATTGAACGGCTTCAGCAAATAACCAGCTGCGCCATGGCGGATACCCTCCATCGCCGATTTCAGACTGCCGTAGCCGGTAATGATGATGACCTCCACATCGGCGTGCTCGTGTTTGATGTCTTGGAGCAGATCGATACCTTGGCGATCAGGCAACTTCTGATCAAGCGTGATCAGATCAATATGGTGTTCTTTGAGCACACGCAGGGCTGAGTGGGCGTTTTCGACGGCATGAATCTCGAAGAAGGGACGGAGGATGACCTTAAGCGCATCGCGAGGGCCGGCCTCGTCATCCACAACGAGAATCGCGGGTTTCTTGGGCAGGGCTGTCGAACCGGACGATGTGTTCATCGGTCTACAGTTATGTAGTCAGACAGGATATTGAGCAATTTACGTGCCTTATCAAGGACTCGCAAGATTAACCGCAAGTTACAGTAGGGATGATCATTATGCATCTATATATAGGTTGTGATAGAAACGGAAAGCGGCGATTGAGCTGCTGTTACGAGTCACTTGCTAAGTGAAAATCGTACACGAATCGGTCACAACCGTCCACGCCTGTGTCATTCTTGCACCAACTGCGCGGGTTCGCTGCTCGTCGAACTGTCCGGTCTGCTGATCCCCAGCGTATCCATCCGATACTTCAACATGCGGCGGCTGATACCCAAGAGGTTGGCGGCGTGCGTCTGCACATAGTTGGTGCGCTTGAGGGCGTCTAAAATAATTTCCCGTTCGAACTCCATCACAGCTTTTTCGAGAGACAACCGACCGGCCAAGGTGTCTTCGCGTAACGACGACGAGCGGCTGTCGCTCCGCAGCGAAGTGGGCAGGTGTTCCGGCAGGATCGTAGCGCCTTGCGACCACAAGAGCGCCTGTTCGACAACGTTTTCCAGTTCGCGGACGTTGCCGGGCCAGGGGTATCGAGACAGCAGCTCGATGGCTTCTTTGGAGAACTCCTGAGGAGGCCGTTTCTCCTCTTCGATTCGCTTGTCCAGAAAATGCTTCGCGAGAAGCGGGATATCCTCTCCGCGTTCCCGCAACGGAGGCAGATACAGCGAAATGACGTTGATGCGGTAATACAGATCTTCGCGGAACGTGCCGCGGCGAACCAAATCGTCCAGATTTTTATTGGTGGCCGCGATGATGCGCACGTCTACCTTAATGGGTTGGACGCCGCCGATGCGGGTAAACTCCCGCTCCTGCAGCACACGCAGAAGTTTGGCCTGAGTCACTGGACTCAGGTCGCCGATCTCATCCAGAAACAGGCTGCCGCTGTTCGCCAACTCGAATTGACCGACGCGGCGGGCGGTCGCGTCGGTGAACGAACCCTTCTCGTGGCCGAACAGCTCGCTCTCGATCAACGTTTCCGGAAGGGCGGCGCAATTCAACGCGATGAAGGGACGGTCGCGGCGCGAGCTGTTGTAGTGGAGCGCCCGCGCCACCAGTTCTTTGCCCGTTCCGCTCTCTCCCGTGATCAGCACTGTGGTACGGCTGTCCGCCACCTGTTCGATCTTGGCGTAGATCTCCTGCATGGCGGGACTTTTCCCGATGAGGTTGTGGAAGGCGTACCGGTTCACCACCTGGGCGCGGAGGTAGCGGACTTCTCGTTCAAGGTCGTGTGACTCGAGCGTGCGGGCGACGACGATGCGCAGTTCCTCGACGTCGAACGGCTTCGACAGATAATCGGACGCGCCCAGCTTCATCGCGTCCACGGCGGTTTTCACCGACTTGGTCCCGGTCAGCATGATCACGGGGATCGAGCGGTCCTCCGCCCGCATGGCCTGCAGCACGGTCAGCCCGTCGGTACCCGGCATGATCACGTCCAGGAGCACCAGATTGGGCGATTCGCGCCGGAACAGATCCAGTCCTTCCTGGGCGTCCGCCGCCGTGATGACATCATAGGTGGGTTCCAGGACCATCTTCAGCGAAGCCCGAACCCGCGGTTCGTCGTCGATCAGCAAAACCCGTTTCTTCATAGCTCTCCGGTCGGCTGGCCGGCGCTCGAGCGAGGAGCCGCGGGCATGTTCACATAAAACGTCGTGCCGACGCCCTCTTTGCTCGAGACTTGGATGTTTCCATGGTGCTCCTGGATGATCTGGTGCGCGATCGTTAACCCCAAGCCGGTCCCTTCGTGCTCGCCGCTGTAGTGTTTCGTGGTGAAGAAGGGATCGAAGATGTGATCCAGATTGCTCTCCGGAATTCCTGTCCCCGTGTCCTCGACTTCGATCTGCACCCAAACCTCGCCGGAAGGTTTGGTGAGCCGATGCGTGCGCACCTTCAGAAAGCCGCCGCGCTCGCTCATCGCGTCCATCGCGTTGAGCAGCAGATTCAGAATGACTTGTTTGATCTGTTGGCGGTCCAGCATGACCCGGGGAAGATCCGGGGCCAACTCTCTTTCGATCATAATGCCGCAGCTATCCGCTTTCACTTCCACAAAGTACAAACAGGAAGAAACGATTTCATTGAGGTCTTCCTCCGTCAGCTTGGGTTCCATGTAACGGGCGTAATCCAGGATCTCTTGGATCAACCGCTCGATGCGATGAACGTCGTCGATGACTACCTTGCTGAATTCCCTGATGAATTCCGGGTCGTCCTTGCGCTCGGGCGCGAGCTGAATGAAGGTTTTGATCGATGTCAAAGGATTGCGGATCTCGTGGGCGAATCCGCCGGCGATGGTTTCAAGCGAACGGAGGCGATCGGTTCGTCGCATCAAGGTTTGGGATCGCCGCAGATCCTCGTACAGGAGGGCGTTGTCCAGGGCGTTGGCGGCGTTCTGAGCGAGAACCATGAGCAGGTCCGCCTGGTCCAAAATCGGAAAGTCGTTGCCGGGGCTTGTCCCCATGAGACAAAAGGCGATCAGGCGGTTTTTGGTGATCAGCGGAACACAGACCTCGGCGTGCCAACTCTCGAGAGTCGCTTGCATACCGGGACTAAGCGTCCCGCCGCGCTCTTCGCCAGTGCCTGCGCGAACCACGGACGACTGACAGCGGGATAGAAACGCAGGGATCTCATGATGTGCGGGGATGCAGGAAGGGAGCGCGGTGTCGGGGATGAAACCGCGGGAACAGGCCAGATGGTAGATGTCCTTCTCTTTGTCGAGCAGAAACAGCGCCGCATGCGAAACTCGGAGCAATTGGGACAGTCCCGCCACGATCCGCTCGCCGAGAACGCTCAGTTCGGCGATGGTTCCCATGTCCTTGCTGAAATCCGCGATAATTTTCAACGCGTCAGCCGTCGGAACGACCTCGGTCTTCCGTGTCATGCTGTCTTTCAGACTCGGCCTGTAGTCGCGGCATTCCAAGACAGGCGAATCGCTGTGTACTGTTCCGCCGGGGTGTTGAAAACGTGTCCTCTGCTGAAGCGGGAGGACGATCGCGGCAGAAGTATACACCTGGTGCGGGAATTCAGCCAGAGGAATTCGGCTTTTCAACCAACCCGATGCAGGCGTTGCCGGCGAAAGCGGTGTAGACGCGCGGGCGGACGGCGCCGCTCAGTCTGAGCAAACGAGACAAATCGTTTGGATCGAAGCTATGGATTCGGCCTTCCCGGAGTGCCTGTCGCAAGCGGCCGAGATAGAGCAGCAATTCCCGGTCTTGGAAATGTGCCCGGTATATCGTGGAGAGATCGGTCTCCGGTGTCCAGGTTGCGATCAGCAATGTTCCGCGTGGCGCCAACACGCGCAACAATTCGCGGAGCGTGTAGAGTGGATCGTGTGCGTAGTCGAGTGCAAAGCGACAGATCACCCGGCTGAATCGGCCGTCTGGAAAAGGCAGGCGGATGTTCCAGTCGGCGCATACCCAGGAGAACTGCAAAGGAGGGACAGGCGCCAGGGCGCCGGCGAATTTGGCGTTCAGGTCGACCAGCGTCTCAAGTGTGGCCAGGTTGGCCTGTGCAAGAAAGTCAGCCTGGTTATCCAAGCCGACATACCGCACGGTTCGAGCGAGCGTCTTGGGTATGTGTCTTGAGCGATACGCCTGGTTGATCAAGAGCAAGCGGGCGAACTCACCATGTCCGCATCCGACCTCTAAAATCGGTTCGCGGTCCTCGATTTCCCCGAGCAAACGATGAAGATGATCCAACAGACGCCAGTAGTCGGGATGCTGTTCGTGCTGATGGCCGCGCTGCACGTGGGCTCGCCACAGAGCCGGAGCGTCCGCAGCGGACGTGTCATGGTGCACCTTGATCCGTTCCTGTTCGACGCGACGCTGAAAATCGATCTCCCGCTCGACCGGATCGAAAACGGTCTGCAAGGTCTCCCGATGGAGAAGCCTCTTACGACATTGCGCGACCAATTCACGAACGAGCAACAGGGCCGGCCCCTCGGCTTTACGAGGGGGCAGGAAGGCCTCCGGTTTCAGGTGGATCACCTCCCCCCGCGCGCCCAACGCTGCCAGGACACGTTGCAACGAGTCCCGACGGATTCTTTCCTGCGCGGCGTCAGAAGGTTCGCGACTCTGCGGTGTCAGGATGAGGACTGTGGCGCGGATCTGTTCGGCGTCCTGAACGGCCGAAGCGACATCCACGAAGCTTCCCGTCACCGCATCCTGGAGCCAACGGTCCATGTCGACGTTGAGCCCTAAAAGATTGTCCAGTCCTCGCCGCTCTCCTTGGATATAGGCTTCGACCAGATCCTGCCGATGCTCGAAGGCTAGGGCCTGCCTCACGTCCAAGACTCCGTTCAACAGAATCAACAGGACCATCCGGTGGTCTCGTGCGGCGACCTTTAATGCAACGCGACCATCGAGATCCGGGGCGATCACGGCGATTGGCGCAGACGGCCAAGTCTGCGCGGCGAAATCCAGCACGCCCTGCAGATCCGCTTGCATATCGGTGAGCGTCGTGTGTTCCAGGTCGCCGTCGCTTTCGCCGATGTGATTGGAGTGATCGAAACGCAGCGTCTGAAACCCATTGTTGGCCAAATATTGGGCGAGAACCAGGTGGTCGGTCTTGGTCCGACCATAGCCCGGGGCTATGATAGCCAAAGCTGCGCTGGGACCGAGCGGATCGCGCGGCAGGTCGTGATAGAGAGCGAGACGGCGTCTCCGTGCGTTCCAACATTCGATCAGGGTGTGGACGACCTTCGTTCGTTCCAAGCCGTCTTCGATCTGCAGGGGAGAGGTGAGCAGGCGAGCGATCAGGTGGCTGATCGCCCGCCTCGTCTGTTCTTCGAGCGGGTGAAAGCGGACTCCCACGCGCAGGGCGGTTTCGGAAGGACCGGGCCGGAGGTTTTTCGGTGCGCTTGGATCCGGGGTCGTCCAGACGACGTCTCCGGTCACGACGGATTCGGCGTTTGGAGACGGCGAGGGCGGCGCCGCGAGAGGCAGACGGAGCGCCAAGCGAGGCGCCAGCGTATCCAGACGCGCGTTGACTTGCAGACACGCACCGCTACGGCTGATATTCACGGTCAAGCCGATGTGCTGACCTCGACCGGACGATGGCTCGGAAGATTCGATGCGGACGGGCAGAGTCAGTTTCACCCTGATTGCGAGTCGCCGATCGGCGAATGGGCTTTCGACGCTCTCGAACGGACGGTGCAAACCGGTTTGGCGGTCAGGCGGACAAGCGATGGGGACGAGCCCTTCGATGGAAAGCGGAAAAGATTGCTCGCGAACCGCGTCGAGCAAGGAGGCCAAGACCTGACGTTCCGTGTCGCCGAGGGGAGCAAACTCGACGGCCAGCGCGGTGGACCATGGAGCCGCCGTGGCGTGCGCGGCCTCGACTCCGCCTCGCTCTCGGACCGTGCCGCGGATCTCCAAGGCTCCGCCGGCGCTTCTGAGGCTCAGGTAGATGGGCTGGCCGTCGACGGTGGGGAGGCGATCAGTGAACGTCAGATAGGCGCCGCCGAGACTCATGTTGAGCGCGGTGCCGTTCCAGGTGCATCCTTCGACGGTCAGGCGGGACTCGATCCGCGTCAAAACCCGCGGCCAGCGCCGGCGCTCGGCTGCGGCGACGGCCGGCCGTTCCTCTGCTGGCGGTTCGGCTCGCGGCGGCACAGTCTCCTTCCGTTCCCGCTCCGCTTCGGGCAGGGAAGGGAAGGCCGCGGTGAGTTCTTCCCTCACCTGTGCGGCCTGAGAAGCGTGTGCCGCCATGGTCTCCAACTGGCGTTCGAGTTGGAGCGCCCGGATCGCGTTCAATAACTGTTGGGAGTTGGCTTGAAGGGCTGAAAGCGGATCGTCGAGTTCGCGGGAAACCTTGATGAGAAGCCGACCGATCTCAAGCAGGCGGTCCGTTTGTCGGAGTTGGCTCTGCAGGCGGTGAACCGTCTCTTCCTGCCGCCGGCGCCAGGAGATATCCCGCAAGATGCCGAGCGTTCCGAGGAAACGGCGTTGGGGGTCGTAGAGGCCCTTGGCGTGAAGTTCGACCTCCACACCGTGTTCATCGTGGCCCGTTCCAGCCTTGGGCAAAAGGCGTAAGAGGACTTGCCGGCTGGATCGGGCTCCGCTACGGCGCTCGTTGAAACGATATTCAGCTGCTTGGCGCTGGTCTGGAAGAAGAATTGTCGTAAAATGCGCGCCGACCAATTCTTCGGGCTCGTATCCCAGGAGCGACGACACATGAGAGCTGATGTACACGAACCGCCCTTCGGAATCCAATTCGTATACGGTGTCGGGTAGTGTTTCGACAAGGCGGAGGTATCGTTCATGGGTCAGATCGAGTTTCGCGCGCAATGCGCGTTTTTTCACCGCCTCCCCGGCGACGATCATGAGTTCGGTGAGAAAAGCCGGTGAGTGTTTGAAGAGATGGAAATCCGCGCCGCCGCGGATGACTTGCAGGAACGTGTCGGAGTCGGTGTGTTCGCTCTGAACGATGATCGCGGCCTGCGGTGCGCGCCTCCGCAACTCCGGGAGAATCATGATTCCGCTTCGGGGAGACAGGCGCTCTTCGACCAAAATGACATGCCAGCTTTGCTTGGAGGCCCATTCGACCGCTTCGTCCGAGGAATAGACCGCTTCCACCCGGCAACCGGGATAGAAGCCACGCATACTGATCGTGACGAGCTTGATCTCTTCCGCGTGCTCGTTCGCGACCAGCATCGTGAGCGGTTCTTGTTCCGGCATTCGGTCTGTCCTGCGGAGCTGAAAAGGGCTCCGTCTCTGTGCGGGATCGACGACACGGGCTGGCTCGACCACGTCAGCCGCCTATGCCAGATCCTCTCTCGGCGCAGCCCGGAGTGTACATAAGCGGTTCTGGCGCTGCGCCCCTTGCTTAGCGGTTGCCCGTAGGCTGAAGCAACGGGTGTTATGCGACGAATCGCCGTGTCTATCGGGTGCGAGAGGTCTTGAATAGCATAGTCGGACCGCTCCAACCCAGTCCGCGGCGTGGGGGCGGAGCCTACTTTGGTAGGGGATGGAGAACGAACGTCCGGAGACGCGACGGGCAGAGGAAAAACATATGGCCAAATTTGTACGCGACGGAAGAACCGCACCGACGTCGGAGTCCCCGTGCTCCGACGCCCAACATCTCCGCCGGATGCCCTTAGTGAGCTGGCGAACCGCCGTTTCGGCCGGGTTCAGGACAAGTTCCAGGTGTCATGTAGAGGAGGTAATTGCCCATACCATACTGGATGTTCGGATTATGGAGCGGGTGGTGGTAGACCATGACCATTTCATAGTCATCCTTGGTGTTGACGGAAAACCCTCCGGCGTCACGATAAACTTGGTGCGGTCGAAACTCCAGAAACGTGCCATCCTGAGCCACGTCCGGGACCGTCCGCAAGAGCGTCCGGCCGGCGGTCCTGTTTTCCAAGGCGATCAGCAACAATTCGTCGTGGCCGTGGGGATAGGCGAACTTAACGCAGCCATCCATACGGAACTTCAACGGAGCCGACAGGACATGAACACCCGGTTTGATTTCTATCCCTTCGTCGGTCTGGTCGGGCCCTCGCTGTCCGAACTGGCTGTAACAGACGATATTCACCCCGACCTGGTAGACCTCCATTTCTTTGATTGGAGTTCCATGCGGCGCCATGTACATAGTAAAGGAAGCCATGACGTCTTTGGTCGGTGGCGCCTTATGGTAAAAGGCGACCACAGACATGAGGTGCTGTCCTTTGGCGAGCTTCACGCCGTAGCCGTCCGGAAACCGGGCCTCCGTCATTTCGAGACCGGCCCCTCCGAAGAACAGCGGCTCGCCCGGACAGGAGACGCTGGGGCGGTCGTTGTTGAGCATGAGAATGTGGTGGAGATAATTTTTGGGCAACGGCTTGCCGTCTTTCGTGAAGACTTCGGACTTAAAACCGATCATGTACATGTCCTTCGGGAGCTGAAAGATGTGCTTCGGCATACTGGCCGCCAATTCTCCGTCATGGTCCGAAGGCAGGTCGATGGGGCCGAACGTAAGCGTCACCGCGTCATCCGTGATTGTCACCCGGGTAGTCGTCTGATTGTTCAGCGTCGGAACGGCGTGGTGGTCGTGGTCATCGGACGCAGAGACGGAGCCGACATGAGTGGCGAGCAAGAACAACAGGCAGACCGCGGACGAGCGCTTCATAGGACCTCCTTGGTGAGAAAGGCGCAGATCGCGCTCCGGGTTGACTCTCAAGGTGTGGTGTCACAGCCAGGCGTATCATCGCGTCGATGGAGACGATGGAGGAGGCGTGAGCCGCTTCCAGACATAGGTTCCTCCGTGTTGTCTCGGAGGAATGTTCGTCCGGCTGCCGACTCGCGTGTACCACCAGATGCCTTTCGCCTGCGTGCCGTCCTCCGACAACAGCACTTCGAAACCGCCTTCGCGATCGTTGCCGGGTTGTTGCCAGGTGCCTTGCCAGAGCCGGTTGAGGAACTTCGTGGTCTTGATCGTCCCGCCTTGATGGGTGTAGCTGCCGTTGCCGTTCCGATCGAGTGTGGCGTTATAGGTTTTATCTTCTTCTTGGATCTCCCATTCGCCGCTGAGGTCCGGCCGCTCACCATCCGTCCCGGGCTCGACGGCCGTCGAAACAAAAGCGGCAACTGGCGGGGCGACTGCCGCGTCGAATCGCGGTCCGCGGGAGGACTCATGCCAGGAATGCAGCACCCATCGGCCGTGGCGGCGTTCCAGGACGCCGGTCTCGCGCAACGGAAGCACGGTGCGCGTCTGGTCATCGCCTCGGCCGACATACCGGATGTAGTCCAGCTCCATCGCGAACCACGCGGTATCACCGCGCATCCACACCTTAAGATTTTGAATGAAAATTTCCAGCCGGGCAACTGACTCAAACTCTTCCTGCATGTCCCTGACGAAGTCGGTCCAGCCCACGTATTTGCGTCCTCCGATGGTATAACTGATGATGTCCGCATCGTGAGCCATCAGTCGAGAGAGCGTCGCCAGGTCCTTCTCTGCGTTGGCGCGGACCAGAGTCCGGATCACGGCCTCGGGACTGGATGTCTCGTCGTCGGCGGTCCCCGCGACGCCGCGCGCCCAAAGCGTGTCGCCGAAGGCAAGGAAAAGCAAAAGAGATAGAAGGATGGTCAAGACCACTGACTCTTGGCGGCTGCGAAATCCGATGACCATCCCCGGAGTCGAAAGAGGAAGGAATGAAGGTCGGGAATTGAGGCTACAGAATGGCGGTAGCGTTGTCAATTGCTTTTTCGGGTCACAAGTCAAGAACGGGGATCTTGACACACCGCCACCACCGTCACATTGTCCTCGCCGCCCGACCGCAGTGCTTCCTCGACCAGCGCTTCGCAGATCTGTTGGGGCAGCCGACCGGCCCGTCGTAACACACTGGCGATCTGCTCGTCGATCAGCATTTTTGTCAAACCGTCGGTGCAAAGCAGGAGCACATCGTCTCGCCGCAAGAAAAAGCTCGATACATCCGGCTCCACCGTCTCCGCGATGCCGAGCGCGCGAGACAGCACATGGCGATGCGGGTGCGTTCGCGCCTGTTCCGGGGTAAGGAGACCGTGCCGGACATACTCTTCCACGAGCGAGTGATCGCGGGTCAGCGGTAAAAGATGCGCCTCGCGCCAGAGATATGCCCGGCTGTCGCCGACATGGGCGACCGTGGCGCGTGCACGAAACCCGGACGCAATGTGGAGCGCGACGAGGGTGGTACCCATTCCTTTCAATTCGGGGGAGATTTCCGCGGTCGCGAGAATGGCGCGATTGGCGCCTTCGATCATGGTCTGAAGTTGAGCGGCGGTCTGGCTTCCGCGGATGCGTTGTGCGAGGCGGCCCGGACGGACCGCGCCAGCTTGTTGGGCGATGGCGGCGACGGCCGATCGGCTGGCCACATCGCCGCCCGGATGGCCGCCCATTCCGTCGGCGACGAGCCACAGGCTGCGATCATTGAGAACCGCAAAGGCGTCTTGGTTGGTGGAGCGGAGGAGCCCTGTGTGTGTGAGTCCGTCGCCGATCCAGGGCATGCGGTTCTTCAACCAGGGTATGCCGCCGACCGAATGACTGGTGTAGGCGGTCCGTACTGTTCGAGGAGTCGCCTGTACAGCCGCTCCGCCAACGGTTCCAAATTGCGGGTGTCGGCCGCGTTGTACCGGAGGAGAAGATCCAAGCTGCTCTGCCGGCCGCAGCGCCATTCCCTCCAGAGCCTGACAGCATCCCAGCCATCCAGCCCGGCGAGGTCCGCGTCGCGCGAAATCGAGAGCTCGGATTCGATGCGCTTGAGTCCTCCGTGGAGACCCAAGCGGCGAGCTGCAAAGCACAGATCAAAGTGCGGCAGCCCGAAGTCCAGGCCGGGAAAGGCGGCGCGCAGGAACGGAACGTCGAAAACGCTGCCGAAGAACGTCACGAGGAGGTCGGCTTGGGCCAAGGCTTCGCGGAGCCGCTCTTCCGTCAACGTGTCCCCGTAGACCAGGCTGGTCATCCGCCCGTTGGCATAAAGTCCGATGACGGTTGCGTGGGCATATCCGGCCGATTCTCCCGAGGCTTCAATATCGAGAAAGAGCGTGCGCAAGCGGAATGTCTCGTACAGGCGCCAGTGCTCGCGCGCTTTAAGGCGTGCGGCGAAAAACCGCGAGTCGCCGGCGGCGAGATGGTCGATCGCCGCCGATACCTCTAAGTCATAGAGCGGCTTTCGTTGGGGGGAGATGCCGGGCACGGAGGGTTCTCGGAGAAATGCGCGCCAGCTATCGATCCCGTGCTCCCACAGGCGCCGCTCGGAATAGGGGCCGATTCCCTTGAGAAAAATGAAAGTGGATTCCAGCATCAGCGTCTCGGAGAAAACGGGAGGCACGCCGGGAGATTCTAGCCTTGATTTCACCCCGCAAACAAGCTACAGTCCGCTGCCGAAGCGACGTTTGCGCGTCGTGTCGTTCGGCAGGGGACGGGGTGAAACCGCGGGGAGACGCATTCCGAGCATCAATGACGAGATGGGAGACACCGGGAAGCGGATTCGCATCATTGTCGGGTCGGTTCAACTCGAGGCGGAGCTGAAAAATAATAAAACGGCCGAAGGCGTCTATGCGGCCTTGCCGGTCGAAGCACCGGTGAACACCTGGGGAGAGGAATTGTATTTCACACTCCCAGGCGTGAAGGATTATCGCGAAACCGCCACGACTCAGGTCAAGGTAGGCGACGTGGCGTTGTGGGGGGCGGGCCAGGTGTTGGCCATCTTTTTCGGGCGCACTCCCATGAGCATGGGGCCGGATCCGGTCCCTGCGGATCGGGTGAACGTCATCGGGCGAATCGTGGGCGATCCCACGCTGTTGCGGCAGGCCGTGGGCGCCACACGCATTCGGGTGGAGAAAGCGTGACGAGATGAGGCTCTCCAAGGAACGCATCCGACACATGGCCGAGGCGTTGGTGACACGCCTTCAGCACGAGGGCTATCTCGAACTTGCCGGGGACAAGAAAACGGCGGTCGAGTCGCTGGAGTACGCTATCACAGAGGAATTGTCGGTGGAGGACCGCCTGAATGCCGAGATTCGGCAACTCCTGAAAGCCTATGAAGCTGAGATTGAACGGGGGCAGGTGGACTACCAGAAGATGTTCACGATGATCAAACAAAAATTGGTCCGGGAACGGGGGATCATCCTTTAAGGTTCTGAGTGCTGGATGTTGAGTTCTGAGTTCCGGAAAACTCGGGCGTCGTCGCTCAGCGCTCAGAACTCATCGCTCAGCACTTAGCTTCGGAATGTTGCTCAGCGAAGACAAGGTCGCCCATCTCTCGCACATCATTCTGAACGTGTTGAAGCAGAGTCCGGCCATTCGGCTCACGGGAGAAGAAGGTCGCGTTCTGCGCGAGATCAAACGCGTGATAGCGGCGGAACTCGCGCAGGAAGAAAAGCTCGATCAGACGGTACGGGCCAAATTGCGGTCCTATTCCCGGCTCATCGTCGAGGGCAGTGCGGAATGGGAGGTGCTGTACCGCAAGATGTTTGAAGAGGAGCTTCGCAAGCAAGCCAAGCCTTGAGTTCGAGAACCACAGCCCGAGTTGTGGGAGGAGGAGTTATGGGGATCGCGAGCGTTGTGGTGAGCGTTCTGTTCGCTCTCACTCTGGGAGCCTGCGCCGGGAATGAGAAGCCGAAACCGCTGGTACCGCTGGCCTTGGGCGCGGGAGCCCAGGCGTCGGCGGTCGCCCTGACCCAGGAGGGGACCGCCGCCTATCAGAGCGGCCAGTTCATGGAGGCGAAGACCTATTTCCGTCAGGCTGTCGCGGCCGCACCGGATTCCGGTCCGGCGCATTACAACTTGGCGCTGGCGCTGAACGCACTGGGGGAAACCGAAGAAGCGCGCGCACATTTCATCGAGGCTGCCAATCTCGCCCCGGGCGATAAGGTCATCTGGGATTCGCCAGCCCTGCGGCCCTATGGTTCGCCGGAGTCAAAAAAGGTGGTTAAGGAACCTCAGAATAGTTACACGAGGCCGGCGTTCGGACAACTCGGTCCTCGGTGATCCAACGGAGGCGGAACGTTGCCACCATGGCGAAAGCGTTGGCGGTCGGAGACAAGGCGCCGGAGTTCGCACTCCCGAACGAAACCGGCAAGACGGTGAAGCTCAAGGACTTCAAAGGGCAACCGGTCGTCCTTTACTTTTATCCCAAAGACGACACGCCGGGCTGTACGAAGGAAGCGTGCAACTTCCGCGACGCCCTGGAGACGATCAAGAAGACAGGCGCGGTCGTGCTGGGCGTCAGTCTCGACAGCAAGGAGTCGCATCAGAAATTCATCGCCAAGCACCAGTTGCCCTTCTCGTTGCTCAGCGACGAAGAAGCGACGGTGTCGAAAGCCTATGGCGTGTACAAGCAGAAGAACATGTACGGGAAAACGTTCTGGGGTATCGAACGGAGCACCTTTGTCATCGATTCCGCCGGCAGGGTAAAAGCGATCTTCCGCAAGGTCAAGGTCGACGGCCACGTGGACGAAGTGCTGGCGGCCTTGAAGACATAGCTTTGATGCGAGAGCCTGTGGGTCAGGGGCATTATCGTCTCGAGCCTCTCGAAATTATGGACATCCGAGAAAAGATTTGGCATGGACTCCGAGCCGCATCGCTTTCCGTCATGCCCGGCGCAGGACACTTGTACATCGGCGAGAAACGGGGCTATACGCTCCTCGTCAGCGCCCTGACCCTTCTTCTGGTCTCCCGCCTCATTTGGCCGCCCGCCGAACTGTTCTATTTGAGTTTAGCGATCTTCTCGGCCTTCGACGTCTATGCCACCGTCAAGCGGGGATATGGACTGATTTGACGGGTGGTATCGACCGACACTGCCCAGTAAGCATGCAAGCGAGGCAAGCCTTCGCTCACAGGGTGTTCGGCGCTCTCGCTGTACTTGCACCATGGGCTTTCCTCCAATGTGCGATCGCGGACGGCGAGGTCCAAGGAGCCGAGAAGATCGAGGGCACGCTCTCAGTCAACGATACGTTGGTCGTGTCCGGAGAGACGGCCAGGATCGAGGCAAAGCTGGTACGGAGCGGGTTGCTGAGCGAGACCGGCCTTGGCGGCGAGAGACTCGAGCTGCTCATCGAAGGCAAGGTCGTCGCGACGGCCATGACGGGCGGCGACGGTCGTGCGTTTTTCGACTATCGGCATCCGAGGAAGGGCAATCACACGCTGACGGTCACGGTGCGGCTGGTCCCAAATCCCCGGGTCTTAGCGCCCGCGGCGACCGGGACACTGGCCGTGTGGGAGCGGCGGCGTCCCATCCTGCTGGTGGAATTGGCAGCGTTATTCGAAGAACCCCCGGCGCCGTTCCTGCCGCTGCCGCTGGAGATTGGCGGTCCAGGGCGCCCGGCTGCGGCGCCCGACGCCGCGGATGAACTCGCACGGTTGACCAAGTTTTACTACAATCCTGTCTATCTGGCGTGGCCGGGCAAAGAGCCATCCGGCTCATTCGGCTCGACGGACGAAATCAGGGCCTGGCTTCGTGACCATAAATTCCCCGACGGCGTGGTCATGACCGTGCGCCCGGGCCAGGATGCCCTCAAAACGGCGCTCGACGAGCTCAAAGCCCAGGGCTGGGCCTCGCTGAAAAGCGGCATCGGCCGCACCCGCGGTTTTGCCGAAGTCCTCCTCGACCACCGCCTGGAGGTCGTTATCGTTCCCGAGTCCCGACGGGGTGAACTGCCGCGGAAAGCAAAGGTGGCGAAGGATTGGAAAGAGGTGAGGAAAAAGCTCTAGCTTTCTTTCTTTTTCCCATCGCGATCCTTTAAGATAGTCTTGATCTTCTTGACCCTTGAGTAGGCTGAGGCCTCCGGCGGATGCGGGCGAAGACCAGTTTCTCCTGCCAGGCATGCGGACACCAAGCGCTTCGGTGGCTGGGCCGCTGCCCAGACTGCGGCGGCTGGAACACCATGAGGGAGGAACGGGTCTCCGCCGCCAGCAAGGGCCGCCCGGCTGCATTCAAGATCGCCTCCTTCAACGCGACCCCTCTTGTGGAGATCGAGGCCGTCGGCGAACATCGCCGCTGCACCGGTATCGGGGAATTCGACCGGGTGCTAGGCGGCGGGGTTGTCTCAGGCTCCGTGATCTTGATCGGCGGAGACCCCGGCATCGGCAAGACGACATTGCTTTTGCAGGCCCTTCCCAGATTGGCCTTCGACGGAGAGAAGGTCCTCTATGTCTCCGGCGAAGAGTCGCCGCGGCAGATTAAGATGCGGGGGCAACGGCTGGGGATCGAGCATCCCGGGTTGTTGATCCTGGCGGAAACTTCGTTGGAGGAAGTCCTCAAGGCCGTGCGGGAGATCCAACCGGCGGCGATAGTCGTGGATTCTATTCAGACGGTCTATACGGATCAACTGTCTTCGGCGCCTGGGAGCGTCAGCCAAGTGCAGGAGGTTGCCGGCCAACTGATGTGGTTGGCCAAACGGAGCGGCGTGCCGGTGTTCATCATCGGCCACGTCACCAAGGAAGGGGCCATCGCCGGTCCGCGCTTGCTCGAGCACATTGTGGATACGGTGCTGTACTTCGAGGGAGACAAAGGCCACAGCTACCGCATCCTGCGGGCGGTGAAGAACCGGTTCGGGTCGACCAACGAAATCGGCGTCTTCGAGATGAAGGATGTGGGTCTAGAAGAGGTCGGCAATCCCTCGGAGCTGTTTCTGGCGGAACGACCGCGACGCAGCCCCGGCTCCGTCGTTGTGTCAAGCCTCGAGGGCTCACGCCCGATCCTGGTCGAAGTGCAGGCGCTCGTGTCGCCGACCGGCTATGCCATGCCCAAACGCATGGCCAACGGCGTCGAGGTGAACCGGGTCTCGCTGCTCCTAGCCGTCATGGAGAAACGCCTCGGGATGCATCTCTCCGGACAGGACGTGTACGTGAATGTGGTGGGCGGCCTGCGGATCGACGAACCGGCTATTGATTTGGGAATCGTGGCCGCCGTCACTTCGAGCTTGCGGGAGGTGCCGATCGATCCTCACACCTTGGTGCTGGGTGAGGTGGGGCTCGGGGGAGAGGTGCGGGCCATTACCCAGGCTGATCTTCGCATCCGCGAGGCCGCCAAGATGGGATTTCGGCGCTGTCTGCTGCCGGAACGGAACGTGTCCAAGCTCGGGCCCATCGACGGCATCGAATTGATCGGCATTCACGAGTTACAAGACGCCTTGGATGTGGCGCTGACGTGAACTGCATCGTGAAAAGTTCAAAGAGCACATGAAGTTTTCGAATCATCTTGCCTACTCCGTGTTACCCGTGGCACTGGCGCTCATAGCCGGCTGTGCATTCTGGTTTCCCCGCGCGGAGGTCCCGCTGAAAGAAGCGACGGCAGCCGAGCTCATCGCTCTGTTGCGCGAGCGAGAAGCGGCGATCCAGACGATGAAAGGGCTGTTTCGGGTGTCCATCAAGGGAGAAGGGATCCCGATCGCGCAGCGGATGGAGGGCGCCATTTATTATCGCCGTCCCGATGCGATGCGGCTTCAGGGATTTACCGTCTTGGGGAGCGAGTTGTTTGAATTCGTCCTCTCGGATGATCTGTACAAGCTACGCCTGCCCGCGATGAGTCGCGTGCTGACCGGTCGCTCGTCCGAGATGGGTAAAATGGGCAAGTTGGCGCGCCCGTTCCAGTTGAGCGTCTGGGCGATGAGCGGCGCGGTCGGGATCGCGTCGGTGGCCGAACACGAGCGCGTCGCGCTCGCCGAGGACGGCGATCGATACCGCCTGGATGTGTTCGCGCCGGGCGAAGGCGACCCCCGGAGCAGGACCGTGGTCCGCCGTATTTGGTTCGAGCGGCGCTCGTTCCAGGTGGTGCAGGAGGAGCGGCTGTCGCCGACCGGCGAACTCGAGGCGGTCATGTATTTCGACGATTTCCGTCCGGTGGGCGAGAGCGAGAACGGCGGACCAGCGCGGAACGCGAGAGGGGGATCGCGAACGCCGCTGATGCGGCCGTTTAAGATTACGATGGAGGACGGCCATGGGCGGGGCAGCCTGCAGGTAACGTTTCATGAGATCATCCCCAACGCGCCGTTACGACCGGCCGATCTCGGAACCGTGTAGCGGGTGTAACGCATGAAGATTCTGGCTGTTGAAACTGCGACGGCCTGGCAAAGCGTGGCGATTCTCGATGGCGAAACGGTGTTGGCCCGTTCGGATCGCGATGCCGAAGGCTCGCACGCCAAATGGCTGGTCCCGACGATCGATCGGTTGTTGTCGTTGGCAGATCTTGAACTCGCCCAATTGGACGGGCTCGCCGTCTCAATCGGGCCGGGGTCCTTCACCGGTTTGCGGATCGGGTTGGCGACGATGCTGGGATTCCGGGCGGTGACAGGGTTGCCTCTTGCGGTGGTCCCGACGTTGGAAGCGTTGGCGTGGAATCTCCGCGGGGCGGTGATCCCCATCTGCCCAATCATCACGGGCCGAACCGGTGAAGCCTACTGGGCCTTGTATCAGTGGACCGGTGAGGGAACGTTGCGCCAGCTTGTGGGAGAACGAGTCGGGCCGCCGAACCGGGTCGACCAAGCTATACACGGCCCGACCCTTATGTTAGGGGACGGATGGCGGCGGTACGCGACGGACATCCGCCTGGCGTTGGCCGACCGGGCATCGTTCCTCCATGAGGCGCCGGACGAAGCGATGCTACCCTCGGCGGTGAGTATCGGTCTGGCGGGGTTGGAACGGCTGTCCCGCGGAGAAATAGCGGGGCTCGGCGTGGCTCCCCGCTATGTCCAGCGTTCCGAAGCCGAAATCGCGCACGAGCGTCGTCCGGCTGGTTTGAGGACCAAGAGCCAGCGGATCATCCAACACGGGATCGGGCGTCGGCGAACCCGGCGCCCGATCGACTCTATCCCTCGGCCGTGATGAATGAGAATCCCTCCTGCCTGTTACACGGGTCGCTGGTGATCGAACCGGCTTCTCGGGAACTGTTGCCCGACCTGTTGCGGATCGAAGAGGCTTGCTTCTCCGCGCCCTGGAGTCGCAAAATGTTCGAGGCGGAGATGACCGGCAACCCGTTCGCCCGGTTTCTGGTTGCCCGGTTGGTCAACCGCGATGCGATGGACACAACCGTCGTCGGGTATTTGTGTTTCTGGATCGTGTTCGACGAAGTGCGGTTGATGAATTTGGCGGTGGTCCAAACGGAACGGCGGCGGGGCATCGCAACCGCGTTGGTATCAAGGGCTCTGGCGATGGGAAAAGCGGAGGGGGCGGTGCGTGCCGTGCTGGAGGTGAGGGCGTCGAACCATGCCGCCCGTGCGTTGTACGAGCGATTGGGCTTTCGCCCATTTTCGGCCAGAGCGAAGTACTATACCGATCCCGTGGAGGACGCGGTGCTGATGCGTTTGGAACCGTTAGTGGCCGAAGCGGCGCCGTGACATCACGTCGAGGAGCCAGCCCCGGAGGGCAGGCTCGCGTTTTCTTATTCAACCAGGGAGGTGCGATATGCTGACGGACAGTTCGATTGCTGAGCGGTTGCGCCAATCCAGCAGCGAATTCCGGGAGTTGGAAGAATCTCACCACCGGCTTGATGCTGAATTGGCCGAACTCCAGAAACGGCACGTGCTGACCCCGTCAGAAGAACTGCTGAAAAAGCAGATTCAGAAAGAAAAGCTGGCGAAAAAAGACAAGATGGCGGAACTCATCCGCCTGTATCGCGAAAAGGAATTGCACTCCACCACACACTAAATCATTCGCGCCGAGTCAGCGCGCCGCCCGCCAGGCCGATGGAGCGAAGCCGGGCTGAAAGCCGGGAGTCCGTGTGCCATGCTTCCACCGTTAGCGACCCACCTACGGACGGTCAAACGACGGCTTGCGATCGTCGCCGGCACCTTGGCGGCGACGTTCGTCTTGACGTTTACCTACTCGGCCGAAATCATCGCGTGGCTCAATCGACCGTTTCCCAACGCCCTGGTGTTCTATGGCCCGGCCGAAGCGCTGTTCGCCTCTGTCAAGGTCTCGTTCTTGGCGGGCTTTGTGTTGAGCCTGCCGGTGATCTTCTATCACGTTTGGAAATTCATCGAGCCGGCTTTGCTGCCGAAGGAGCAGCGCCTGGCGATTCCGCTGTTTCTTCTGGCCGGTTGCCTGTTCGGATTGGGGTTGGTCTTTTGCAACCTCGTGATTCTGCCCTTGGTCATCGAGTTTTTCGTCGGTTTCGGAATGGATCGGGCCATTACCCCGGAGCTGGCCGTCGGCACGTACATCGATTTCAACGTCAAGTTTCTACTGGTCTTCGGCTGCGCGTTCGAGCTGCCGCTCGTGCTGACGTTGCTGGCCCGCATCGGCGCGGTGTCGGCCCGCGCGCTGGCGTCCTATCGGAAGCACGCTGTGATGGTCGCGTTGATCTTGTCGGCTGTCGTTACGCCTGACGCGACTTTGTTTACCATGTTGTTGATGGCCGTGCCGCTCATGGTGCTGTACGAGGTCGGAATCATTGGTGCCAGGTTATTCGGCCGGACTTCGGCGGCCGGCGAAGATGCCGCTCCGGTGGAAGCCCCGGTGCCGATAGGCACGGCGGGACATCGGGTGCGATGATGAACAAGCTGTTATGCAACGGTGGGCGTGGTCGTGGGATCGGATCGATCGGATTGGGAATCGGTCTGTTGGCCGGAATCGCGTTCGGCGCGGCGCGGGTCGAGGCCGAGTCGACCATCGATTTCCTGAGTCCGCACCGAGCCCCAACGCCGCGGGTTTGGAAGACGAACCGGCCGACCGAACCTTCCGCGTCCGCGGTGAGCATTCAAGCGATGACCACGCTGGGCAAGAACACCGTGTTCGCCGGGTCGTTCGGCATGGGCATATTCCGCAGCGATGACCGCGGAGGGGTATGGACCCCCGTGAACGAAGGCTTGACCGATCCTTTTATTCTGTGCCTGGCGGCCGGTTCAGATGGCACGGTATACGCGGGGACGTTCCGCGGAGGCGTGTTTCGGACCCGCGACCGTGGCGAGAGCTGGCAACCGGTGAACGCGGGACTCAAGCGACTGGAGATCAAAACGCTGCTGATTACGCCCGGTGTCATCTATGCCGGAACGGGCGACGGCGTGTATCGGCTGAACGAGGCTGACGATCGCTGGACCGTGGTAACCACAGGGCTAGACGAAGTCCTGGTTCATGCGTTGGCCAAGGCGTCGGACGGCACCCTGTTCGCCGGGACTTCGGGAAAAGGCGTGTTGCGGTATAAAGAAAGTTCGCCGGGTTGGGTCCGCATGCGGCACGGGCTCAGGGACCATGAGGGGCTGGTGGAAAATTTCATCAGGGTGCTGGCCATTGACAAAGAGCAGGGCGTGTATGCCGGCACATTCGACGGCGGCGTCTTCAGGAGCAATGACGGTGGCCAGACATGGCGCCCGATCAGCCGTGCGTTGCCGAACGATTCGATCCGCGGCATTCTCGCCAACGAGCGGGGCCTGTTCGTCGCCACCGGCCGGGGGATCTACAAGACCGTCGATCAAGGACGGCAATGGACAGCGTTGAACAACGGTCTGACCAACATGTCGGTGCAGGTGCTGGTCGACTCCGGTGCCGGATCGCTGTATGCAGGAACGAGTTCCGGGGCCTTCCGCAGCGACGACGACGGGAAAACTTGGGTGCCGATCAGCGAAGGCTTGCAGGGAACCTTGCGCTCGCCGTTTGAGACGCCGTTCAAATAGAGGCCGCTCTGAAAAAACGGCGAAAAAACCGATAACGCCTCATTTCAGTCCCCCGCTCCGAGTCCACGGACCGCCATCTGTCCGCTGTCGGCTCTGCGTCGGAGCATTTGTGAGAAAGGATCATCTATGCACGAGATCAGTGACCGAACGCGCGCGACCATTACCGTGATGTCCAAGGGGCAGACGCTCGGCGAGATCGTTCTGCGCTTTTTCCCAGATGTGGCGCCCAATCATGTGAGCAATTTCGTCAAGCTGGCCAAACAGGGGTTTTACAACGGCACCACCTTCCACCGGGTGATCCCGGGCTTCATGATCCAGGGTGGCGATCCCAACAGCAAGAATCCTGACCGGTCGACCCACGGCATGGGCGGACCGGGGTACCGGATCAAAGCGGAATTCAACAGTCGGCCCCATAAACGGGGCACACTGTCGATGGCTAGGGCGAATGATCCGGACAGCGCCGGGTCGCAGTTCTTCATCTGCGTGGCGGACGCCAACTTTCTGGATTGGCAGTACACGGTGTTCGGCGAGGTCGTCAGCGGCATGGAAGTCGTCGATAAGGTCGTCAATATGAAACGCGACGGCCGCGATAACCCGCTCGATCGGGTGGAGATGACGGTTACGGTCAGCGAATGACGCGAGACGTGAGGTGTGAGATCGACTGGGGGATCTTTAGAACGGTCGCTCCGCGTTTCATGTTTCGCGTTTCACAAGGCGCGCTTCTGTGTGCGCTGCTCGCCGGATGCGCGATTCCTCAGGTTCCTTCCCGCACCGTGTACGAGGACCCGGCCAATTTTGTTCGGTTGGAGATCGATTCGACTGTTCTGCCCGAGTGGCCTCCCAGCGCCCACAGCCATCCCGCTTCGATCTCCATCGAGGACATAGCGCATATCCTAAGACAACTCAAGGTTCAGGAACACCGGATCGCCGTGCAGCGGATGATTCAAGGCGATGCGCCTCGCGTACCGGCGTTCAGCGAAGAGGAAATCGCGCTGTTAGCGCCCCGATTGTCGGAGGCGCTTGCGCAGGCCAAACCGAACGAGCGGGTCACTTTCTACTTAAGCTATCCTCAAACCTCTATTAAGCGGGTGATTACGACTGGCGGTCTGTACGTGCAGGGGACCGAATTGCATTTCATTTTGGGAAACTGGCGGATCGTCTACGGCATTCCGGCCTACGGCATGATTTACGACCGCCGTTATCCGATGAGCCCGACGGCGGCCAAGGGATTCGACCTGTTCTTCGAGCAGGAGGCGGCCGTCCTGCATCAGAAGAGCAGCATCTGGGATCGTCTGCTGGCAAATGAAAAAGACGAACTGGTCATCGATCTTTCGCGGGCCTTTCCGGGCGCCGCGGCTGGTGATCCGGTCGTTCGGCGATAAACGATGAATCGGCCGTTTTCGGCGCATGACGCGTTCTAGCCCCTGTCTGCGGCTCGATTCGCGATGTTCGACAGGAACGTGAAAAAAATGGGTGGTGGGGATCCGAGACCGCACTGTAGCGCACCAATGATCGGACTGCTACACTTGGTCTTTAAGCCGACGGTCAGCCGTATCCCGGCGACAAGTTTGAGGAACGAAAAGGTGATCGGCGCGGGGATCGAACCGGCGCGCACTCGGCCCGGCGAACCAGCCGGCGACGAAAGGAGTGGGGAATGGGCAAAGACAAACGGGTCGCAGGGGTAATCACCGTCTGGTTGTGCCTTGTTGTCGGCGCGGTTGGGGTGCGGGCGCAGGATACCCTGTGGGAGACTTACATCACCGCCGGAACCAAGGCCTACGGAGAAGGCCGATACGCCGAAGCCGAGAGGATGTTCGCGGAGGCGCTGAAGGTCGCCGAGCAATTCGGACCGCAAAATCCCCGCATCGCCACCACGCTGAACAATCTTGCCGAGACCTATCGTGTGCAAGGGAAATACGCCCAGGCGGAAACGCTGTACATGCGTTCTATGGGTATCCGGGAAAAAGTCGAAGGTTCGGAGTCGCTGGCGGTCGCGCAAAGTCTCAACAATCTGGCGCTGCTCTACGCGGTGCAAGGAAAGTACGCTGAAGCTGAACCGCTTTACGCCCGCGCGCTGGCCATCAGAGAAAAATTGCTCGGGTCCGAGGATCAGGATGTGGCGTTGGTCCTGAACAACCTGGCGCTGCTGTACAACAACCAGGGGAAGTATGATAAAGCCGAGCCGCTGTTTCGCCGTGCTCTGGCCATCAAGGAAAAAGGCTTGGGCTCGGAACACCCCAGCGTCGCCACCACGCTCAACAACTTGGCGTTGGTGTACAACAATCAAGGGAAATACAAGGAAGCCGAGCAACTCTATCTACGTTCTCTTGCCATCCGCGAGAAGGCACTGGGGCGGGAACACCCGGATGTCGCCCAAAGCCTCAACAACCTCGCGTCTCTGTACAGCAATCAGGGCAAGTTTAAGGAAGCCGAGCCGTTGTACAAGCGGGCGCTGGCGATCGTTGAGAAAGCATTCGGCGCGGAACATCCGGAGCTCGTCATGATTCTAAAGAACTACTCGATACTGCTGCAGAAAACCGATCGAAAAGCCGAAGCCATCAGCTTCGCGGCCCGCGCCGACAAGATCAAAAACCAGCATGAACGGGAGAACACCTTGCTCAAGCCGAGCGGAACGCCGTAGCTAAAAAACCGCCTCCCTCGTGAGCGGCGGGATTTCACACGCTCCCCGCCGCTAGCGCCGCCCCCTGTACACCCGGCCGGCGGCTTACGGGGCCATGCCGGGCGGAACGGACAACGTGTCCGGGATCGAGAGGGTACCTGCGGCGTACGCCAACGTCACTTCCGCAATCTTGTAGTCGTACTGTGCTTCGGCCAGTCTGGTCTGCGCTCCTGTCAATGCGACCTCGGATTGTGTCACTTCGACAATGCTTCCCAGCCCCAACTTGTACCGTTGACGCGCCAACTGCAACGCTTCCTGGGCGGTCTTGACCTGTTCTTCGGCCAACTTGATCTGTTGTGCGAAGGTTACAGTGTCCAGATAGGCGTTCGTCACCTGCTGGGTTAGCGCCTGTTCGATATTGGAAACCGTAGCTTCGGCCGCGATCTGCTGGGCGCTGGCCTCGCGGACCTGGTTTTCGATGAGAAAGCCTGTGAAGAGCGGAAAGGACAACACCGCGCTGGCCGCCCACCAGCCCCCGGTTCGTTCGGCACGGTCGGTATCGAACGTTTGGAAATCTCCCGCGCTTGCGACGGCATTGATGGTCGGCAGATACTGTTTTCGTGTGGCGCGAAGCTTGGCTTCGGCCGAGCGGGCCTGCTCCTGCGCACGCTTGAGTTCCGGGTGGGATAGGCTGCTCGCGATCAACGTGTCGAGCGGTTGTTGCTGGATCACTTCGATGGGGACGTCTTCCAGTACATAGTCATCCGGGCCGGCGATTCCCATGGCCCGGTTCAATTCGGCGAAGCTGGCCTTGAGGTTGTTCCTCGCGCGCACCAGGGCCGCTTCGGCGTTCGTCAACTCCACCTCCACAAGGTCGAGGTCGAGTTTGGATTTGAGCTGCTGGCGATACAGCGTCTCGACCTGGGAACGGATGACGCCGCGCTCGCGCACGGTATCCTCCGCAATCGCCACCAGCCGGCGTTGCTTCAGACTGTTCAGGTATGCCCGCTGGACGTTTACGATTACCAAGGCCCGTTGTGCATTGACATCCTGTTCGAACGCGCGCGCGGCGAGATCCGACGATTCGACGAGATCGCGGGTGAACCCAAAATCATAAAGCCGCTGGCTCGCGATAACTCCGCCGGTGTACTGGCTGAGATTCTGACGCACCATTGAGCCCGCCGGCGTCACAAACCGTGGGTTGATCCCGGCGACGCCGGACGCCGTCGCGAAATTGGCATAAATCTGCGGGTAGTACAGGGACCGCGTCTGTTCTGTCCGCGCCTCCGCCGCCTTGCGGTTCGCGTTGGCCGCTTGAAGCAGCGGGTGCTTCTCCAGCGCCAACTCGACCGCCTGCTTGAGACCCAAGAATTGCCCCTGGATCTGACCGCTCTTGTCGGTTCTGAGCCGATCCCGTTGCGCCTGGGCGGAAGCCGGGAAAGGTATCACCCAGACGGCGGCGGCGATGAAAAGCACGAGCGTGCACAACGGACGTCGAACCAGATATCGCATCGGCCTTCTCCTTTCCTCGCTTGCGTGGCGACTCGCCGTGACCGCATTCTTGACACGCCGAGAGAACCGTTCTGTCGCTTCTACCGCAAAACTCGTGCTGGATCGGTGGTTAGTATTTCTGGCTGGACGGTTTTCCGCTCGGCAGGTTGTACGGCGACGCCAGAACGGATTTCCCGTCGGTCAGTCCCGTTTTGCCGACGATGACGACTTCGTCGTCGTCTGTCAATCCCTCCACCACTTCCACCCAGACCCCGTCGTCGATATCGGTTTTGATCGGTGTCCGATAGGCCTTTCCCTGCCGGACGACGAAGACCGATTTCACCTTGTCGGTTCCGCCAGTCGCGATCGCGGAGGGCGGAATGACGAGCGCATTCGGATGTTCGCGTAAGAAAAATGTCGCGTTGACGAACATGCCTGGCTGAAGACGGCGGTCCTTGTTGGGCACGTCGATTTCGACCAGCAACGTGCGGGTTGCAGGGTCCAAGGCTTCGGTGGTGCGGGTGATGGCACCAATGATTTCTTGGGCCGCCAGTTCCCGGGCCGTCAGGACGACCTTAACGCCCGGCTTGGCCAGGAGGGCGGCTTCTTGCGGCACGCTGGCGTACACCCGGACGATATCCAGGTCCATGATGGTATAGAGCGGGACGGCTTGGGTCGCCGATCCGGTGGCGGCCTGGATCATGGCGCCCGGGTCGGCGAAACGAGCTGTAATGACGCCCGAGAACGGGGCGTACACCTTGGTGTAGTCGAGTAGGGTGCGGCGGCTGTCCATGAGATACTTGGCTGCTTCGGCCGCCGCCTCCGCCACGTCCACGTCCTGCTTGGCGATGACGTCCGGATTTTCTTTCCACACATTGGCAAGGCGCTGGTAGGTGACCTTCTTGATCTTGTAATCCGCTTGGGCTTGCCGGTATTGTTCTTCGACTTCGGGCGCGTCGATCACCGCCAACAGTTGGCCCTTCTTCACCTGGTCACCCTTATCGAACCCCATCCATTTCAAGTACCCCGGCACCTTGGCATACAGCGTTGCTTGGTACCAAGGCGAAACGTTGGCTGGAAGCGTCAGCGTTTGCGCGAGGTCCCGCCGTTGCGGTTTCAGCACCTGAACGGGAATCGCGGACCCTTCGGTGAGAACCGATTTGCCCGCCTCTCCGGTCAAGGCAGAGCCCGGGGAGTCCGGGGACGAAGCCGGCTGGGTCGCCGACGTGGCCGTGAAGGTGTGGTCCCTGGTCGAAACGACCACCCAGACGAGCAAGGCGATTACGCCGATACCCACCCAGAGGAGGAATTTGATGTTGAGTCGGGGTGGCATCATGTCCCGATGTCGGAACGACAAACTCTTTTTACGCGGAAGCGCCCGGCGATGCAACTTTCTTGTCCATCGAGCGCTTGCGGGCAATCGCGTGCAGCACGGGAATGAAAAGCAACGTCATGAATGTCGAGACAAGTAACCCGCCGATGACGGCCCGCGCCAGCGGCATATTGGCCTCGCTGCCTTCGCCAAGACCCAACGCCATCGGTGTGAGTCCGAGAATGGTCGCCAGCGAGGTCATCAAGATCGGGCGGATGCGCAGCCGACCCGCTTCCACGACGGCGTCTTCCAACGGCACCCCTTCGCGCAATCGATTGTTCGCGAAGTCAACGAGCAACACGCTGTTGGAGACCACGATCCCGATCATCATCAATGTGCCGATCAGGGATTCGAGATTAACCGAGGTTCCGGTCAGGAGCAGCATCCAAATCACGCCGATGAAGCCGAGCGGGACCGCGAACATAATGACGAACGGGTCCAAATAGGATCGAAACAAGCCGACCATGACGAGATAGATCAAGACCATCGCGAGCGGCAAAGTGCCGCTGAATCCCAGGAGGGCGTCCCGCATGCTGTCCGCTTCGCCTTTGATGGTCAACGCGACGTCCGGGGGCAGTTCCAGCCGCGCGAGCGCTCGCTCGACCGCCTGTGTCACCCGGCCGAGGTCATTGCCGGCCACGCCGACGAGTACGTCCATCGTGCGTTGCAAATTGTAGTGGTCCACGGTTTCGGGGCCTGTCCTCCGGTTGACCTGGACCAAATCGCGCAAGAGGACGGGGGGCGTTGGGGCGACGCCTGCTTGCGGCAGGGTGGGCCGTTGGGGGAATGGAGTCTGTTGCATGGCCAGCGAGGAGCCGCTCCCCGACGACGGCACGGCGCTCGCGGTCGCCGGCTGGTCGGGGCTGGTGCCGACGAGGGGGGTGTTGAGAAAGTCCTCGAAATGGATCAGGGTCTGCTCCGGATACTGGGCGACGACGAAGTACGCGTTGTTTGATTTGGGATCGATCCAGTAGCCGGGATTGAGCGTGAGATTGGAGCTGAGGCCGGTCACCAGGTCCATCACCACCTGCTGTTCGTTGAGCCCGAGATAGGCGGACTTGGCGCGGTTCACCTCCAGGTGCAACTCCGGATAGTTCATACCCTGCCGTACTTGCACGTCGACGGTGCCGGGCACCTGCGCCGCTATGTCGCGGATGCGGGCGGCGGCCTCGGCCACCTGGGTGAGCTGGGGCCCGCTGACCTTGATGTCGATAGGGGCTGACAGGCCGAAGTTGATCACGTCGCTGACGATGCCGCCGGTCTGAAAGGAGAACTTAAGGCCGGGAAATTGCCGGGCCAGCCGGGTGCGGAGGCGGCTGATGAGAGCGTCGGTGCGCACGGCATGCTCGTGAGTCAGGCTGACCAACAGAAAAGCCTGATGAGGGCCGTTGACCGGGGTGAAGAGGACCATCCAGCCGTGGGGCAGCCCGATGTTGGCGACGATCTGATCGAGGTCGGCGGCGGGGATTTCCTGGCGGAGGACATCTTCGATCTGGCCGATGAGGGCCTCGGTGGTTTCGACGCGGGTGCCTTCTGGGGCGGCGATGTGGAGGATGAACTGGCCGGCGTCCACCTTGGGGAAGAATTCCGTGGCAAGGCGGGGAGCCAACAACAGGGAGCTGACGAAGAGGGCGCTTACGCCAGTCACCACCACCGCCTTGTGCCGCAGACACCACCGCAATACCGCCACATAACGCTTGACGAACGGGTCGAACAGGTTCAGTCGGTGCCACCAGGCGGTCAACCTTCCGGCGTGACCGGCTCCCTGTTCTCCATGTCCGTGCTGTTCGTTCCGGAGTAACCATTCCATCGCCACCGGCGCGACGGTCAGCGCTACCACGAACGAAGCCATCATCGAGTAGGCGACGGCGAGGGCCAGCGGCACAAACAGAAATTTGATGACGCCAGTGAAAAACGCAATCGGCAAGAAGACCAGGAATACTGTCACGGTGATGATGAACATCGGCATGGCCACTTCCGTCACCGCGTCCTCCGCCGCCTGTCTCGACGACTTGCCCATCGCCATGTGGCGGTGGGTGTTCTCCACGACGACGATCGCGTCGTCGACCAGCCGGCCGACCGCCAGGGCCAACCCGCCCAGCGTCATGATGTTCACGGTATGGCCGGTAAAATACAGACCGATGAACGCGGCAGTCACCGAGAGCGGAATGGCGAGCGTGATAATGAGGGTCGAGCGCAGACTGCCGAGGAAGAGGAGGACCATGAGGCAGGCGAGCCCGCCGCCCAACAGCCCCTCGTGCTCCAGCGTCCGGATGGCCTGCCGGATGTAGAGGGATTGATCGAAGATCAGTTTGACCACCAGGTCCTTCGGCAGCCCCAAGAGCTTCGGCAACGTGGCCTTGATTCCGTCGATCACCTGGATCGTGTTCGCCCCCGCCTGCTTCATGATCGGCAGATATACCGCCCGCCGCCCGTTGATCCGCACCACGTTGCTTTGGATCATCGTAGAGTCGGCCGCCCGGCCTACGTCCTTGAGCAGGATCGGCACGCCGTTGACCACCTTGATCGGAATCTCGTTCATCTGCTCGACGAACTGGATCAGGCTGTTGGTGTAGACGTTGTAGTCGAACTCGCCGATCTTGACGCTGCCGGCGGGGAGCAGGAGGCTTTGGGCATTGACGGCATTGACGACATCGCGGGTGGACAGTCCCCGAGCCAGCATGCGTTCGCGGTCCAGGAACACGGTGATCTGTCGAACCGTGCCTCCGAAACTGGGGGCGACGAAGACTCCGGGAACGTTGGCCAGTTGCGGCCGCACGCCGTAGTAGGCCAAATCGCGGACTTCTTTTTCGCCCAGGGTTTCGCTGCTCACGGTGAGGGTGCCGATGGGGAGGCTGGCGGCGCCGAACTTGATGATGATCGGCGGGAAGACACCCTGCGGCAGATAGCGCAGGGCCGAATAGGTGAGGCTGGTGATTTCGGCCATGCCGGCGTTGACGTCGTAGGAGGGATGGAAATAGACCTTGATCAGGCTGACGCCGGGCAGGGAGCGGGACTCGATGTGCTCGACGTAGGAGGCTTGCAGATAGAGCTGCTCCAGACGCAGCGTGATGGCGCCCTCGATCTCGGAGGGCCCCATGCCTTTATAGAACGTGGCGACGGCCACCACGGGCAGGTTGATCTCGGGGAAAATGTCCACGACCATGTTCTGGTAGGACACCACGCCCAGGATCACGACGATCAGGCTGATCGCCACCACCGCATAAGGATTGTTCAACGAAGCGCGGATCATGATGGCTAGAGCGCCTCTTATCCGGCCACGAGTTCTTCATGCCGGAAATGGGAGAGGCAAAACACGTGGACCGTTCTTATCGCATCAGCACGGTGTCCGTCTCACTCCAGTAATAAAAAAGTGGTTGAACAAGGTGACCGAGGGGCGCCAAGAGTCTGGGTCCTGCACGATCGGCCGGTACTTGATCGCTAGCGAGGTGTCGCCCGGGCCTGTGTCGGTGTCCATCTTGCCGTTTTCTCGAGCCCAAAAGGATTGAATCGAGGTCGTTGCGCCGAACTGGAGGTGATCTGTGAGCCCGTACGCGAATCCGAGAGAAGGCTCTTGAACGTTGTACAGATGAAGCGGTCCGCTCTTCCGGTTTGAAAAGAAGCGAAAACGGTTGTCGAAGGAATGCTCCCCGAGCTGGGAAAAAATAAACGGACGCAGCAGAGACTGTCCCTTTGGCTGGATATCGACCGCCGTGTGCAAAATCGGGCTTTGCGAGAACGGATTCCAACTGTTCCGGTATTTCCGCATCTCTTCGTCGGACGGTATCCAGCTCCATGTGTGAGCAAGTCTGGCGCCGATGGCCTGCACCACCAGTGCCCACACGACAAGCGACACCGTCATCCGCACGGAAGTTCTCAGGTTTTCCTGTCGCCTGGCCTCTGTGACGCGTCCGTCTGAGCGCGATCCCGATATCGTCGGACGGGACGAGCGCTCCTGTGAATCTAGCACGCAAGACACGCTGGTCAGCATCGGGATTCGACCGGGTCGGGAATTCGATTCCAGTGGAGCCAGTGTCGACAGAGGTCGTGGGCGAGATCGGAGAGTTCTTCGAAGGTCCCGGGCTTCACAATGTAGGCCGACGCTCCCGCCTCGTAACAGGCGCGGATGTCACGCGGGTTCTCCGAGGTGGTCAGCATGACGACGGGGATAAGGGGCAGGCGTGCGTCGGCTCGAAGCCGGTATATCAATTCGATACCGGTCATGTCTCTGAGATGCAGGTCCAGAATGATCAATTGGGGGAGCGTGGGGTGCAGCGAACTGGCCTGGGCTTGTAGGACAGCCAGGGCGGATTCGGCGTCGTGCAGAGCCACGGTCGACTCGCCGAACCCTTGCCGCGCGATCGCTTCCTGCAAGAGCTCGCACTCGCCTCGGTTGTCCTCGACTAGCAGAATGCGCTTGCTGGCCGCCGCAGTCGTGCAGTGCATCATGCGCCTCCATACTGTGTGAAAGCGAGACTCGTAACTCAGCAAACAACATGCCGAATCGGGTTGGTGAGGAACACGCTAGAGTGTTGATGGGAACCCATTGAGCGATCGGGGGAAGAGTTCTTTGGACGGGGTATGGGGGTGGAGTGCCGAAGGAGTGGTCGCAAGGCTATGCCCTGGAAAAATTCCAGAGAAGACGGGAATTTCTCCAGGAACCGAAGCGTTACTCCATTATTACCCCGTACTTGCGCAGTCTTGTGAGGAGCGTCTTGTAATCGATGCCGAGTGTGCGGGCCGCCTGAGTTTTATTCCCACCGTGCTCTTTGAGGACGCGAAGGATATGTTCCCGTTCAGCTTCGTCCAAAGAACGCGGAGGCGGGGTGCGACAAGAGACCCGCTCATGTACGGCAGGCAACAGGGCTGCCAGTTCGTCTGGTTCGATGGTTGGTGCGGCGTCTGGCGGCGACAGAAGGATGAGACGCTCGACCACATTGCGGAGTTCCCTCACGTTGCCCGGCCACGGATAGGCGGCCAGGCGCTCGATCGACGGTTTGGACAAGGCGCGAGGCGGCGAGCCCGGCGATCGAAGCGTCTGCAGGAAGTGTTCGGCCAGGAGGGGAATATCTTCCGGCCGTTCTCGTAAGGGCGGTACACGGAGCGTCACAGTGTTGATTCGGTACAGCAGGTCGTCTCGAAACCGGCCAGCGAAAACGAGATCCTGAAGGTCGCGGTTGGTCGCACCGATGAACCGAACATCGGCCGTCAAGATTCTTGTCCCGCCGACTTGACGGTACTCTCCTCGATCCAGCACCCGCAGCACGCTCACCTGCATCGGCCCGCTCATCTCGCCGATCTCGTCCAGCAACAATGTGCCGCTCTCGGCTGCGGCGATCAGGCCGGATTTCTGGGCGACGGCGCCGGTGAACGCGCCTTTTTCGTATCCGAACAGCTCGCTTTCCAACAGGTCGCCCTTCACCGTCCCGCAATTGACGGCCAAAAACGGAGCGTCACGGCGTGGGCTGAGCGCGTGAATGGTTCGGGCAATCCATTCTTTGCCTGTGCCAGTTTCCCCCTGAATCAACACCGGCGCATTGGACGGCGCGATCTTCTGCACTAACTCCATCAGCCGTCGCCAGGCCGGGCTGACGCCGTGGACCATCCGATCGGCGCGACGGGCGGCCGACTCCAGACGAAACGCGAGATTTTCGCGCCGGAGCGCCCGCACAGTCTTCAGCTTCGCCAACGCCGCGGCAACCTGCGACCCGTCGAACGGCGTTTCCTTGACGAGGAAGTCCCAGGCCCCCGCTTTAATGGCCTCGACGGCGGCTCGAATTTCGCCATGTCCGGTCAGCACGATCACATCCAC
>DATLZU010000031.1:0-17125 GCA_035573855.1 Nitrospiraceae bacterium
ATGTTTTCGGTCATGTGGTCGGAGCATTGCTCCTACAAGAGTTCCCGCGTCCATCTGAAGCGGTTGCCGACGACCGGGCCTCGCGTCGTCCAGGGACCCGGCGAGAACGCGGGTGCGGTGGATATCGGAGACGGGTTGTGCGCTGTGTTCAAGATGGAGTCGCACAACCATCCCTCGTTCATCGAGCCCTATCAGGGCGCGGCGACCGGTGTGGGCGGGATTCTGCGCGACATCTTCACGATGGGCGCGCGGCCGATCGCGTTGCTGAACTCGCTGCGGTTCGGCTCGTTAAACAATCCCAAGAACCGGTATCTGTTCAGAGGCGTGGTGGCTGGAATCAGTTTCTACGGGAATTGCGTGGGCGTGCCCACCGTCGGCGGCGAGGTGGTCTTTAACGACATCTATTCGTTGAATCCGCTGGTCAACGTCTTCTGTCTCGGCATCGCCGAGAAGGACAAGCTCTTCAAGGGCAAGGCGGCCGGCGTCGGCAACCCTGTGATCTACGTCGGCTCGAAGACCGGGCGCGACGGCATCCACGGGGCGACAATGGCGTCCGATGCCTTCGATGCAGCATCCGAATCCAAGCGGCCGATGGTGCAGGTGGGCGATCCCTTCACGGAGAAACTGCTCCTGGAAGCATGTCTGGAACTGATGGCCGACGATCTGCTAGTCGGCATTCAGGACATGGGGGCGGCGGGCTTGACCAGCTCGTCGTGCGAGATGGCGTCGCGTGCAGGGACCGGCGTCGAGTTGGATCTTACCCAGGTCCCGCGCCGCGAACCGGGCATGACCCCCTATGAGATCATGCTTTCCGAGTCGCAGGAGCGCATGCTGATGGTGGCGAAAGCCGGCAAAGAAGACGAGGTCATGCGGATCTGTCGCAAGTGGGACCTGGATGTGGCCGTGGTCGGCCGGGTGACGGACGATGGCCTGTTGCGTGTCAAGGAGAACGGACAGGTGGTAGCCGAAATTTTGGCCAAGGCGCTCGCGGATGAGGGGCCGCGGTACGAGCGGCCGAGCGCGCCGCCGTCCTATCAGGACTGGCTCCAGGCGCTCAACTACGATGCGCTGCCCGAGGTGAAGGATCCGCAGGGTGCGCTGCTCGCCTTGCTGGAGTCTCCGAACATCGCGAGCAAGCGCTGGGTATACGAGCAATACGACCACATGGTGCGGACGAACACGACGGTCCGTCCCGGGTCGGATGCGGCGGTGCTCCGCATCAAGGGTACGAACAAGGCGCTGGCGGTGACGACGGACTGCAACAGCCGGTACTGTCTGCTGAATCCGTATGAGGGCGCCAAGATCGCGGTGGCGGAGGCGGCCCGCAATCTCGTCTGCTCCGGCGCCGAGCCGATCGGGCTCACCGATTGCCTGAACTTCGGCAATCCCGAACGGCCGGACATCATGTGGCAGTTCGTGCTCTCGATCGAAGGACTGAAAGACGCCTGCGAGGCGCTCAGCATTCCCGTTGTGAGCGGCAACGTGAGTTTTTACAATGAGACGAACGGCCTCTCGATCTACCCAACGCCGATCGTGGGCATGGTGGGCTTGATCGAGCCGGCCGATCGGGCGACGACGCAATGGTTCAAACAGGCCGGCGACGAAATCATCCTGCTCGGCACGACCAAGGATGAGCTGGGTGGAACCGAATATCTGCGGGTAGTCCATTCACGCGAGCAGGGCTCTCCGCCTCTGTTGAGCCTGGAGGCCGAACAGGCGCTCCATGCCTGTGTGCGGCGACTGATCCGGGAAGGATTGGTGCGTTCGGCGCATGATTGCTCCGACGGTGGGTTGGCGGTCGCGCTGGCCGAATGCACAATGTCTTCACACGCCCGGCTCTTGGGTGCTGTGGTAAGATTGAACGCGCGCAGGCTTCGCCTGGACTCGCTGTTGTTTGGGGAGAGCCAGTCGCGGATAGTACTGTCGGTCAGCCCCGACCAGAGGGATACGGTCTTGCGTGTCGCCTCGGAATCAAATGTGCCGGCCGAACTGATCGGAACGGTTGGCGGGGATCGGTTGGTGATCGAGGTGACGGCAGAAGGCGGGCGGTCGGGTTGCAGGATCGACGTGCCGGTCGAGACGCTCTATACCCGCTGGGCATTTGCGATTGAGCGGGCGGTCACGCAATCGTGATGCGGTCGCATTAGGGAAAGGGAATGGCCAACACACACAAAATTCCTCCTGCACTGTCACGCGTCACGGGTCACGCGTCACGTCTGCCTTTGATCACTCCCGACAAATTCCACGACGAGTGCGCTGTCTTCGGCATCTACGGCCACAAGGAAGCGTCCAACCTCACCTACCTTGGCCTGTATGCGCTTCAACACCGCGGGCAGGAGGCGACCGGCATCGTGTCCGGCGACGGGAACCATTTCTATGTCGAAAAGGGCATGGGACTGGTTGCGGACATCTATACCAAGTCCGTCCTCAAGCGCTTGCCCGGGCACATGGCCATCGGCCACAACCGGTATTCGACCGCCGGCGGGAGCGATTTTAAGAACGTCCAGCCGCTGATCGTCAATTTTGCCTTCGGCAATCTGGCGCTGGCTCATAACGGCAACCTGATCAACGCCACCGTGTTGCGGCACGAACTGGAAGCCTACGGGGCGATCTTCCAATCCACATCGGACAGTGAAGTCATCATCCATCTGATCGCCCACTCGCGGGCGGATACGCTGCTCGCGCGGGTCATCGACGCGTTGAACCAGGTGCGCGGGGCGTTCTCCGTGGTCCTGCTGACGGACGATGGCGTGATCGCCGCGCGCGATTCCTACGGATTCCGGCCGCTGTGCTTGGGGCGCCTGCGCGACAGTTGGTTGGTGGCGTCCGAGACCTGCGCTTTTGATCTGCTCGGCGCCGACTATGTGCGGGAGATCGAGCCGGGAGAATTGATCGTCCTGGATGAAAAGGGCATGACCAGTTACAAGCCGTTCCCACCGACCAGGCCGGCCATGTGCGTCTTCGAGTACGTGTACTTCGCGAGACCGGACAGCCGGATCTTCGGCGCGAACGCGGTCTACGCGACGAGAAAGGCGTTGGGCCGGCAGTTGGCGCAGGAGGCCTGGGTGGAAGCCGATGTGGTGATCCCCGTGCCGGACTCCGGTGTGCCGGCGGCGCTAGGCTACGCGGAAGGGTCCGGCATTCCATTCGAGAACGGCTTGATCCGCAATCACTACGTGGGGCGGACGTTCATCGAGCCGGAGCAGTCGATCCGGCACTTCGGCGTGAAGATCAAGCTGAACGCCGTTCCCGAGGTACTGTCGGGCAAGCGGGTCGTGGTGGTGGACGATTCGTTGGTGCGCGGCACCACCAGTCGGAAGATCGTGAAGATGATTCGCCATGCCGGCGCGAAGGAAGTGCATATGCGGATCAGCTCCCCGCCGATCATTTCCCCCTGCTTCTACGGGATCGATACTCCGACGAAAAGGGAGCTTATCGCGTCCAGCCATACGATTCAGGAAATCCGCAAGTACATCACCGCCGACAGCCTAGCCTATCTCAGCCTGGACGGCATGCTGAAGGCCGCACCCGGCGTGCCGCAGCAGTACTGCACCGCCTGTTTCACTGAGCGCTATCCCATCTCTTTCACCCGCGCGGAAGAGCTGCAACTTGGGCTCTTCGACCCTTCGCACTGAAAGCTGTCGATCGTCGCGGGAAAGTTCGAACGATTGGATGTTTCCGCTCGGCGACCGACATGCGTTCCGGCCTGTTGCTCCTGAAAAAAACCGCGTGCTAGGATAGGCGCGAACGGAGGAGTGAGAAACGTGGAACGCTGAGATCCGAAGCGTCTCCACACCTTGGAACTCGGAACTTCCGTTGGGTATGGAGGCCGCCATGAATCGAAAACTGACTGCTCTTCTGGTCGCTGTGGTCTGCATGGCTGGAGCGGCGATTGCCGCCGCCGCCGGGTTTTTCAAGATCGGCGAGAAAGCTCCGTCCTTTACGTTGACCTCGCTCACCGGTGAAACCGTTTCGCTGGAAAGCCTGAGGGGCAAGGTCGTCGTGCTGGGGCTTTTCCATATCTGCGAGCCCTGCATGATTCAAGGAACGAATCTGCAGAAAGTGTATGAGGCGACGAAGGGCAAGGACGTAGTGGTGATCGGCGTGAACTCCGCTGGCAACTCCAAGAAAGACGTGAGCGAGTTCGTCGCCTCCTTTCCCGTCAAGGTCACCTATCCGTATCTACTGGACCCGAACAAGGTTACGGACAAACTGTACGGTGGAGGGAAGTTCATCCCGAACGTGTACGTGATCGACCAGCACGGTGTCATCCGCTGGCAGCGGGTCGGCAACATGGATCTCGCGGGGGCGGAGGTGATCATTCAGGAAGTGGAGAAGTTGCTGGCGAGCGGGAGCAAATCGATGTGAGCGGGACCTGTCACTGGCTAGCCCGTCCGTCCTCACACCTTACCCGGTGTAGGAACTCCGCTTCGGGCGGATGCGGCGTCCAGGGCAGTGCCGCCTGCGAGTTTGCTTTCGGCTCTTAGAAAGAGAAAACGTGAAAATAGAGTAGACATGGACGAACTGGAAGCGGGGAAGCGGAAGTTTCTCGATCTCGTGAAGGAGATCGACGCCGCCGTGCAGGTGGTGATCCCTGTTGCGCCGTCGAACAGCATGTTTCTGATTTCTTTGACCAAGGGCCCCAATCGTAAATTCATCACTATTCTCGAAGACGATATCATCGATCTTCCCAACGAAGCGGACATTCTAGCGAAAGTGACGAAGGTGGTCAAAGACGCCGTGGCGGTGCTCTGAAGCGGCGTGATGTGAAACAAGAAGAGGAAGCAAGTGATTTCCGCGACGAGTCTTGTTCTTCGAACCCGTCTCGCCAGTCATGCGGTTCTACCATGAAGCAGCTCTTCCCCGGCATCTGGCAGTGGTCCTGGTTCTCGCAGGAGAAGCAACTTGACTTCAACGGGTTGTTGCTGGACGTCGGCGAACATCGGATCCTCGTCGATCCTCCCCCCCTGGTGCCGGACGATCTGGAACAGGTCAAACGCGGCGGGGCGATCGATTACATCGTTGTCACCAATCGGGACCATGAGCGCGAGGCGGCAGCCTATCAGGCCGAATTCAAGTGCCAGCTCTACGTGCCGGAGATTGATGCGCCGCAGATGCAAGTCAAGCCCACCAAAACCTTCCGGGGCGGCGAATTGTTGCCCGGCGGCATCTGGGTCGTGCATCTCAGAGATCAGAAATCGCCGGGAGAATGTGCGCTCTTTATCCCGCAGGGGAAGGGGATTCTCATTGTGGGGGATGCGTTGATCGGAAAACCGCCGGGCTCCCTCAGTATGCTCCCGGCGGACAAATATGCCGATGCCGCCAAAGCTAAGGAAGGTCTCCGCCGCTTGCTGCGCTACAATTTTGACGCGATTCTGGTCGGCGACGGCGTCTCCATTCTCGGAGGGGCCAAACCAGCCCTCGAGCGCGTCATACAGAGCTGAATCCGCCGCTATGCGCAACGGGCTGTCCGAAGAGCTGAACCGCCAGGGCAACGAGCACTTTTCGCGAGGCCATTATACCGAGGCCTATCTTTGTTACGCGAAAGCGCTGGAGTGCGACCGTCTCACCGGCGACCGTCGCGCGCTGGTGGCCACGCTCGGCAATCTCGGCAACATTTGCGCGGTCAGCGGACGGCGCGAAACGGCGCAGGCCTACTATCAGGAAGTGCTCGAACTGCAAAAGATTCTCGGCGACGAACGGGGTATCGGGACGACGTTGGCCAATCTCGGGAACCTGCGCGCGGACGCGGGGGAATGGGACCGGGCTCGCGCCTACTACCTCGAAGCCTTGGACATCATGACGCGTACACATGACGAGGCCGGCAAGGCCGTGTTGTTTTCCGACCTCGGGCTGGTGGCCAAGGAGACGGGACAGTTTGAAGATGCGATCCGCTACTACGAACAATCGCTGGTCTTGATGCGGCGTTTGGGCAATCAGGGCGGAGTTGCCGACGCGTGGCGCATGATGGGACGGACCTACCTGGCTCAGAAACGCTATGACGAAGCTATTGCCTGCTGTCAAACCAGCCAGGCCGTTGCCGAGCGGGCCGGAGATGAACTGCGGATCGGCGGCGCCCGCTATGTGCTGGCGCAGTGTTACGAAGAGTTGGGTCGGCTGCAGGAGGCTGCCGACCTGCTGGAGCAGGTTGTCCGTATGGACCGGAAGCACCGCTTGCCGAAACTCGAGGAGAATGAGACACGCCTGGCGACCATCCGGGCCCGTCTTGCCGGCGAAGTCCGATCCCACTCTGAACCGCAAGAGATCTCCCGATGACCAGCGCCTCCTCGTTCACTTCGTCCTGGGAACAGGCCCGCTCCTTGCTGTACCGGATCGCGCCGGAGTTTTACGAACTGGAACCGGGCGGAGCGCTGGTTCTGGACCTCGGCAGCGAAGGGTGGATACTGGAGGTCACGCCGGACGGGCGCCTGATCTGCCAGAACGGCCTCGCGATGGAAGACATTCAGCGCCTGATGTCCGACGGCACGACGGAAGATCTCGGGACGGACGAGTTGGCGAAACAGGCCAAGTACTATCTCCAGCCGGCCGTCGCCAAGTGCCGCGCGTTTCTCCTCGGCGCCGGCTTCCAAGAGGAAACCGAGATGACGAACCAGTACGTCGCCGTCATCTTCCACAAGACGATGGACTTGCAGAAACTGGACGATCTCAAGGAGATGGTCCTGTGGTGCCGCCGGCAATTCGCGTGACCATGCCGCGTGAACGGTGATGCCCATCCGTTCCTTTGAAGACTTCCGCGAGGCGGTGTTTGCCTACCGTTTGCCGCGAATCATCCTCACCGCGCTGGACCTTGACCTCTTCACCGTCGTCGGTTCCCGCTCCTGGACGATCGCCGAGCTCTCGAAGGAGGTGGACGCGAGTCCGCGCGGGATTGACATTCTCTGCCGTAATCTGGCCGCTGCCGGCCTGCTCCGCAAGCGGAATGGGGTTTACCGGAACAGTCGGCTGGCCGCCGACGCCCTCAATGCGAACAGCCCGCACTATCGCGGCGCGTATCTGCAACTGTTGCGTGAACAGTGGAACGACTGGTCGCAATTGACCGCCTGCGTGAAGCGTGGCAAGCCGGTGGCTCGTCAGGACCCGGATGACCCGGCGTATCGCCGCCGATTCACCTGGGCGATGCACCACCGGTCAACGGCGATCGCGCCCAAGGTCGCCGCGCAGGTGAATCTTCGAGACGCCCGGACACTGTTGGATCTGGGGGGAGGGCCGGGCACCTATGCGTTGGCGTTTCTGGCCCGCAATCCGCGCTTGCACGCGACGGTCTGCGACCGGGCGCCGGCGTTGGGCGTGGCACGGAAGATCGCAGCTTCCCACCGAGCAGGCGATCGGCTTTCCTATCTCCCTCTCGACTTCATGCGCGAACCTGTGCCTGGGCGCTATGATGTCATTTGGTACTCCAATGTTCTGCACATTTACTCGCCGGAAGAGAACCAGGCGCTCTTTCGACGCCTGCTCCCGGCGCTCGCCCCGGGAGGGAGGCTGCTGGTTCAGGATGCGTTTCTGCTGGATCGTGAAGGAATCTATCCGGTAGAGGCGAGTCTTTTCGCCGTGACCATGTTGCTGTTTACCGAAAGGGGCAACACGTACTCGATCGCGGAGACGAGCCGATGGTTGCGGGAAGCCGGGTATGTGCGGGTCCGGCGCGTGAGGATGAAAAAGGGAGCCGAAGATTGGGAGGGCGGCCTGCTAGAGGCCTCTCGTCCGGCCGCACGTCGAAAGACCAGCGCCGCCCCGGGCAATCAAGAGGAAATTCAACCGGCCGGTTGACTTGTTGAGCACGAGGACGGATGGCTGGGTTTCTGGTCTGATTGCCTCCGTGGCCGGCGACTAAACAGAAAAACCGTTCCAGATCACCTGCGTGGGTGAGCGAAAGCGCTGCGGTTGGATGTGCAACGCGTGACAGGGCGGCCAGGCTCATCAACGCGACGAGCAGCCCCAACATGAGTGATACTGATTCGTGGAGCGGGAGTCTCGCACTGATGGCCAACGCCAGCACGCCGGGGCTTGCAGGAGCGCCGGTCCGGTGCGAGGGTCGGTCGTCTCGGTCTGTCTGAAGGTTGTTTTGCTGATGAGTCGGCATCCTGCACAGCCTGAAGTGCCGTGTGTACTGATTTACGACGGCCAATGCCGTCTGTGCGTGACGGCCAAGGCGGGAATCGAGCGGCTGGATCGGAACACGGATCATCGATCGCCCGTCCGGTTCGTTCCGTATCAAAGCGAGGAAGCGGCACGGTACTTGGGCGCGGAATACCGTCCGGGCCGTCCTGATATGGCCTTCCTGGTGGAGGCCGACGGTCAGCTTCGCCGGGGGCTCGATGCCTTTCTTCCTCTCTTGCCCGGCCTGAGGGGCGGCCGTCTTTTGCTGGCTTTGATGCGGGTACCTCTGCTCAAGCCCCTGGCTTATCTGGGTTATCGGATCATCGCCCGAAATCGGTATCGCTGGTTCGGCGAAATCCAGCCACGCTGATTTCATCGATCCTGCTTCCTTCCCGAAAATGTCCTTGCTGCTCCCCCCTTTTCGAGGGGTTGGCCTGTCCTAAGCAGAATTTACTCCAGCTGCTCGCACAGCCAGAATTCCTTAACACTCACCCTTGGAGTTCGTGACATGAAGAGCTTGCCGCGCAATGTTTGGATCGCTTGGTTGATGGCAGGAATTGGACTGCTGCTGTGGGCCGGACTGGGATGGGGCGGCGAGCAGCCGTCGGGCGTTCATGCCGACGTTCCCGTGCTTGCGGCCGGATTCGGGTTTCAAGCCGGCGGCGAGTCGATCATCATGATCAGAATCTACAACGCCCGGACCGGCGAAGTGCTCTCGGAAGAGTCCTTCGACTTGGCGGTGATCGAGGACGGAGCACCGACCTCGGACCAGACGACCGGACGCATCTTTGCCGGCGGTGTCGGCGACGGGGATCACGTTGGCAGGGAGGGGCTGTCGCGATTCCTTCTACGCGTCTATGATGCTCAAACCGGAAACTTTCTGTGGGAAGGCCAATTGAATCTGACGATCAAGGGTGAAGGAGAAACAGCCAGGCCTGTCGCGCGGTTGGTCCGGCCCGCAGTCACGCTCAGGCGGGCTATACAGGAAAGCGGCCCGACCGTACAACCCTATTACCTCGTTCGAGCCCTCGATCCGAACACGGGATCCATGGTGTGGCAGGACCAATTCGTGCTCAACGGAAGCGGTCGTGGCTTCAGCAAGCCGACAGGATATCGGCTGCTGCGGCCGGCTTCGTTCCGCGACCTCGGCCAAGAGTTTGAAATGATGGTGAGCGCGTACGACCAGACAAGCGAAACCCTGTTGTGGGTGGACACCTTCGACTCTTTGGAACAAGAGGCGGCGTCGGAAGAAGAGGCGCGCGCCGGCGTGTTGCCCTCGTGGCCGGGGAGGCAACGGAATGCAGCTGTCAGCCTTGTGGTCTGGAACCACGCCGACTCTGCGCCCCGCCGGTTTTCCGCTTTGCGGTGAGATGCTCCGCCCACTGACGTTGAAATTGGTCATAGGAAAGGGACAGTTTGTCGTGCATCGCCGCAGCCAGCGTGTGTTTCGCCTTGAGCAGCGCGAGCATCTCCCCGATCCGGTGCATGCCGAAGCGGTCAATGAGATAGCGCACGGCGGAATTGGCTTCCAGGTAAGCCACCGCTGCAGCCTCTGTTGACAACCCGCCCCAATTTCCTTCCAGCGCGGTCAGAGGCAAGACCTTCGTTTCGTCCAAGATGACCTGATCCAGATCGGGCCAGGAATCGTCCGCCAATTGCATAGCCAGTCCTTCGTTCAGCCAGGTGGGAACGGTGTCGGCTTCGATGCCCATGCGTTCATGGAGCAGCGCGTGCACGAATTCATGGCGCAACACGCGGGTCAGCCAGACCTGATCGGTCAGGGCGCCCTGGGTCGGGATCTGGATGCGTCCCAGGACCGGATCGAACAGCCCGTCCGCCCACAGCGGACTGCCGGTCACGCTCTGAAAATAGTCTTTCGTATGGAGCACGACAATAATGGGCTTCGATGGAAAATAGCTGAACTTCTGGCCGATGTCCCGGTAGGCCTCCTCCAGAATCTCAAGCACGCTGAACCAGGTCGTCTGGTCTTCTCCGCCCTCGAACTTCACCGTGAAATGGGCGCTGCCGCGGGCGGTCATCTGTTGCTCCGCTTTCCCCATCCGCTTGACCTTGGCGGCGACGGCCTGCAGATAGGCGCGCAGCGTGGGATCGTGCCCGGCGCGGTCGGCGGCTTGGTCCAGGTGACGGGCAGCGGCCGCTAAGTCGTCTTGTTCCTGCAGCAGGTCGGCCATTGCCAGGTGGGGAAAGGGTTCGCCGGGAGCCAGGCGGATGACCGTTTCCAGGAAATCCGGTGTGAGCGCAGGATCACGCAACTCCCAGTAGGCATGGGCAAGATTCAGATGGGCCACAGGGTTTGCGGGGTCCAACGCCACCGCGGTTTTGAACGCCTTGACGGACACCTCGGTGCCGCCCGACTTTTCTTGCTGAACGCCTAGATTGTTCCACAGGACGGCGGCATATCGGCGAATCGGCGGCTGGGCCAACGCCTTAGGAGAAAGGGCGGCAAGCTTCGCCTCCGCTTCGGCGTAATTGGCTTTCTCCAATTCTTCGTGCGCGGCCTTGAGCGTCTCGGCGAATTGCACATCCGGGATATGGCCCGGATCAATCGTGCGGGCCTGTTGGCTTTCTCCGGGCGCCGGCGTCGCCGCGGCCGGTTCGGGCGGTCGCGGCGCCGGTGCCTCGGTTTCCTGCGCTGGGGGCAGCAGCGGCGGTTGGAAGGTCGGCTTGAACCACGCGTGATAGCCGACGAAGACCGCCAGTAGGAAGGCAAGCGGGCCGAGAATATGGGAGATGTTGCGGCGATACATGGTATTCCCTATCGTCGGGAAGTGTAGCATTGCCGATCAGAGACTCCAAAATTGTTCTAAAAATGGGCGCGAAATTGGAAACCCGCGGCGACAGGTCGGAGGCTTTTCCACCCTGACTCCTCGCCCCTCGCCTCACGCCCAGCCATCATCGGCGTCCTACGCCGTGAAAACCTATGGCTTGCGAAGACCGCATGAAATTCATGCTGAAAGGCAAGGCGTCGTCGTTGTCCCGCTCCGGGGCCTGTGTTACCATCTGATAACCTCGCAAACCTGCAGTGCCTTCGCCCCGGATCAGGGTGCGCGGTGGTCAGCGGGTATCATGCGGGGTCGGGGATGCCTGATTCATGCCCGCCTCACCTTCGGCCGCTACCGGCGCCGACCCAACCGATCGCCTGCGGAACTTCGTGCGGCGCCTCGCCCGCCCTCTTGACTTCGCCAGTCGGGATGCCTACGCGCATCTGACCACCGTGAAAAATCTTGGCTCGTTTGTCTCGGCTCAGGTGGTCAAAGCCCTGGCCGAAGCGGTCTATTCGCCCCAGGTGGAAGGGGAGCTGCTGGCCCTTCGCCAACTGTTCGCCGACTTTCACGCGAAGCTGGCCCCCGCCGAGCAGAAGCGTCGCCTGGAACAGGCACGGGCGATCCTTGCACGGCTGGCGAACGTTGAGGTGACAGGCGCGGACGTCACCCATTGCACCGAGAAACGCAACGGACACCCGGAAGAAAGTCCGCTCTCCCCTGGCCCATCCACATCCACCCGGATCGAATTGTGCGCTCTCCCCATCCGGTTCGCCAAAGGGGTCGGGCCCAAACGGACCATGGCGTTGGAACGGCTGGGTGTCAACACTGTGGAGGACGCCCTGTGGTTCTTGCCGTGGCGTTATGAAGACCGGTCGGTGGTCACGCCGATCCGACGGCTTCGCCCGGGCCAGCGGGTCACCGTGTGCGGAACGGTTATCGCCGCCTCGCTGACGCGCATTCCACACCGCCGGCTGACTGTGCTGAACGTGACGCTCGCCGACTCGACCGGACGACTCCACGCCGTGTTCTTCAATCAGGCGTATCTAGAAGAAGTGCTCGTGCCCGGCGTCCGCGCGATGCTGCTCGGACGCGTCCAGATCGGCCGGAAATCCTGGGCCGGCCTGCAGCTGGACGTCGAGCAATACGAACTGCTGGAGAAAGAGGGTGACGTTCCGCTGCATGTCGGCCGCATCGTTCCGATCTACCATGAAACCAAGGGGTGGACGTCCCGGCATATGCGGGTGCTCATCAAGTCGCTGCTGGACCAGTACGCGGCGGCCATGCCGGACATTTTGCCGGAACCCGTTCGCCGTCGGGTGAACCTGCCTCGTATGGCGGAGGCGATCCAGGAGGTTCATTTTCCCAGTCCTGGCACCGACCCCGTGGCCCTGGAACGCGGGACAACGCCGGCGCGTCGGCGGCTGGCCTTCGAAGAATTATTCGTGCTCCAGTTGGCGCTTGGGAGCCGTCAACGATCCGTCAAGGAAGAGATCAAGGGCATTCGGTTCGACACCGGAACGCCGTTGCTCGGCCGCCTGCGCGCGGCGCTTCCCTTCTCGCTCACCCCGGCGCAGGAGCGGGTGATTGCCGACATCAAACGGGACATGGCGTCGCCGCGGCCGATGAACCGGCTTATTCAGGGCGATGTCGGATGCGGGAAAACCGTCGTGGCGTTGCACGCTCTGGTTATGGCCTGCGGTTCCGGTTATCAGGCGGCGCTGATGGCCCCGACGGAGATTTTGGCCGAGCAGCATTATCTCACTCTGCGCGGACTGCTTCAGGAATTGGGATTGAAACCGGTGCTGCTGAAGAGCGGGGGACGGACCAAGGCGCGGATAGCGACATTGCAGGCGATCGCTTCCGGCGAGGCCCAGATCGTCATCGGTACTCATGCCTTGATTCAGAAGGAGGTTCGATTCGCGAACCTGGGCCTGGCGGTCATCGACGAACAACACAAGTTCGGCGTTCTGCAGCGTAAGACCTTGCTGGACAAGGGGTACCATCCCGATGTGTTGGTGCTGACCGCGACGCCGATCCCGCGGACCCTAGCCATGACCGTGTACGGGGATCTTGACGTGTCGGTCATCGACACCCTGCCCCCCGGCCGCAAACCGGTCTGCACCTGGCTGTTCACGGAATCCCAGCGCCGGAGGGCTTATCGGATTGTGCGGGATGAGATCGAGGCCGGTCGCCAAGCGTACATCGTGTATCCGCTGGTCGAAGAGTCGGAGAAGATCGATCTTCAGGCGGCCATTCAGGGGATGGAACGACTGCAAGCCGGAGAATTCCGCGACTGGCGCATCGGGTTGCTGCATGGCCGTCTCAGTACGGACGAAAAAGAGCGGGCGATGGCGGCCTTTAAGGCCGGCGAACTTCATATCCTGGTAGCGACGACTGTCATTGAAGTGGGAGTGGATGTGCCGAATGCCACGGTGATGGTAATCGAGCATGCCGAGCGGTTCGGGCTGGCGCAATTGCACCAGTTGCGCGGGCGCGTCGGGCGTGGAGGACAGCAGTCGTATTGTCTCCTCATCACCTCAGGTCGCTCTAGCGCCCCCTCTTCGGAGGCCCGGCGGCGCCTAGAGGCGCTGGTGCAGTCCAACGACGGTTTTGTGATCGCGGAAGAGGATCTGAACATCCGGGGGCCTGGAGAATTTTTCGGCGTACGGCAGTGGGGCACGCCGGAGTTTCGGGCGGCCAGCTTGATCCGCGACGCGGACCTGCTCCAGCGGGCAAGGCAAGAGGCCTTTGCGCTGCTCGAACAGGACCCCCATCTGGCCAAACCCGAGCATCATGCGCTCCGAGCGGCGATGTTGCGGCGTTGGCAGACGAAGTTAGAACTGGGATCAATTAGCTAATCAAACAGAGGGCTGGGGGCATAAGGGATTTTGAGTGATGAGTCTTGAGTTTTCAACTCAGCACTCAACTCAGCACGCGTAACTGATGCACCCGTTGCTCCTAGCGGGAAGCGAAGCGACCGTGAGCCTTCTACAACGACTGAAACATGATTTGAAAGCCGGATGGGCGACAGTGCGGCGAGGGACGGCCGAAGCGGCGAATCGCGCGATGGAAGAGGCGGAGTTGCTGCGACTGCGGCTGGACCTGCGCAAGGTGGACGAACGGATTCGGGACCTGTGCGGAGACATCGGCGAGCGAGCCGTGGGACTACACGAACGGGGCGAACCAATCGAGCGTGTGTTGAACGACATGGAGATCGGTCGGATGGTCAAAGAAGTCTGGTCGCTTCAGGAGCAACGGAAGAAGATCGAGACGGAGATGGACGCCATCAGGAGCGGCTTGTGACCGCCGTGCCTCCCAAGCAGTCGGACGGTAAAGTGCTGGCTGGGGTGGATATTGGGACCCTGACGTGCCGGCTGCTGATCGCCCGTGTGTCCAATGCAGGACGACTGAGCGAGTTACGCTCAGACCGGCGCATTCTGCGGTTGGGCGAAGGCGTCGATCAGGCTCGTACGCTGCGTCCGGACGCGATGGATCGCGTCATCAGCACGTTGCTGGAATGGAGGAAAGTCATCGAGACCTATCCGGTTGAAGGGCAGATCGCGGTGGCGACGAGCGCTGTCCGCGACGCAAAGAACCGAGACGAGTTCCTTGGACGAGTCAAACGCGAGGTCGGCTTCGAAGTGGAACTGATCAGCGGGGAAGAAGAAGCGCGCCGGACCATGTTGGGCATCAGGTCCGGACTGCCGGAGAGCGTCTCGAGCATCCTGGGCTTGGATATCGGCGGGGGTAGCACCGAGTTCATTCTGGATCGTCCAGGTGCTCCGCCATTTGTCCGCTCGATTGATATCGGAGTCGTTCGGCTGACCGAGCGGATACTGCTCCATGATCCGCCGACCGAGCAAGAACTGCGGGCGGTGCGTGAGGCGATCAAGAAGGAGACAGAGCAGGTTCAACGGTTACTGGGCGACCTTTCCGGGATAACCTTTGTCGGAACCGCAGGGACAATCACGACGCTCGCCGCGATGGCGCAACAGTTGCCGCAGTACGAACCGGCTCGCATCCACAACTATGGGCTGAAGCTGGCCACGGTGCAGAAGCTGGAACAGGAACTCCTCTCACGCACGAAGGCCCAGCGACGAGACATGCCCGGACTCGAAGTCGGGCGCGAGGACGTGATCGTCGCCGGCGTCCTCATTCTCCGCACGGTTATGGAAACGCTGGGATATGCGGATTGCCTAGTGAGTGACCTGGGCCTGCGCGAAGGTGTGCTGATTGATCTCGCGAGGCGGGCCATGAAAAGGTGAGCACTTGGCCTTGCATACGGATGTGCGTGTGCGCAATACGATACTCCATTCCGCCGTGTTGATCGGGGCGAATTGGTCGAGTACACTGGTTCACAAGCGTGTAGCGAGGGAGACCAAACGCAATGCGTGGGAGAGCCCAACAGGAGGACGATGCCCGCAAAGCCGAGAACCTACGCCGCGCCCTCGAACTGACCGAACTCTGTCTGGCGCTGCGGTGCGCCGTTGTCGGTCAGCACTCTTCCTCTCACGAGGCGCTGAAGCAGGTCATGCGAGAGATTCGGCACACAAAGGAGCGCGGATGGCGTCGGAGTCCTTCCTAGCTGGGGCGCTGTCCGATATCATCCGCCATCTGAACGAGCAATCCGCCGACTATGCGTTAGCCGGCGGGTGGGCCTTCAGCGCTCTGGTTGAGCCCCGCGCGACCACCGACATCGATCTCGTGATTCTGATCGAGAATCCCTCTGTAAGCACGCTCGCGCAACTCTTTGCCTCCATCTTCGAGTCCGTTGTTCCACATCCTGCGCCGATGGTGTTCAAAGGCCAGTCGATCTGGCGCATCGTGGGAATCCGCCAAGAATGCGAGATCGTCATGGATCTCCTGCTCGCTGAATCAGAGTTTCTTCGACACGCCCTATCTCGAAAGAAGACGGTTGAGTTTCTGGGGCTGCCAGTGCCGCTCCTCACGCTGGAAGACCTCATCTTGCTGAAACTTCTGGCCGGTCGATTGCAAGATCGCGCCGATCTCGAAAAGATCGACCAACGGCGAGCCGACCTCCAGGTGGATTGGGAGTACGTCCAACGCTGGAAACTCCAGTTGGGAATTCCCTAATGCGAACCGCGAAGGAGTAGATTCGGTCAATAGTCATGTCTGGCACCATTTCTATGACCCTCATTCTCCGCATGGTCATTGAGACGCTGGCGTACAGGGATTGTTGGGTCAGCGACCTGGACCTGTGCGAAGGTGTGGTGATTGATCTGGCGAGGCGACCAGAAGACCGGAAGGCGTGAATCGTGAGGCGTAGGCGTGAGGTGGGGAGATGGAGCATCGTTCGTGAAGCTGGTGAGCCCGTTGAGTCCGTTTAGTCGGTTGTGTCCGTTCAACGGACCAAACGGAGCACGGACCTAACGCAATAAACCATCTGGTTCACGCTTCACGAGGGCCACTTCACTAGACATGACGTCGACGTGCGCGGTTTCATAACCTGAGTCTTAGTCAGTGACCTCATGAGGAGACAGGAGTCCTAACTAAGTGCTCAATTGAGGTGAGCCATGAAACGACATTCCTAAGCCTGTGCCGTCGCGCTTCTCTTCTTCTTGATCATTCTGCAACCGATCTTCCCCAAAATGACCGGTGAGAAAGAGCAAAGCTCGCCTACCTAGCGAGTCGGACCGCCTGTGGTTGTCGCGGGAACGGACGACACCATGAAACAACAAGAGGGGGGAAGCAGTTTAGAGAGGCAAGAGAGGAATATGAACGAGAAATGGATGTGGAACAGCGGCGCGCTAAATTTGAGCATTTAATGGAGGAGAAGAAAAGCAAAGCATGTGAGGCTAAGCAGAAAGCTGTCGCTGATACAATTGAACAGTCCCGGTCTGAACCTACGAAATGGCGATTCATCGTCGTCAGGGTACAGATGGCTCTCGGTCGATTCAGATATAGGATAGGTCCCTTTGACGGGCTGCTCGATGAGAAAACCCGCCGGGCACCCCGAGAGTATCAAGCATATAACGTGCTTTCTCCTACGGGGAGGTATAAACAGAAGGTGTGGAAATAGGAATAGGAAAAGGAAAAGGGCGGTGGCCACCTTTCGGGTGACTAACCCCACCGGGCCGAGGTTTGGCTAAGAAAGGAGGTACCGCCGTGAACGAGCAGAACCCAGAGATTGGAGTGGCGTCAAGATATCTATGGGACCATCTAGAGGACTTTGTGCACGGCCACATCCAGCAATTCGTCCA
>DATLZU010000032.1:0-61927 GCA_035573855.1 Nitrospiraceae bacterium
ACGTCCCTGTGGCCCAGCAGCTCTTGGACCGTCCGAATATCATACATACCCGTCCTCCAGCAGGTGGGTCCAAAGGAGTGGCGCAACGTATGGCAGCTTGCCGGCTTGGCGATCCCGGCTTTCAGTCGGGCTGCCTTGAAGACGCGCTGCAGGACGGACTCGTGCAGGTGGTGCTTGCGCCGCTCGCCAGTAATGCGGTCGCTGTAATGGCTGGTGGCGGGAAAGACCCATGGCCATGCCCACTTCTTCCCGGCAGTGGGGTACTTCCGCTCCAGGGCATTGGGTAAGGCGACGCAGCCCGCACCGTTCCTAAGATCGTCCTGATGTTGGCGCTTGACCACCTGCAGATGACGAAGGAGTGCCTCCTTGACCGCCGCAGGCAGCGGAGTGTAACGGCCCGTATCCCCCTTGCCGGCCCGCACCACGATCTGATTCTGAGAGAAGTCAATGTCTTTGACTCGTAGACGGCATCACTCCAGCAAACGCAGTCCCGCGCCATACAGGAGTATCGCCATTAACCAGGGAGTGCCGCTTAAGCCACTGAGCACGCGTTTGACTTCCTCCTGTGTCAGCACCACGTGCAACCGTCTTGGCTTTTGGGCGCGAACCATGCCGTTCACGTACCCGATGTCCTTGCCTAGGACCTCACGGCACAAAAACAAGAGGGCATTCAACGCTTGATTCTGCGTCGCAGCACTGACGTGCGCGTCACTGGCCAGGCACGACAGGAAGTGACCGATCTCCGTTTCGCCCATCTCTGCTGGCTGACGGTTCTGATGGGAAATGATGAATCGCCTGTCCACCCAACAGACGCATCCTCGGTTCGATGACTAAAATGCCTGGCGCGGATGGCTTGGCGGACCTGGTCGACGAGCTTGATAGTGGTCGCCACCGGTTGATCGCCTGCCGGCTGATGGGACGGCTTCTGATCGGTGGTGGTATTTGCCGGACGGAGCGACGCGTCTACCTCGACCGGCTCTCCCGCAAAGAGGGCCAGCAGATGGGCGAGCGCCGAATCGGTGTGGGGAATCGTCCAATACTTCTCCCCCTGATGCCAGCGGCGGCCAGCGATGGTCTTGATCTTCATCACGAGATCGCAGGAATACGGCAGGCGCACGATCAGACGGCCCGCCTCGCCCGGCTTGATCTGAATCGGACCCCGGTCCATGGCTCTGCAAGGGCGCATTGCTCTCGCGGTCATGGCCGAGGCTTGGCGTAGCCTTCCACCTTCAACAACTCCGCCACGTTCTGGTCGTTGACGTACACGTCGGCGAGCATCCGGCCGTAGAGATCGCGGCCGTGGGGGACGAGACGGATCGGCCCGTCCTTGAGAAGCCGGGCCAGGCGTTGCGTCGCGTCGAACCCGCCGGCCTCGGTCAGTTCGGGCGTGTCGATCCCTCTGACTCGAATCCGCTCCATGCCGTACCGAATCGTGTCGCCGTCGATTGCCTGGACCTGCCACGCATCGAGCAGATAGCCGGGGCCGTCCGTGGCGCTCAGGGCACGGTGGGGGAGGGACCGCCGCAGGGACGAATGCGGGGCGCGACTGCGCCAGCCCAATTTGCGGTGCGGGCGATGCCCTTTCTTGATGTGATGGCCATGTAACGGTGACCCGGTTGACCGGAGTTGGTGTTGGTTAAGTGGAGCTGGATTCCAGCACAGATCGCAATGCGGGCGCAGGTCGGTCGCTAAGCCGGCCGCGTAGGCGCCCGTCGGTTGCGGGGGCGAAATCTGTGCGCCAGCCGCCGGGATAGGCACACTGGGCTGTAGGAACAGGACTGACAGCCAGACTGCAAGCAGGACATGTTTGGAGACCATAAGCCGCTCCGCTCAGGGTGGGATTTCATCACGTGCGCGAGGCAAGAAGCACAGCCCGTGCCACTTCAAGACGGGGCCCGGCTCGGTTGACAAGGAAGAAAACCGCGTGCTGGAATAGGCGCGCCTCTCGTATCTCGTGAAGCGTATCTCGCAAGCGACGAGATACGAGCGACGCCTTACGAACCACGGAGGGTTTCGCTATGGATATGTTCGGCAAAGTGGGGTTGGTCGAGATCCCCGTCCTGATTGCGCCCGATCAGAAGGCGTGGATGGATAAGATGATCAAAGAAGGAAAGATCGCCATTCCGCCCGGTGGAACGCTGGAGAAGGGCTCGCTGTATTCGATGTTCATCCGGATGCTCCTGCACAACGCGATGGAGGAGCAGAAGCGGCAGGAGGCGCTGGAGGCGCAGGACGAGGACGACGAATAGGCCTCTCGGCTGTATCGAGCGAGATACAGGCCGAATCGATTTCGATACAGCCGCACGGCGCGTTTAGCGTGAGGCGTGAACGGTCTCGGGCCCCAAGGTAAGCCATCATCTCTGCGGCCCGAGCCATACGCTATGCGCCATAGCTCCTACAGTCTTTTGAAAACCGCCTGCGCTGCGGCGATCGTTTTCTTGATGTCGGCCTCCGTGTGGGCAATGGACAGGAACGCCGCTTCGAACTGGGAGGGTGCGAAGTACACGCCCTTCTCCAACATCCCCCGGAAGAATTTCGCGTAGCGCGCCGTGTCCGATTGTTTGGCCGTCGCCCAGTCCACTACCGGGCCCTTGGTAAAAAAGGCTCCCAGCATCGACCCCACCCGCGTCTGCGTCAGCGGGACTCCCGTCTTTTTGGCCGCGTCTCTCAATCCCTCGGCCAACGCCGCGGACAGCGTCTCCAGTTTCCGATAGACGCCCCGCGCCTGGAGTCGAGCCAGCGTCTCGATGCCCGCTGTGACGGCGAGCGGATTGCCCGACAGCGTGCCGGCCTGATACACGGGCCCGGCCGGCGCTACCAAATCCATGATTTCTTTCTTGCCCCCGTAAGCACCCACCGGCAGTCCCCCGCCGATAATCTTGCCCAGACACGTCAGGTCCGGCGTTATACCGTACAAGGTCTGCGCGCCACCATAGTGCACGCGGAAGCCGGTGATCACTTCATCGAAAATCAGCAGGATGCCATGCTGTTCGGTGAGGTGCCGCAAGGTTGGGAGGAAATCCTGGCCCGGCGGCACGACACCCATGTTGCCGGCGACCGGCTCGACGATGATGCAAGCGAGCCGCCGGTGATGCTCGTTGATCAGGTGCGTGACCGTTCGGATGTCGTTGTAGGGCGCGGTGATGGTATGGCGCGTAAAGTCGGCCGGCACGCCAGGCGAATCGGGAAGGCCCAAGGTCGCGAGCCCGGAGCCGGCTTTGGCGAGCAGGTAATCGCTGTGCCCATGGTAACAGCCCTCGAACTTGAGGATCGCATCCCGTTTCGTGTAGGCGCGCGCGACGCGGATGGCGCTCATCACAGCCTCGGTGCCGGAACTGACCAGCCGCACCTTTTCCATCGACGGGATCGCCTCGTGGATCATGCGGGCCAGCCGCACCTCCAGTTCGGTGGGGGCGCCGTAGCTGGTGCCGTTGGCGGCGGCCCGCTGAATTGCCTTGATCACCGGAGCCGGCGCGTGGCCGAGGATCATCGGTCCCCACGACAGCACGTAGTCGATGAAACTGTTCCCGTCCACATCGAAGAGTCGACTGCCTTTCGCCCGCTTGATGAAGAGCGGCTGCCCGCCGACCGAGCGGAAGGCCCGAACCGGGCTGTTCACGCCGCCAGGAATATAGTGTTGCGCCTCGGTAAAGAGCTTCTGGGATTTCGTGGTTTTCATAGCGAACAGTTGGTAGCGAATAGCCAAAGCTCGAGAAAAAAGCGGTGCAACGTAACATGTGGTGCGTGAGGCGGTCAACGCGCTTTGCTGGTATTTCCACGTCTGTTAGAATGGCGGCGACTCTATCGCACGCTGGCTAGAGGCGAGAAGTTGGGGGCGAGGTGCGGACTGCCATGCGTAAAGCGAAGATCGTGTGCACCATTGGCCCGGCGAGCGATTCCCCCGCCTTGCTCGATCAGCTCATCGAGAGCGGGATGGATGCTGCGCGGCTGAACTTCTCGCACGGCAATCATGAATGGCATGGGCGCGCCCTTCACGCGGTTCGTGCAGCAGCCGAGCGACGCCGGGTTGCGGTGGCTGTCATCCTGGATCTCCAAGGCCCGCGGATTCGCGTCGGTGAGCTGACCGCCGATGCGATGGACGTCGTGCCCGGTCAGCGGGTGATCCTGCAGACCATGCTTTTGCGGTCCGGCGGTCAGATCGGCGCTCACGCTGTCGCGCGGGCGGGACTCTCCGGTGACGTTCCGGAAATTCCGGTGACGTACCCCTACCTGGCGCGTGACGTCCAACCCGGAGCCAGGATTTTCATCGACGATGGGTTGGTGGAGCTGCAGGTCAACCGGATCTCGGGCGGCGCCGTCGAATGTACGGTCATGACCGGCGGGCGGATCGTCTCCCAGAAGGGCATCAACCTGCCGGGCACGCGGGTCAGCGCGCCGACGGTGACCGACAAGGATCAGGAAGACCTCCGGTTCGGCATCGCCCAAGGAGTGGATTACGTAGCGCTCTCGTTCGTGCGGGGGCCGGAAGATATCGTCGCCGTAAAGAAACGGATCGCGGACTTGGGCGGCGATCAACCGGTCATCGCCAAGATCGAACGGGCGGAAGCCATCACCGCCCTGGACGCGATTCTGGAGCAGGCGGACGGGGTCATGATCGCGCGCGGCGACCTCGGGGTCGAAATGGGGCCGGAAGCTGTGCCGGTTTTGCAGAAACGCATCATCGCGGAAGCGAATCGCCGCCGCCGTCTCGTGATCACCGCGACCCAGATGCTGGAGTCCATGACCCACCAGACCAGGCCGACCAGAGCCGAAGCCTCGGATGTGGCGAACGCCGTCTTTGACGGGACCGACGCGGTGATGTTGTCCGCGGAAACGGCCGTCGGGCGGTATCCGGTGGAGGCGGTGCGGGTGATGGATCGAATCATTCGGGCGGCAGAAGAAGGCGTCGGGCCGGCGTTGCCGCGACGGGCGGACGCCGGCCGAAGCGACGTCTCCTTTCCGGAGGCTCTCTGCACGGCGGCGTCGGAAGCGGCCGCCGCGGTGGGAGCCAGCGCCATCGTCGCCTTCAGCGAGTTGGGCATGACGGCGCGCCTTGTTTCCAAACAGCGTCCGCTCGCGCCGATCATTGCCTTTACCCCCTTCGGAACAGTCCGCCGGCGGATGGCCCTCTATTGGGGCGTCATCCCCCATACGATGCCGCAAATTGATCAGACCGACGAACGGGTGGATGAAGCCGAACGGCGGTTGAAGGCGGAGGGGCTCGTCAAAACGGGGGAACGGATCGTGATCTTGTCGGGGACCCGGATCGGCCAGCCTGGCGGGACCAACCTGATGAAATTGCACGAAGTGACATGAATTGTGATCGACGGATGACGAAACACCGCTGGCTGCGACTGGCGATCGTGAGCCTCTTCGGCGTCGTGTCGGCGGCAGGGCCCGGGCTCGCCCAGACAGGGGCCATCAACAATTCACCGGCCGAAGTGGTCAAGAAGTACCTTTCGCTGGATGCGCGGGGGGCGCGTCTGGACGGCCTGTCGTTCGACGCAATCGTGCCCTACGTCGGATGGAAAGAAGAGCCGGCCTGGGGGCACGTCGTCGTGATCGACAGCTACGCGGTGCCCGAGCGGTTGAGACAGTGGGAGATCGTCAACATGCTGGAGGTTGTGATCCCGGTCGAGTTCCGCGTGCTCGGCGCGGTCTATCTGGAGACGGCGTCGTTTATTCCGGAGGTCACGACCGAGCAGGTTCGGGTCCGCGTCCGGGCGGTGAACAACCGCTGGCGGATCGTCGAACCGATCCTCCCTCCGCACGTCGGGCGCACACGCATGCTGAACTTCGTGCGGGAGGCCATCCTGCAGGAATCCGACGCCGGCCGCCGCGCGAAACTGATTATGCTGCGGGACGACTTACGAAAGGTGAAGTGAATGGTCGTGAAGACGCCGGTGGATCTCTTGATCTTCGATCTGGACGGCACGCTCATCGAGTCCAAGTGGGACATCGCCTATGCGGTCAACCTCACGCTGGAGGAACTCGGCCTGCCGCGCCGTCCCCAGGAGGAAATCTTCGGGTTCGTGGGCGATGGCGTCAAGCGCCTGCTGCGGCTGGCGGTCGGTGAGGCGAACCAGGCCAAATACGAGGAAGCCTTGCGCGTCTTTCGCGGCCATTATCTGGCGCACTGCCTGGACCGGACCCGTTTCTATCCGGGCGTCGAGACGATGCTCGCCCACTTCGCCGATAAGTACAAGGCAGTGGCGACCAACAAGTCCATCGAATACACCAAAGTGATTTTGGACGGGTTGGGGAATCATCACTTTGCCTACGTGGTCGGCGGCGACAATGGCTACGGGCTGAAGCCCGAACCGGGGATGCTGTTGAAAATTATGGAGGCGCTGAACATCCCTCGCGAGCGCACGGTCCTCGTCGGCGACAGCACCAACGACATCAACGGCGGGCACAACGCCGGCATTCGGGTCTGCGCGGTGGGCTACGGGATGGGGAATCGGGAGAAGATGGCGGCCTGTCGGCCCGAGTGGTTCATCGAACGGCCGGAAGAATTGATGGAGATCTTTGTATGAAGAAAACGTTGCTGATGTTCGTCCTGGTCCTCGGCCTCAGCCTTCATCTGAGCCTCGCCTTGTCGCGGGCCGACATGTCCGGTCTGGCCGAACGGGTCATCGAGCATCAACTCTCAAACGGCATGAAGGTGCTGATGGTCGAGCGGCACCAGACGCCGGTCGTCTCGATCAACCTCACGTTCGGCGTCGGCGGCATGAACGAACACACCGGCCGCACTGGCGTCGCCCATCTTTACGAACACATGGCCTTCAAGGGCACCCGCATGGTCGGGACGAAGGATTACGAAAAAGAGCGCCCGCTGCTGGAAGAGTTGCACCGGCTCGGGACCGAAATCGAGCGGCGGCAACGGGAGGCGGCGGTGAAGACCTCTGGCAGGCCGTCGTCCGCCGGCGCGCCGGCGCTCGATCAGCTCATGCAGCGTTTCAAAGAGCTGCAGGACAAGGCCGGTGAGTACGTGGTCGCGAACGAGATGGCGCTGCTGTATCAGCGGCATGGCGCGGTGGGACTGAACGCCACCACGGGCAAGGATCTCACGCGCTACATGGTCAGCCTGCCGTCGAACCGGCTGCCGCTCTGGGCGGTCCTGGAAGCCGACCGCATGGCGCACCCCGTGTTGCGCGAGTTCTATAAGGAGCGGAGCGTCGTCATGGAAGAACGGCGGCTGCGGACGGACGACAATCCGCAGGGGCTCTTGTTCGAGACCTTCACGGCCGCCGCGTTTCAGGCCCATCCGTACGGGCTTCCGACCGTCGGCTGGGCGTCGGACATCGAAGCGCTGACGCCCGCGGCGACGGAGGAGTTCTTCAAGACGTATTATGGACCTGCAGGCGCCACGGTCGCCATCGTCGGCGACATTCACCCCAAGGAAGTGATCGAGCTGCTCGAACGGACGTTCGGAGTCATCCCGCCGGCGCCGCCCCCGCCGCCGGTCGTGACGGTCGAACCGCCGCAGCGCGGGGAACGGCGGGTTGAAGTCGAGTTCGATGCGGAACCGACGCTGCTCATCGGCTATCACAAACCGGGCATCGGGCATCCCGACGATTTCGTCTTTGATGTGATCGACGCGGTGTTGTCGGACGGGGTGACCTCCCGCCTATACAGCCGGTTGGTGCGGGAGAAACGGCTTGCCGCTTCGGTCATGACAGACACCAACTACCCCGGTGTGCGGGCGCCCAACCTGTTCGTGATCAGCGCGACGCCGTTGGCGCCTCACACCGCCGCGGAAGTGGAGGCGGCGATTTACGAAGAGCTGGAACGGTTGAAGACCGAACCGGTGACGCCGCAGGAACTCGAAAAGGTACTCAACAACCTGGATGCCTCGCTGGTGCGATCGCTCCGGTCGAACAGCGGGTTGGCCTCGCAGTTGGCCTTTTACCAGACCGTCGCCGGGGATTGGCGCTATATCCTCGATGCGCGCGATCGCATCGCCAAGGTGACGCCGGAGGACATTCAGCGGGTGGTAGCCCAGTATTTGAAGAAGTCTAACCGCACGGTTGCGACGCTCGTGAAGATGCCCGCCACTCGCAAGATCGCAGCGAAGGCGGCCGATGAGGTGAGGCCATGAGTGGTGTGACACGTGAAACGTTACTCGTGAAGCGCGGGGAAAAGCCCGGAATGCAGGTGAGCGGTCATCGCATGGTGCCTAACAGCGTCATTTTCATTGCGTTGATGTCGATCACGCTCATCACCGTGACCGGACCCGTCTTGGCGGCCGATGTCGGGCTGACCGATCCGCGGCTTATGCGCTTTCCTCCGGTCGAGTTCAACCCGCCCGAGCCGGAGCGGCTGGTCTTAGACAACGGCATGGTGGTGTACCTGCTGGAGGATCACGAATTGCCGCTGGTCACCGTGCAGGCCATTATGCGGACTGGGAGTTGGCTCGATCCACCCGACAAGATCGGACTGGCCGGGTTGACCGGTGTGGTCATGCGCACGGGCGGGTCCAAGCGGATGTCCGCCGCGGACGTGGACGAAGAACTCGAGCGGCTGGCGGCGGTGATCACGATCGGGATCGGCAAAGAGTCGGGCTCCGCCACACTGGACGTGTTGAAAAAGGATCTCAAGCGCGGGCTCGAGATCTTCGCCGACTTGCTGCGGACGCCGGCGTTTGAGCCGGATCGGGTTGAATTGGCCAAGCTGCAAGCGATCGAGAGCATCCGGCGCCGGCAGGACAACCCCCAATCCATCGCTGGACGGGAGTTCGCCAAGCTGATCTATGGCGCCGATCATCCCAGCGCGCGGGAGAGCACGATCGAGTCCGTCACGCGCGTGACCCGGCATGATCTCGTGGCGTTCCATCAACGGACGATCCATCCCAACGGTATCATCCTCGGCGTCACCGGCGATTTCGACAAGACTGATGTGCTGGCTGCACTGCGCGAGGTGTTTGGCGACTGGCCCAAAGGGGATGTGCCGGAATTGAAGATTCCCGAAGTGGTCGAAGCGGGCGCCGACGGCGCCAAACCGGTCGTCCGCTATGTCAGTAAGGACACCTCTCAGACCCACCTACGCGTGGGACATCTCACGATCAAGGAGAACGATCCCGACTATCCGGCTCTTTCCCTGCTGAACGACATCCTCGGCGGCAGTTCCTTCCGCAGCCGATTGTTCCGGGACGTGCGGACCCAACGGGGGTTGGCCTACTCCGTCGGCAGCGGCCTGCGTGTAAGCACGCACGATCAGGGAGTGTGGTATCTGCGCGCCGAGACCAAGCTTTCCACGACGCAGGAAGTCATCGACCGGTTCATCGCCAACGTCGAGCGGTTGCGCAAGGAACCGGTGACGGACGAGGAATTGGAAGAGGCGAAGGAGGCCTTCGTCAATTCGTTCGTTTTTTCGTTCACGAGCCCATCCAGCATCGTGGGACGCCTGATGGATCTTGAGTACGACGGCTTACCCAAGGACTTTCTGCAGCAACTGCGTGACAAAGTCGTGAAGTTGACCAAGGAGGATCTGCTCCAGGCGGCTCGCAAGCATTTCCATCCCGAGCGGTTCCGAATTCTGGCGGTCGGATCCCCTGACACGTTGCCGCGCCTGTTGTCGGCGTTCGGGGAGGTGCAGGAGATCAAGTTGGCGCCGGAGGGCTGAAGGAAGTGGGACCGTCTTCGGAACGCGCGAAACCTTGGAAGACTGTTTCGGTTGCTGGGATCTTTTGATCAATGGACAAGACAAGTCTCACGATCGCCGTCATCCACGGCAGTATCCTGGACGCGGACGCGCAGGCGATCGTCAATGCCGCGAACAGCCAGGGCATCATGGGTGGCGGGGTTGCGGGCGTGATCAAGCGGGCGGCGGGTCAGGAAGTGGAAGCGGAGGCGAAAAAGCAGGCGCCGATTCCGGTGGGGAGCGCGGTCCTGACCTCCGGCGGCAAGACCAAGTTCAAGGGGATTATTCACGCGCCGACGATGCCGGCGCCGGCCATGAGGATTCCTGTGCAAAACGTCGCGGCAGCGACGAAAGCGGCGTTGACGTTGGCGGATGAGAAGAACTTTGAGTCGATCGCCATTCCGGGTATGGGCACCGGCATCGGCGGAGTCGCGCATGAGGAAGCGGCCAGGCTCATGGTGAATGAGATCCGCACATTTCCCGCTCGCTCGCTGCGCACGGTGATCCTGGTCGATATCGATGAGCAAATGGTAAACGCGTGGAGGCTTGCGGTGGCGAAGAGCGAATAGCCAACAAGGTTGGTCTTCGTCCCGCAGCGCTGTTCGCTGTGGGCCGCTCGCTCTTAGCATATGCGTATGCCGCTCGAAGACGATTTCTGCGACATCATCAAGAAAGCCCGGACCGGGCAGGGATTGACTGTGGGGGACCTCGCCCGCATGACCGGCCTGCCCGGACATGATATCGCTGCGCTGGAGCGCGGTGATCCACCGAGGGATCGCGAGGAGGTGCAGGCGCTCGCCAAGGCGTTGGGGCTTCGGCCAGAACCCTTGGAGGCCATCGCCCTGAAAGGCTGGAGGCCGGCGCCGGCGCCGGCCTCCATCACCTGCGTCGAAACTATCCACGGCGAGATCAGCGGCTATGCCGTGAAGGGTTATGTGCTGCACGATTCGGGCGAGGCGCTGCTGATCGATACGGGCTACAACGCCGGCGCTGTGCTCGACTTCTTGAGCCGCCGGGGGCTGCGACTGGTCGCCATCTGTCTCACGCACGGCCACGCCGATCATGCGGAGGGAATCGACCGGATTCTCTCGACCCGGCCTGTGCCGGTGTATGTGGGGCCGGACGATGTCGCGCTCCTCAACTGGAAGCCTCCGAGCGAGCAGCGTTCCGTTCCGGAAGACGGGCGTACGATCCAAGTTGGGTGCCTGACCGTCCGGTGCCTCACCACGCCCGGACATACGCCGGGCGGTATTTGTTACCATGTCGAGCAAGGCGGACAACCGATCTGTTTCGTGGGCGACACGCTGTTCGCCGGGTCCATTGGCCGGGCCAATCCGGCGAAGCTCTACCCAATTCACCTCGAATCGGTGCGCACGCGGGTCCTGACGCTTCCGCACGACACCGTTCTTTTCCCCGGTCATGGGCCATCCACGACGGTGCAGGAGGAACTAGTGTACAATCCCTTTGCAGGGACGAGCTGAAGGGTGTCGAAGATGGATCGTGACGAACGAGGCGGCGAGTGGTCCGGACACTCGATCCATGACCCCTGGCCCCGTCCCGGGGTCGAGCTGGCCAATGGCGGCGATGTCATCGAAGAGCGGCTGATTCCGGTCGCCGACGATCCGGCAAAGCGCGGATTATCCCAAGTCTTGCTCCCAGCCATCCTCTTTCTCATCACTGTGTTCACCACACTCTGGGCTGGCGCGTACCAAACGAACACCACGCCATTTCTGGGAGCCTGGCAGTTTCTCGTGCAGGATCCCAGCGTGTTGTGGCGCGGGGTCCCCTTCGCGGCCACGTTGCTCGGCATTCTGGTCACCCATGAACTGGGCCATTACGTGCTGTCGCGGATTCACCGCGTCCCTGCGTCGTTGCCGCTGTTCATTCCAGGGCCGCCGCACTTCATCGGAACGTTCGGCGCGATCATTCGCATGCGCGGTCCCATCCTGAGCCGGAAGGCGCTGTTTGACATTGGAGTGGCGGGACCGATCGCGGGGTTCGTGGTGGCGGTCATCGCATTGATCGTCGGGCTTCGGCTCTCCAAGGTCGTGTCGGGCGAGACGGCCTACGGCCTGCACCTGGGCGAGCCGCTCTTGCTACAATTCATCTCGTGGCTCGTGATCGGCCCGCTGCCGCCCACGGCGGATGTCGTGCTCCATCCGATCGGATTTGCCGCCTGGTTCGGACTGTTCGTGACCTCGCTGAATTTGATCCCGATCGGGCAGCTCGACGGGGGCCACGTCGCCTATGCGCTGTGGGGTCCGCGGCAACGGACAATGGCCGTGGCGATCGTCCCGGTGCTCCTCGTGCTGGGGGTCGTCGGCTGGCCGGGATGGTTTCTGTGGGCCGGCATGGCGGGCCTGTGGGGGTTGGCGCATCCGCCGGTGCAGGATCCCGAAGTTGCCCTCGGTCGCGCCCGTATTTGGGTGGGCTGGGCGGCCTTGGGGATTTTCATCGTGACTTTTGCGCCGGTGCCGTTCTCCGTGCATTAGGCAAACGATCTGGGTTCAGCGCGCAGACAGCGTGATCGACCCGTGATGACTAGGACGCCATACCGAGGCTGGGCCATGCTCATCGGTTTCGGACTGTGGACTGCCGCATCACCGCTTCCTGCGGCCGACCGGTTCACGATGGTCTTCAACGGGGAAGCTGTCCGGGACAACCAGACCGGACTCATCTGGGAGCGAGAGCCGGACCGTGAGTTCGATGTCTGGAGCGCTTCGATTGCGCGTTGCGAGAGGAAGACCGTCGGAGGACAAACCGGTTGGCGGGCTCCGACGATCGAGGAATTGAAAAGCCTGGTGGATCCGTCGCAAAAAGATCCGGCGCTCCCACCCGGTCATCCCTTTGTCAACATCAAGTCGGCGATCTACTGGACGGCGACGCCGTCGCCCACCGATGAGATCGTCGCCTGGCAAGTCAGCTTCTTCTCCGGCGAGGCCGTCACTGACCAGAAATCCGGGACGCGCCGCGTGTGGTGCGTACTTGGTGAGCCGAAGAAGTGATTGGCTTCCTCTCCCCCACCTGATGCCGACGAATCCCTTCAGAACCGTGCTCAACCACGCTCGGCGAGTTCACGGGGCTCCGTGGAAGCCGGTTTCGAACGGACAGGGTGCGGTTATGCTATCGGGGCTGGTGGGATTCTTTGCCCTGCTGGCCTCGGACGACGACGGCTTCATCTTCCTCGATCACGTTAATCTCGTCTTTCACGAGGCGGGCCATCCGCTCTTCGGTCTCTTCGGAGAGACGGTGGGGCTCTACGGCGGGACGCTCGGGCAGCTCGCGATACCGTTCCTGGTCTGGCTGGTGTTTTGGCGCCGGCGCGACACGCTCGGGTGTGCCGTCGCGGGCGTCTGGTTCTTCGAAAACGTTCTCAACATCGCGCGGTACATGGCCGACGCCCGTTCACAAATACTCCCGTTGGTCGGCGGCGGAGAACATGACTGGGAACGGATCTTCAGTCGATGGAGCGTGCTGGCCTCGGACACGGTGATCGCACGTCGTGTTTCGATACTGGGGTGGGCTGGCATGCTGCTCACGTGTGCGTGGCTGGTCTTGCGGTGGTATCGGACGGAGGCTCGTGAACGCACGGTCTCCTGAGCGCCTCCTCTCCCTATCTCCGTTTTTCACTCTTCACGATTTGACGCTGTCTTGATAGTCTGCCGTTCCATTTTCACGCCTTTTTGATGCGGCCTCGGCTAAAGTGCAAAACAGAAAGTGCAAAACAGGGTGAAGCAAGAACGGAGCCGATGATGAAGCGATGGGTGCGAACGAGCACAGCGATCCTGTGCTTCTGGTGGATGTGGGGGACGTCCCTCGCTGTCGAACATCCGCTTACTCGGGGTTCGTATGCCGCCCCTGGGGAAGACGTTGTTGATCTCGGCGTCCGAGAAGAGCCGACCGTACAACGCGGAGCCGGGAAAACCGACTGGCACTATGGCGGGTTCGTGGATCTCGGCTATTCGCTCGATTTCAATTTTCCTGCGAACCATCTGTTCCGGAACCGCAGCACCACGCCGCGGGTCAACGAACTGGACCTGAACATGGGGGGAGCCTATGTCCGCAAGGATGCCACGGAACAATCGCGCTGGGGGACGGAACTGCTGGTGCACGGCGGACAAGACGCGAAAGAGTTCGGGGTTCATGCGAACCAGCCGAAGGTCGGCTCATCCGATCAACTCCGCCACTTCGGGCGAGCCAACGTGTCCTACCTGACCCCGGTGGGAAACGGGCTGACGATCCAGGGAGGGCTCTTCAATAGCCTGATCGGCTATGACTCGCTCTATGCCAAGGACAACTTCAGCTATACGCGACCGTGGGGTGGAGACTATACGCCATATCTGATGTTCGGCGTCAATGCCAGCTATCCCTTCAACGAACGTCTCACCGGCACGCTGTTTGTGATCAACGGCTACTTCCACCTCTCTCACCCGAACGACCAACCGAGCTACGGCGGGCAACTGTCCTATAAGGCCACACCCCGTCTAACAATCAAGGAGACGATCTATTACGGCCCAGACCAATCCGATACCGCGATCGAGTTCTGGCGGTTCTTTTCCGACAGCATCGCAGAATGGAAGGGGGAGGCAGTCACAATCGCATTCGAGTACCAGATCGGCACCGAACGGCTTGCTATGCCGGACACGCCGCGCATCTTTTGGACGGCCGGGCAATTACCAATCCATTGGCGCATCAACGACCCCTGGAGCGTGACCGTCCGGCCTGAATTCTATTGGGACCGTAACGGCCGGTTGACGGGGTTCGAGCAGTTCGTGAAAGCCGTCACGACCACGCTGGAACATAGAGTGTCCTCCACGTGGACGAACACGATTCTCCGGCTGGAGCACCGATTCGATGAATCGACCGGCATCGGCGGCGGGTTCTTCAAGGGCAACGAGATCCGTCCCGGTATCATTGGTCTCACGGCGGCCCAGCACCTGCTGATCTTCGCGGCCATCTGGACCTTCGATTCGCCGTGATGAAGATCACTCCGCAGGAAGATCATGCGGCGGCTCCGGCTGACGCCCGCGGTCACTCCGTTTTGAGGCGATACCCCACGCCCAACTCGGTCACGAGATAGCGCGGATGCGCCGGGTTGGCTTCCAATTTGTACCGCAACTGCCGCATGTAGACGCGCAGGTAGTGACTCTCGTCGACGTGGAGTGGTCCCCAAACCTCTTTGAGGAGTTGTCGATGGGTCACGACCTTTCCGGCGTACTTCACGAGCGTCGTCAGTAACTTGTATTCGATTGGGGTCAGATGGACTTCTTTCTCGGCAACCCATACCTGTCGCCGACCGAGGTCCACTCGGAGATCCCCCGTCGTGAAGACTGGGTCACTGTCGGCCACCGCGGCGCGAGCCGTGTGTCTGAGGGTCGCGCGCATGCGAGCCAGGAGTTCGTTGAGGCCGAAGGGTTTCGTGACGTAGTCATCGGCGCCGAGGCCGAGCGCGGCGACTTTCGTCTGTTCCTGATCGCGCACCGACAAGACGATGATCGGGACCGGCGTCCACTCGCGCAGGCGCTTGATGATCTGGACGCCGTCCATGTCCGGCAGGCCGAGATCAAGCAGGATCAAGTCCGGATTACGCGCTTCCGCTTGCACCAGTCCGTCCGCTCCTGTGACGGCTTCATAAATGCGGAAGCCGTGCTCTGGAAACGTCGTTCGGAGAAAGCGACGGATCTCGGGCTCGTCCTCGATCAACAGCACGGTTGGGATGGGACGCTCGCTCATGACGAGTCCTTTCGCGCATAATTCATGAACGCTTCTGCTGCAATCGTGGATTCGCTACTCGGCACCGGGGACCCATTGCTCTTCTTGCTGCAATGGGTCCAACACGACGCGACTCCCGGCTACTCGTTGCTCTTCCATTGCAACGGGTGTGGCGCGACGAACCGTCATGAATTATGCGGGCTATGCTGTGCGGAGTTCGGCCTTTTCCGGCTCGATGACAGGTTGAGTGCCCTCCAGAGGGAGAGTGAAACGGAACACCGCTCCGCCACCGGAGCGGTTCTCGGCCCAGATCCGTCCGCCGTGCGCCTCGACGATGCCCCGACAAATTGTCAGCCCCAATCCGACTCCGCCCTCCCGAGGCGGGCCGGCGCGGTAGAATTTGTCGAAGATCCGCTTTTCCTCCCCAGGCGGCAAGCCCGGCCCCCTGTCCGCAACTTCAACGAGCACTTCCTTCTCAGAACCCGACGCCGTCACCTCGATCGCTGTGCCGGCGGGCGCGTATTTCACGGCGTTTTCCAGCAGATTGATCAGCACCTGCTGGATCAATACCCCATCGATCGGCACCAACGGCAGCGTCGCCGGAAACCGGGTCTGCACCCGGTGTCCTTCTAGTCTCTTTCCGAGACGGGCCAGCGCTGCGCCGACCACTTCATCCAGCGGGTGCCATTCCTTGCGGAGTTGCACCGCGCCGGCTTCCAGCCTGGTCATGTCGAGGAGGTTCTTCATCAGGCGGTCCAGACGGTTCGCTTCGTCGTAGATGCCCTGGGCCAGCTCCCGTTGTCGGGGATCCATTCCGGACGGGGAATTGAGCAGCCCGCTCGCCGCTCCTATGATCGTGGCCAGGGGCGTCCGCAGATCATGCGAAACCGCGCTGAGGATGGCGTTGCGCGTCCGTTCGGTCTCGGCCTGCAGGGTGGCTTGTTGTGACTCCTTGGCCAGGCGGGCGCGCTCGATCGCGAGCGCGGTCTGATTGGCAAGAGTCTCCAGCAAATGCAGTTGTTCCAGGTCGAATCGGCGGCCGTGTTGAGCCGGGCGCACCGCCAGGACCCCGACCGGACCCTGCGAACCAACCAGAGGCCAGTACAGAGCCCCGGAGCCTGGCAAGGTGTCGGTTCCCAGCCCTGCTGGCTGACTATGGTCATACACCCATTGGACGACCCCGGCATCCTTCGGATCGAATTCGAAGAACAACAGCTCGGTTCGTTGGAGAACCAGACGCTTGGTCGCGTCCGGCAGGAACACGGCGACCTGACCGTCGAACACCTCGCGGATATGGCGTGAGGCGACGTCGACGAGCTCGACGATCTTGCGCCGTGTGGCAAGGTCGCGGCTCATGGCGTATAGAAGCGCGGTCTTCCGTTCCCGGTGGCGGGACGCCGCCGCGTGTTGCTGAATCCGGACGGTCAACCCGCTGATCAGCAGCGCGATGACCAACATGACGGCAAAGGTCAGGACGTATTGGGTATCGGACACAGCGAAGGTCAGGTATGGGGGGGCGAAGAAGAAATCGAAGGCCGCCACGCTCGCGATCGATGCAAGCACCGACGGTCCACGGCCCCAACGGGTTGCGGCGATCGCCACGCCGAGCAGATAGATCATGACCAGATTCGCCGCTCCGAAGAAAGGAAAGAGGAGCCAGTTCAACGCGGTACAGGCCAGGACCACGGCGCCCGCCTGCCCGTACGCCGGCCAGTCGATCTGTCGGGGTCTCGTCTGGGCTGAGAGGGGACAGCTCTCGCCTTTTTCTCCAGTGATGACGTAGATGTCGATGTCCCCGCTCCGACGGATCAACTCCTCGACCACCGATCCGAAGAGCCAGGCTTTCCACCGCGACCGAGTCGGCTTGCCGACGATGATTTTCGTGACGTTGCGCTCGCGGGCGTAATTCAGCAATTCACGGCTGACGTCCTCAGCGCTCAAGGTCACCGTCTCCGCTCCGAGTTGCTCGGCGAGGCGCAACGTCTCGACCACCCGGTTGCGCTCGTTGTCCGGCAGGCGAAGGTGCCGCGGGGTCTGCACGTAGGCCGCGATCCATTTCGCGTGCAGCTCTCCCGCCATACGCCTGGCCGCCCGGATCAAGCGGGCTCCGCGAGGCTTCATGTTCACGCACACCATGATGGTCTCACCCGCGGGCCAGGTGCGCACCACCGCGTGCTCACGGCGGTATACCTCCATCTGCTGGTCGACCCGCTCGGCCGTCCGCCGGAGCGCCAGTTCTCGCAACGCGATCAGGTTGCCCTTGCGGAAGAAATTCTGCATGGCATGCCGCGCCTGTTCCGGCACATAGACTTTCCCATCTTTCAAGCGTTGCAGCAGATCGTCGGGAGGGAGGTCGATCAATTCCACGTCATCGGCTTGTTCCAGGACCGAGTCCGGCACCTTCTCGCTCACGCGGACGCCGGTGATCTGCGCAACGACGTCGTTCAGGCATTCCAAATGCTGGACGTTGATGGTGGTGTACACGTTGATGCCGGCGTGTAGAAGCTCCATGACGTCCTGCCATCGTTTCGAATGGCGGGACCCCGGCGCGTTGGTGTGAGCGAGTTCGTCCATGAGGAGGAGCTGCGGGCGGCGCGCGAGCGCCGCGTCCAGGTCAAACTCGCGCAGCGTCGTGCCTCGATACTCGACCGTGCGCGGAGGAAGCAGTTCGAGGCCTTTCAGAAGGACTTCTGTCTCCGCGCGGCCGTGGGTCTCCACCCAGCCGATGACCACGTCCACGCCATCCCGTCGCTGCTCGTGCGCGGCTTCCAGCATGGCATAGGTCTTCCCGACTCCGGCGGTGGCGCCGAAGAAGATTTTCAACTTGCCTCGGGCCTGCCGGGCTTCTTCCTCGCGCAGGCGCTTGAGCAGGGTGTCAGGATCTGGTCGTGATATATCCATGGCGAGCCCAGAGGGAGAACGGGGAACCGGCGAGACCTCGTGTGATTCTAGAAAAGGCAACAGCCAGCGTCAATGAACGCGAGCGCCGGCATGGCTTAGTATCCGCACCCTCCTGATGTAATCGGGCGTGGGCAGGCCGAACCGGGTCTTATCGGGCCGCATCAAGCGCCAGGTTCAGTTCCAGCACATTGACCCGCGGCTCGCCCAAAAAGCCCAGTTGACGTCCTTGCGTGTGCCGAGCGACGAGTCGACGCACCGCTGCTTCGTCCATCCCCCTGGCGCGCGCCACGCGGCGGATCTGGTACTCGGCCGCCGCCGGGCTGATGTGAGGATCGAGCCCGCTCCCCGAGGTGGTGACCAGATCTATGGGAACGGGAGCCGGATTGTCCGGATCGGCGTCCTTCAAGACTGCGATCCGATCCTGCACGGCCTTCATCAGCGCCGGATTTGTAGGTCCGAGATTCCAGCCGGAAGACGCAGCGGCATTGTATGGGAAGGGCGACGTCGCCGACGGGCGGCTCCAGAAATATTTCGGGTCATCAAACGGCTGACCGATCAGCGACGATCCGACGACTCGACCGTTCTGCACGATGAGGCTGCCGTTGGCTTGATGCGGGAAGAGCGTTTGAGCGATTCCCGTAATGGCCAGTGGATAGAGCAGACCCATGAGCATCGTCAACAGCAGCAGCGTCATGAGCGCGGGTCGGAGTTGGGTCATGATATTCATGATTGTTACACCAAATGGAAGGCGACCAATAGCAGGTCGATCAGTTTGATCCCGACAAAAGGCACGATGATGCCCCCGAGTCCATAAATGAGGAGGTGCCGGCGCAGTAGCGGCTCGGCGCCGATCGGTCGATACTGAATGCTGCGCAGAGCCAGCGGAATGAGCGCGATGATAATCAGCGCATTGAAGATCACCGCGGAGAGCACCGCGCTCGACGGTGTTGCGAGTCCCATCACGTTCAATGCACCGAGAACCGGGTAGGTGCTCGCGAGGGCCGCCGGAATGATGGCGAAATACTTCGCCACGTCGTTGGCGATGCTGAATGTGGTGAGTGCCCCGCGGGTCATCAGCAACTGTTTGCTGATTTCCACGATCTCAATGAGTTTGGTGGGATTGGAGTCGAGATCCACGAAATTGCCGGCTTCCTTCGCGGCTTGCGTGCCGGTATTCATCGCCACGGCGACATCGGCTTGTGCGAGCGCCGGTGCGTCGTTGGTGCCGTCGCCGGTCATGGCGACCAGATGGCCTCTGCTTTGCAAGTCGCGAATCAGCTTCAACTTGGCTTCAGGCGTCGCTTGCGCCAGGAAATCATCCACGCCGGCCTCCGCGGCGATCGCTGCGGCCGTCTGGGGATTATCGCCGGTGATCATGATGGTCTTGATTCCCATCCGCCGGAGCTCGGCAAAGCGCTCCTTGATCCCTCCCTTGACGATGTCTTTGAGGTGGATCACACCCAGCACCTACTTCCCCTCGGCCACCACGAGGGGGGTGCCGCCTTGCTTCGCGATGCTTTCGACAACGGCGGCGACCGTCGGTGGAAAGTGCCCGCCCCTCTCACGCACGTAGGCCTCGATGGCGTCGGCCGAGCCTTTGCGAATCTGTCTTCCGTCGAAATCCACGCCGCTCATCCGTGTCTGAGCGGTAAACGGCACGAACGTCGCCCCCAACGCCTGAATGTCGCGCCCGCGTAACCCGTACCGTTCTTTCGCCAGAACCACGATGCTCCGCCCCTCGGGGGTCTCGTCGGCCAAGGATGCGAGTTGCGCGGCGTCCGCCAAGGCGGTCTGGCTGACTCCCTCGGCGGGCAGGAACTCGGTGGCCTGGCGGTTGCCCAGCGTGATCGTGCCGGTCTTGTCGAGGAGCAGGACGTCCACATCGGCAGCTGCCTCGACGGCCTTCCCCGACATGGCGATGACATTGGCCTGGACCAGGCGGTCCATCCCGGCGATGCCAATGGCGGACAGCAATCCACCGATTGTCGTCGGGATGAGACAGACAAACAAGGCCACCAGCACTGTGACGGGGACCGGCGTGCCCTGACCGGCGGCCTGTACGCTATAGATCGAGAAGGGCAGGAAGGTGACCGTGGCCAGCAGGAATATGATCGTCATCGCGGCCAGGAGAATCGTGAGCGCAATTTCGTTCGGCGTCTTCTGACGCTTCGCCCCCTCGACTAACACGATCATGCGGTCCAGAAACGTTTCGCCTGGCGAGGCTGTGATCCGGATCACGAGCCAATCGGACAAGACCTTGGTGCCTCCGGTGACCGCGCTGCGGTCGCCGCCGCTCTCCCGAATCACCGGAGCGCTCTCGCCGGTGATCGCGCTTTCATCGACCGACGCGATCCCTTCGACCACCTCGCCGTCGCCGGGAATGAAATCCCCTGCCTCGACCAGGACCGTGTCCCCTTTCTTCAGGGTGCTGGCCGGAACCATCGTGTACTCAGTTCGCTGCTGCGGGCCGTCGAGCTTCTTGGCCATGAGGTCGCGTCGGGCCTTGCGGAGCGATTGCGCCTGCGCCTTGCCTCGACCTTCGGCCATGGCCTCCGCAAAGTTGGCGAAGAGTACGGTGACCCACAGCCACAGGGAGATCGCCAGAATAATGCTCGGGGAGGCTTCGCCGTTTCCAATCCATGCCTGGACAAAGAGCAGCGTGGTCAACACACTGCCGATCAAAACAGCGAACATGACCGGGTTCTTGACCTGGTGCCTGGGGTCCAGTTTGCGAAGAGAATCCAGAAGAGCCTGCCGGACCAGAGATGGCTTGAACAGCGAGCGGGTTCTCGGGATTCGTAGCTGCGCCTTCATCGAGGATTCCTCTTCTCAGAAGGGATCACCGGCTGATCATCTGCAGATGCTCGACGATCGGGCCGAGCGCGAGCGCCGGCACGAAGGTGAGCGCCCCGACCATGACCACGACGCCGATCAGGAGGATCACGAACAACGGTGTATGAGTCGGCAACGTGCCCGGGCCGGCCGGCACCACCTTCTTGCGCGCCAGCGACCCGGCCAGGGCCAGCGTCGGGATCGCCAGCCAGAACCGGGAAATCAACATCGCGAGGCCACCCGTGAGATTGTAGAAAGGCGTGTTCGCGCTGAGTCCCGCAAACGCACTACCGTTGTTGTTGCCCTGAGAGCTGTAGGCGTACAGTATCTCGCTGAAACCGTGCGCGCCAGGATTCAGTATGGAAGACGTGCCTACCTCGGTGACCACGGCGACGGCCGTCAGTCCCAGGACGACCATCGGCATGATCAGGATCACCAGCGAGACCATCTTCATCTCATACGGTTCGATCTTCTTTCCGAGGTATTCCGGCGTCCGGCCGACCATCAGCCCTGCCACGAAGACGGCGATGATCGCGAAGGCGATCATGCTGTAGAGCCCGGAGCCGACCCCGCCGAAGACGACCTCGCCGAATTGCATCAAGAGGAGAGGAACCAGACCGCCGAGCGGGGTGTAGGAATCGTGCATGGAATTGACCGAGCCGTTCGACGACGCCGTGGTGGCTGCAGCCCAAATGACGGAATTCACGATACCGAACCGCGTTTCCTTTCCCTCCATATTGCCGCCCGGCTGGCGGTCATTCGCAACTTGATCGACTCCGATGGCGGTCAAGGCAGGGTTGCCGCGTTGCTCCGCCCACACCCCCAACACGAGCATTCCTGTCAGGATCACGGTCATGGCGGCAAGCAGGATCCATCCCTGACGGGGCTCTCCCACCATCACGCCAAAGGTGTAACAGAGGGCGGCGGGGATGAGCAGGAGGGCGAGCATCTCGAGGAAATTGGACAGCGGGGTCGGGTTTTCGTAGGGATGAGCGGAGTTGACGTTGAAGAAGCCGCCTCCGTTCGTCCCGAGCTGCTTGATGGCGATTTGTGAAGCCACTGGTCCGACTGCGAGGATCTGCTCGGTGACCGTCGTCGGCTCCATCTTGGGCTGCCTCTGTTCGTCCAGCACCGGTTGCCCGTTCACATCGGTGACGGGTTTGGCATAGCCGACCGGTTGCAGGAGCGTGGCTGTATGATAGGGACCGAACGTCTGCACCACGCCCTGGGAAACGAGGGCCAATGCCAGCAGAAGCGAGAGGGGCAAGAGGATGTACAGTGTGCTCCGGGTGAGATCGACCCAGAAGTTTCCGATGGTCTGCGCATTCCGGCGAGCCAGCCCGCGGATGAGGGCGACCAGGATGGCCATCCCGGTGGCCGCCGACACGAAATTCTGCACAGTCAAGCCGAGCATCTGGACGAGATAACTCAGCGTCGATTCGCCGCCATAGGCTTGCCAGTTCGTGTTGGTGGCAAAGCTCACCGCTGTGTTGAAGGCCAAATCCGGCGCCACAGCGCCGAACTTCACTGGGTTCAGCGGCAGGGATCCTTGCAGGCGTAACAAGGCGTAGAGGGCCAGCAGCCCCGCCGCATTGAAGAGGAGCATCGCCGTTCCATATGTCTTCCAGTCCATCTCCTCGTTGGGGCGGACGCCGCACAGCCGGTACATCACGCGCTCGACTGGGCCGAGCAGCCGATCCAATCCGCAGAATCGCCCCTCGTAGACTCGGGCCATGTACCAGCCGAGCGGCTTCACGGCTGCCAATAGGGCGAGGAAAAAGACGCCGATCTGAAAGATCCCGTTCGCAGTCATCAAAACCACTCCGGCTTGAGAAGCCCGATCAACAAATAGACCAACAGGCCCAAGGCAAGAATTCCCCCGAGAAGGTACATGGGCGGCTATAGGTTCTCCAGAGAGGTGAGAAGCCATCCCGAAATGACAAAGAAGATGAGCGTCAATCCGATGAGAGCGATGTCCATGACGATCCCTTGCGGCCAGGCTAGTCCGGCTTCACCCTATCACCGGTCGTGTAAAGGCGGTGTCAAAATCCCTGAAGGAGAGATAAGGGAAGAATAAAAAGCGTCGACCTACTGCTTCACGAGGTGAGATTTCAGATGATCCTCCAATCGCTTGCCGAATGCTGCGAGGGCCTGGCGCTTCGCCTGCTCGACGGTGTCGTGATCCCGCACGAACGCCGCGGGGCCGACGGTCCTGGCCAGCGCTTCGGCTTCCACCGAGAAGCGGAGCGATTGGGTGCGGATCTCCCAGAAGGTCCCTTCGAGCAGCACCAGCGCATCGCTATGGGTTCCGGACGCCAGGTACGCGCCGAGAATCGTCCAATACACGAAGGCGGCCTTCGCATTGTTGTATCGGTCGACGGCCGCCGCGCCGTCCATGATCAACACTGCGTCCGCCCCGTAGCGGGCCGCGGCGAGCCGGATGTCGTTCAGTCCCCTGCCATGGACCGACGAATCCGCCAGCAGTAGGAGGTCCGATAGAACGCCATCGGACTTGAGCCTCTCGCCCCAGGCCGTCAGTGTTTCCCTATCGGCAGCGGTCCATTCGAAGCGCCGCTCGAGGTAAGTCTTCGGCTGCAAGTACACCGCCAAGGTAAAGGGCACCGAAAGGCGGGAAGTTTGAGGCGGTACCGGGTTCGATTGAGCAAGAAGTTGTTGGGTCTCTGCGCGAAGCGCCTCCTGCAGCGAGGCCCGATCCAGACCCTTGCTGCCTGCGCAGCCCGTCAGGATCACGACGGCCAGGCCGAAGAGGGCCGTGTGCAAGACGGCCCCGCCCATCGCAGCCGGGAGTATTCGTTTCATCCACCCTCTCACGAGTCCCACCGTGGCTCAGGAACTGCGCCTTTCTAGCACAGAACTCGACGGGGAGAAATGGCAGTAGGAGGTCGCGAGCAAAGCTCGTATAATCGTCCGGGAGGCGGAGTTCCGGGCATCACGCCGCTGGACACCGCGCTGGCGTGCAGCCTCGCGCTTCTCACGAAGGTTGCGAACGGCCTCGTGTACCCGACAAGCCGAAAGCTGGCCGCGCGTTCGGACTCCGCCGATGGATGTCATGTCACCGTCACGGGCCATAGTCGGGTTCGTCCTCTGGACCGTGTTGGTCGCGACAGACGAGGCGATCAGCCATGACTGCGGTACATCAGCCCGGCCGACTACTGATGGCGGAGCGGAGGGGAGCACGGAGGTCCTGGCCGCGACGAAGAACAATCTGGGCATCATGCTCCAAAAGGATGCGGAGCGCGGCATTGACCCCGCCAACAATCTGCAACGGGCGATGACGCTATTTCAGGAGGCGCTTGTCCTGTTGAACGACAAACAGGATTCCACCATGTACGCCGGCGTGTTGACCAACTTGGGGATTACCTATCGGATGCTGTCGGAGTGGGGCGTCGAGTCCCGTGCGAATCTCGAATATTCGGGCAGCGCCTTGCAGGAAGCAGCGGCGATCCATCAGCGGCAGGGGAACAGCGCGGGTCTAGCGACGGCGATGAACGGCCTGGGGTTGACATATCGCATGCTGGCCGAGGACGAGCCGGACCCGGTGGAGCATCTCAAGAAGTCGGAACACGCGTTACGGATCGCGGCTGAACTCTGGAGGCGATTGGAGAACGAGCGGAGCCGCGCCGGCGCGCTCAACAACCTCGGTATCACCTACCAAGTTATGGCGCAACGCGACATTGATCCGGAAGAAAACCTTAGGCGGTCGATCGAAGTGATTCGAGACGCGATTCGTCTGCGGAAACAACAGCAAGCCTGGCTGAGCTATGGCCGCGCGCAGAACAATCTCGGGACGGCGCATCGGATGCTGGCGGAACGCGGGATTCAGAAGCCGACCAATTTAGAGTCGGCCCGCGCAGCGTTCGAAGAGGCACTGCGCGTGTTCGGAGAACTCGGCCGCAGATCGTATGAAGCCGGGGTGAAGGCCGAATTGATCAAGATCCTCCAGGCCCTCGTCGAATCCGGCGTGAGCCCGGACCAACACCACGCGCGGCTGAAGGAATTGGGGGGATCGTGAAGGCAAGGGGACAGCTCGGGCACTGCGCCAGGACAGGTGCCCGCCAACGTGATGTCAGGTGTTCTTCTCCAAGACCTCGCGCACTTTGTCCGTTAGATCGGCGGGCGTGAAAGGTTTCTGGATGTAGGCAATGGCGGATTGGCTATCGGAGCAAGCGGGAAAGGCGTTGCCCGTATAGCCAGACATGTAGAGGATGCGGATATCCGGACGGAAAGACCTGATCTGCTCAGCCAGCGCTGGTCCGGTCATCTCCGGCATGAGCACGTCGGTGAGCAGGAGGTGGATCGGTCCCGCATGGTCGCGGGAGATTCGCAGGGCCTCGGCTCCACACTGCGCTTCCAGCACGGCGTAACCGTGCCTCTGAAGAATAGCGCCGACAAGATCCCGTACCATCCGTTCGTCATCGACCAGCAGAATCGTGGCATAGCCTGCCATGCTTCGACCTTTCCATCGACCTGCTCAACCTCTCTTGTCTTTCCCCGCCGCCGACCGCTGCCTAGATTCCCGCATTGAATCCCTTGTGAAATGTCGTTAGACTTCTGCCCTTAAATAAAGGCGGGGCGTATCGGTCCTCCAAGACAGCAGATACACCCCGCCCCGCCACGGGCACGCCGACGAGACAGGCCCGTGGTGTGTTCAGACATCCGTGCGCCGAGCGGTCGTCGGAGGCGAGCCCGCTTTCCCGGCTTTTCTCGATTGTAGGCGGCGGACCTGCGCTTTGTTTGAGGGAATGTAAGTAAAACCTTATCCCATGTCAACATGAAATAAGCTGATATCGAATGGGGTCGGAACCTCGCGAAATCATTGATCGGCTGCTTCAGGCCCTGAATCTGAAAACGCAGGCTCAGCTTGCGGTCAACTTGGAGATTCGTCCCCAGTCCATTGTCTCCGCTATTCATCGTGGAGAAATCCCTGAAGGATGGTTGTACCGCGTCGCCTATCTCACGGGACGGAACGTCGACTGGTTGCGCACAGGCAAAGGGCCGACCTGGCATGCGGAGGTTGCGGCGGAAACGTCGCCCACGAGGTACGGGACAGGCAGAGTCCCTGACGCGGCGGTTCGCCGGTTAGTCGCGGTGTGGGAAGAGCTCGACGCGGAAGAACAAACCGCCCTGGAGCGCTGTGCTGAAATCCTCAGGGTTGGTGACCGGGACGTTCGCGAGCATCTGATCGGGCAGTTGAAACTGATGGAAGAAGCGGTTCAGCTCCGACGACGCAAACGCGCCCGCCTCCGGCGCCGGTCTCCATAAAGGCGAGTCGCGCGTGAACATCGGGCAGCGGGCTCGGCCCTCACGACGCCCGCTTGGTTTCCTTCCGCACGCGATCCAGGTATCTGCCGGTTTCCACCTCTACCAAGACCGTATCGCCCGCTTGGATGAACTGGGGCACGAGGATCGTCATGCCGTTCTCCAGCGTTGCGTCCTTCATGGTGTTTTCGCCCTGACCCCGGATCCCGGACCCGCAGGCGTTGACCGTTATCGGGATGGTTTTCGGAAGATCCACCGCCACCGGATTTCCGCCGTGACATTCGACCTGAAGCGTATCACCCTCTTTGAGAAAGGGGAGGGCCTTCTGCAACGCTGGACGGGGCAACGAAACTTGTTCATAGGTCTGCGGGTGCATGAAGAACACGTGGTCCTCATCGGCGTAGAGAAACTGCATCTTCACGCGCTCGAGCATGACATCGTCGATCCGGTCGTCCAAGTTCCAGCGGATCTCTCGTTCCTTTCCCGTCGCAAGGTGTCGGATCGTGGCCCGCACGATGCCGGAGAATTTCGCGGTGCCCGAATGATGCTCGATGGACAGGACCTTGTGGAGTTCGCCGTTGAGGAGAATAGCTTGGCCTTCTTTCAGTTCTTGCGCGGTTCGCATCGGCGTTCCTCCTTTCTCTCGTCCCGTGCTTATCCTACCGGAAGGATCGGGGACGGGGTCAAGCGTCAGGCACTCGCGACGGCCCGAGCCCGAACAGCCGACTGCGTCACTCAGCGAACCGCTCGATCTTGGTCGCGATGGCCTGTACTTGGCCGCGTTCCGCCGTGGAAATGCGGAAGCCCTCCAGGGTCAGGTAATAACTGCCGTGGCCCGGCGCCTGAATGGTGGCCGTGACTGTTACGCGATCCCCCTCCTCCACCTCCGGATCTCGAAACACCGGCACACCGCAGACACCCAGGACGGCGACAGGCAGGGACCCCGTCTCGTCGTCAAGGCGGAAAAGATAGGCGCCGTAACAGGTGACCCCGCTCGGCAGGATGTAGGGATCGAGCGGTTCAATGTCCCGCGCGGTGCCATGGACCGTCACGAGCCGTAAGTGGTAGGCGTCGGGATTGGCGAGGATGTCCTGAACTGGCGTCGGCTCATCAGCCCGCGCGAGGGACGGGCTGAGCATCAGGAGGAATGTCAACAGCAGTAGCGCCGATGACGCGTTCGTGCTCATGATCGCTAATTCTACCATTCCTTCACACGCCTTTCTCCCGGTGTTTCGTCCGGCTATAATGCCACGCTTGCGCGAGGTGTGACGATATGGAGGGCAGTGATGGCGACGGGCAAGAAATTGATTGATGCGTACATCGATCAGATCAAGCCTCGATACGAGGATCTCCTGGGCCAGATGGTCGAGATTCCCTCAATCAGTATGGACCCGTCGCGGCGGGCTGAGATTCGTAAGATGGCGGAGTTTGTGGCTCAAGTCCTGACCGATATGGGAGCCGAGGCGCGCGTGGTGGAAACCGGAGGCTATCCGGTCGTGTCCGGCGGTTGGACGACCGGCGCGCGGCACCCGACGGTCACGATTTACAACCATCTCGACGTGCAGCCGGCCCAGGAGCCGGAATGGCGCCAGGCGCCGTTTGCCTTCCGCAAAGAAGACGGCCTCTACCATGGACGCGGCGCTACCGATGACAAGGGCCCAGCGCTGGCCGCATTGCTCGGGGCTCGCTATGCGATCGAGCAGGGCGTCCCGATCAACATCCGCTTCCTCTGGGAGCTAGAGGAAGAAATCGGTAGCCCGAATTTTGCGGCGGCGTTGCGCAATCACGAGGCCGTGCCGCGTCCGGATTCGGTGGTCGTGTCGGATACGATCTGGATCGCAAAGGGGCGACCCGCCGTGCCGTACGGGTTGCGCGGTCTGCTCGGCGCGCGACTGACGCTGCGCACGGGGGAAAAGGACGCGCATTCCGGCTTGACGGGCGGAGCGGCGCGGAACCCGCTCGCCGAACTGGCCGATCTGGTGCATGCCTGCGTCGATGCCAAGACCGGCCGTGTGAAGATTCCCGGGTTTTACCACGATGTGGTCAAGCTGACCCAAGCCGAGATCAAAAGCTTCCTCGCGTCGGGCTTTCAGGTGCAGCGCTTTATGCGGGCCTATGGCTTCAAGTCGCTGCGGACGACCGAGCGGGCCGAGGTGCTCCGGCGGATCTGGGCCTTGCCCACGTTCGAAGTGCACGGCTTCGTCGGCGGCTACCAGGGGCCGGGTGTGAAGACGATCGTGCCCGGCTACGGAGAACTGAAGGTCAGTATGCGGTTGGTACCGAACCAGACACCGGAAAAGATCTTCCGCCTGCTGCGGCAATTCGTCGCCAAGCAGAATCCTCGCGTCCTGGTCGAGCGCGAAGGGATGTTGCAGCCATTCCGCGGCCTGTTCGACGGGCCCTACGTCGAGGCGGTCAAGCGAGCGGTGAAGGCAGGGTTCGGCAAAGAGCCGGCCTTCATCCGCGAGGGCGGGTCCATCGGCGCGGTGGTGATGATGCAGCGGGCCTGGAACGTGCCCATTCTCTTCCTCGGCCTGAGCCTGCCCGAGCACGGCTACCATGCGCCCAACGAGTTCTTCGACTGGGGCCAAGCCGCCGGCGGCATGAGAGCGTTTGCGGCGTATTTTGAAGAGCTGGCGAAGATAGGCAAGAGGTAGGGGCAGCCTGGTCGATCCCCTGTGCTTGCAGGCCGCGCACTCAAGAGCGGATCAGAATTGTTATATCAAGGGCGGTGCCGGGTGACCTGTTGCTCTTGACATCTCCCCGGAAAACGACAGCAAGTCAGCACTAGCGTCAGGGATCGGCTTCGGCGGTCCTCGACGAAAGGAGCGGCCCCATGAAGCAGTCACGATTCACCGAAGAGCAGATCGTCTATGCCATCCGGCACGCCGAGAGCGGAACCCCGGTTAGCGACCTCTGCCGGCAGCTCGGCATCAGCGAGGTCATCTTCTACACCTGGAAAAAGAAGGACGCGCACCTGGGGGTGAGTGAACTCCGCCGGCTGCGGCAGGAAGAAGAGGAGAACTCGGTTGAAACGGCTGGTGGCCGACCGCTCGCTGGATAAGCCTCTGCTCGGAGGCGTGGCGAAAAAAAAGGTCTGAGGCCCGCCCGCCGCCGAGAACGTGCCCAGTGGGTTCACAGGACGTTGCAGGTGTGTTGTGCGTGGGCCTGTCGCTTGGCCCAGTTTAGTCGCGCGTCGTGGGAGCGGGAGGGTCGGGCGAAGGATCAATCAGCACTCCGGTTCCGCCTTCGGGATTTGGCGCATGCCCGATCTCGATTTGGCTATCAGTGGCTCTGGGTCTTATGGCGGCGGGGGGGCTGGCCGGTGAATCGCAAGCGCGTCCGACGAGTGTATCGCCTGGATGGGTTGCAGCTCTGCATGCGGGTGAGGCGGCGGAAGCCTATGACCCTGCATCGGGGACCGGCTTCCGTGCCGGTCGGTCCGCAGGAGCGGGGGAGCATGGATTTTATGCCTGATACCCTCGCCGACGGTCGCCCGTTTCGAATCTTCACGGTGGGGAATAACGGGAGTCGGTCCAGTCCGGGGGGAAAAGCAGGATTGCGTATGTCGGGGAGACGGTCAGTCAGGGGCTCGATCGCGTGCTGGGCGAAGGCCAGAGCCCGCGGTCCATCACCGTCGCTCAGGGGACTGAATTCCAAGCGCGGGCGCTCGAAGATTGGGCCTACCGACGCGGCGGGCAACTCGATTGTATCCGTCCTGCCAGACCCGCGGGAAATGCCTTGATTGAATCGTTGAACGGGCGGCTCCGGGACGAGGGCCTGACCGTGCCCCCCGTTCGCCGCGCTCGCCGAGGCCCAGACCATCGTTGAAGTGTGGCGGATGGATTCCAATCATCACCGCCCGCACAGCTCACTTGGGCACCTGACCTCCGCCTGAGTTCGTCACCCAACGTCAGGGCATTCAGACCGTCGAAAAAGTCGTCTGCTCTGGTGAAGAGTTGCCTCGAAAGGAGACCAACGTTGGTCAATCTGGCCTCTCGTATCACCCTGTCAAGGGTGCTGGAGAATTTTCCTAATCACAGTTTAGCTGCTTTCACGGCAGGGCTAGTTCGATCATTGGGCTGCATTATCGTGAGTGATCCTGAAGATCCCGCGTATGCACTTGTCTGCAGGAAGGACGACCCTACGAAAAGCCTGACGAAGTCTCAAGCCCACCAAATTGCAGAGAATGCTAAGCCTCTACTGGGCTTCAAGCCTCCGGTGCGATGAACGAGCCCCCACTTTATAACGATGAAAGGTCCTCTCAGCAGGCCGGCTGCTCGTGGCCGTTCGTCAGACGAGACGGTCTTTGAAACACCGCTAAAAGCTGACTACTGGTGTCTGAGAGCCTGAGTTACGACGCCGCCAGCAACGGCTTGAACTTCGGGTCCGCGTCGAGCACTGCTTTCAGGAGTTCCTGCCCGAGCCAGTACTTCCACACTTCCTGCGACGCGCCCGGGATCTGCTCGTACCAGCGCCGCGCCTCCGTGAGATGGTTGAGCATGGCATCGGGGTCCCGGTTCGGCATGAAGAGCATGCTGTAAGCCATCGTGTAAGCTGCGGTAAACTTGTCGAGCGGCTGATCCGCGAGTTTCAAAGCTTCGCCTGCTTCCTTGTAGGCCTGTTGGATTTCCGGATCGTCGTAGGACCGATTCCAGGCGACTTTTTCGATCCGCGACCAGGCCAGTTCAATGAGCACCCGTGCGCGGAGTGCGGGGCGCTCCAGCGGGATGTCTTTCAGCAACGCTTCGTGGGTCTGGATGGCGGCGAGCTGATCATTGTTCCAGCGGTAGGCAATGCCCAACCGCCGGCGGTTCTCGATCACTTCCGGCCGTACCCGGGCGAGCGCTTCCATGGCGGGAATCATGCGATAGAGATAGTCGGCCGCCGTGGGCTTGGCGAACCCGCCTATCTCCATCCCGAGCGATAGATCCGTTCTGGTTGTCTGCGCATAAGTGTTCCAATAGAGTTCGCTCACACGGTCAGCCAGCGCTCCATCCTTCGCGGGGACCTGGTGTGCGGCCGCCCCTTCCCGCAGGAGCATCTCGTACAGGTCGCGCGTGAGGACCGTGAGTGCTTCCGGCTGGTTGGGATCAAGGATCAACACCCGGTTCAGCATCGCGATACGGTCGCGCAGGTCCGGGAACAGCGCGGCCCGCCCGACGGCTGCGATCAGCAACCCTGGCGCGTCCTTCGGTCTCCACCACACCAGCGAATCGCGAACCGCTCCGCTGGTTTCCGTAACGAACGGAATGGCCTCCTGCACCCCTTCGGGTCTATCACCCTGGGTCACCACAGGCAGGTTAAGGACCGCAAGATCGCTCGGGAACCCGTGCTTGCGCAAGCCCGACATGACGACCCACTGCACGGTCAGCGACTTGAGCGCCCGCCTGGGCCGTTTGATCGTGTTCGCCCACTTGTACGCGCCCGGCGCGTAGGTGACCGGCGAGGTGAGAGGATCCTGATAGGTGACTGTGAGTTTCACCAACGTCGCCGGCGCTCCCAGCACCGGCCCGTCCGGACGCATCCGGAACGAGGCGGCGGGTATCGGCGTTGATCCCTGCGGCTCCACCCGCAGTCCGGTTCCCGGCGGCGACAGCCCCAGCTTGTCCATGACAAAGGCCGACGCCGGGTAGCGGCTTAAGTCTTCGCCGAAAAAGACAAAGTCGCCCTTGCTGGGCCATAAGATGTCCATGCCCTGATCGCTTGTGTCGATGGCGACCGCGTGCGCATCCGTGATCTGTTTCCAGCACGACTCGTACGCGGGGTCGGATTCCGGCGGGAACGCCTTGAGCTTGCCGCCGGCCGCCGTTACCATGCCGTACTGGCATGCGAAATCGAGCCGGCCGACGGTGACGCGATCGCCTTTGGCCATCGCTTCCGCATATCGGTGAGCGGTGGCCACCGCCGGCGAGGGACGACCCGAAGGTTTGGCTTTTTTGCCGGTCTTGAAGGTGGGCGCGGCGGACGCCGGACTATCGTCGGTCGGACCCCATGCGATGAGCGCGCTGACGGCAAGGCCTAGGAAGATAGGCACGATTCGCGAAGAGACATCTGCGCACATACGATTCGATCCTCCGTCGCGACAGACAACTCCGGGACAAGAAAAGAAGAACCGCCACCCTACCATGTCGTTCCCGCAAGGCGGAAGAAGGACGAGGGAGTCACAGGCGTTATCGATTACCGGACGGTGGAGGCGGGGTCAGGGTAGGCTGGCCGAAGCGGATCAGCGAGCGGATATACCGCAACACGTCGCGCTGTTCCTCCTCACTCAAAACGTCCTTCCACGCCGGCATCGCGGTCCGCGGTTTCCCGTTCGCGATGATGCGCAGCAGTTCCTGATCGGTCTTGACCGACGTCGCCGCTGAAATCAGGCTGGCCGGTCTGGGCGAGAGGAAGGGCGCCTGTACCCCGTCGCCCCGACCCTCGGGCCCGTGACACACCACGCAACGCTGCTCATAGATTGCCTTGCCGCGATTGAGATCGCCGGGTTGGGCGAGAGCGGCCAAAGCCGCCGCGACGATTCCGACTGACGCGATTGTCACGACCCAACGTGCACCGCCGCCGGGTCGGCCGCGACAGAAACGGGGGACTGGGTGGCGCGGCGACGAACGATGTCGTGCCCGCGTGCTCACTTCACTGGACGACGATTGTCGCCCGCATCTCATGGCCGGGCATATCGCAAAAAAACGCGTACTCGCCGGGCCGATCGGGAACAAACCGAATCTCGGCGCGGCCGTCGGGGGGGATGATCACGCGCTTGAAACCGTGCGCGTCGAATTCCGGTGCTCCGTTGCCGGCGATATTGACGTGGACGCCCGCAAAGAGCCCCACCGGAACGAACGCATGCAACTCCGAATCCTGGTTGAGAAAGACAAGCGCGGTCTTTCGCCCGGACTGCAGCACGACACGATCCGGAAGAAATTGTCTGGAACGGATCTCGACGGTGACCGGCTGCTCTTGCCCGCTGTCGGTGCCGGTCCCTCCGGATGGAACGGACCAGACGAGATCGGCAACGGCGAGGCAGAGGGCGAGCGCCATCCAAAGACCAGATTGCCCCACACGTTCCGTCCGGATTGGGGTACTCATAGGCCTTGCTTTTTTAATATCATACTGCGGCGACACACGGCGATGCCACCCTGGTCTGTCAGCGGGATAGACCTCTCTCCGGAGACGGCAAGAAGTCGGGGGCCTAAGCTCTGTATCGCAGGGAGGCCGCCACCTTGAGGATTTGGCGGCGAAGCCGGACTTTAGCGGTCGGAGACAAAGGCCGCACGGGATGATGTCGGCAGAGCGTGATGGTTTGTCTGAGGGACTTGATGAATTCTTCACAGTTCGGACAGGCGCCCAAGTGTCTGCGGATTTCTTCACAGATCTCACGGGGCAGTTCGTCATCGAGGTACGCGGACAACTGTTTCAGGATTTTCAGGCAATGGGCTTTCCCATGGCCGTGGCGTTGATGCTGCGGATTCTTTCGTATCGGCGCCGTCCGAGACCGCGTCCTCATGGAGCCATCCTCTCTTCGGTGTCGGTCTCGAGTCTGCCCTGCCGGGCGATGCCTCGTGCGCTCAGCTCTCGTCGCACGAACAGCCGGGCCCGGTGGAGGCGCGATTTCACCGCCCGTTCATTGAGCCCCATAATAGTGCCGACCTCCTTGGCGCTCAGGCCTTCCATGTCCCGCAGGACCAAAACCATCCGATACTTGGGCGGCAGTTTCTCGATAGCCTGATCGAGGGCTCGCCGCAACTCCTTGTTTTGCAGTGCTTCTTCCGGCGTGAGGCCGTCCATCGGGATCTGCAGCTTGAATTCGCCTTCGGACGCGGGGATAAATTCTTCCAAGGAAAGCTCCCGTTCCGGCTCTCCTTTCCGTTTCCGTCGCATCCGCAGGCAGGCCCGGGAGGCGATGGTGTAGAGCCACGTGGAAACCCGAGCATCTCCTCGGAATTTCTTGAAGCCGCGATAGGCGTTGAGAAAGGTGTCTTGGACGATGTCCTTGGCCGCATCCGGCTCTCCGCACAGCCGCTGGGCAAAACGGTAGATGAGATCCACATGGTCTCGATAGAGCTGATCGAAGGCTGGGAGCTCATCGGGTCGAGTCGACGGGCGGACACCCGGACGGCGACCCTGGGAGCGAATCTTCATAGGGTGGGCGGAGTGTACGGAGGTTCCGGAGGTCTGTCAAGCCGACCGTCAGGGGAAGGCTCAATGCTGAACGAGGCGGGAGACCCCTAGGCTTGACGAAGGGCGTCGGACCGGGCATGCAGGAGGAACGGACGGTTTATCCCGCCTTCCGGATGTCGAGCACCATGCCCCGATCGTTAATCTCAACCGTAATCGGTGTGCCTTCCTTGATCGTGGCCAAGGCGGCCCTCCCGCGCTCGGTCGGGAAGGTTTGTTCCCCTTCCGGCGCCCACAGGGTCACAGCCTGGCGATCCGGCGAGGCATAGGTCAACCGGCCTGTCAGGAAGCGGGTGCTCGGCGCGGCGGCGCCGTTCTGCTGCAAGTCGATGACCAGGTTGGTATCGTGCGCCCAGAGCGTCAGGGTGTGGCCGACCTTCGCGTTGCGGACGCCCGTTTTGGCGCTGACGGTGACGATGCCGATGGGAGTCTTCAGAAACACGAATCCCGATTTGAGCTTGGCGATGGTGCCAGCCAATTTCATGTGCAGGTCGGATGAATACTGCGGCGGATGGTTGATCTGCACATCATAGTGCAGGTCATGGAACCCCGTGATCGTTCCCGCTTCATCCACCTCAACGGTGATCGGCCGGGTCTCTGCCTTTTCGTTCAACTTTTCGGCGTAGGCCTCCACCGAAAACGTTTTCTCCCCTTCCGGGGTCCATAATGCCACCGCTCTCTTGTCCGGCCCGGCGTACCGGAGGTCGCCGGACACATAGCGGTGGATCAGCGAGGCGTCGCTTTTCTTGCGAATGTCGACCACGGCACTCGTTCCGTTGATCCAGAACGTCACGTCGTAACTGCCTTTGACATCCCGCAGACCGGTTTTCGAGCTGAGCGTCAGAAGACCGACCGGTGTCTTCAGGAAGACCATTCCTGATTTCATGCGCCATACGGAACCCTTTAGCTTGATTGACGGCCAGACCTCATTTTCCACCGAGGAGACCGATGGGGTCGGATCGGATGCGGGTTGGGATTGGCTGGCCAGAGTGACGGTGGACGGTTCGGCGGCGACTGCCGTAAAGCGAAACGCCAGCACCGTGGCAATGATGAACAGAAATGGATATCGTGGAGCGGCCACGACAATGGCCTCCTGCGGCGTTGGATTCACAATGGATGGATGACGGTTCTGACGGGTGAGACGCCGAACGTCGGAGACAAGAGCGATCGGGTCTCGCTTTCGCCAAGAACGATTGTCCTGCGAATAACATGGGATTGGGAGCCAGTCAAGCAGAAAGCCTCGCTCGAACGGGAGCGTCAGTGAACGTTGGCTGGGATTCAGGCGACAGCTCCCAGAATCGAACAAAGCATGGATTCCGATGCGCGTGCGCCGTCCGCCTGAGTCGCTCGTGCGGTTACGGGTATGAACGAGAGGGAGCCGGTGATGGTGAGGAGGAAATCAGCATCGCCTGGAGCGTAATGACCACCCGCGATCGCTGGCGTTCCAACCGATCGGGCAGTCCGAACCCGCGCAAGAGGATCGGCTGTTCGGGGGTGCCGGCGATGCGCTTAATTTCAAATTGAGTCCAGTCCTCCGCTTCCATGCGGTGATTTAATGATTCGACAATCTCATCGCAGAAGTCTCTTAGCGCCTCCGGCAGCACGCAGGCGCCGCCTCCGCCATCCTGGGGCTGATCTTGTACGCTGTGGAGCGTTCGCGAGAGGACCAACGCCTGTTCATTCATGTGCAGCAACCGCATAGAAGGGGAAAAGACGATAACGCCGGGGCCGATGGCCGAACCGACTGGGAAGACGGAAGGACGAGAGGCTAATGGTTCAATGTTCATGGGACATTTTCTCCGATCAAATTCACTCAAGCCGGTGCAAGGTTGAATGCCAGACCGATGGGGCGGATCGCTGTATCTTTCTCCACGTGGCTCCGCAGCTCCCCGGTCTTCAAACCCAGCAAGTTTCGGACCCGATAAGCGCGAAGCGAAGAAGCCAGGGAAATGCCGGCTTTTGAGCCACCGAAGCTCTTGCCAAGACTAGGATGAGACGGTGGAGAGGGCAAGAACCGTATCTTTCTTGATCCGATAGCGTATCTGTTTGTGCTTGCCCCCGAGGCGACATGGTTCAGTCGCTGTCCGCCCAGTGTCTTTCCCTGTTCATTTCCGCCTCACCAGGATGCGGATGGGTGAGCCCAAGAAGTGGTATTCCTCTCTGAGGCGGTTTTCCAGGAATCGAAGGTACTCGGGTGTCACATTTTCTGGCTGACCCACGAACAATGCGAACACCGGCGGTTTGGTCGCCACCTGAGTCATATAGACGGATTTCGTCGTTCGGGAAGGTTTGCCCTTTCGAACCGGCAAAGGATGTTCTTGGACAAGCGCCTGCAGGAATTTGTTGAGCGATCCGGTCGGGACCCGCGCGGCAAAGGACGCCGTTACTCGGTCGATCAGCGGAAAAATCTCGCGCAAGGAATCGGATTTCAAGGCTGAAGCGAAGAGCACTGGCGCCCAGGAGAGGAACGGAAACCGTCGGCGCAGGTCGGCTTCGTACTCCCCCCGCGCGCGCGCATCGCCTTCCCGGAGGTCCCATTTGTTGACCAACAGGATGCAGGCGCGTCCCTGGCGCAGCACCAGGCCGGCGATCTTGGTGTCCTGCTCGGTGACGCCTTCAACTCCATCGAGCAGGAGGATGGCGAGATCAGACCGCCCGATTGCGCGCAACGACCGGGCGACGCTGTATCCTTCGATCCCCCGATCGATTCGCCCCCGACGCCTGATGCCGGCCGTATCGGTGAGTAGATAGCGACGGTTTTGATAGGTCACCATCGAATCGATCGGGTCGCGTGTGGTACCGGGCACCTCGCTGACGAGGACTCGCTCCTGTCCTAGCAACGTATTCACCAACGTAGACTTGCCGACATTGGGTCGCCCGATGATGGCGACTCGGGGCACTTCCCGGTCATCATCCCGGTCCGTGGATTCCGGCAGCAACGGGACAATCGCGTCCAGCAACTCGGCCACGCCGAGCCCATGCTCGGCCGACAGCGGATAGAGCCGATCCTGTCCCAGCCGATAGAAGTCGGCGATCAGCGGGTCGGACTTCGGCGTGTCGAGCTTGTTGATCGCAAAGAAAACCGGTTTGCGGAGGCCCCGCAGGAGACCAACGACTTCCTCGTCCGGAGGGGTCAAGCCCGCGCGACCGTCCATCACCAGGATCAGGATGTCGGCTTCCGCGATTGCGATCTGTGACTGCCGGCGGATGAGGGCCAGCATGCCTTCGGAGGCCGACGGATCCAGTCCGCCGGTGTCCACGAGCCGGAAGCGCCGGCCCCGATACGTGGCGTCGGCGTAATTCCGGTCCCGGGTGACGCCGGGCACATCGTTCACGATCGCCGTTCTGGCGCCGAGGATACGGTTGAACAGGGTCGATTTGCCGACGTTGGGGCGGCCGATAATGGCGACGGTCGGTACGGGGAGAGTCATAGGTCGGTCGTCATTCGTCAACGGTGAATCAACCTGGCGAACAGACCGTAACACACGCGCGGAGGGAAGACAAGAAACGGGGCCATGGACCCTGGCCATGGGGTATAATTTTTTCTCGATACGATTGACGAGTGGCCGATGACGATCGACAGTTTTTCCTGGGACCTGGTCGACGATGTCCTGCTTGACATGGACGGGACGCTGTTGGACCGGCACTTCGACAATTTCTTCTTCGAAGAAGAATTGCCGCGTCGCTACTCGGCCCTGCACGGCCTGACGTTCGAAGAGGCGCGCGCGCATCTGACGGCAATGTATCGCGCTGTGGAAGGAGAGTTGGACTGGACGGATTTGAATTACTGGTCGGGACGCATCGGCGTCGACGTGGTCGCGTTGACGAAGGAACTCGACGCGATGATCGATTTTCTTCCCGACGCGCAGGACTTTCTGCGGCATCTTCGAGCGCTGGGGAAGCGGGTCACGATTCTGACGAACGCGCATCGATCAGGCGTGGAGATCAAGGTCGCGAAAACCGGCGTGAACCGGTACGTCCACCGCATCGTCACGGCGTTCGAAGTGGGGTATCTGAAAATGCGGTCCGAGTACTGGCCGAATTGCCAACGGCTGGTGGGGTTCGATCCTGCGCGGTCGCTGTACATCGACGATGATCAGGCCTGCTTGGCCGCGGCAGGCCGGTTCGGGATCGGCTATCTCGTTCATCGCGCCAAATCCAGCTCCCGTCTCCCTCCGGAACCGTCGGCGCGGTTTCCTGCCATTGAAAGTTTTCATGCCTTGATGGATGCGCCGAGCCGGCGATAGGCGTTCGGTCGGCGCCGGATTTTCGCGCGATCAACGGATCGCCACGCCCCGGTACATCTCGGCGGCGATCCGTGGAAGCTCGGATATCCGAAAGCGGTCCAATTGGGTGAGGCTCAAGCCGGCCTGTGCGATGAGGGTATCGATCTTGCGGTTGAGGTGACAGCCGCAGGCGATGAGGCGTTGCACCGGCGTGAGAAGATCCTGCCACTTGGCGATTTTGGCGTCGTCGCTGCGCCCGTGTTCCAGGAATAGGAAAAGCCCTCCCGGCTTCAGGACGCGGCGGACTTCGGTCAGCACGGTCTTGGGGTCGCGGACGCTGCACAGGGTGAAGGTGCTGACGGCGCAATCGAAGCGCGCTTCTTCAAACGGAAGGGCTTCGGCGCTCACGAACTGGATCTGGATCGGAAACGTCGCCCGCGACGCCCGTTCTTCGACTCTCCGAGGCAACATGTTGATCGGATCCACCGCGCGCAACCAAGAGAGCTTAGGCGGGTAGTGCGGGACATTCAGACCGGTCCCAAAGCCGATCTCCAGAACCTCTCCGTAAGCCTGGCTCAGCGTGCGTTGTCGCTCCTGCTGGAACCGCTCTCCACTGAGCACCCAGTCCATGAGGCGGGGGAAGATTCGGCGTGCATACACGCCCACGGGCCTCCTCCGGTCGAAACAGACACGTTCCGCAACACTGTATCACGAACGCCGGCTCTTGCCACGTCAAACTTGCGGGGACAGATGAGCCGTCACGGCGTTCCCTGGCGCGGGGAATGATTCTTGTGAGCCCCAGCGGTCTATGTTAGATTCCCTCGGTAGCCGCGGTCCGAAAGTCGTGAAGCCGGAAGGCTCTCGCCTTCACGGTGTGTGCTCGACCCGGCTCGGAGATTTGCCGATCTATCATGAGCAAAACCTACGATCACCACGCTATCGAAGCCAAGTGGCAGGCCTATTGGGAGGAGCATCGGGTTTTCAAGGCCACTGAGGATCCGACTCGTCCCAAGTTTTATTGTCTGGATATGTTCCCGTACCCTTCAGGGTCCGGCTTGCATGTCGGCCATCTTGAGGGATACACGGCGACCGACATCGTCTCCCGCTACAAGCGCATGCGAGGCTTCAATGTGCTACACCCGATGGGCTGGGACGCCTTCGGTTTGCCGGCCGAACAATATGCGGTGAAGACAGGTATCCATCCGGCGATCACGACGGCGCAGAACATCGCCGCTTTCAAGCGGCAGATGAAGCGGGTCGGGCTCTCCTATGACTGGGACCGCGAGCTCAGCACCGCCGATCCTTCCTATTACCGCTGGACCCAATGGATTTTCTTAAAGCTCTTTGAGCGCGGATTGGCTTATGTGGCGGAGGTACCGGTGAACTGGTGCCCGGCATTGGGAACCGTGCTGGCCAACGAGGAGATCGTGGACGGCCGGAGCGAAGTCGGCGGGTTCGAGGTCATCCGCAAGCCGATGCGCCAGTGGGTGCTCAAGATCACCGCCTATGCGGACCGTCTGTTGGATGATCTCAAGCTGGTGGACTGGCCGGCCAGTACGCTGGAGATGCAAAAAAACTGGATCGGCCGTTCGGTAGGAGCCGAAGTAGAGTTTCCGTTGGTCGGCATCCGCGGAAGCATCCGGGTCTTCACGACCAGGCCTGATACTCTCTTCGGCGCGACTTACATGGTGCTGGCACCGGAACATCCGCTGGTCGAGGTGGTGACGACACCGGACCGTCGGGCCGAGGTGAGTGCCTACCGCGAGGCGGCGGCGCGCAAGAGCGACTTGCAGCGCCAGGATCTGGACAAAGAGAAGACCGGTGTCTTTACCGGCGGCTACGCCGTGAATCCGGTGAACGGCGCACGCCTGCCCATCTGGATCGCCGACTATGTGCTGATGAGTTACGGAACCGGCGCGATCATGGCGGTCCCGGCGCACGATCAGCGCGATTGGGAGTTCGCGCGCCGATATAAGCTGCCAATCCGGGAGGTCATCGCCGGCGGCGACATCGAGCGGGAAGCCTTCGTCAGCGTCGAGAAAGGGACAGTCGTGAATTCCACGACGCCGGACGGGTCCTTCTCGATCGACGGCCTCGCGCCCACCGACGCGATTCCCAAAATCACGGCTTGGCTGGAAGCCCAAGGGAAGGGACGCAAGGCCGTCAATTACAAGTTGCGCGACTGGCTCTTTTCGCGGCAACGGTACTGGGGGGAGCCGTTTCCCATCATCTGGGTAGACGGCGAACCGCGGCCGTTGCCCGAAGAGCAGCTTCCGCTGACCCTGCCTGAGACCAACAACTTCAAACCACCGGGAACCGGCGAGAGCCCGCTCGCCAATCTGACGGACTGGGTCGCCACCATGGATCCAGCTACCGGCAAGCCGGCGCGCCGCGAGACCAATACGATGCCGCAATGGGCCGGGTCGTGCTGGTACTATCTGCGGTTCATCGATCCGAAGAACGACCGTCTGTTGGTCGATCCGGCTAAGGAACGGTATTGGATGCCGGTGGATCTATACATCGGCGGCAGCGAGCACGCCGTGTTGCATCTGCTCTACGCGCGCTTTTGGCACAAGGTCCTCTACGATATCGGGGTCGTCAGCACCCCCGAGCCCTTTATGAAACTGGTTCATCAGGGCACCGTACTGGGTGAGGACAATCAGAAGATGTCCAAGTCGCGCGGCAACGTGGTGAGCCCGGACGAGATGATCGACAAGTTCGGCGCGGATGCCGTGCGGTTGTATGAAATGTTCATGGGCCCGCTTGAAGCGATGAAGCCGTGGAGCACCCGGGGCGTCGAAGGCATCACCCGGTTCCTGGACCGGGTCTGGCGGCTGGTGGTAGGCGAGGATGGCGGGCTGAGCCGCGCCGTCGTCGAGTCCGAGCCCTCGCTCGATCAGAAACGATTGCTACACCGGACGATCAAAAAAGTCACCGAGGATATCGAGGAGTTACGCTTGAACACCGCGATTGCGCAGATGATGGTGTTCACCAACGAGATGACAAAACTCGACGAACGACCGCGTTCGTTGCTGGAGCCGTTCGTCCTGCTGTTGTCGCCCTTTGCTCCCCATCTGTGTGAGGAGTTGTGGGAACGATTGGGGCATCGCCCGAGTCTCGCCCGGGAACCCTGGCCTTCGTATGATCCCGCGCTGATCGTCAGCGAGCGGCTGACGATTCCCGTTCAAATCAACGGCAAGTTACGGAGCAAAATCGAAGTGGCCGCGGATGCCGCCCGCGAAGAGGTGATCGCATTGGCTCGTCAGGATGCGAAGGTGCGGGAGTGGTTGCAGGGCAAGGAGGAGCGCAACGTGATTTACGTCGAGAAAAAGCTTGTCAATTTTGTGGTGTAAGAGAATCGTGCGAGTCAGGCGAGACAGGCAGGAAGGGCGCGAAACGCGAGAGATGTGGAAAACAGAGGTTGCGCAAGGGCAAGGTACGGTTCCCGCTTTTCATCCGCTTCTCGCATTTCTTGCGGCGGCGTTGCTCGCCGCGTGCGGGTATCAATTTCGCGTCGAGGGGGCCGGCCCAACTATCGGCGGATCGGCCGGTGTCGAACCGTCCACGGACGCGCCACGCCTGGTGGTCCGGACGCTCGAAAACAAGAGCTTCGAACCGAACCTCGAAATCAAGTTGACGGACTATGTCCGGTACGAGTTTTCCGTGGGAAGCGGCGCGCGGGTCGTCTCGGATTCCGACTCGGCCGATCTGGTGCTGACGGGACAGATCATCGGCGTGAGTTTGCCGACGCTGAGCTTCAGCCAGACGACGACGCTCGAGAGCCGGGCGGAAGTCATCCTAGCTGTCAAAGTCGAAGAAGTCCGCACGAAAAAAACGGTGTGGACCCAGACGGCGAAGGCGTCGTCTGAGTTCTTTGTGACACCGGATCTGCAGTTCAATCGGGTGCTGCAAAACCGGGCATTGGAGCAGGCGGGACGACTGGTCGCGGAAGATCTGGCCTCGCGATTCCTTCTGCACCTGGAATCGAACGTCGCGGCCGTTGATGGGTCTGGGGGTGGCGTCTCCGGTGAAAGCCCGACGCAGTCACGCTGACTCCATTCCTCGCTTCGAACACGTTGCGTGAGATACCAGGACCTCGCTGCCTCGTTGAAGAAAAATGGTCCGGCTCCTGTGTATGCGATCACAGGAGAAGACGATTATTTGCGGGATCAGGCTCTCGTCCAGATCAAGGCCGCCGTGTTGGGAGAGCACGGGATCGCCGGATTCAATTACGACCTTTTTTACGGAGGCGAAGCGCCGGCGACGGCTGTTCTGACCTGCGCCATGGAAGTTCCCGCTTTCGCGTCACGACGGCTGGTCGTTTACAAGGCGGCCGACAAGATCTCAGCCCGGGATGCCGATGTCTTGTTGCCGTATCTGGAGGCTCCCTGCGAGTCCACCACGTTGGTCTTCGTCGCACCCAAACTGGACGGACGGTTGAAGCTGACGCAAGCGTTGCAGCGCCGGGCGGTGACGATTGACTGCTCGGCGTTGCGGGATGCGCAGTTAACCGCCTGGATTCGTGAAGAAGCCCGGTGTCTCGGCCTCCAGTTGCAAGAGGACGCGGTGGCGCTGCTTAAAGACGCGGCCGGGGAGTCGCTCTACGCTGTACGGCGGGAACTTGAAAAACTGGCCGCCTATATGCCTTCAGGCGCCCTGGCTGGTCCCCGGGAAGTCGAAATGCTGCGGGGGACCGAACCAGGAGCATCGGTTTTCGATCTCACGACCGCCATCGGCGCGCAGGATCGCGGTCGCGCCTTGACCATTCTGGCTAGGAATTTGGAAGCTGGAGAAGCGCCGTTACGCATCCTGGGCGCGTTGATCTGGCAGTATCGCCGTCTTTGGAGAGTGAAAGAGACGCTTCGCCAGAACGGGAAAGAGTTTGAGGCGGCGCGCGCGCTTCGAATGGAACCTCATCGGGTCCGTCCATTCCTGGCGCAGTTTTCCGATGCGCATCTCCGGACGGCGTTCCAACTGTTTCTGGAAGCAGATTCGCGATTGAAAGGTGGGAGCACCGGGTCGGGCCGGCGGGTTTTGGAAGCCCTGTTGCTCCAATTATGCGAGAGAGTCGGCGCATCACCTCTCGCCGGGTCCCCGCCAGACTGTGGAACTTTTCCTCGTCAGGCTTCAGGGGGAAAAGCGGTCCAGCCTGCGGAAACGGTCACGAAGACTGAGAAGCCGTGAGCGAATTGACCCGGGCGGCGAGCCGGGAAATACGGCGGGACGCGGTGTTCCGTTTGAGCACGCCTTTGGTGACCGCTTTGCTCAAGGCTGACGTGGCCTCCCGCAACGACGCTTTCGCCTCTTCGACCTTCTTCTGGTCCACGGCGATCAATACTTTCTTGACGAGGCTCTTGACTGCGCTGAGCGTCGCCCGGTTGCGCTGGCGGCGCCGTTCGGATTGGCGCGCCCGCCGGATCGTCGATTTATGAACCACAGCCATAACAACACTCCTATGCTGGGAGGAGCGAATTTCTAACACAACGCTCCTGAAGCGGTCAAGGAGATCGCAGACAGACCGAGAGTCAGAAGGCCATACACGGCGATGAAATCCACAACGACCCGTATTGACGCGCGTGACCGGTTGATCCTTGCGCTGGATGTTCCCAGTCCGGATGAAGCCGAACAGCTTTTGTCCTGTGTGGGGGATCTCGTGACCTTTGTGAAGGTGGGCTTGGAGCTCTATGCAGCCGCCGGCCCTGAGATGGTTCGGCGCTTGATCGCGCGCGGGAAACGGGTGTTTCTCGATCTCAAATTTCTCGACATCGAAGAAACCGTACGCCGGGCCACCGCCAGGGTGGCGGCGATGGGGGTCGAGATGTTGACGGTTCACGCGAACCGGAAGGCTCTCACGGCGGCGGTTCAGGGACGCGGGGGGGCTCCCTTACGGTTGCTGGCGGTTACGGTCCTGACGAATTTCGATGGGAACGATCTGCGCGAGATGGGGATCCAACGGACCGTCGAAGACCTCGTGATAGCAAGAGCCGCGCTCGCGGCCGAGGTCGGATGTGATGGGGTCGTTGCCTCCGGCGAGGAACCGGCGGTGATTCGTCGTAAGGTTGGATCTCGCTTATTGATCGTGACGCCTGGCGTTCGACCGACCGGCACAAGCAGGGACGACCACGCCCGCGCAACGACACCGGCGCAGGCCATCTCGGCTGGCGCAGACTACGTGGTCGTCGGTCGGCCGATCCGGGATGCTGCCGACCCGGCCGAAGCGGCGGCGACGATCCTTGCGGAGATGCAGACGGCTTTTGACGCACGGGGCGCAGACCAGACGGGTCCTTGTGAAGCCTGAAGCCTCGTTCGCAGATGAGGCGGAGTTCTGCTCTCTGTGTGACGAACGTCACAGCATGCATGGCGCGACAGGCCGATGGTTGCAGCCGTTCTTCCCACTTTGTTAAGATTCCCACGCATACGTCTCTTTATGCTGACCTGAGCGGTGGGTGTAGCTCAACGGTTAGAGCGCCTGGCTGTGGCCCAGGAGGTTGCGGGTTCGAAACCCGTCACTCACCCCAACCTGGCCTTCATTTCACTGAGCAGGTATCGCGTTTGCCTTCGAAGGGTTCGGTGTGCCATCAGGCTCAGGAAGGCGGTTGATCCTTTCATGCGTTCGGCCAGCGACGATCCGCTTTTGCGGGCGTTCGAAAAAAGGTTTGTTCCTCTTCCGCGGGACAACTTCTGACTCTGAGGAGTCGAAAAGATATCAACCTTCTTTCGGCACCTGCGACGATCGATCGTTCATCAAAACGAAGCCGAGAGACGCTGCGATGGCATCTGCCTTCCTCTGTGACGACGAGCCAAAACCCGCGCTCTCCTTCGCCTCACTCTTGAAGGTGCAGGAGATGAAATGGTCGAAGCCTCGAACGGCCGAATGGGCGTCGATCTGCACCCGCGCAACCTATCCCGTTTTCAGTTAGCGTCGCGATTCTTCTGTCTCAAGCGCACTGCCAACGTCAGCTCGACGATTCAGCTCCGTTCGCGTAGGGCCGTTGGACTCTATTTCGTCCCAGAACTCTGTGCTAGGTGTTGGTTTATGGAGTGACGAGGCATGGAGGATGTCCGCTTGCACACCAGAATTCCAGTTCAATTTCGAGCGAGTTTCACATCGGTGCGCGTTGGAACGGGGGAGGGAGCGATCGTGGACTTGTCCCCGGTAGGCTGCCGCATTGAAAGCCCTGAGCCTGTGCCTGTGACGACCTACCTCGAGCTACGCCTCGAGGTCTCGTTAAAAGAGCCGCCGATCCTCGTCGATCTGGCGGCCGTCCGTTGGGCACGAGGGAAACAATTCGGCGTTCAGTTTCTCAGCCTGCGGCGCGAACATCAGGAGCGGTTAAATCGCATGATCGAGCGGGTTGGTTGAGATCCCCCTCCGGGTAAGCGTCCGGCCCGAGCAAGGCGCGCGGCTCTCATCAAAAAACGGCCCTTCTACCTGCACAGCCCCGCGGCTCCTTCCCCTCTGCGTGCACTTTTTGTGAGCCCCGCTTCCACTCCAAGCGGTTCCCTGACCGTTCCGCAAACAAGGTGGGCCTGGAACAAACCAATCAGCACTGAACCAGAACATCTGGCCTATTATTCCTCCACAATTCAGGTGACCAGCACAAGAGGCCGTGCCGCTTGGGATGCGTAACGATGCGGTCGCGTGCATTGTACAGAGATGTCCCGGCAAGGAAACATTTTGCGTCCTGTGCAATTCGTGTCGATCGATCATCGAATTTTGGTGCCCATGCCCCCGACACCTCGCCGCGGAGGTTTCCGAAGTGCCGAGCAAAGCTGGATAAAGTGGGCAGGTCTGGCCGCGCGGCATACGGCTTGCGACCCTGAGTCCAGCAGCAACACGAGTGATCCATGCCGAGTTGTTTCAAGAATGCAGAAAGTCGGCGTGGACCGCTATGGAACCGGAAGGAGGAAACGGGTATGAACACCTCACATGATGGGCAACGCTGTTCTCACATCAAGGGATGCTCTGCTAAGAGCTTAGGTAAAGACCTGTTCGTCGGTTTTCTACTTGTTTGCATAATGGGCATGGGAACGCCGCTCACGGTCTTCGCAGGTGAACAGCGCGGCGATCGTGACGAGGAGCGGTATCGACTGATTAACCAGCGCTTGAAGGCCAAAATAGAGGCGTTGCGAAACAAGATCAAGGAACATAAGCGGGAACAGCACAACAATGCTGGAGGCGGTTTGGTCGATTTGCAGGCTCAGGTGACGGATCTTCAAAGTAAAGTGGCCGCATTGACGAGCGCTCAGGAGTCTTTACTGAACTTGCTCGGGGAAGCCCAGAATCAGATCGGAACCTTGCAGATGAAAGTGAATACGCTGGAGTCCGGTGGTGGTACGAGCAGTCTCCCGCCCAGTCTGACAGCGCTTTCCAAGTACCTGGCCGTCGATCCGAATCCGATCAACGGCTTGAACGGCCCTCATGTGATCTTGACGGGAGTCAACCTCCATGTTCGTAGTGGATCGGGTTCGACCGGTGACAACGGCACGCCTACTGGTTTGGGCAATCTCATTGTGGGGTATAACGAAGGTCCGCATCCCACAGGCGGTCGGACTGGTTCCCACAACCTTATCGGGGGTACGCTCAATGCCTTTACGTCTTCAGGAGGGCTCGTGTTCGGGTCGCGCAATTGGATTTCTCGCCCTTACGCCGCAATCCTCGGAGGAGAAGGCAACCAGGCGGAGGGTTTGGCATCGAGCATCCTGGGGGGGAGGGGAAATTGGCTGGGCTCCTCCTATTCTTACTTCCCGAGTACATCCTCAGGAGGGTGCGCGGGATGCTGAGTCTTTGTGCTTGCGTAGCGGGTAGGCTACTTCTCTTCCTCAGGAGTAACCCAGACTGTCAGGCCCGGTTCGCCAAGAACCGAGCCCGACATTTTTAGGCGGGAATTGGCGGATACGGCTGGGGCTCCTCATGCGCACCTGAAGCGGCTCAGGTTCAATCCCGATCTCTTTGCTCTGTCATCGGTTATGGGAGGTACAGTTTTCCGAAACTTTTTAATCTCTGCGGAACAGGCCGGAGTCGGAGGAAGAGGACCCGGGTGAACTATGAGAGCTATATTTTTTTAAGAGCACGAGATCGGTTTAACCTGGAGAATGAAGTTATGAAGATTCGCGACAGCATTATATTGCCCTGTTTCGCGGTTGCATTGCTGCTCACGGTTGGGACTGGTTGCACAGGTAAATGGGTAAGCGGCGGGTCAGAGTTCCAGTCGTCTGAACGACAGCTTTCCGGAAGCCAATCCGGACGTATAACCGATGCGTCCAAGGACGGAATGGAGCGGAAGATGGAGCAGGACGCGCAAGAGCGCGGATCGATTCAACGACAAGATGCTGACGGGGGCGTTCCGGACCTCGCCGTTTCCGGGTCAAACTCCAGTAGCGCAGGTCCCGGTACCTTTGGGCTCAGCGGACTCGATCCCGTGGCCCCAGGTATCGCGCTGACAGAGGAACAGGTGGCCGCGAACAGCCTCGTAGCGAGTGCCCCGCATGCCCGCGAGATGGATCAACAGGATCGGGATGAAGAAATACGCAAGGGTGAAGCAGCCGCCGCGGGTTTGAATGACGTCTTTTTTGATTACGACAGTTGGACACTGACTGAAGAAGGCCAGCGAACCTTAAGCGCCAACGCAGCATGGCTGAAGGCAAATCCTACGGTCCGACTCAGAGTTGAGGGACACTGCGACGAACGCGGCACCCATGACTATAACCTCATTCTGGGCGAAAAGCGCACCAAAACCGTGCGCAGCTATCTGGTTGAGCTGGGGGTCGACAGTTCGCGGATATCCAGCGTGTCGTACGGCAAAGACCGACCATTCTGCCGGGAACACCACGAGGCCTGCCACCAACAGAATCGCCGAGGGCACATGACATTGCGGCGCTCTAGGCCCTCAACCACTGCATCGCCCGGGGGACGATAAACCGGCTTCGGAGCCTTATCGCGGAATACCGCTATGCAGCAGGTACTGGTTCGCTCAATTGGCTTCGTCGCACCGTGGCCAAGCATGGTTATCGATCATGGCCAGGTAGGCCTTTGGTCTATAGGGTCTTGGAGTTAGACCTTCCTTCTCTGAGCTCTCTTTGAAACACTTCTCTCGACCTTAGTCAGTCACTCACCGCGATGAGCCATTAAGTAACGTCATCGCAGGGCAGTCCTTCAAGAACCTGTGGCGAAGCCCCATGGCGACGTGAGGGCAACCCCGGGCCCTTGGCCCGAGGATGGCCAGTGAATGAAAAGTACCGACAGGTTTGAGGCGCGAAAAATCGTGTTGATCTCGCTTCCCCCTGTACAGAGCAACCCACACGGCGAGCGGGACCGAACAACAGTCACTGTACAACTCATTGATGAGAATGAGAGTTGTTACAGTTCAACGCCAAACCATTTCCGGTACCGAGTTTGCATTTGAATGTGGATCTCTTCTTGAAAAGCTGCAAACTTCGTCGGACCGACCGATGAAGTATAGAGACGGAAGAAACAGCAGCTTCTTCTTCCCTTCCTGGTATCTGCTAAGGTTGTACTGTGCGAACAGATAAACGATCTTCGAAGAAGGCACCTCCCCGGGCCCCCAAGAAGGGTGTCGTTGGGTTCAGCAAGAAAACCGCTCTTTTTGAAGAAGCCGTCACACAGATGAACGCCGGTAAGTACGGCCGGTCGTCTGCTGTGTTGAAGGAACTGCTGGCTCTCGATCCCCAGAATCTTGAAGCGCGCCGGCTTTTCGCCACCCTTCACCTCAGGCTGGGCAGCCTCATGACGGCTCGAGCGGCATTCGAGTCACTGGCGATGGAGGCGTTGCAGCGTCAGGACTATTGGCTCGCCGAGTCGCTGCTCAGAGAATATCTGGCCGCCGGCCCGCGTTGTGTCCCGTTTCTGGAATTACTCGGCCACGTGTACGAAGAGAAGGGCGACCCGATGGCTGCGGTCGCTGAATACGGGAAAGCCATTGAGGTTCTGGTCGAGGATCCGGATCCTGACCATCCGCAACGGGCCGCCGAGCTCTATGCCAAGATCCGCCAGTTGGCCCCCGCAAGTCCCATCGCCTTTAGACTGGCCCCCATGTTCGATGCCAGAACAGGCGAATTGGCTGTGAAATCCCATGATCGTGCGTCCGGAGAGTCGGCCGACGGATCCGAGACGCAGCCGAGTAGCTCATGGGTTCGCGAGGGAGTCCATCAGAACGACGCTTCTGTTGGTCTTCCCTGGGAAGCAACCGAGGGAGAGGCGGAGTCATCCGTTCGTATCGAAAGGGAGTCAGAGGGGTTGCCCGGCAGGGAGAGTCAAGAATCAACGCCCTCACCGGAGTGCGGATCATCCGAGAGTGAGTCGGGTGAAGGCCAAAGCGCTTCAGTGACCTTCACGTCAGGGGAAACGCCTGCCCCCGACAGCGAACGAACTGATCTCACCGCTTCCGCCAAAGACGTGGCCGACCCGAGTGTACCGGCAGATATGTCCCTCGTACTCCCCGCCGTGCGCACGCCGGATACCCAGCCGACTGCCCCGGCCCGTGAAAAGTCAGAAGGCGACCAGCTATCGAGCCCGATCGGTGAAACGACATCGCTGTCCGTTGCGTCCGGATTCTCGAGTGTGCCGGTCGCGGAGGCGGCGATCCAATCTGCTGCTGGCGTGGACACGTTGGCGGCTCCAATGCCGTGGGAACAGGTAGAGGAGACGGCAGTGTCGATTCCCCAATCGGAGCCGGGAACGATTGGGGCGAACGGTGAAGCCTCGGGCGCCGATCCCAAGGGGCGGGAGTCGACAATTGGACAGATTGGAGGGGAACGGGCTGATGCCGGAGTTCCGGTAGTTGACGAAACCGATTCAACGGAAGAGACGGTCCCGGGAAGTCAGCCGGAAGCTCCAGGGTCGAAACTGCCTGAGACCGAGCAAACGGTCTCACCAATTTGGGAGTCGCCGCCCGTTTCCTTAAGACCGGAGCCGGAGGCAGGCTCTTCTTCGGAGCCTCTGCGGGTGCTGGAATCCGTCGTCGAGCCGGTTGCGGGCAAGCCTGAAGGACATCTCGCGGATCATCCAATGGGGCTCCCGATTGCTGCGACCGAGGTTGAGCAGAGTGTTGTTCGGCAAGACAGTCTTGTTCTTCAAGAGAAGTCCTCGACTGCGCACGAATTCCGCCTGAAGGAAAAGGCAGACGGAGGCGTGGAGTCGATTGAACTTCTTCCGGCTGCTGAGACTGCGTTACAAGAAAGGCAGGACCTCGACTCACGGCGGCATTCCGACCAAGTGGGGCCGAGTGCCAACCGAGAGGATCTCTCGCTGTTCGAACTTTCTGTCGGCGGAGGAATAGCAGTCGAGCCGCGATCACAGGACAGTGTTTTTGTTTCCGAAGAAGAAACGATCCGTTTCGTTTCCGCCGAACCAACAGAAACAACGCCTCATCTCAGGGATGTGACCGCAGAATCGACGCCGATGGCTCCACCATTGGTTTCCGCCGCGACCCCTCACGGTGGAATCGCCCCCGATACCGCTGTGGCGCGTAATCAAGCAGACTCCGGCAAGAGCGTGCTGTCGGCTGTCGATGTGTTGTTCGGGGGTGCGAAAGGACGAGCCACGGCGACGCCGGCATCAGTGTCCACGCCTCAGAAGGCGCGGGGATGGCTGCCATTGACTCTGGCACGTTTCCGCCTGGGCGTCATGGCGTTTGTCCGGAATAGCCTCGCCACGATGCACTCGCTCGTGATGTCGCTGCTGATGCTCACCGTAACCGGCATGGCAGGGCTGGCCGTAGGGGGCGGTTTGATCGGGTTGACCTGGATTGTGATGGAAGAGCGGCCCAGCAACGCCTTCCACAACCTCAGTGGTAGTGCCCCCGAGCGGACAGGACTTGATCCCGGAAAGAACGGATACCTTCTGCTCCTGGGATTCGATGCCGACCCCTCTCGTGATCCTATGCAGACCGGCTACGAGAGAAAGTTCACAGCCGCCGATCTCGAACTTTCCAAGTCCTGCACAGGAGGGGACGGGGCAACGATGTTTGCGGTCCAAGGAACGGCATCGGCCAGCGCCATCTCGAGTTGGTTTCGGACGTCCGACCCTGCCGCGCTGTTCAAGAATCAGGCCGGCGGGATCAGAACCTGGCTTTCGCAATATGGAGCATCGCTCGAACGGTATCGTCGGTGGCTGAAGCTGCCGTTCGAGGACTGGGGCTATGGCCGACTCGTGAGCCCGAACTGTTCCGCGATCCTGACTGCCCATCGACTCTATGTCGCCGAAGGGTTTTCGGAAAACGTCGAGTTGGGTATCGCCCGGTTGGAAGGGGACCTGGCTGCATGGCGAACAGCGCTGGCTCAGGCCAGAACTTTGCCCATCAAAATGATGGCGGTCGATGCGCTCAATGACGATGTTGCGGTTATCTCGGGTCTCTTGACACGGCTTGACCTGGAAGAAAAATTCGTGCCCCAGTTGATGAAAATGGTTCGGCCGCTGGATCAGGTCGAGCAGTCGCTGCGCTGGCCGATGCAAAGTCAGTTCACGATCGCCTCAAAGACCGCCGATCCCAGTCTCAAGCGAGAACCCCCCGAGGATCGACCGCTCTACGTGGCAGTCGTGGCAGCGATGCCGCTTCCTAAGCAAAAGCGGCTGAACGCGTACGCCGAGTATTACGAGGCGGCGATGAAACATGGCGAGGGCCCGCGCGCGTTCGCGCCCAAGCTTTACAGCTATGTCAGGACTCCCCCGCAGGGCTGGCTAGATTACCTGCTGAATCCGATCGATAACGTGGTAGGCCTGGAGCCCTTGCCTCCGTGGGACCTGTACAGGAATCGGGTACTGGAAACCGATGCGCGTCTTCGGCTGGCTAGCCTCCAGGCCTGGATTAGACAAAGCCCGCACGGCGCCGATCTCTTGGCACGTATTGCCAAAGCGGGCCAGAGCGTTTACGATCCGTTCACCGGGTTGCCGATGCTGCTCAGTACCAAGAAGAACCTCCTGTACAGTGTCGGCAAAGACGGGAAGGACGACGACGGCGATCCTCGACTTGATGTGACTGTGCTGCTCCCCCGTGTTGCTCCTTCCGCCTCAATCGGGAGCTATCGAGCGGCCTCGTAGTTGTCTGCCTCTACGGAGTTGCAGTCACTTTCGTGGCTTCTTTCACCGGCGGTTCGATCTTGATCTCAGGACCCTGCACCTTCGGCAGGATTCCTGCGCCCTCTTTCTTTAGCACCCGCTGATTGTTCGGGTCCACGAGATTCTGGACGACATGGCTGTCGTCGAACGCCGCGGCTTCGAGTGCCGCCTTTTCACCGCTTGCATTGGTCTGGCCGGGATCGTTCGCCAAAGGTTGTCCCGTGACCGGACTGACCGCCTTTCCCATCGGATACCCAGGGTGCTTGGGCAGCATCGCGGGATTGGCCAGCGCAACGGATGCGCAGAACCCCCCGCTGATGACCGCCGCGACGGCGACAAGTGAGAACCTCATGGGAGACCTCCTTTTGTGAAAACAAAAAAGCCTTCTCAAGGTCGGCCCCGAGAAGGCACACGCATCACTCTCTGACCTGATCGAATTCCAAGGTGCCTGACTTCGTTTACCCCGGTTTCATGACGAGATGACTCCCCAGGGTCGAGAGCAACATCATAAACAACATGCTCCTCGAAATCTTGAGCGTCAAGGCGGACCAATTACGTAGAGGGCTGATCTTCTCATGCCGGCCGGTTCCCCGTTTAGGGGATGTCTTGACAGGCCTCGGCGCATTCCACACAATCTGGCGTCGAATTCGCTTCCGACCGATCAAGGAGCACGGCCATGCGACATCGCGGAGGATTTCGGTGCAAGCCTGGCATGAAGCAAGGCAGCGTGTCACTTTCGCCCATTCCAACCAGGATCGTTTCTAACGAGGAGTTCAACCCTCCGCCTCAGACGCAGGCTCAAGCGAGAGTCGAATCCTTGATCACGTCGCTTGCGGACGAAGCCTCGCGCCGATTAGGGGTCACACGCCGGGACTTTCTCAGAACCACGGGCGGCATGGCTGCGGCCTTGCTCGCGATGAACGCCGTGTTCGGGAGGTTCTTTGACGTGCTCGATATTGAGGCGGTCGAGGCCGCCGCGTTCGCCGAGCGGCAGGGCGATCCGTACTTCATCTTCGACGTCCAAACACATTATGTCGGGGCGCACTATGATCCCGCGGATGCCGAAACGAAACGCAAAGGGGCGGTGACCAAACAGGCCCTGCTGGGATTGCGCCGACGGGTGCGCGAAGCGGGGCTGAACCCGAAGTTGGGCGGCGATAAAGGCACGATCGACGATCTTTCGTGGGAGAACTTCATCAAGGAGGTCTTCCTGGACAGTGAGACGGCCGTCGGGCTGATCAGCACGCCGCCGGGACCCTACCCGCAGGAAGCGGTGGTCCCGCCGAAAGAGATGGCCCATATCCGGGACGAGATCAACCGCGTCGCCGGTTCGCAACGGATGCTGGCGCATGGGCTGGCGACTCCTCAGCTTGGCCGGGCGGACCTGGACTTCATGGAGATGCAGGCGGGCACCTTGAGGGTAGACGCATGGAAGTGTTACACCGGTTCGCCGCCCAAGGGGGTCGAGCACGGGTGGTGGATGGACGATGAGAAGCTCGCCTACCCGATGCTAGAGAAGGCGAAGAAGCTCGGTGTGCCTCGTGTCTGCGTTCATAAAGGGCTTCCGCTCGGACCGGTCGAGGACTACAATCACCCACGCGACCTGATCAAGGCGGCCAAGGATTTTCCGGATATCGCCTTCCTGGTGTACCACTCGGGGTTCAAGGGCGCCGCCTCCGTCGAAGAGACCTTCACGAAAACCGGCGAGATTCCGTGGACGAGCGAATTCTGCCGAATGAAGCGCGCCGAGCCGGGCATTCGCAACATCTACATGGAACTCGGTTCGACGTTCGGCCAGTTAGTGATCACCCATCCGCTCATCTGCGCGCATTTGCTCGGCCAGATCATCGACGCGTTCGGTGCAGATCATGTTCTCTGGGGGACCGATTCGATTTGGTACGGCACGCCGCAATGGCAGATCGAGGCGTTCCGCCGGTTCCAGATTCCTGATCAGTTGATCGAGAAGCACCGCTACCGTCCGCTTACGCGCGAGCTGAAAGCGCAGATCTTCGGCTTGAACGCGGCGCGTGTGTTCGGGGTGGACGTCCACGCCAAGCGGAACGAAATCCCAAAGGATTACGTAAGCCGTATCAGAATGACCTATCTGGAAGAAGGACCGAAGCCGAGCCATCGACTCTATGGGTGGGTTGTGGGCTAGAAACTATGGGTGAGAGGCAATAGGCCGGAAGTGGAAGAAGACTTTCCTATTGCTGCACGCCTCGTAACTCTCGGCGTCTTGAAGGAGACTCGTAATGAAAAGCGAAATTTTGTATCCGGGTGCGTTTCCAATGGTGCGTGTCTATTTAGCGGCGGGGGAAAGCGTGAAGGCGGAGTCCGGCGCCATGGTAGCGGCGTCTCCGACCATCGATGTCGAGAGCAAGATGGAAGGAGGCTTGCTGGGCGCGCTTTCCCGCAAGCTCCTCACTGGAGAAAAATTCTTCTTCCAGACGCTCCGGGCGACGCGCGGGGCCGGAGAGGTGTTGTTGGCCCCTACCGTTCCCGGCGACATTGTCGTTCTCGATCTCGATGGGGTGAGTGAGTACCTAGTCCAGAAGGATGGATTTCTGGCCGGAGCGCAGGATGTCAGGATCGACAGCCAGATGCAGAGCCTCAGCCGAGGTTTGCTCGGTGGCGAAGGATTCTTCATTCTGAGAATCGGTGGAATCGGGCAATTGATCCTGAACAGCTTCGGCGCGATTCACAAGGTCGAGCTTAAACCGGACGAAGAATACATCGTGGACAACAGTCATCTCGTCGCATGGACAGCCACCACGACCTACAGCATCGAAAAGGCCGCGGCGGGTTGGATCGCCAGTTTCACCTCCGGCGAAGGATTCGTCTGCCGGTTCCGCGGCCCCGGCGTCATCTACATTCAAAGTCGCAATCCCAGTGGGTTCGGTGCCTGGATCAGGCAGTTCATACCGGTCTCCGAATAGAGGGGAAATGGGTAACAAGAAAGAGGGCGCCGGGATGGAAAGGCGAGCAATCCTTCGTGCTGGTATGTGCACACGCGCTGGACCCGCTCCCCCAGTACACCGCTATTCCCCCGCTCTCCCATGACTCACACACCCAACGCCCTCTGTTTCGGCCATGACCTGCCGGCCGCGGGAGTGCCTTGCCATGTCGCCGTGGGTCCAGACGGACTATCAATCGAATTCACCGATGGATCCAATCGCGTCGCGGCGGAAGCCATCCCCTTCTCAGCGCTCTCGATCGGAGCGGGCGGGTTCGATCACGATCACCTCGTCTTGCAGTGGACCGCGAACGGGATGGGGCGGACGGTCTATCTGAAAGATCCGACGGTCATCATCGCCTTTCGACAATCTGCTCCGCCGGAGCTGAGGGACTATCTGGAGCGGACCGCAGAGCACGTGCGACGCTCGCGGCGGAGCCGGCGCCTCGTTATCGCGGTGGCGGCCGGTTCGCTGTCGGCGTTATTGCTGACCCTGTGGTTCGGGTTCGACACCCTCGTGTCGCTGGCTGTAAGTCGCATTCCTGTGGAGTGGGAGCAGAAAATTGGGGAGGCGGCGCAGCGCGACCTCCTGGCCGGACAGACCGTGGTAGCCGGTGGACCGGCGGTCGAGGCGGTCCGGGAGATCACCAAGCGGCTGACAGCACCCATTCCCGACAATCCCTACACGTTTCACGTCACGGTGGTCCGGAGCGACATCGTGAACGCCTTCGCTCTGCCGGGCGGGTATGTGGTGGTATTCACTGGACTGCTGAAGAAAGCCGAGAGTCCGGAAGAGGTCGCAGGGGTGTTGAGTCATGAACTCAATCATGTGCTCCAGCGCCATGGGCTGGAGCGGATCGTTAAAACATTGGGGATCGTGGCGGTGGTCACGATCCTGGTCGGTGATCAGCAGGGCCTGATCGGGCTGGCGAAGCAACTGGGCGTCGAACTGCTGACTCTGAAATTCAGTCGCGAGCAAGAGACGGAGGCGGACGTGACCGGGCTGAAGCTGCTCCACCGGGCTAGGATTGCGCCGGACGGCATGATCCGGTTCTTCGAGCGGCTCTCCGAATCGGAAAGCGGGCGCGTCGAGCTGCTCTCGACGCACCCGATGAGCGCCGCACGGGCGGAGCGACTGAAGGCGGAAGCGGCGTCGCTGCCCCCTCAGACGCCGGAGCCATTCGGTTTCGAGTGGCGCAGAGTTCAGGAGTCTCTGAGGCAGGACGAGAAAGGCTCGTCATGAGTCCAGGGCGAGGGATGCTTCGCATCGGCGTGATTGCAGATACCCACGGGCTCTTCGATCCAGCGATCCTGCGGCACTTCCGGGACGTCGATCACATCCTCCACGCGGGTGATATCGGCGGCAAATCCGTCATCGAACAACTGGAACGACTCGCGCCCGTCACTGCCGTGTCCGGCAATGTGGATGGATATGAGCGCAGCGGATTTCCCCCGGAGACCGTGATCGAGCTGGGCGGGCGGCGCATTGCAATCAAGCACATTGTTTTTGAAGGCGGGAAGATCACCAACGACGGGCGCGCCTTTCTGGAGCGAGCGCGCCCTGACGTCTGCGTGTTCGGCCACACCCATCGACCTACAGCCGAATGGGTCGGCGCGACGCTGCTGTTCAACCCGGGCTCCGCCGGCCCGAAACGTTTCACGCTCCCGCGCGGGCTGGGTTTGCTCACGATCGACGGCGATCACGTAGAGCCCACACTCATCCCACTCAGGGATCGCAAGGAACGATGATTGTCCGTCAGACACTGAGAACAGCTTGGTGGGGATAGGAGTTCCGCAACCGCGGATGAGCGGGAGTGGACTGCCCAGGCTGACCTCAGGGCACTTGGACACCCGTCTTTTTGGCTACGCCGCCGAGCCGCTTGTCAAGCGTGGCGAGCCCGATGCCTTTCCGCTGCGCCAATTCGAGGTACGCAGCGTCGTAGGCTGATAGGCCTGTTGCTTTGGCAATGGCCTGCAATCGCCAGGCTGTGTCAGGGTTCAGATGCGAGTCGGTCTGGATCGGAAGCAGCTCATAGAGTTCAGTGAGTTGTAAGCGCTCGGCCTCGGTCAGCCGCTGTCGGCGCTGGGCGGCGACGAGTGCATTGGACAATTCGTACCACCACAAAGCCGGAACCCAGAGTTTATCGTCCGGTTCCAGCGATTCGAGGAAGTCGTCGGCCTTGGCTGAGGACTCGTCAGGAAGCGCCCATGCCAGCGCCACGGAACAGTCCAGCACCCACTCCATCAGAAGCGGCGTCCTTCTTTAATCAGCGCGCGGACCTTGAGGGGACCCTTGAGGCGGAGACGAACGGCCTTGAAGGACGCCGCAACCTCTTTCGGGGAAAATTTCGTGCTGCCTTTGTGGGGGGGGATCAGTTGAGCCACATCCTTCCCGCGCCGCCGGATCACAAAGGATCGTCCGGCCTCCGTTTCTCGCAGCAGCTCCGAAAGGCGAGTCTTGGCTTCAAAGGCGCTGACCTCAACCGGCTTCATCCGCATGTGGGGCTCCGTCAAGAAGAGCGGTTCAGAAAACTAGTTTAGTTAACTGGTTGAATCGAATCAAGGACCTTGGCCGGGCAAGATTTCACATGGCTTGAGAACGGGGATGGAGTCGAGGGTACGGGACAGCAGGGTTCCTGAACAAGCCGGCGCCCGCTTAATTCACAGCCCCATGGGCTGCGCGACACGGTTCGTCACTCCCGGCTCCGCCGGCCAGAAATGCTTCACCCTTTCGCGCGAGCTGGGCTTGCTGGCGATCGACGGCGGCATCACGATCGCTCACATTGCCTTATCGGATCGTGCCGAGTGACGTCGGGTCAGCCGCGCGATTCTCTTGGTTCGACTCTTCATCGGTCCGCATCTTGGATGCCAGCTCTTGACTTTGTGTGTCGACGCAATTGTGGTATAACCGCTCAGGAATCCGCGGGTGTACGTAACGCTGCGGACCACAACAACAGGAGGAAAATCATGATGAACAAATTCTTGCTGCTGCTCTTCGCGCTCGCGCTGATCACTGTTCAAGCCCTCGACGCTTTCGCAGCCGGGAATCCGGACACCGGTCCCGGTTGCGGTCTGGGAAAACTGGCCTGGCAAGACTACAAGGGGCAGAAGCAGATTGCCCCGCAGGTGATGATGGCCACGACGAACGGCACCTTCGGCAGCCAAACATTCGGGATCAGTTTTGGGACGTCAGGATGCACGAACGACGGCGTGATCATGAGAACAGAACGGACCAACGTCTTCGTCTTCGCGATGTTCGACAATCTCTCGCAGGAGATGGCCAAGGGTCAGGGCGAGCACCTCGCGTCGCTGGCCACCTTAATGGGTGTGCCGGCCGAGCATCAAGCCGAGTTTTTCACCATGGCCCAGGAGAAATACAAAACGCTGGTAGAGGCGGGGGAAGCGTCGCCGGTGGCGGTGATTAAGGCCATCGAGGATGCCATGGCTGCGCACCCGGTCTTGGCCAAAGTCGCCGCAGTGCGCTAAGCGAGGTGGTGCGAGATCGCCGCTCGTTGAGCGCAACCGAACCAAGCGAGCGCGCAGACGGATTTTTTTCTCACCGCTTGCTCGGTAGTGGGCTATAATCACGTGCGTTGTCGCCGCACGGGCGGCAAGATCTCTAACCATAAGGAGGAGGATTTATGTTGAGAAAACTGCTCATGCTGTCGGTCCCGCTGGTTTTTATCTGTGCGCAGGCCGGTCTTTCGCTCGCCGCCCATCCCGACACTGGTCCGGGTTGCGGGTTGGGAAAGCTAGCCTGGTCGGACTATAAAAACCAAAAGAACATCGCTCCACAGGTTCTCATGGCCACCACCAACGGGACGTTCGGCAGCCAGACGTTCGGGATTAGCACGGGCACTTCCGGATGCACGAACGACGGACAGATCTTTAGCGAACAGAAGGTGACGATGTTCGCCGCTATCAACTTTGACAATCTCTCGCAGGAGATGGCGCAGGGCCAGGGCGAGCATTTGGCGTCGCTGGCGACGCTGATGGGCGTGCCGGCGGAGCATCAAGGCGAGTTCTTTGCCCTGACCCAGGAGCGATACACCTCCTTGATTCAGTCCGGCGAGACCTCGCCGGTGGCGCTGGTCAAGGCGTTGAACGATGCCATCGCCGCGCATCTGGTTCTCGCCAAAGCGTCAACCCGCTGATCGATGCGAAGGGCTCCGGCCGCCCGGCCGGAGCCCCGTTCTTTCCACGATCTTCTATTGTTTATTCCGCAACGCCGTTGCGTCTCTGTGTTGCAATCCTCTTCAGCTCTTCCATCCTTGCGACTCTCGCTCTTGCGGGCGGACCGGCGGATAACCCCTATCTCGTCGAGTTGATCAATCGAGCGCGGGCCATGAAACTGGCCGACGAACGGGAGTGGCATCTCCTCCTGCACTATCGGAAGAACCTCTTCGGCGGCTATACCAGCGAACAGGACGATCCGGGCTTTTTCCTGTCGCCGAACGGGAAGGCAGACCCGCAGGCGGAATTAGAGGCTACGCTGGCCCAATTCTTCTCCGATGAGCTAGTTGGACGCTCGCGTCAGCCAGCGCAGTGCGCCTTCGTCGCCCGCTACCATTGGCTGAAAGAAAAACTGCGATTTGATCACGCGCGTCTGGCACCGATCCGATGTGACCGGTTCGAACGCTGGTTGGCCGAATTCAACGCCGAATCGATCACGCTCATCTTTCCGTCGGCCTTCATGAACAATCCGGCTTCCATGTTCGGCCATACGCTGATGCGGATCGATCAACAAGGCCAGACCGAGCAGACGCGCATCCTGGCATATACTATCAACTATGCGGCGGACGTGCCGCCGGACGCGGGATTGGCCTATCCGATCCGAGGCATCTTCGGAGGATATCGTGGCTACTTCTCGACCATTCCGTACTATCTGAAAGTGCAAGAGTACCGGGATATCGAGAATCGGGACATCTGGGAATACAAGCTCAATTTCACGCAACCGCAGATCCGCCGGCTGCTGATGCACGCGTGGGAATTGGGCAACGCCTATTTCGATTATTTCTTTTTTAAGGAAAATTGTTCATATCATCTGCTCTCCCTCCTGGAATACGCCGATCCGACCCTGCATCTCACCGACCAATTCCTCTTCTGGACGGTGCCGGCCGACACGGTGCGGCTGGTCGCGACCCAGCCCGGGCTGGTCGGCAATATCGCCTACCGCCCGTCCCGCAGCACGCTCATCAAACGGAAGCGGGAAACCCTGTCGGACACCGAACGCAGGCTCGCCACTCGACTCATTGAAGATGTGGCTCTGATTCAATCGGAGGCGTTCACCAAGCTTTCACCGAAGCGGCAGGCCTTTCTGTTGGACCTTGCTTCGGATTATTTCCGCTATAAGATCGATACGAGGGACTCCGACGCCGCGGTCTACAAAGAGCGGAATCGTGCCATTCTCACGGCGAGAAGCGGGCTGCGGATTCAGCCCGATGACCTGAAGATCATTCCCTTCGCCAAGCAACCGGAACTGGGTCACAAGACCTCGCGGGTGAGCGTCGGCGGAGGATGGCGAAACGATGACACGTTCGAAGAAGTGACGGTCCGGGCGGGTTACCACGATTTGCTTGATCCCGAAATCGGCTACACGCCGGATGCGCAAATCGAGCTCGTGTCGCTCAGTCTGCGGCACTACAATCGGGCCGAGCAGACCAGGCTGGAACGGGCCACACTGGCGAATGTGCTCTCCCTCTCGCCGATGGACGCGCTGTTCAAGGCCCCGTCGTGGAAGATTAGCGCGGGCTATCAAACTATCCGGCATCGGGAGTGCCAGTTGTGCGGCAACGGCAATGTAAGCGGCGGGATCGGCGCGGCGGTGGAAACCCAATGGCTCAACCGGGAGGTCTACTTCGCCTTCGCGGAAGCGGACGCCAACGTGAGCCACGCTTATGAGGAGCGGCACCGCGTGGGTGGAGGGGGGACGGTGGGCATGTACGGTGATCTTACGGATCGCTGGCGGGTGATGGTGACGGGCAGCTATCTGCGGTATCCACTCGGCGACAAGTCCGACGACGTCCGGTGGTTTGTCGGCCAGCGTTATACGCTCGGACAGAATCTCGCGGTCCGCCTGGAGTACACGCACCGCGATCGGGACAACGACGTGCTGTTCACGGTGCA
>DATLZU010000033.1:0-6480 GCA_035573855.1 Nitrospiraceae bacterium
CTTCGAGGCAGGGAATCAAATGAAGTGGATCGCGGAGACCTTGAAGAAGCTGACGGAGGTCCAGGTGCATGTGGTGCATCCGAACGAGGTGAAGTGGATCACCGAGAGTCGGGGCAAGACGGATCGGGTGGATGCGAAGAAGCTGGTGGAGTTGGCGCGGCGCGGGGATCCTGCCCCGGGCCGTGCCTGTGGTGGAGGGGGCGGTACGGGAGCTGCGGGAGCCGATGGCAAGGACCTGCTGAAAGATCTGTCGCAAGAAGGGGCCGAACTGCGCGCGACGGGATGCTTTACGAGATCGCTCATCCAGGACATTACGGAGGGGCAGTTAGGTTGAAGCGTCTAGGATGGAACTGGCCTTAACGAGACTGGTAGCGAGAAAGCACTGTTGACACAATACATGACCGAGACGGACGACATTTCACAAAGGAGGGACGCGATGCGAATGCACACGACGTTGGTAATGAGTACACTGGTGGCGAGTCTGGCGATGACGGGGCCGTCCGCCTTCGCCGATCAAGGCGGGAAGCCTGGGGCGAGGTCGTCTCACATGCACGTGAGCGGGGTCGTCTCGAAGGTCGAAAGCGGAGTGACGACCGTGAAGACTCCGTGGGGCACGATGCGGATCGCGTCGTCCCGTACGCCGGAGGGCCTGGAAGTCGGCGAAGAAGTCGAAATGACCGTGAACGAAAACAACGCCGTCATCGACGTCCACCGCAAAGGAGACAAGCGGCATGCGCACCGGTTCGTGACCGGCGATCTGAAGTACACGTCGCCGGACCACAAAGCGATCAAGCTCTGGACGCCGGAAGGAGAGAAGACGTTCGACGTGCAAGCGGGCCGATCGAAGCTGTCCGCGTTTCAGGAAGGCGAACCGGTTACCATCGAGCTGAACGAAGCGGGGAAAGTCATCGATATCCACCGGTTCACCGTGGAAATGGAATTTGACGTACACCCGCGCACCAAGCCCGGGTACGTCATCCAAGTCGATGGAACGGTCACCAAGATGGATGAGGCGTTGGTCTACGTGAAGACGCCGGCCGCCCAGTACCGGCTCATGAAGAAGTATGCGCCGGCCGATGCGGCGGTCGGGGACCATGTCTCCCTCTGGATCAATGAAGAGGGCATGGTCATCGACGTGCATGGAAAAGACAAAGCGACGCCGGGGACCCACCGCCTGATCTTCGGCAAGCTGATCCGCACGGGGCCCAACAAGAACCTGGTCAAGCTTGCGACGCCGGAAGGGGTGAAGGAATTTCCGCTGGATCGGATGGAAGTGAAGACCAAGCCGATCGCGGACGGCTCCAATATCGTGGTGGAGCTGAACGAGCAGGGCAATGTCATCGACGTGAGATTGGCGCAGTAAAGGCGTCACGGGACGGCCTCACGGCCATGACAGCCGTGAGGCCGTGGTCAGCTTCGCAGACGGCGCAGGCGAGCCGATGCGGTGGGTCGGCCAAACAAAGGAGAAAGCACGATGGAAACGCCGAGGATTGCAACCACGCAGCCGGCGGTATTGTCGTTGGAGCCAGGCACCTACTATTGGTGCCGGTGCGGCCGGTCGAACACGCAGCCATTTTGCGACGGCTCCCATCAAGGCACGAGCTTCACGCCGGTGGAATTCACGATGACTGAGAAGAAGCAGGTGGCCCTGTGCCAGTGCAAACACACCACGACCGCGCCTTTCTGCGACGGCTCCCACAAGAGGCTCTGATCGCAACCGTGCGACGAGGCGCCCTTGCATGATCAGGGGCGTTTGGCGCAGACTCGCCTTGGTCGGCGAACCGAATCGTGGAGGACAACCATGCGACAAACCACTCTTCGAGTCGCCCTGTTCGCCTGCTCGGCGAGCGTCTCTCTGGCGGGGCCGATCGACCAAGCCGTGTACGCCGCGGGCGACCCTGCCAAAGGCCAGGCGATCTATCAGGCGAAGTGCATTACCTGCCATGGGCCGCAAGGCAAAGGCGATGGGCCTATCGGCCCCCAGCTGAAGCCACCTGCCGCCGACTTTACGAACGCGGAAAGCAAGAAAAAGTCGGCCGACGAACTGCGTAGCACCATCGAGAACGGAAAACCCAACACAGCCATGGTGGCGTGGAAGTCGCAGCTCTCGGCAAGCGAGATCGACGATGTGTTGGCATACGTGCTGACCCTCCGCAAGTGAGCCCGGTTTCAGAACCCGTTTGGACGAAGAGGAGATTCATATGGGAGCGATCACCACGACATGGACGGCGATGGCGTTGATGATAGCGGCGGTGATCTCGGTGGAAAGCTTTGTGGGTGCCGCAGGAGCCGCGCCCAAAGAGACTCCGGAGTCGGGCTTCGTCTGGAAAGACGGAGCCGAAGTCTATGCCAAAGTCTGCGCCTTCTGCCACGAAGCCAACGTCGGGCCGACGATTCGGGGTCGCGGGCTCGATCCGACCTATATCACGTTCATAGTTCGACACGGCAACAGAGCCATGCCCGCCTTTCGCACAGCAGAGATCGATGACGAGTCGCTGGCGAAGGTGGCGGAGTATGTGTCGAAAGCCGCAGGCAACCGGTAGGGAGGGCTCACGCCATGGATATCGATCGACGCAGCCTCATGAAAGGTTTGTTGGCGGGCGGAGCCCTAATGGCGATGGGGGCTCCGTCCTGGGCGCTTGCGGCCCAGCCGACCCGAAGCGCCAAGCGGTGCATGCTGTTCTTGGGAGATAGCGCCGTGGACGATGCATTTGCGGAAGGTGTCCGGGCAGTCTGTAGGGATATGGGGATTGACGAGCCCCGGACTGTGAAGGTAGCCGGCGGGCTTCTATCCTATCCCGATCAGTTGGTCGAGTGGCTGGAACGCTCCAGTGGAGCGCGGTGGATCGCCGCGATGGACGATGCGAGTGCGGCGGTCTTTCAGGAGCTGGCAAGGTCAGCCGGAGGGCGGCTGCTTTCAGTCGGGTCTCATGCCTCTGGCAATGACGACGATCTTCCGTTTCGACATACGTGGCTCGCGGCCTCGCCCGCACAGGGTGTCGGCGGACTTCTTGCTTCGCAACTCATCGGTGCGGGTGAAAGCTTTTCGATCACAGAAGGTTTTCTCAGCGAATCATCCGCCGCGGGCGAGTTGACTGGATGGTCTGCGCCGGGGTTCTCCTCCTATCGGTCTGCCGGGTCTGAAGCGATGCATCTGCACTGCTCTGGATTCTCTGTCTCGGAGGCATGTCGAGCACTGGCCCTTGCTGATTCCGAAGGCTGGACGTCGATACCCCCGCACGTCAGCAAGCGGGAATCGGTTTCGCGGCGGTCTCCGCACTGGGTGGAATCCGTGGGCTATGCCGTGGCGGCATCGGCGTTCGGGATGCAGTCCGTCCAGGAAGCCTGTTCTGCCCGCGCGTTCGTCCATCGAACGGACGGTCCCGGTCGAAGACGGGGCGGCGTGCGCTTCGTCTCGTTTGTGATGGATGTTTAGGCCACAGGAGGTCATGCATGGCCAGCAAATTTATCGCGTTACCGAAGGGCGTCTCGGAGAAAACATTCACGGCGGCGCTCGCGGAGTTCAGGCGGGCGGTAGGCCAGGACTCCGTTCTCGTGACGGCGGAGCAGCTTGCTCCTTACATCAAGACCATGATGCCGGTTCCGGATGCGGACCATACACCCTCCGCCGCCCTCCTGGCCACGACGGTCGAGCAGATTCAGAAGATCGTCGGCATTTGCAATAAGTATAAAGTCCCGATCTGGATGATCTCGACTGGGCGGAACTTCGGGTACGGCTCGGCGGCTCCGGCGGAGCGAGGCCAGGTGGTGCTCGATCTCAAGCGGATGAACCGGATTCTTGAAGTCGATCCCGATCTCTGTTTCGCGCTGGTTGAGCCGGGTGTGACGTACAAGCAGCTCTACGATTACATCCAGGAGCATAAATATCCCTTGTGGTTGTCTGTACCGGCACCATCGGCCATTGCCGGACCGACCGGCAATACCCTGGACCGTGGTGTCGGGTACACGCCCTATGGGGAGCATTTTCTGTTTGCCTGCGGCATGGAAGTCGTGCTCGCCAACGGCGAAGTGTTGCGCACGGGCATGGGCTCCTTGCCGAAGTCCAATACCTGGCAGGTGTTCAAATGGGGATACGGGCCCTACCTGGACGGCATCTTTACGCAGTCCAACTACGGCATCGTGACGAAGTTCGGATTCTGGTTGATGCCGGCGCCTCCGGCCTTCAAGCCGTTTGTCATCCAGTATGAACAGGAAGATGACATCGTGGAAATCGTCGAGACGATCCGGCCGCTCCGTATCGGCGGCGTCATCCCCAATGCGGTCGTGATCGCCCATGCGCTGTACGAAGCGCCGACGAAGGCCAGGCGGAGCGATTATGTGACCGGCCCCGGCGCCATTTCGGATGAGGCCGTGCGGCAGATCATGAAAGATCACAAATTGGGCGTGTGGAATGTGTACGCGGCGTTGTATGGGACGCCGGAGCAGATCGAGGTGAACTGGAAGATCGTGACCGCCGCGTTCGGCAAGTCCGGCAAGGCCAAAATCCTCACGGAACAAGAGGCGGGCGAGGATCCGGCTTTTCAATATCGCGCGGCCTTGATGCGCGGCGACATGACCCTCAAGGAATTCGCCCTCTACAACTGGCGCGGCGGCGGAGGCTCCATGTGGTTCGCGCCGGTCTCGCAGGCGCGCGGGAGCGAAACGCTCAAACAGATGGCCATGGCCAAGCGCATCTTGACCAAGTATGGACTGGACTATTCGGGCGAGTTCATCGTCGGCATGCGGGACATGCACCACATCGTGGACGTGCTGTATGACCGCACCGACCCCGCCATGATGAAGGCGGCGTACCAGTGCTTTGACGAGCTGATCACCCAGTTTTCAGCGGAGGGTTACGGGACCTATCGCGTGAACACGGTCTTTATGGATAAGGTGGCGCAGACTTACGGGCCGGTCCAGCGGCACGTCCATAAAACGCTCAAGAAGGCGCTGGATCCCAATGGAATCCTGGCGCCGGGGAAATCTGGCATCCGATAACCTGACGGCATGAAGGAACACGCCATGACGAGCACACCGACCAGACACATCAAAGCCGCCGTTGTCCGCCAGAAAGGCGGGCCGTTCGAGATTGACACGCTCAGGCTGGAAGAGCCGCGCCCCGACGAAATCCTCGTCAGAGTCGTCGCGACCGGCATGTGTCACACCGACATGGTAGCGCGCGATCAGCTCTACACAGTTCCGATGCCGGTTGTGCTCGGCCATGAAGGCGCCGGCGTCGTCGAACTGGTCGGCAGCCATGTGAAGAAGCTTAGACCCGGCGATCATGTCGTGCTGACCTACATGTGGTGCGGCCATTGCAAACCGTGCCTGAACGGCGACCTGACCTACTGCGCGAATTTCTACGCGCTCAATTTCGGGGGCGCGCGTGAAGATGGGAGCACCGCCACGTATGACGCCAGGGGATCGGTCCATGACCACTTCTTCGGCCAGTCGTCGTTTGGGACCTTCACCCTTGCCCATGAGCGCAATGCCGTGAAGGTACCGACCACTGCACCGCTGGAATTACTCGGCCCTCTCGGCTGCGGCATTCAAACCGGCGCGGGAGCCGTGATGAACGCACTGAAGGTCGGCCCCGGCAGCAGCTTCGCAGCGTTCGGCGGCGGCGCCGTCGGCTTGAGCGCCGTGATGGCGGCCCGCGTTGCCGGCGCGACCACCATTATCGCCGCGGACGTGGTCCCGTCGCGGCTCGCCTTGGCCAAAGAACTCGGCGCGACCCATACCGTCAACAGCCGCGAAACCGATCCGGTTGAAGCGGTGCGGAAGATCACCGGCGGTGGAGCCGACTTCTCGCTCGAATCCAGCGGACGTCCCGCCGTGCTGCGTCAGGCCATCGATGCGCTGGCGATACGCGGTACCTGTGGCATTGTGGGAGCGCCGGCCTTGGGCACCGAAGCCAGTTTCGACGTGAACGGGGTCATGACGGCCGGCAAGCGGATTATCGGCATCATCGAAGGTGACAGCGTGCCGGATCTCTTCATCCCGAGTCTCGTCGAACTCCACCAGCAGGGACGCTTCCCCTTCGACAAGCTCGTGAAGTTCTACGACCTCGACCAGATCAACCAAGCGGCGGAGGACAGCGAGAAAGGCATCACCATCAAGCCGATCGTCCGTCTGGCGCAATCTGCAGGCTGACCGAAAAGGAGATTCTATGAATAGGCTCCCTTCCAATTGGTTGACAGTCGAGGCCTGATGGGCCGACTGTCAGGGTTGGAACCACCAACGAAAGGGGGCAAGACATGCTGTACGTGGGATTGGATGTCAGTGGCAAGAGCCTGGTGGCCTACGCGCTGACGGAGCGCAAGCAGCGTGCGTTTGAGGGGAGCGGTCAGGCGACGCGGGCCGGCCTGCGGGCCCTCATGCAGCAGATCGGGGTCGGCGCCAAGCTGGTGGTCTTCGAGGCAGGGAATCAAATGAAGTGGATCGCGGAGACCTTGAAGAAGCTGACGGAGGTCCAGGTGC